>NZ_JBVJMA010000003.1:619868-645039 GCF_055584445.1 Streptomyces sp. NPDC103540
CCCGTCCGTCGGGTGGCTTCAACCGTGACGACCGTGGTGGCGACCGTGGTGGTTTCCGCCGCGACGACCGTCCGTCGGGTGGTTTCCGCTCGGGTGGTGACCGTCGTGACGACCGCGGTGGTGACCGTGGTGGTTTCCGTCGTGACGACCGTCCGTCGGGTGGCTTCAACCGTGACGACCGCGGTGGCGACCGTGGTGGCTTCCGCCGCGACGACCGTCCCTCCGGCGGCTTCCGCTCCGGTGGCGCCGGCGACCGCCCCTACGGCCGTCGTGACGACAACCGTCCGTCCGGCTCCGGTGGCTCCTTCGGCGGCCGTCGTGACGACAAGCCGCGCTGGAAGCGCAACGGCTGATCTCCGAGCGCCTTCTGACGCTCCCTCGGCCCCCACGGCACCTCGGTGCGGTGGGGGCCGAGCCCGTTTCCGGCCCGTTTGGCCCCGTGCCCACCCATTGGCGGGAAACCGCCTCAGCCACACCCGGCGATACCCGATCGGCCAGGAGCCCCTCTCCGGCTATGCTCTGGGGTGAGCACGTGGAGGGCCATTAGCTCAATTGGCAGAGCAGCGGACTTTTAATCCGTTGGTTGTCGGTTCGAGTCCGACATGGCCTACCACCCGCGGGCCGGGGGGACTTCCCCCTGACCTGCGAACGAGCGCCCCATCCGAGTTCCTCGGGTGGGGCGCTTCCTCGTGTGCGGCAGGGATCCCACGACGACCCGTCGCGGCCGGGACCGCCCGCGGGGCGCCGGCGGTGTCGTGCGGGGCGCGGGGCGCGCGCCACGGGCTCCCGTGGGCTCCCGGGGCCGTCCGTAGGGCGGGCGCGGTCGGGGCCGCCGGCCGGGAAGTGGTGCGCGACGGAGGGGCCGGTACCCGGGCCGTCGGGGCGCCGCAGGCTTCGAACCGCTGTCGACCGCCGGCCTTCGTCATCGCATTTCAGGGCTTTGACCTGCGGTGATGCCCCTCGCGGGGGTGTCCGGGGCGGTAATTGGCGCAGGGCGTCCCCCGGATGACGTAGAGTTGGGTTCACCGACGCGGGGTGGAGCAGCTCGGTAGCTCGCTGGGCTCATAACCCAGAGGTCGCAGGTTCAAATCCTGTCCCCGCTACTGAAGACGAAGGCCCGGTTCCTTGAATGGAACCGGGCCTTCGTCGTGTTCGCGGGCGTTCTCCGGGGTGCGCCGCGCGTCGCCCTCACTCGACCGGCCCGGTCGGGTCGCCGCGGGGGGTCGGTGCCGCCAGCCTGGAGGGGGCGAGGCGGGACCGGGCGGCAGGAGACGGCGTGGTGGGGCTGGGCCGGCAGGGAAGCGACGCGCGCGGCCTCGCGGGAGGCCGGGCCCGGCGGGTGGTCCGGATCCTGCCGATGACCCTCATCGTGCTCGGGCTGGTCTTCGACCTGTCCACTCCGCCGAGCTTCACGGGTTCCCCCTTCTTCTCGGCGGCTCCGCTGATCGCGGCGCCGCTGTTCTCCCTGTGGGCGACGGCTCTGACGGGGCTCGCCGCCTCGGCGACCGTGGTCGGCCTGCACGTCCACAACGGCACCAGCGGCAGGGCGGAGGCGCTGACCGAGCTGGTGACCGTCCTCACCGTGTCGGTACTGGCCCTGCTGATCAACCGGGTCGTGCGGCGCAGCGGCGAGCGGCTCGCCTCGGCGCGCGAGATCGCCGAGGCCGCCCAGCGGGCCGTGCTGCCGACGCCGGCGGAACGGATCTCCGGGTTGCACGTCTCCGCCCGCTACGAGGCCGCCCAGGCCGACGCCTTCATCGGCGGGGACTTCTACGCCGTCCAGGACACCCCGTACGGGGTCCGGCTCGCGGTGGGCGACGTACGGGGCAAGGGGCTGGGGGCGGTGGAGGCCGTCGCCGTGGTGCTGGGGGCCTTCCGGGAGGCGGCGGACACCGAGGAGACCCTGGAGGGCCTCGCGCGGCGCCTGGAGCGCGCCCTGGCCCGTGAGGGCGGCCGGCGGGACGGGTTGGACGCGGTGGAGGGGTTCACGACGTGCGTGCTCGGTGAGGTCCCTCCGGGGGCGGAGGCGTTGCGGTTGGTCAACCGGGGGCATCCGGAGCCGCTGTTGTTGCACGCGGACGGCGCGCTGGTGGTGTTGGCCCCGCGGGAGCCGGCGTTGCCGTTGGGGCTGGGGGAGCTGTCGGCGGGGTCGGTGGACCGGGTCGGGCAGTGGCCCTTCCCGGCGGGCAGCACGCTGTTGTTGTTCACGGACGGGCTGACGGAGGCGCGGGACGCGGCCGGGGTCTTCTACGACCCGGCCGCCCGGCTGCGGGGGCGGGTCTTCCCCGGGCCGGACGCCCTGCTCGACGCGCTGAGCACCGACGTGCGCCGGCACACGGGCGGCGGGGCGACCGACGACATGGCGCTGCTGGCGGTGGGGCGTCCGGGGGAGGGGCAGCCGGCTCGCCGGCGGACCGTCCCGGTGGTGCGGCGGGACGAGACCTAGATCACCTCACGCTGCGTAGCGTACGGGGTGCGCTGAGCAAGGTACTTGACGGATCGTCATTAAGCCTGTGTGGCTGAAGTGAGCCATGATTCCGCTTCTTTTTGCGGGAGTTGTTCAGTTGATGTACTGAATGTCCAGGCCAAAGATGCGCGATGCGTGGCTGATTGACGTTAACGATCAGTCGCAACAGCTTGGAATCACTCCCCCGCGTCTATTACCGTTCGATAACGCAGCGCGGTCGTCCCAGCCGTCGTAAGAGACGGCACCGTGCGCGTTCCCCCCTTTGAGGAGTGTGCCCCCGTGGCCTCCAACTCGCCTGCCCCTGACGGCACAGACGTCCAGGAGACGCCCACCGGCGGAGCCTGGGGCGAGTGGAACCCCACCGAGGACTCCGCGCGGCCCCCGCGCGGCAAGCACCGCGTCCTCAAGCCCCGCGGGGGACTCGCCCGCAGCTCCACCGTGCTCGGCGTCGGCGTGATCGCCGCCGTCGGCGCCGGCGGCATCGCGACCGCGCAGGACCGCCCCCAGGTCGCCATATCCGTGCCCTCGCTCCCCGACCTGCTCGGCGCCGGCGGTCAGGACAAGGACGCCGACGACGCCGGGACGGGCGCCGCACGCACCGCGGAGGCCGCACGGCAGGCCGAGGACGAGCGGTCCCAGGCCGACGCCGGGGAAGCGCTGCGCAACCGCATCCTCCTCCAGGCCGAATCACAGCAGGACACCCTCGACGCCCAGGCCCGCGCGGACGCCGAGCGGGCCGCGCGCGACGCCGCCGCCCAGGAGGCCCGCGGCCAGAAGGAGGCCGCCGACAAGGAGGCCGAGGAGATCCGCACGGCCGCCGAGAAGGCCGCCGCCGAGAAGGCCGAGGCCGACAAGGCGGCCGCGGAACAGGCCGCCGCCGCGCAGGCCGAGGCGAAGCCGGCCGCCGGCTCCGGAGGGGGCTCCACGGGCGGTGGGAAGTCCACGGGCGCCTTCGTCCTGCCGACCTCCTCCTACACGCTCACCTCGCACTACGGGGTCGCCGGCTCCATGTGGTCCTCCGGCTACCACACGGGCCTCGACTTCGCGGCCCCGACGGGCACCCCGGTCAAGGCCGTCGGCGCGGGCAAGGTCATCTCCGCCGGTTGGTCCGGCGCCTACGGCTACCGGATCGTGCTCCAGCTCAACGACGGCACCGAGGTCTGGTACTGCCACCTCTCCTCGATGTCCGTGACCTCCGGTTCCGTCGGCGCGGGCGACACCATCGGCCGGGTCGGCGCGACCGGCAACGTCACCGGCGCGCACCTGCACCTGGAGGTCCGCAAGGGCGGCTCCACCGTCGACCCGCTGGCCTGGCTGAACTCCAAGGGCCTGAGCGTCTGAACCGAACGCACCGGGTCCGGGTCCGGGTGCGCCCCGGCCTTGACCCGCTTGCGCTCACGGACCCGCGGTGAGGTCCGCGAACTCCGCCCGCCGGGGGGCCGGCAGGAGCGCCGCGGGCGCGCGTACGACGGCCGCGGCCGGACCCGGAACCCTCGCGGGTGTCGGTGCGGAGGGGGCGACCGGAGGGTGGGGGCGCGGCGGCAGCAGCTCCTCCAGGACCGCCGCCCGGGCCAGCGCGGGCGAGGCCGTCGCCTGGCGCCGCCACAACGACTCCAGCAACTCCCGCTCCCGCACCACGAAGTCGGCCTCCTCGCCCGGACCCGCGTGGCGGGCGTGCCGGCGCAGCAGGGCCAAGGCGGCGGCGTCCGCCGCGTACCGGGAGACCGCCCGGGCGGCGGGGCGGCCACCGGTGCGGCGGGCCAGGGCCCGCGCCAGCGAGCGGGCCGGCACCGAGGCCAGGGCCGGCACCTCCGCCGGCCGGAGCCACCCCGCGTGCGCGTACACCGCCAGCTCGGCGGCGACGGCGCGCAGTCGGTGGCGCCGGATGCGCACCGCGAGCCACAGCAGCAGCCCGAACGCCGGGACCATCACGCAGCCGTAGACCACGTAGAACCCGTGCTCCCCGAAGTGGGAGGAACCGTTCCACAGGGCGTGCGCGCCCATGGCCAGGGCCAGGCCCAGCAGCGGCAGGCCGACCCTGCGGACCCGGCCGACGGCGAGCGCGGCGGCGCCGAAGCCGAGCCCGGTCAGCACGGTGAACAGCGGGTGCGCGAACGGGGACATGACCGCCCGTACGAAGAACGTCGCCGCGGTCACGGAGTCCAGCACCCCGGTGCCGCTCGCGCGGTCCTCGTCGAAGGCGTTGCCCAGGTAGAGGATGTTCTCGGTGAAGGCGAAGCCGGTCGCGGTGAAACCGGCGATCACGAACCCGTCGGCGGGGCCGGTGAACTGTCGTCTTCGGAGGAGGAAGACGAGGAGGAGCGCAGCCGCCTTCGCGGTCTCCTCCACGACGGGGGCGATGGCCACCGAGCCGAGGTGGTCGGCGTTCGAGGGGTCGGCGGTGGCCGCCGCGATCCAGTCCGTGGCGAAGCTGTTGGCCAGTATCGCGATCAACGCGGCGGTGCACGCCCCCCACCCGAAGCAGAGCAGCAGCCGCCGCCACGGGCCGGGCGCGGCCCGGCCCAGCCACCGGAAGGCCGCCATCAGGGGCGGCACCGGCAACAGGGCCAGACCCAGGCCGACGAAGAAACCGGGGGTACCGGTCTGCTCCCGGACGAGTTCGAGGATCGCGATCCCCGTCGCGGTGAGCAGGGTGACCAGCACGCACGTCCGGGCCCTGCCCGACGGGCGTGCGAGCACACCACGGAGCGCTCGGAACACATGATGACCCTACCGAGCGGGTCGGACACCGGGAGTGACGTTCGTGGTTACCGCGTCGGCTCGGGGGAGGCCTCGTCCGTACGTGCGAACAGCAGGTCGTGGACGACGTGCCCCTTGTCCAGGCCCTGTCCCTCGAAGCGGGTCAGCGGACGGAAGTCGGGGCGCGGCGCGTAGCCGCCGTCGGCCTGGGTGTTCTCGAACCGCGGGTGCGCCGTGAGGACTTCGAGCATCTGCTCGGCGTACGGCTCCCAGTCGGTCGCGCAGTGCAGGATCGCGCCGGGCGCCAGTCGGGTCGCGGCCAGGTCGAGGAACTCGGGCTGGATCAGCCGCCGCTTGTGGTGGCGGGCCTTGGGCCACGGGTCCGGGAAGTACACGCGCAGACCGGCGAGGGAGTCCGGCGGGAGCATCTCGCGGAGCAGGATGATCGCGTCGCCGTTCGCCACGCGGACGTTGGTCAGGCCGGCGCGCTCCGCGAGGGCGAGCAGGTTGCCCTGACCGGGGGTGTGGACGTCGGCGGCGAGGACGCCGGTGCTCGGGTCGGCGGCGGCCATCTGGGCGGTGGCCTCGCCCATGCCGAAGCCGATCTCCAGGACCACGGGCAGGCCGTCGAACATCTCCTTGAGGTCGATGACCTCGTGGCCGTCGATGTCGAGGCCCCAGGTGCCCCACAGCCGCTTCAGCGCCTCGCCCTGGCCGGTGGTCACCCGGCTGCGGCGCGGCTGGAAGCTGCGGATGCGGCGCTCGTGGTGCGATCCGGCCGGGTCGGGCGCGGGGCCGTCGGGGAAGCGGGGCTCGGTGCGCCACTTGGGGGGCGCGTACGCGGTCGCCTCCGGCGCGCTGTCGGGGAGGCTGGGCTGGGGGTTCGGGGACTCAGACACAATGCGGAGATTCTACGACGCGACCCTCCCCGGGCCCGCTGCCCCGGCGGGTCGGGGCGCGCCGGGACCCCGGCGGGGCGGGGCCCTGGCGGGGCGGGGCCCTGGCGGGGCGGGGCCCTGGCGGGCCGGGACGGTGGGCGGGGCCGGGCCGTCCCCGAGCGTCCCCCGGCCGTCTCCGGTGGTTTCCGGTGGTCCTGGGCGGGGCCGGGCCGTCTCCCGCGGTTTCCGGCGCTCCCGGGCCGGCCCGCGCGTCCCCCGGCCGGGCGCGGTGCCGGAGCGTCAGGCGCGCAGGGCGGCCAGGGCCCGGCCGGCGATCTCGCGGCCGATCGGCAGGGAGGCGGTCGCCGCGGGGGAGGGGGCGTTGAGCACGTGCACCGTGCGCGGCGCCTCGCGGATGAGGAAGTCGTCGACCAGGGTGCCGTCCCGCAGCACGGCCTGGGCGCGCACCCCGGCCTCGGCGGGCGTCAGGTCCGCCTCGGTGACGGCGGGCAGCAGTCGGCGTACCGCCTCGGTGAAGGCCCGCTTCGACAGGGAGCGGTGGATCTCCCCGGCCCCGTACCGCCAGTGCCGCGAGGCCATGCGCCAGGTGCCCGGCCAGGCCGCCTCGGTCGCGAGGTCGCGCGGCCGGACCGTGCTCCAGCCGTAGCCCTCCCGGGCCAGCGCGGGCACGGCGTTCGGTCCGACGTGGACGCCGCCGCCGATGCCGCGCGTCAGGTGCACCCCCAGGAAGGGGAACGCCGGGTCCGGCACCGGGTAGACGAGGCCCCGGACCAGGTCGGGGCGGGCCAGGTCGTGGTACTCGCCCCGGAAGGGGATGATCCGCATGCCCGGGTCGTCCCCGGCCAGGCGGGCGACGCGGTCGCACTGCAGGCCCGCGCAGTTCACCAGGACCCGGGCCCGCAGGACCTGCCCGGAGGTGGTGCGCACCGCGACGGCGGAGGGGCGGCGGGAGATCAGGTCGACCTCCGCGCCGTAGAGCACCTCGGCCCCCGAGGACTCCGCCAGCTGCGCGGCCACCCGTCCGTAGTCGACGATGCCGGTGGTGGCGACGTGGATCGCGGCCAGGCCGCGGATCTCCGGTTCGTACTCGGCGATCTGCGCCGGGCCCAGCTCGCGCACCGGGATGCCGTTCTCCCGGCCGCGCTGGACGAGCGAGTGCAGGCGCGGGAGCTCCGACCGCTCCGTGGCCACGATCAGCTTGCCCGTCACCTCGTGCGGGATGTCGTGCTCCGCGCAGAACTTCACCATCTCGGCGGCCCCGCTCACCGCGAAGCGCGCCTTCAGCGATCCCGGGCGGTAGTAGATCCCGCTGTGGATCACCCCGCTGTTGCGGCCCGTCTGGTGCCGGGCCGGACCGGGCTCCTTCTCCAGCACCGTCACCCGGGTCCCCGGAGCCAGCCGTGACAGGGCATGCGCGGTCGACAGGCCGACGATCCCGCCCCCGATCACCAGCACGTCGCAGTCCACGCTGACACCTCCCACCCCTGCATAGTGCACCCCGCCACCGACAGCTCGGCTACGCGGGGGCCACCAGCAGCGGCCGCGCCCGCTCGCGCAGCTCCGCGACGCGCGGTTCGTCCCCGTACGGTTCGAGCCGGTGCAGCAGGTCCCGTACGTACTCGTTCGTGCGCGCCGAGGAGATCCGGCCCGCGACCTCCACGGCCCGGGTGCCGGCCGCGCAGGCCGCGTCGAGGTTGCCCGACTCCAGCTCGGCGACCGCGCTCACCACCAGCCGCAGCCCGTGCGAGCGCACGTACTCCTCGGTCGGGCGGGACAGGGCCTGCTCGGTGAACCGGCGGACCTGACGGGGCAGTTTGAGGTCCCGGTAGCATTCCGCCGCATCGGCCGCGAAACGGTCGTACGAGTAGAAACCAAGCCAGGTCGGATCCGCGTCGCCCTCCCGCGAGCGTTCCAGCCACCCTTCGGCCGCCCGCAGCGCGGCGCCGGCGGCGGCCGAATCGCCCGCCTTGGCGTGCGCGCGGGCCTCGACGAGCCGGAAGAAGCTCATGGTGCGGGCGGTGGCCAGGCCCCGGTTGCGTTCGGCCGCGGCCTGCGCGAGGTCCACGCCCTCGTCGGGGAAGTCGCGGTAGGTGGCCTGGAGGGACATGGAGGCCAGGACGTAACCGCCCAGCGGTACGTCGGCGGCCGCGCGGGCCAGGCGCAGCGCCTGGATGTAGTAGCGCTGGGCCGCCTCCTGCTGGCCGGTGTCGAAGGCCATCCAGCCCGCGAGCCGGGTCAGCTCGGCGGTCGCGCCGAACAGCGCGCGGCCCACCTCGTCCGTGTAGGAGCCCAGCAGCAGCGGCGCCGCGTCCACCCGCAGGCACTCGGGCACCATCGACGAACGCCAGTCGCCGCCGCCGTACTTGGAGTCCCAGCGGCGCGCGTCCTCGGCCGCCTCGCGCAGCTTCGTCACGTCGCTGTGGCCCACGCGCTGCGGGGAGGCGTCCGTCCCGAGACCGGTGAGCACGGCGGGAGTCGGGGCCGGGGAGGGCGCCGCGGGGGCGGACGCCGCGCCCGCCCGCTCCGATCGCGGCTGCCCGGTTTCGGGTCCGGGCCGGCCGGGCACAAGGCCCTGCGCGGGGACGGCGGCCGACTGCCGGGGCGGGGCGGACGGCCGGGAGCCCGCGGCGCCGCCGGGCGCGGCGGCGGAGGACGACGGGACCTGCGGCGCGCCGTGCCGCGCACCCCGCGGGGACGGGTGGGCCTGCTGCGCGAGCGGCGACGATGACGGAGCCTGGGAAGGCTGCCCCTGCGTCGGGGCCTGCGTCGTGGTCTGTGTCTGCGTCTGCGGTGTCTGCGCCGGGGCCGTGCTCCGGGGCTGGTGCTGCGCCGGCGTGGTGGGTTCCCGCGCCACCGAGCTGTCGGCGGGAGATATCAGCCACCGTGACGCGGGCGTCGCGTACGCCGACACCGAGAAGGAACCCGCGAGCGACTGCCAGATCCCGCCACCCCCGCGCCGCCCCGCCAGGTCCAGCCGGTACAGGTCCGTCGCCGAACGCACCGCCGCCCCGACGTCGCGCGGGAAGGCCAGTCCGACCTCCGGCGCCGGGTCGGCGTCCGCCAGGCCGATCTCGTGCAGCGGCACCGGCCGCCCCAGCTTCGCCCCGATGGCCGCGGCGATCAGGTGCGGCGCCGCGCCCTGCGGCACCATCCCCTTCGACACCCACCGCGCGACCGAGGTCTTGTCGTAGCGCAGCGTCAGACCGCGCTGCGCGCCGAGGTCGTTGACCCGCCTGGCCAGGCCGGCGTTGCTGATGCCGGCGAGGGCGAGGACGGCGCCGAGCTTCTCGTTGGGCTCGCGGAGCTCCCTGGACATGCGCCACCCCTCGTCACACGCGGAACGCAGACGCCGCCGGGGCATAGGCACCCGGCATTTCGTAAACCCAGCGTAGTTCCCCGCCTCCCAAGCGTTAAGGCCCCTACTTCCGTATGGCGGGATTGTTGTCCGTATGCACCGTCGGCCCGGAGTGGGCACCCGGGGCGCACGCCCCGAACCGTGCTCCCGCCGTGTGGCCGTGCGCCCGGCCGTGCGCTCTGGCCGGTCCCGGGGCCCGGCGATTCGATGTGCGGTGCGTGGGTCGGCCCACCGAGTGGATCCGGTGGGCCGGGGGATGCCGCTGCCTCAATCCCCGCGGGTGGCGGAACGGTCCGGGGGGTGGATCCCGCCTCCCGGACCGCGCGCCGCCCACCGCCCGGCACGGGCGGCCGGTACGGCCGAAGAATGGCCGAAACCAGACTGTGGGACGGGGGGAACGAAACATCAAACACCGCGTGGCCGAGGCGTGTTCGTTTACATGTGCGCCCCCGAAGCCACTCTCGCACGCCCGTCTCGTGGCAGCATGGGACCCGAGCCACTCGGGGCCCCGCCGGCCGCGCCCTCCGCGCTGACCGTCTCGTCCGTGCCGTCCGTTGCCCCGGTCATGTGCCCACGGGCTGGGGGAGGCGGCGGTGCGCTGGTTGGTCGGCTGGAGCAGTATCGCCGCGAACTTCGGCACGGCCGGACGCGTCTCCGGCCAGGGAGACCGGTCCGTCTTCGGTCACGACCCCGGCCCCCACCACCCCCGCGCCGACCCGCCCCGCGGAGGCCTCGCGGACGCCGCCCACGCCGACGACCCGGCCGCGGTGGACGCAGACCGCACCGTCCACCCCGTCGGCGCCCAACTCCTGTGGGGCGACCCCGACCCCCTCTGGGCCGTCGGCGACTGGCGCCCCGACGAGATCCGCACCGTCACCGCCGACCCCGCGGACCCCTTCACCCGCCTCGCCGTCCTCGGCTGCTGCGGCGCCACCGACGCCGAACTGCGCCGCGCCCTCTACGCCGCGCGCGGCGGCGCCCTGCGCCACCTCACCGAGTGGTCCGGCAGCTACACGGCCGTCGTCCAGGCCGGCCGCCGCATCACCGTCCTCGGCGACCTCGCGGGCGCCAGACCCGTCTTCTACACCCCCTGGGCCGGCGGCACCGCCTACGCCACCGCCGCCCTCCCCCTCGCCGACCTCATCGAGGCGCAGCTCGACATCGGCCACCTCGCCGCCCTGCTGGCCTGCCCCGACAGCCCCGAGGCCCTGGGCGACGGCACCCCGTACGCCGGCGTCCGGCGCATCCCGCCCGGGCACACCCTGATCCTGCGCGAGGGCTCCCGGGAGATCACCGGCTACGAGCCCGTCGCCTCCCTCGCGGTGGCCGCCCCCGAGGCCGACCCCGAGCGCGCGGTGGAGGGCGTGCGGGAAGCGTTGGTCGACGCGGTGCGCGCCCGGCTCACGGCTCCCCGGCATGCTCCCGAGACACTTGTTCCAGACCCCGGCCCCGTCCCCGGCATGGGCCCCGCCGACCGGCGCGCCGCCCGCGGCGCCCCCGCCCCGGGCGTGGGGGCCGACCTCTCCGGCGGCAGCGCCTCCGCGACCCTGGCCCTGCTCGCGGCCGGACTCCCCGGCGCCCCCGGCACCCTGCCCGGCACCGGCTCGCGCCTCCTCGCCGTCACCTTCAACGACCTCGCCACCCCGCAGGGCCGCGAAGGCGAACTCGAACGCGCCCACGCCATCGCGGGCGACCCCCGCCTCCACCACGTCGTCGTGGCCGCCGCCGCCGAGGCCCTCCCGTACGCCGACCTCGACGGCCCCCTGACCGACGAACCCGGCCCCTCCCTCGTCTCCGCCGCCCGCGAACGGCGCCGACTGGCGGCCGGTTCCGCCGACCACTTCACCGGCCACGGAGCCCGCCAGGTCCTCGACGCCCACCCCGCCCGCATGGCCGACCTCCTGCTCGACCGCCGCCGCCGGCACCTGCTGCGCCCCGTCGCGGCCCTCGCCCGCTCCGCGCCCGAGGGCCCCCTGCTCGTCCCCTTCTCCGTCTACTCCGCCGCCCGCCGCCTCGCCCGTACGCCGTACCGCACCGGCATCGAGGCCGCCGCCGCCCGGCTGCGCGAAGGCGGCCTCGGCGCCGGTCCCTCGGGGCCGGTCGACGCCTCCCTCGCCGCCCTGACCTGGGCCCGCCCCGGGCCGGCCGCACGCTGGCTCACCGGCGAAGCGCTCGCGGAAGTATCGATCCGTCTCGGAGCCGCCGCCGGCCGCCCGCCGCTGTCCCTGCGCCCCGGCGAGGCCCGCGCCCGCGCGGTGCTGGCCCGCCACGCCGCCGACCACCGGGTCTTCGAGCAGGCCGTCGAGGTCCGCAGCCAGCGCCTGCACGCCCCCTTCCTGGACAACCAGGTCGTCCGGGCCGCGCGCGCCCTGCCCGAGTCCCTACGGGTGCAACCCGGGGCCCGCGCCGCGATCCTGCGCGGCGTCCTCGCCTCCGCCGGCGTACGCGAACTGCCGCCCGGCTGGGGCGTCACCGCCCACACCCCGAACGAGACCGCCACCCGGCTCGGGCTGCGCGCCGCCCTGCCCGAACTCCTCGCCCTGTTCCGGGCCCCGCTCCTCGCCGACGCGGGCATCGTCGACACCCGGGCCGTCCGGCAGGCCCTGGCCGACGCCGCCGACGGCACCCCCGTACCGCTGGACGGACTCGCGGAACTCGTCTCGATGGAACTGTGGCTGCGCCGCCTCCTGTCCCGCCGCGGCACCTGCTGGACGGGCACCACCACCCCCCGCCGGCGCGCCGTGCCCCACCCGCAGTCCCCCCTGCCCCGCCTGACGAGCCGCTGAGGCCCGGGGGCGGGGGCGGGGGCCGAGGGCGCCGCGAGGGTCAGTCGCCGCCGCCACCCCCGCAGGAGGACGACCCGCACGAGGACCCGCCCCCGCACCCGTAGCCGCCGCCCCCGTCGCCGCCCGACCAACGCCCGCGCGACCCGCCGGAGCCGCCGCCCCGGCGCCGGCGCCGGTGGTCGCGCCAGATCGAGATCCCCACCAGCAGCAGGACGAATCCCACGACCATCAGGACGTCCACGTTCCCGTTCCCCCGTCTTTCGGCGCCCGCCGCCCCCGTCGGGCGGATCCGGCCGCCCCATTCTGATCCCCCCGGCAAACCCCCGGGATGCCCGCCCCCCACAGCCCCCGCCGGCGACAAAACCCCGCGCACCCCCCTCCCGGGCAAGGCAGAATTGCCCGGTGCGGTACCTCATCCTCGGCGTCACCGAGGCCCATGACGAGACCGGCGCCCCCCTACCCCTCGGCGGCGCCCGCCTGCGCGCGCTCCTCACCGCCCTCGCCCTGCGCGCCGGGGGCTCGGCCGCAGCGCCCGTCGCCGCACTGGTCGACGAGGTCTGGGGCGACGCCCCGCCCAAGGACGCCCCCGCCGCCCTCCAGGCCCTCGTCTCCCGCCTGCGCCGCGCCCTCGGCTCCCGCGACCGGATCCTCGCCGACCCCACCGGCGGCTACCGCCTCGCCGCCGTCCGCGAGGACGTCGACCTCCACCGCTTCAACCGCCTCGCCGCCCACGGCGGCCGGCAGCTGTCCACCGACCCCGCCTCCGCCGCCGCGACCCTGCGCGAGGCCCTCGCCCTGTGGCGCGGCCCCGCCCTCGCCGACCTCCGCGAACCGGCCCGCACCGCCTACGCCTCCGCCCCCGAGGCCCGCCGCGCCACCGCCCTGCGCGACCGCGTCGAGGCGGACCTGCGCAGCCTCGGCCACCCCGGCGCCCCCACCGCGGCCGGACTCCTCCCGGAGATCGAGGCGCTGATCCACGAGCACCCGTACGACGAGGCCCTGCGCGCCCAGCAGCTGCGCGCGCTCCGCGCGGCCGGCCGCCCCGCCGACGCCCTGGCCGCCTACGAGCGCACCCGCACCGTCCTCGCCGACGCCCTGGGCACCGACCCCGGCCCGCAGCTGCGCGCCCTGCACGCCGAACTCCTCCGGCCGGGGCCCCCACCGGGCGGCCCGACCGGAGCCGACCAGGCCGCCCCGCCCGGCCCGACCGCCGCCCCGGCCGCCCCGGCCGCCCCGACCGCCGCCCCGACCGCCGACCAGGCCGCCCCCACCGCAGCCCAGGCCGCCCCGACCGGCCCCGACACCCCGCCGCTCCCGCTCCCGCCCCCGCTCCCGCGCGGCAACCTCCGCCCCCGCCTCACCTCCTTCGTCGGCCGCGAACCCGAGCTCGCCACCCTCGCCGGCGACCTCGCGCGCTTCCGCCTCGTCACCCTCACCGGCCCCGGCGGTTCCGGGAAGACCCGCCTCGCCGAGCACGCCGCCGCCGCCCAACCGGAATCCGGCTGGCTCGTCGAGCTGGCCCGCCTCGACCACCCCGCCGCCGTCCCCGGCGCCGTCCTCAGCGCGCTCGGCCTGCGCGAGAACAGCCTCGTCGCCCGGGAGAAGACCCCGCCCGAGGATCCGCTCACCCTCCTCGTCGACCACTGCGCGCACCGCCGCCTCCTCCTCGTCCTGGACAACTGCGAGCACGTCATCGGCGCCGCCGCCGAGCTCGCCGAACGCCTCCTCACCCACTGCCCCGACGTACGGATCCTGGCCACCAGCCGGGAGCCCCTGGGCGTGCCGGGGGAGTTCCTGCGCCCCGTCGAGCCCCTGCCGCCCGCCCCCGCGCACCGCCTCTTCGCCGACCGGGCCGCCGCCGCCCGCCCCGGCTTCACCGTCGCCGAGGATCCGGCCGCCGTCGCGGAGATCTGCGCCCGCCTGGACGGGCTTCCGCTGGCGATCGAGCTGGCCGCCGCCCGGCTGCGGCTGCTCACCCCGCGCCAGATCGCCGACCGCCTCGACGACCGCTTCCGCCTGCTCACCGGCGGGGCCCGCACCCTGCTGCCGCGCCAGCAGACCCTGCGCGCCGTCGTCGACTGGTCCTGGGACCTCCTCGACGCCGCCGAGCGCACCGCCCTCACCCGCATGTCGGTGTTCGCCGGCGGCTGCGACCTGACCGCTGCCGAAGCCGTCTGCGCCGACCCGTCCTACGAGGTGGCCGACGTCCTCGGCTCCCTCGTCGACAAGTCCCTCGTCGTCGCCGAACCGGGCCCCGACGGCATGCGCTACCGCATGCTGGAGACCATCCACGAGTACGCCTCCGAACGGCACGCCGCGCACGCCGGCGCCGATCCCGACGACGCCCGCGCCGTCACCCGCCGCCACCGGGCGCACTACCTCGCCCTCGCCGAGGAGGCCGAGCCCAAGCTCCGCTGCGCCGAACAACTCCCCTGGATCCGCCGCGTCGAGACCGAGCTGGACAACCTCCGCTCCGCCCTCCACACCGCGACCGAGCTCTGCGGGCCGGACGCCGACCCCGACACCGAAACCGCCCAACGCCTCGTCTTCGCCCTCGGTTGGTTCTGGTGGCTGCGCAACTACCGCGGCGAGGGCGCCGAGTGGACCACCCGCGTGCTCGCCGCCTGCCCGCCGGAGCCCCCCGAGGGCACGGACGCGTACTGGCGCTCCATGCGCCTCCAGGTCCTGCACATGTTCCTGCTCGCCGAGACCGGCCCCGCGGACAACTTCCGCAAGCCCGAGCACATCGCCCTCGCCACCCGCATCAGGGAGACCTTCCGCCACGGCTCCCCTGAGACCACCCGCTTCCCCGGCATGCTCTGGCCCGCGACCTGCTTCCTCACCGGGGACACCGCCGACTTCCACGCGAGCCTCGACCTCTCCGTGGAGAACTGCCGCCGGCACGCCGGCGACTGGGAACTCGGCGTCACCCTCATGCTCCGCACGCACGTCGCCATCGACCTCACCGGCGGCCTGCCCACCCTCGACGACGACCTCGCCGAACTGCACCTGATCGCCGAGCGGACCGGAGACCGCTGGACGCGCGCCCAGGTGGCCAGCGCCGCCGGCGAGGTCGCCCTCGCGCACGGCCGCTACCCCGAGGCCCGCGCCGAGTACGAGGAATGCCTGCGCCTGGCCCACGAGGTCGGGGCCCACACCGAGGCGCCCTTCGCCATCGCCCGGATCGCCGAGACCGCCTACTGCGAGGGCGACTACGCCGAGGCCGCGCGGCTCGTCGAGGAGGCCGACGCCGAGGCGCGGCTCTACGGCGGCGTGTACGACGCCCGGGGCTTCATCTGCCTCCTCGGCGCGCTGCTCGCCCTGCGCCGCGGCGACGTCGAGGCGGCCCGTGAAGGGTGCGCGGAGGCCCGCAAGGAGGCCTCGCGGGTCAACACGCCCCCGCAGTTCGCCGCCGGCACGGACATCGTGGAGGCCCTCGTCGCCGCCCACGACCACGGCCCGCGGGCCGGTCTGGCGGTCATCGCGCCCTCCCTCGCCAGGGCCGTCGCCGCCCGCTGCGCCGAACGCGTCCTGGCCGAGGCCGCCGAGATCGCCGCACTGCTGCTGGCGGACGCGGGCCTCGCGGCCGAGAGCGTACGGGCCCTCGCGGCGGCCGGCGTCTGGCGCGGCCCCGACCCCCGCTCGGCACCGGAGCAGGACCTGGTCGAGGACCTCCCGGCGCGCACCCTCGCCCTCCTCGGCCCGGCCGCGCACGAGCGGGCCCGGGTCGCGGGCGAGGCGCTGAGCCCGGCGGAGGTCGCCGCCGAACTCGCGGAACTCACCGGACGCGAAGCACCCGACGGGTTCACCGGGCTCACCGGCAGTTGATCACCGCGTCGGCCCAGCTCGCCAGCGTCGGCAGGTGCCCCTGCCCGGCCTGCTCCACCACGAGCCGTACGGTCCGGTGCCCGGCCAGCGGCACGGAGACGGCCGCCGGCGCGTCCCCGCGGCCGAGCGCCTCGGAGCGCCACAGCCGCGTGCCGTCCCCGTAGACGGAGAAGCGGACCCGGCCGTCGGTCAGCAGGGACAGCCCGTCCACCCCGGCGCGCGCCGAGAAGTCCGTGCACTGCCGGTTGAGGGTGATCTCCACGGAGGAACGGGAGTGGACGGTGATCCCCTGCGAGAAGTGCCGCCCCCCGACCTCCAGCCCCCACCGCTGCCACACCCAGCCGCTGCGCCAGGTCTCCACCTCGGGGCCGGTGTGCGGTCCCAGCGGCGCGTGCCGCAGCGAAGCGAGCCGGAACCCCTCCGAGGGCCGGGGCGGCGGCGGTGGTGTCGGCGTGGGCGACGGCTTCGCCCGGGTCGGGGAGGGGGAGGGCTTCGGGCTCTGCCGGGACGCGCTCGGCACCGGCGGCGCCGGCCGCGCGGGGGCCGTGCTCGACGCCGCGGCGGACGGCGTCGCGCTCGGCCTCGCCGGTACGGGTCCCGGCGCGGCCGGCTGCGGCCCGTCGGCCGGGGGCGTCCCGGGCGGGGTGGACGCGGGGGTCTTCGGGGCCACGGGCACGGCGGGCGCCACCACGCCCGGGGCGGGCCGGTCGACGGCCTGCGGCTCGGGCTCGTCCCCGGCCAGGGCGAACACCACCCCGGCGGCCGCTGCGACCGCTATGCCGGCGGCGATGGCGGCCTTGGCCGGCAACCCCAGCCCCTCCGACACCACGGCCCCGCCCGCACCGCCGGCCCCGCCCCCGCCCGCACCACCGGCCCCGGCGGCCCCACCGGCCCCCACGCCGGCAGCCCCGGCCGCCCCTGCGGCTCCGGCCGAACCAGCCGCGGCGCCGCCTCCCGACGCGGCGGCCGCGGCCCCCGCACCCCCGGCGGCGGCGACCCCACCGGCCACCACCCCGGCCGCCTTGGCTGCGTACCCGGCGGCGAACCACCCGATGACCGCGACCGGCAGCAGGGCGGGAATCCCGGCGTTGACGTCCTTCAGCTCCCCGGCGGCCAGCCGGCACTGCGCGCACTCCTCCAGGTGCCGCCGCAACCCGCGCTCCGCCCGCATCCGCAGGCCGCCCCGCGCGTACGCGCCGAGCCGGTCCGCGTACCGCGCGCAGTCGCCGCCGGCGCTCAGCGCGGAGCTCACGTGCGCCTGGAGGTAGGCCTGCTTGAGGCCCTCGCGGGCCCGACTGGCCAGTACCGCCGTCGCGTTGGCGCTCAGCCCGAACAGCGGGGCGATCGCGCTCGGCGAGGACTCCTCGACGGTGGTGTGCCACAGCACCGCCTGCCACCGTTCGGGCAGGCTCCGGAAGGCCTGCATGGCGAGCGAACGCTCCGCCTCGTGCATCGCCCGTACGTCGGCGCCCAGTTCCAGCGTGTCGCCCTGCGCCAGCGCGCCCGCCGCCCCCTCGGAACCGCCGGCGGCCTGCTCCGCGAACACCGCGAAGTCCTCGACCAGGTGCTCGCGCCGGGCGGTCTTCGCCCACGCGGCGGCCACCCGTCGCACGGTGGTCAACAGATAGGCGCGCACCGAGTGGTCCGGCCCGGCGCCGCCGCGCACCGCCTGGAGGGTCCGGGCGAACACCTCGGCGGTCAGGTCGTCGGCGGTGTGGCCGTCGCGGCAGCAGGTGCGCGCGTACCGGCGTACGGCATCGGCGTGCCGGCGGAACAGTTCCTCGTACGCGCCGTCGTCGCCCGCGCGCATCCGCGCGACCAAGTCGGCGTCGGACGGCGGCAGATCGGCGCCCGCAGCTCCCGAAACCCCTGACGCCCCCGAGGCGGCGTGCCGGCCCGCGGGTTCGCGCTGGGCCGGTACCTGGCGGGCGGGCGGGCCGCCCGCCTCGACGTTGCCGGAAGCGCCCCCGGGAGCCCCGTCCCGTCCGTCAACGCTCATCGCGGCAGCCCTCGCACGACACACTCGAACCGGTACACCGATCCAGCGTGTCACACGGCGCGGGTGCCCCGGCCCCGTCCGCGCACCATCCACCCGTCCGTGCGGGCTCCCTCGCCCCGCCCCCTGCGCCGACCTGCGCCTCACCCGTACGTGCGACCGACCGCGCCCGCGCCCGGGTTGACGCCCGAACCGTCCCGGCCGACGCCCGAACCGCCCCCGGAAAGGCGAAAAACGCCCCGCGCGGAACCCCCCGCGCGAAGCGTTTCCCACCTCGACCGCGGGCACCTCACCCGCGGACCACCGTCAGGCCGTACGCGAACGCAGGCCCTCCAGCAGGATGTCCAGCAGTCGGGCCGAGGCCGCGGCCTGCTGCTGCGGGTCCGGCAGCGCCGGCGCGGCGGTGGCGATCACCAGCAGCACGTCGGCCACCGTGACGTCGGTCCGCAGTTCACCGGCCTCCCGGGCACGGTCCACGAGCCGGCCGACGACCTCCAGCAGCGCACCCGCGCCGGCGTCCTCCGACGGCTCGTCCTCCAGGGAGGTGCGTGAGCCCACGACCCGCAGCTCCGGCCCCGAGGTCGCCCCGTTCGCCACGGCCTGACGCTGGTGCGGAACCCGCGCGGCCGCCTCCTCCGCGGCCGCGTCCTCCGCCGCCGCGCCGACGCGCAGCACCTGGGGCGGCAGCAGCCGCCCGGCACCCGAGGCCACGGAGGTGCGCAGGAAGCGCGACAGCGCCTGCCACGGCTCCTCCTCCTGACCCAGAGCGGACTGGGCCTGTTCGGTGAGCCGAGCGGTCTCCTCCTCGGCTATCCGACGGACCAGGACGTCCTTGCTCGGGAACCGCCGGTAGACGGTTCCGACACCGACCCGCGCGCGCCGCGCCACGTCCTCCATCGGAGCCCCGTAGCCGAGCTCGCCGAAGACCTCGCGGGCCGCCCGCAGGACGTGCTCCAGGTTGCGCTGCGCGTCGACGCGCAGGGGCGTGGAGCGACCCACACCGTGGGTGGTGGCGCCCGTCATCATGCGCCCGCCGCTCTCCGCGGACGCGGACAGAGCGGTGGCAGAGCCATGGAAATCGGAAATGTGCATATGTATCCCCCGGTAATCATTTTGTCTCCCCCCGGAGACTCCCCGCCTTCACGTCGAGGGGGGCCACGGTCATGAGGCCCTGGTCCTACTCCTCGACGAGATACGAACATAGTTGAGCCAGAGTCAATTCAGAAGAGGCAGCCCCGGACGGAGCGCCGCCCGATCGGAGCATTCACCCCCACTTTTCCGGCGGAAGCCCCCGGAATCGCCCCCTCCGCACGCTCTGACCTGCACAGTTCCAGCCAAACATGACCCCCCTGACGACCCCGTCACGCAGGCCCCACCGGTCACACAATTTGTCGGGGCTGTGGACAAACTCCCGGCCAGGGGGCGTCATGGGATGGTGAAGGCTGCTAACTCGCGGGGCGACGCCCCCGGTACCCCGCCCCGCACGCGCATCCTCGTCGTCGGCGGCGGATACGTCGGCATGTACACGGCCCTCGGCCTCCAGCGAAAGCTGAGATCCGGCGAGGTCGAGATCACGGTGGTCACCCCCGAGCCGTACATGACCTACCAGCCCTTCCTCCCCGAAGCCGCCGCCGGCTCCATCTCGCCGCGCCACGTCGTGGTCCCCCTGCGCCGCGTCCTCGACCGGTGCCGCATCGTCATCGGCGAGGCCCGCCGCATCGACCACGCCAAACGGACCGCCACCGTCACCACCCTCGCCACCGCCGAGGAGGGCACGGGCGACATCGAGATCGCCTACGACGAACTCGTCCTCGCCCCCGGCTCCGTCTCCCGCACCCTGCCCGTCCCCGGCCTCGCCGACTACGGCATCGGCTTCAAGACCGTCGAAGAGGCCATCGGCCTGCGCAACCACGTCATCGAGCAGATGGACATCGCCTCCTCCACCCGCGACCCCGCCATCCGCGACGCCGCCCTCACCTTCGTCTTCGTCGGCGGCGGCTACGCCGGCGTCGAGGCGCTCGGCGAGCTGGAGGACATGGCCCGCTACGCCGCCCGCTACTACCACAACGTCAAGCCCGAGGACATGAAATGGGTGCTGGTCGAGGCCAGCGACCGCATCCTCCCCGAGGTCGGCCCCGAGATGGGCACCTACACCGTCCGCGAACTGCGCCGCCGCAACATCGACGTCCGCCTCGAAACCCGCCTCGAATCCTGCGAGAACCGCGTCGCCGTCCTCAGCGACGGCACCCGCTTCCCCACCCGCACCGTCGTCTGGACCGCCGGCGTCAAACCCCACCCCGTCGTCGCCGCCTCCGACCTCCCCCGCAACGAACACGGCCGCCTCGTCTGCACCTCCTTCCTCACCGTCGAGGGCGTCGAACACGCCTGGGCCGCCGGAGACGCCGCCGCCGTCCCCGACATCACCGCCCCCGAAGCCGGCCGGATGTGCGCCCCCAACGCCCAGCACGCCGTACGCCAGGCCAAACAACTCGCCGACAACCTCGCCGCCGCCCTCCACGACGAGGTCCTCACCGAGTACGCCCACAAGTACGCCGGCTCCGTCGCCTCCCTCGGCCTTCACAAGGGCGTCGCCCACATCTACGGACGCAAGATCAAGGGCTACCCGGCCTGGTTCATGCACCGCGCCTACCACCTCAGCCGCGTCCCCACCTTCAACCGCAAAATGCGCGTCCTCGCCGAATGGACCCTCTCGGGGCTGTTCAAACGCGAGATCGTCTCCCTAGGCTCCCTCGAACACCCCAGGGCAGAATTCGAACTCGCCGCCGGCGCCGGCCCCCGACACCCCTCGCCCGGCCCCGCCCCCCACCCCCCACAGGACGGACAGAGCTGACGTCGACCGTGCGCCCGGCCCCACCGGACGTGTGACCATAGGTGGGCCCACCCCTGCACACAGTGACATTCCGAGTGACCTTCACCGAGCGACACCGACCGGCGACCGACCCGGGGGCACCGCCCGGCAGCAGCCGGCGCGGACACAGCGACCCCCTGCGACACCACGAGGCTTGAACGCAGTGAACTTCACGCGCTGGAGCGCCCGGTTCCCCGGAACACAGCGCCGCGCCGCCGCCCGGAACGAACACGCCGCCGCCCAGGCCAAACGCGGCGAAGGCTCCGTCCCTGCGGCCCGCGGCTCGGCAGGACACTCCCCCACGCCCCCCGACGGCAGCCCCGCCGACGCCACCGTCTCCGGCACCGGCACCGCGCCCCTGCCCTCCGTACCCGCCCTCGACGAGCTGTCCGTACGCGAGGTCCTCGGCCTGCTCCCGGCCCTCGTCGCCCTCGTCCACGGCCCCGAACACCGCGTCGCCTACGTCAACGACGCCTACACCGCCGGCTTCGGCCCCCGCACCACCGGCGCCCCCGCCCACGAGGCCCTCCCCGAACTCGGCGAACTGGGCCTCCTCGAACTCCTCGACCAGGTCCAGCGCAGCGGCAAGCCCCGCACCGCCAAGAACCGCACCGCCCCCGGCGGCGGGAACTCGTACACCGTCACCTGCACCCCCGTCGAGTTCCCCAAGGCCGGCACGGACGGCACGGCCGACCCCCACCACACCGGGATCCTCGTCCACCTCGCCGACGTCACCGACCACGCCGAGGCCGTCGACCGTCTGCGCGCCAGCGAACGCCGCCAGCGCGAGGCCGCCGTCACCCTCCAGCGCTCCCTGCTGCCCCAGGAACTGGAACAACCCGACGACCTGCGCATCGCCGCCACCTACCAGCCCGGCGGCACCGAAGCGGCCGTCGGCGGCGACTGGTACGACGTCATCACCCTCGGCGCCGGCCGCACCGCCCTCGTCATCGGCGACGTCATGGGCCGCGGCGTCCGCGCCGCCGCCGTCATGGGCCAGCTCCGCACCGCCGTCCGCGCCTACGCCCGCCTCGACCTGCCCCCGCACGAGGTGCTCCAGCTCCTCGACGGCCTCGCCGCCGAGATCGACGCCAGCCAGATCGCCACCTGCGTCTACGCCGTCCACGACCCCAACGAGGGCCTGCTGGCCTACGCCTCCGCCGGCCACCTCCCCATCCTGGTCCGCGACCAGGACGGCACCGTACGCCGCGCCGCCGACCCCACCGGCCCCCCGCTCGGCACCGGCGGCTGGCTCCACACCTCGGGCACCATCGCCCTGGGCCCCGGCTCCACCGCCGTCCTCTACACCGACGGCCTCGTCGAACGCCGCGGCGAGGACATCGACGAAGGCGTCGCCACCCTCGAACGCGCCCTCGCCGGCGCCCAGGGCACCCCCGCCGTCGTCTGCGACCGCCTCATGCGCGCCCTCGGCGTCGACGCCGACCACGACGACGACGTCGCCGTCATGGTCCTCCAGCAACCCGCCCGCACCGGAGCCGACGCCGAGCTCTTCCACAACGCCGCCCTGGAACTGCTCGGCGGCGTCGAGGCCGCCCCCCGCGCCCGCGCCTTCGCCCAGGGGGTCCTCGCCTCCTGGCGCTTCCCGGTCGAGCTGTGCGACCTCGGCGTCCTCGCCGCCAGCGAACTCGTCGCGAACTCCCTCCAGCACGGCACCCCACCCATGCGCCTGCGCCTGCGCCGCACCGACCGCCGCCTGATCATCGAGGTCACCGACGGCGACGACCACCTCCCGCGCCACCGCCGCGCCGAACCCGCCGACGAGACCGGTCGCGGCATCTCGATCATCGCCACCGTCTCCTCCTCCTGGGGCTCCCGCCGCACCCCGGGCGGCGGCAAGGCCGTCTGGTGCGAGTTCGCCCTCCCGGACAAGTAGCCGCACACAACGAAGGGCCCGATCCACCGGACCGGGCCCTTCCCTCTTCCTTCTGCCTCTTCTCCCCTTACACCGCCGCGTGCTCCGCCGGAGCGGACGCCTTCACGACTACCACCGGCTCCGCCGCGACCCGCGCCGACGACGGGTTGTCCTGCGCCGGGCTCAGCTGCCGGCCGAGCCGCAGCGCCAGCCCCGCGATCCCCAGCGACACCAGCACGAACACCCCGATGTACAGCATCGGCACACCCGCGCCCAGCGGGACACCGAGCGGACCCAGCGCCAGCGCCATCTGCTTCACCAGGGCGAAGGCCGAGTTGTACTGCCCGACCGAACCCTCCGGCGCCAGATCCGCGACCAACGGCGCCAGCGTCGGCGACAGCATCGCCTCACCGATGCCGAACAGCGCGTACGTCGTGATGAACGCGGCGGCCGCCATCATCGCGCTGCCGTGCCCCAGCCCGGAGAACCCGGCGATCACCCACGCGACCGTCCAGATCAGCCCGACCAGCGCGATCACCCGCGACCGACGCCGCTTCTCCACCAGCTTCAGCACCACGAACTGCGCGATGACGATCGCACCCGTGTTGGCCGCCAGCGCGAACCCCAGCGTGGACGGGGAGATACCCGCCGCCTCGGTCCCGAAGGCCGCCAGACCCGACTCGAACTGTCCGTAGCAGGCGAAGAAGAGCACGAAGCCCAGCACGCACAGCTGCACCATCGCCTTGTGCCGCAGCAGCCGCCTCCAGCCGCCGCCCTCGGGCATCGCGTCCTTGGCCACCCCGTCACTGATGCCCGTGACCTGCGGCATCCGCACGGTCGCGATGACCGCGGCCAGCACCAGGAACATCACGGCCTCGATGCCGAACAGCAGCGTGAAGCTGCCGGGCCGGCTCTCGTCGACGATCTGACCGCCGACGAGACCACCGATGCCCAGACCCAGGTTCTGCATGAAGAACTGCAACGCGAACGCCCGCGTCCGGGTGCTCGGCGTCGAGCACCACACGATCATCGTGGCCAGCGCCGGCTGCATCACGGCCTGCCCGGCGCCCAGCGCCAGGGCGGACAGCAGGATCGGCACGATCCCCGTGGACAGCCCGAGCGCCAACGCGCCCACCGAAGCCGCGACGGCCGCACCCATGACCACGGGCACCGGACCACGTCGGTCGATGACCCGACCGGTGAAGGGCAGCGCGACGAGAGCACCCAGGGCGAACGCCACGAACGCACTCGTGGCCGCCATGGAGCCCAGCCCCCGCACCTGCGCCACGTAGATGTAGAGGAACGGAACCGTGAAACCGATGCCGAACGCGGTCAGCGCGTTGCCGGCCTGGATCCGCCGCATCGCAGCGCCCATCACCTTGGTCACTTCTCACCTGCCTTTGAGACCTGAAGCCTGAAGACTTCATACCTAAACTTCAAGCCTTAACACTACACACCGAAGGAGTTAGACGCCAACGAGCTCGTGCCATACTTCGAGGCATGGGTGACACCCCCGACGGCGCCGTGCCCGTCCCCGAGCCGAGCCTCGACGAGCAGATCGCCGTCTACCAGCGCGAATTCCAGGACCTCGACCCCCAGGTCGAGAAGGTGGTCTCGGCCCTGAGCCGACTGAACCGCCGCATGAACGTCGCGTACGGACGCCAGACGGCGGCCCTGGGCATCAGCAACGCGGAGTGGGAGGTCCTCAAGGCCCTCGTCATCTCCGGGGCGCCCTACCGGATGGGCCCGAGCGAGCTGGCGAAGCAGCTCGGCCTCACGCCGGCCGCGATGACACACCGGATCGACCGCATGACGGCGGAGGGCCTGGTCACCCGGGAACGGGACGAGTCCAACCGCGTCCGCGTGATCGTGGAGCTGACGGACGAGGGCCGGAGCAAGTGGCTGGACGCGATGCGCGCGGCCACGGTGTTCGAGGAGGACCTCCTCCAGGACCTCTCCACCGCCGAGCGCGGAGTCCTGGGAGACATGCTCACCCGCCTCCTGGACCGCGTGGAGGACCTCCAGTCCCGGGGCTGACCACGGGGTTGACCTCGGAGGTTGACACGGACTTCACCAGTCCGTAAGGTTCTTCGAGTTGTCCCAGAGCCGAAAGGTTCTGGCGTCAACGAATCCGCCGCCTCGTTGCGGCAACCTACTCAGCACGATCTCCCACTGGGAACGCATTCGGCATGTCCGAATTCATTTCCGAAGGCCCGATTATCGGTTGCCGGGGAAATCCGCTAGAGTTCAGGAGTCGGAAGGGCCCAACAGCCCGGAAGACAAACCCCGCTGACTGGGAGTCAGGCCCGAAAGAGTCTGATAGAGTCGGAAACGCAAGAACACAGAACGAAAGCCCGGAGGAAAGCCCGAGAGGGTGAGTACAAAGGAAGCGTCCGTT
>NZ_JBVJMA010000004.1:0-578728 GCF_055584445.1 Streptomyces sp. NPDC103540
ACGCCCGGTTACATTTCGAACCCGGAAGCTAAGCCTTTCAGCGCCGATGGTACTGCAGGGGGGACCCTGTGGGAGAGTAGGACGCCGCCGAACAACCCGCCCTTTTAGCTCAGTCGGTAGAGCGTCTCCATGGTAAGGAGAAGGTCAACGGTTCGATTCCGTTAAAGGGCTCTGACTTGACAAAAAGGCCCCCGCCAACAGGCGGGGGCCTTTCTTGCGTTCTAGCCTCGTTCTCGGTGCGACGCCATCGAAGGGGAGGACGAGGGAATGCAGCGACGGGAAGAGGCTGAGGTCGAGTTCGACAGGGCCTGGAACGACGCCCGCCACACGCGGGTGGAGTTGCCGGCCGTGGACGTGAACCGCGTGCTCGCGGAGCGGTACGCGACCGAGCGGCCGGTGCTCCTGACACGGGCCTCGCTCTGGGACATGGAAGTACGGAAGGCCGGAGATCCCGCGTCCTTCATCCCGTACGTCGTGGAGGAGGGGACCGCGGAGGCCTGGGTGCCCGGGCGGTCGGGCGGCGAGTTGGGCGACCGCTTCGTCAGGAAGTCGAGCCAGAAGCTGTGGCGCGACCCCGAGCGGTACGGGCTCGTGCTCGAGGAGGTGTGGCTCGACCACGAACGACAGGTCGTCACCTTCCTGGGGCGGGCGGAACTTCCCGACGCGCGGGGCGACCTGCTGAAGGCGGACACGGGGCAGCCGCTGTTCCACGTACAGCACGGGGTGGCGGGTACCGAGGAGCGGCCGACGAACACCTGGCGGATCGTCCTGCTGACCGCCGAGGCCGACGAAGAACTCCTGGACGTCTTCCGGGCGATGGCGGCCGACCCGTGGCTCCCCGGATTCGTGGAGAACTACGTGCGCGACGTGCTCGGCGTCGAGCCGACCCGTCGCGACACCGCCTGAACGACGGCGCGGGACCCCTTACGTGGCCTCGCGCTGGTGGGGGACGCGGAAGGCCAGGATGGCCATGTCGTCCGAGGCGGGCTCGGCCGCGAAGCGCTCAACGGCGCGCAGGACGCGGGAGGCGACGGCGCCGGCGGTCAGGCCCGTACAGGTCGTGAGGACCTCGGCCAGGCCGTCGTCGCCGAGCATGCGGCTGCCCTCGCGGCGTTCGGTGACCCCGTCGGTGACGCACAGCAGGACGTCGCCCGGGTCCAGGGTGAGGGTCTGCTCGTAGAGGTCGAGGTCGTCGATCACGCCCAGCAGGGGCTGCGGCTCCGCGTACGGGGTGACCTCACCGTCCGGGCGCAGGCGCAGCGGGAGGGGGTGGCCGGCGCAGACGACCTTCATCAGGGCGCCGCCGTCGGGCTGGGGGTGCAGCTCGCCGTAGAGGAGGGTGAGGAAGCGGCTGCGGGCGCCCTCGTCGAGGATGGCCGCGTTCAGCCGCTCCAGGACCGCGGGGCCGCCGAGGCCCTCGCGGGCCAGGAGGCGCAGGGCGTGGCGGGCGAGGCCCGTGACCGCGGCCGCCTCGGGGCCGGTGCCGCAGACGTCGCCGATGGCGAAGCCGTACGCGCCGTCGCGGATCGGGAAGACGTCGTAGAAGTCGCCTCCGACCTCGTTGCCCTCGCCGGCCGCGCGGTAGATGACCTCGACCTCCATACCGGGGATTGCGGGGGAGCCGGGCGGCAGCAGGCTGCGCTGGAGCGAGCGGCTGATCGCGGTGCGCTCGGAGTAGAGGCGGGCGTTGTCCAGGGCGAGCGCGGCCCGGCGGGAGAGGTCGTCGGCCAGTTCGAGGATCTCCTGGCGGAAGTGCTCCTCGTGGGGGCGGCCGAGGGTGAGCATGCCGATGACCCGGTTGCGGGCCAGGAGCGGCAGGACCACCGTGTCCCCGCCGACGGCGGAGGTGGCGGCGGGCCAGGGGCGGGCGCCCGCCTCGCGGACCGGCTCGGGCGGATCCACCTGTGCCAGGAGGGCCTTCAGGCCGTCGATGCGTTCCTCGTCCTCGTGGAGGACGTAGGCGAGGTAGGGGTCGGAGGCCTGGTCGGCGATGGTGTAGACGGCGCACCAGGTGGCCAGGGTGGGGACGGTCATCTGGGCCATGAGGGCCAGCGTCTGGTCCCGGTCGAGGGTGCCGGCCAGCAGGTCGGAGGCCTCGACGAGGAAGGAGAGGGAGCCGCGGCGCAGGCGTTCCAGCTCGCCGAGGCGGGCGGACTCGACGGCGAGGGCGATGCGGTCCGCGGCGAACTGGAGGCGCAGGGCGTCCTCGTTGTCGTAGAGGCCGGGGCCTTCCGCGGCGACGCCGAGGGAGCCCGTGAGGCGGCCCTCGACCTTGAGGGGCACGGTGATCACCGAGCGCATGCCGGTGGACTCCAGGAGCGGGATGGCTCCGGGGACGGCCGTGAGGTCGTCGTGGACGGCGGGCATGCGGGCGGAGCCGTAGCGGGCGGTGCCGGCCTCGACGGGGACGCGGGCGAAGCGCTGGCGGGTGGAGGGCAGGCCGGTCGTGGCCCGGACCTCCAGTTCCGTCTCGTCGTCGGTGGCCAGCAGGAGGAAGGCGGCGTCCGCGTCGAGCATGTCGCGGGCCCGCTCCACCGTGCGCTGGAGGAGGCCGTCGAGGTCGTCGGGGGCGGGGGAGCCGATGAACACCTCGAAGGGGTCCGCGGGGCGGGGCTCGGAGTGCGGGGAGCCGTCGGAGGAGGCGACGCGTACGGGGCTCTGGAGCAGGGCGCGCTCGTCGTCGTGGACGAGGAGGCAGACGATGGACGGCTCGCCGTGGGCGTCGCGGACGCGCAGGTGGGAGGCGTAGACGGGGATCACGCGGCCGTCGGCGCCGCGGATGCCGTAGCTGCCCTCCCAGCGGGACAGGCGCAGGGCCTCGGCGATGCCGGTGCCGGTGCCGGGGGTCTGGGGCCAGGCGGCCAGTTCGGCGAGCGGGCGGCCGACGACCTTCTCGGCGGGGTAGCCGAAGATGTTCTCGGCGTCGTCGTTCCAGGCGCGGACCTGGTCGGCGGCGTCGATCTGGAGGACGGCGACCCGGACCCGGCTCTCGGCCAGGGGCAGGAAGCTGTCCGGGACGACGGGCCCCGCCGAGCGGGTACCGACCGGCCGGTCCGGCAGGTCGAGGCGGAACCACACGTGTTTCTGCGTGGCGGTGTACTCGACGCCCCAGCGGGTGGCGAGGGCGGCGCACAGCATGAGGCCGCGGCCGCTCTCGCGGTCGGCGTCGGCGTACGGGAGCCGGCCGGGCGGCTGGAGGGGGAGCTCGCGCTCGGGGTAGCGGTCGGCGACCTCGACGCGTACGCCGTCCTCGGCGCGCAGGCACAGGACCTCGGCGCGGGTGCCGGCGTGGACGACGGCGTTCGTGACGAGCTCGCTGGTGAGCACCACGGCGTCGTCGACGATGTCGGCGAAGCCCCAGCCGTGCAGGGTGTCGCGGACGAACGCGCGGGCGGCGGCGACCGAGCGCCCTTGAGGGTCGAAACTGGCAGCCGCCCGTGCCGTGATCACGAGTCTCCTTCGACGCGGTTGGACATCGGATGCCAGGTTACTTACCTTCGCGGGCGCCAGGAGGCCGTCGTACGGGATTCCACCCGCAGGGTGCGGCCCGTGTGCGATGGTGCCGAAGTGTTATGGCCGTGTTCGGCCGGGGTGAAACACTGGGCAGGCTTGAAGAGCCGGGATCTGGATATTCGGATGTCCGGTGGAACAGCGGTCGACCCTTTCGGGAGGGACACGGTGGAGTCTGGCGCGGCGGTGCGTCGTACGGGAACGCGCCCGAAGGGCGGACGCGCCCGGCGGAACGGGACGACGGAGGTCGATACCGCCGCTCTGAACCGGTTGCTCACGGCACTGGTGTCGATGCGGGACGGGAACTTCCGCAAGCGGCTGACGGTGTCCGGCGAGGGCGTGATGGCGGAGATCGCCGCCGTCTACAACGAGGTCGCCGACCGCAACCTCCACCTGACCGGGGAGCTGTCCCGGGTCCGGCGGACGGTGGGCCGTGAGGGCAAGCTGAGCGAGCGGCTGGAGACGGGGGCCTGCGAGGGGTCCTGGGCGGCGGCGATCGACGCCTCGAACCAGCTCGTGGACGATCTCGCCCGGCCGGTGTCCGAGGTGGGCCGGGTGCTGTCGGCGGTGGCCGAGGGCGACCTGGACCAGCGGATGGACCTGCGGACGAAGAGTCCGGACGGGGTGGGGCACCCGCTGCGCGGGGAGTTCCTGAAGGTCGGGCGTACGGTCAACAACCTGGTCGACCAGCTGTCCGCGTTCACCGACGAGGTGACGCGGGTCGCGCTGGAGGTCGGCACCGAGGGCAAGCTCGGCGGTCAGGCCCAGGTGCGCGGGATGTCCGGTTCGTGGAAGGACCTGACCGACTCCGTCAACACGATGGCGTACCGGCTCACCGCCCAGGTGCGTGACATCGCCCTCGTGACGACGGCGGTGGCCAAGGGCGATCTGTCGCGCAAGGTCACGGTGCACGTGGCCGGCGAGATGCTCCAGCTGAAGAACACCGTGAACACGATGGTGGACCAGCTGTCCTCGTTCTCCTCCGAGGTGACGCGGGTGGCCCGTGAGGTGGGTACCGAGGGGGAGCTGGGCGGCCAGGCGAAGGTGCCCGGGGTCGCGGGCGTGTGGAAGGACCTGACCGACTCCGTCAACACGATGGCGGGCAACCTGACCGCCCAGGTGCGCGGGATCGCGCAGGTGACGACGGCGGTCGCGAACGGTGACCTGTCGCAGAAGGTGCGGGTGAGCGCGCGCGGCGAGGTGGCGCAGCTCGCCGAGACGATCAACCAGATGACCGAGACGCTGCGGACCTTCGCGGACGAGGTCACGCGCGTGGCCAGTGAGGTCGGGGCGAAGGGTCTGCTCGGTGGTCAGGCGCAGGTGCCGGGTGCGGCGGGGACGTGGAAGGACCTCACCGACTCGGTGAACACGGTCTTCCGCAACCTCACGACGCAGGTGCGCGACATCGCGCAGGTGACGACGGCGGTCGCGAACGGCGATCTGTCGCAGAAGGTCACCGTCGACGTGGCCGGCGAGATGCTGGAGCTGAAGAACACCGTCAACACGATGGTGGACCAGCTCCAGTCCTTCGGTTCCGAAGTGACCCGGGTGGCCCGTGAGGTCGGTGTCGAGGGTGAGCTCGGTGGTCAGGCGCAGGTGCCGGGTGCGGCGGGGACGTGGAAGGACCTCACCGACTCGGTGAACACCGCCTTCCGCAACCTGACGGGGCAGGTGCGCAACATCGCGCAGGTGACGACGGCGGTCGCGAACGGCGATCTGTCGCAGAAGGTCACCGTCGACGTCTCGGGCGAGATGCTCCAGCTGAAGAACACCGTGAACACGATGGTGGACCAGCTGTCGTCGTTCGCCGACCAGGTCACGCGGATGGCGCGGGACGTGGGTACGGAGGGCCGGCTGGGCGGTCAGGCCCGGGTGGAGGGGGTGTCGGGCACCTGGAAGGAGCTGACGGACTCCGTCAACTTCATGGCGGGGAACCTGACCTCGCAGGTGCGCCAGATCGCGCAGGTGACGACGGCGGTGGCGCGCGGTGACCTGTCGCAGAAGATCGACGTGGACGCGCGCGGCGAGATCCTGGAGCTGAAGAACACCATCAACACGATGGTGGACCAGCTGTCGGCGTTCGCGGAGCAGGTGACCCGGGTCGCCCGGGACGTGGGTACGGAGGGTCGGCTCGGCGGTCAGGCGCAGGTGCCGGGCGTGGCCGGGGTGTGGCGCGACCTGACCGACTCGGTGAACGGCATGGCGGGGAACCTGACCTCGCAGGTCCGCAACATCGCGCAGGTCGCGACGGCGGTGGCGCGCGGTGACCTGTCGCAGAAGATCGACGTGGACGCGCGCGGCGAGATCCTGGAGCTGAAGAACACCCTCAACACGATGGTCGACCAGCTCTCGAACTTCGCGGAGCAGGTGACGCGGGTGGCCCGTGAGGTGGGCACCGAGGGCATCCTGGGCGGTCAGGCCGAGGTGAAGGGGGTCTCCGGGACCTGGAAGGACCTCACGCAGTCCGTCAACTTCATGGCGAACAACCTGACCTCGCAGGTGCGCAACATCGCGGAGGTGACCACGGCGGTCGCCACCGGCGACCTGTCGAAGAAGATCACCGTCGACGCCAAGGGCGAGATCCTCGAACTGGTCACCACCGTGAACACGATGGTCGACCAGCTGTCGTCCTTCGCGGAGCAGGTGACGCGGGTGGCCCGTGAGGTGGGCTCCGAGGGCATCCTGGGCGGTCAGGCGCGGGTGCGCGGGGTGACCGGCATCTGGAAGGACCTGACCGACAACGTCAACCTGATGGCGAACAACCTGACCTCTCAGGTGCGCAACATCTCGCAGGTGTCGGCGGCCGTCGCCAACGGCGATCTGACGAAGAAGGTCACCGTCGAGGCGCGCGGCGAGGTCGCGCAGCTCGCCGACACGGTGAACACGATGGTCAAGACGCTGTCGTCGTTCGCGGACGAGGTCACGCGCGTGGCGCGTGAGGTGGGTACGGAGGGCCGGCTGGGCGGTCAAGCGCACGTGCCGGGGGTCTCGGGCACGTGGAAGGACCTCACGGACTCGGTGAACTTCATGGCCTCCAACCTCACCGGTCAGGTGCGGCAGATCGCCATGGTCACGACCGCCATCGCCAAGGGCGACATGACCAAGAAGATCGACATCGACGCGCGCGGCGAGATCCTGGAACTGAAGACGACGATCAACACGATGGTCGACCAGCTGTCGTCGTTCGCCGACCAGGTGACGCGGGTGGCCCGTGAGGTGGGCACCGAGGGCATCCTCGGCGGTCAGGCCCGGGTCCGCGACGTCGACGGGACCTGGCGCGACCTCACCGAGTCGGTGAACGAGATGGCCGGGAACCTCACCCGTCAGGTGCGGGCGATCGCGGCCGTGGCGACGGCGGTCACCCGGGGCGACCTGAGCCTGAAGGTCGACGTGGACGCGGCCGGTGAGATCCAGGTGCTCCAGGACAACATCAACACGATGATCGTGAACCTGCGCGACACCACCTTGGCCAACAAGGAGCAGGACTGGCTCAAGGGCAACCTCGCCCGGATCTCCGCGCTCATGCAGGGGCGCCGGGAGCTGGACGACGTGGCCTCGCTGATCATGAGCGAGCTGACCCCGGTGGTCGCCGCGCAGCACGGTGCCTTCTTCCTGGCGCTGCCCACGGGCGGCGGTGCCGAGATCGGGGCGGAGGGAGCCGGGGAGGGCTCGTACGAGCTGCGGATGCGCGGGAGCTACGCGTACGCCGGAAGCCAGATGCCCATCTCCTTCCGGCCGGGCGAGGGGCTGATCGGGACGGTCGCCGAGGAGAAGCGGACCATCCTGGTGGAGAACACCCCGCCCGGCTACCTGAAGATCTCCTCGGGGTTGGGCGAGGCGCCGCCGGCGCACGTGATCGTCCTGCCGGTGCTGTTCGAGGGGAAGACGTTGGGCGTCATCGAGCTGGCCTCCTTCCAGCCGTTCACGCAGATCCAGAAGGACTTCCTCAGCCAGATCGCCGAGATGATCGGGACGAGCGTCAACACGATCTCCGTCAACTCCAAGACGGAGGTGCTCCTCAAGCAGTCGCAGGAGATGACCGAGCAGCTGCGCGAGCGGTCGGACGAGTTGGAGAACCGGCAGAAGGCCCTCCAGGCCGCCAACGCGGAGCTGGAGGAGAAGGCCGAGCTGCTGGCCCAGCAGAACCGGGACATCGAGGTGAAGAACACCGAGATCGAGGAGGCCCGCCAGGTCCTGGAGGAGCGGGCGGAGCAGCTCGCGGTCTCGATGCGCTACAAGAGCGAGTTCCTGGCGAACATGTCGCACGAGCTGCGCACGCCGCTCAACTCGCTGCTGATCCTGGCCAAGCTGCTCGCCGACAACGCCGACGAGAACCTGTCGCCGAAGCAGGTGGAGTTCGCCGAGACCATCCACGGCGCGGGTTCCGACCTGCTCCAGCTGATCAACGACATCCTCGACCTGTCGAAGGTCGAGGCCGGGAAGATGGACGTCTCGCCGACCCGGATCGCGCTGGTGCAGCTGGTCGACTACGTGGAGGCCACCTTCCGGCCGTTGACCGCGGAGAAGGGGCTCGACTTCTCGGTACGGGTCTCCCCGGAGCTGCCGGCGACCCTGCACACCGACGAGCAGCGGCTCCTGCAGGTGCTGCGCAACCTGCTGTCGAACGCGGTGAAGTTCACCGACAACGGGGCGGTGGAGCTGGTCATCCGCCCGGCCGGCGGCGACGTGCCGACGGCGATCCGGGAGCAGTTGCTGGAGGCCGGTTCGCTGCGCGACGCGGACGCGGACCTGATCGCCTTCTCGGTGACGGACACCGGCATCGGGATCGCCGAGAGCAAGATGCTGGTGATCTTCGAGGCGTTCAAGCAGGCCGACGGGACCACGAGCCGCAAGTACGGCGGCACCGGTCTCGGGCTGTCCATCAGCCGGGAGATCGCCCGGCTGCTGGGCGGGGAGATCCACGCGGCGAGCGAGCCCGGCCGGGGGTCGACGTTCACGCTCTACCTGCCGCTGCACCCGAGCGAGCTGCCGCCGCAGGGGTACGCGCCGCCCACCCCGGGCGGGGCGCGCGGGGAGTACCGCAGGGCGGTCGAGGAGGCGGGGGAGCGGATGCCGGAGCTGCCGGCCGCTTCGGCCGAGGTGCCCGTCGCGGGAGCGTTCTCCCGCGACGCGGCGCCGGTGCGGCCGGCGCTGCCGGCGGCGGAGTCCGGGGGGCAGGGTTCGTCGGCGCTGTTCCGGCGGCGCCGCAAGCCGGTGCCCGCCGCGCTGCCGCGCACCGAGGTGCCGGGGCAGTCGGACGGCGAGGCGTGGGAGGCGCAGGAGCCTTTGCCGACGCCGCCGCGGAACTACGACTTCCACGGTGAGCGGGTGTTGATCGTGGACGACGACGTGCGCAACGTCTTCGCGCTGACGAGCGTGCTGGAGCAGCACGGGCTGGCGGTCCTCTACGCCGAGAACGGGCGGGAGGGCATCGAGGTCCTGGAGCAGCACGACGACGTGGCGGTGGTCCTGATGGACATCATGATGCCGGAGATGGACGGGTACGCGACGACTTCGGCGATCCGGCGGATGCCGCAGTTCGCGGGGCTGCCGATCATCGCGCTGACGGCGAAGGCGATGAAGGGCGACCGGGAGAAGGCCATCGACTCCGGGGCCTCCGACTACGTCACCAAGCCCGTGGAGCCCGATTACCTGCTGTCGGTGATGGAAGGGCACATGCGCGGGGACGGATGACGGGTCCGTGAAGACGGGAGGGCGCGGGGGAACCTTCCGCCCTCCCGTCACGTTTCCGCTTCGTGCACAGTGACATCTTGGTGACAGGGTGTGGCGATCTCGGGACTGGGGCTACGATGACCGGCACAAGGACGGACGGCTCAAGGATGCCGTCCTCTGGGGCGGGGCCCGGCGCACAGGCCGGAGCCAGGAGCCGGGGAGGCCCCATGCCGGGGCGAGGAGGACAGGGCATGGTGCAGAAGGCCAAGATCCTCCTGGTCGACGACCGGCCGGAGAATCTGCTGGCGCTGGAGGCCATCCTCTCCGCGCTCGATCAGACACTGGTCCGGGCGTCGTCGGGGGAGGAAGCGCTCAAGGCGCTGCTGACGGACGATTTCGCGGTCATCCTGCTGGATGTCCAGATGCCGGGAATGGACGGGTTCGAGACGGCCGCGCACATCAAGCGGCGCGAGCGTACCCGGGACATCCCGATCATCTTCCTCACCGCGATCAACCACGGTCCCCACCACACCTTCCGCGGGTACGCGGCGGGCGCGGTGGACTACATCTCGAAGCCCTTCGACCCGTGGGTGCTGCGCGCCAAGGTCTCGGTCTTCGTGGAGCTGTACACGAAGAACTGCCAGCTGAGGGAGCAGGCGGCGCTGCTGCGCCTGCAACTGGAGGGCGGCGGGTCCAACGGTGACGGCAGCAAGGAGACGGCCGGCCTGCTGGCCGAGCTCTCCGCGCGGCTCGCGGCGGTGGAGGAGCAGGCGGAGGCGCTGACCAAGCAGCTCGGCGAGGACTCGGCCGAGGCCGCGGTGGTGGCGACGGCCGCCCATCTGGAGCGCAAGCTGACGGGGCTGCGGCGGGCGTTGGATGCGCTGGAGCCGGGTACCGGCGGGGTCGCGCCGGTGTTGCCCGCGCAGGGCTGAGCGGCGGTCTTCCCCCGGGGCGCGCGGCCGGGGTCGCGCCGTGCGCGACCCCGCGAACGGGCTTCGACCGGGATCCGTCTGGGTGGGCGTCAGGTCTGGTGCGGCGTCAAAGCGCGTACGTACGGGGCGACACGAACGGGTGAAGGGGTGGGCACGCGTGTCCACCGGCGTGCGCACCGGTAACCTCGGCCCCATGGCCTCAAGTACGTCCGGCAAGGGTTCCCCGAGCACCGCCGGCGCCGCGAAGGGCCGCACCGGCCGTACGACGGCGCCGGCCAAGAAGGCTGCTCCCGCCCGCAAGCCGCCCGCGAAGAAGGCCGCGGCGGCCAAGCGTCCCCCGGTCAAGAAGGTCGCCGCCAAACCGGCGCCGTCCCCGACCGGGGGCGTGCTGCGGTTGGTGCGCGCCTGTTGGCTCGGCATCGCGCACGCCGTCGGCGCGGTCCTGCGCGGTGTCGGTCGCGGTGCCAAGAACCTGGACCCGGCCCACCGCAAGGACGGCGTCGCGCTGCTGTTGCTGGCGCTCGCGCTGATCGTCGCCGCCGGCACCTGGTCGAACCTCAGCGGGCCCGTCGGGGACCTGGTGACGATGCTGGTCACCGGCGCCTTCGGCCGGCTCGACCTGCTCGTGCCGATCCTGCTCGCCGTCATGGCGGCACGTTTCATCCGCCACCCCGAGCAGACGGACGCCAACGGCCGCATCGGCGTCGGCCTGTCCGCCCTGGTGGTCGGGGTCCTCGGGCTCGTGCACATCGCCTGCGGGGCGCCGGGCCGCGACGAGGGCACCACCGCCATGCAGAACGCGGGCGGGCTCATCGGCTGGGGCGCCTCCAAGCCGCTCATCTTCACCATGGGCGCCCCGCTGGCGGTGCCCATGCTGGTGCTGCTCACGCTGTTCGGGGTGCTCGTGGTCACCGCGACCCCGGTCAACGCCATCCCGCAGCGCCTGCGGAAGCTGGGCATCCGCCTGGGGATCATCGCGCCGAACGAGTACGACGAGGGGTACGGGGAGCCCGAGGGCGCCGGCCGCGACCGGCAGGACCGCCACGACGCCGAACAGTGGCGCGCCCGTACCGGGGCGCCGGGCGCGCCGGAGGACCCGGTCGACGCCGCCGAGGAGGCCGCGTTGGCCCGTCGGCGCCGGCCGCGGCGCGGCGCCGGGCGGCCGGGGGAGCGCGAGATGGACGCCGTCGACGTGGCCGCGGCGGCCGCCGCCGCGCTGGACGGGGCCGTCTACGGAGGACTGCCGCCGTCCGCGCTGGTCGCCGACCTCACCCAGGGCATCTCCGGCGAGCGCGACGGCGTGGAGATCACCGCCCCCGTGCCGCCCGCGCGGGCGGAGGTCCCGCCCGTGCCCACTGCGCCCCCCACCGCGCCCCCCGCCACGCCCGCCGTGCCGCCCACCGTGGCGGCCGGTCCGCCCCCGGGCGCCGCCGAGGACCGCGACGCGCCGCACGAGCGGACCGCCGCGGTGTCCGGGACGCTGTCGGTGCCCGACCTGACGAAGACGCCGCCGCCGGCCCAGCCGCTGCCGCCGCGCGCCGAGCAGCTCCAGCTGCGCGGGGACATCACGTACGCGCTGCCCTCGCTGGACCTGCTGGAGAAGGGCGGGCCCGGCAAGACCCGCAGCGCAGCGAACGACGCGGTCGTCGCCTCGCTGACGAACGTCTTCACCGAGTTCAAGGTCGACGCGCAGGTCACCGGCTTCACCCGGGGGCCGACGGTCACCCGCTACGAGGTCACGCTCGGCGCGGCGGTCAAGGTCGAGCGGATCACGGCGCTGGCGAAGAACATCGCCTACGCCGTGGCCTCCCCGGACGTGCGCATCATCAGCCCGATCCCGGGCAAGTCGGCCGTCGGCATCGAGATCCCGAACACCGACCGCGAGATGGTCAACCTGGGTGACGTCCTGCGCCTCGCGGACGCCGCCGAGGACGACCACCCGATGCTGGTCGCGCTCGGCAAGGACGTCGAGGGCGGCTACGTCATGGCCAACCTCGCGAAGATGCCGCACGTCCTGGTCGCGGGCGCCACCGGCTCCGGCAAGTCCTCCTGCATCAACTGCCTGATCACCTCGATCATGGTGCGGGCCACCCCGGAGGAGGTGCGGATGGTGCTGGTCGACCCCAAGCGGGTCGAGCTGACCGCCTACGAGGGCATCCCGCACCTGATCACGCCGATCATCACCAACCCGAAGCGGGCCGCCGAGGCCCTGCAGTGGGTGGTCAAGGAGATGGACCTCCGCTACGACGACCTGGCCGCCTTCGGCTTCCGGCACATCGACGACTTCAACCAGGCCATCCGGGACGGCAAGATCACCCTGCCGCCGGGCAGCGAGCGCGAGCTCAACCCGTACCCGTACCTGCTGGTGATCGTCGACGAGCTCGCGGACCTGATGATGGTCGCCCCGCGCGACGTGGAGGACTCGATCGTCCGCATCACCCAGCTCGCCCGCGCGGCGGGCATCCACCTGGTGCTCGCCACCCAGCGCCCCTCGGTGGACGTGGTGACCGGACTGATCAAGGCGAACGTGCCCTCGCGGCTCGCCTTCGCGACCTCCTCGCTCGCCGACAGCCGCGTCATCCTGGACCAGCCCGGCGCGGAGAAGCTGATCGGCAAGGGTGACGGGCTGTTCCTGCCGATGGGTGCGAACAAGCCGATCCGCCTCCAGGGCGCCTTCGTCACCGAGGAGGAGGTCCAGGCGGTCGTCGGGCACTGCAAGCAGCAGATGACGCCCGTCTTCCGGGACGACGTGACCGTCGGGCAGAAGCAGAAGAAGGAGATCGACGAGGAGATCGGCGACGACCTCGACCTGCTGTGCCAGGCGGCGGAGCTGGTGGTCTCCACCCAGTTCGGCTCCACCTCGATGCTCCAGCGCAAGCTGCGGGTGGGCTTCGCCAAGGCCGGGCGGTTGATGGACCTCATGGAGTCGCGGGGGGTCGTCGGCCCGAGCGAGGGTTCGAAGGCGCGCGACGTACTGGTCAAGCCGGACGAACTGGACGGGGTGCTCGCGGTGATCCGGGGCGAGGGCCCGGCGTAGGGCCGGGGCGGGGGGCTCGCGCGGGGGCGGGGGCGACGGCGGGGGACCGCGGGGGGAACAGGGACCGGACGGCGCCCGCCGGGCTCACTCGACCGTATGGGATCCGCGGGCAACCGTTTCCCTTGGGCGTGCGTCAAGTTGAGGGAGGCAGCCGCGGGTGTTCCCGAAGCCATTCGGATGGCGTAGGGAGCGGACCCTCCGGTTGCCCCACCCTTTCGTCACCCCCCTAGACTGGTAATCCAGCAGGTGGCTACACGCTCGAAAGGCGCCCACGTGTCCATCGGCAACGCCAACTCCCCCGAAGAAGAGCGGCCTTCGACCGACGACCGGTCCGAGGACCGCCTCGTCAAGCCCCCCGCCGAGGAACCGTCCATCGGGACGGTCCTCAAGAAGGCCCGGATCGCCGCCGGGCTCACCGTCGACGAGGTCAGTTCCACCACCCGCGTGCGCATCCCGATCGTGCACGCGATCGAGGAGGACGACTTCACGCGGTGCGGTGGCGACGTCTACGCCCGAGGCCACATCCGTACCCTCGCCCGCGCCGTCGACATCGATCCGGCACCCCTGATCGAGAGCTACGACGCGGCCCACGGCGGTCGGCCGGCACCCACCCCCGCCGCGCCGATGTTCGACGCCGAGCGCATCCGTCCCGAACGGCAGCGACCCAACTGGACCGCCGCCATGGTCGCCGCCATCGTCGCCGTGATCGGCTTCGTGGGCTTCACGGCCTTCGGCGGCGGCGACGACGGCGGCAAGCGACCCGTGGCGGAAGGTTCCGCCGCCGCCCGACCCGCGGGAAAGCCGGCCACGCAGCCCCAGCAGCCCGCGGGGAAGCCGGCCGACACCACCGGGCAGACCCCGCGGGCGCCCAAGCCGGAGCCCTCGGACAGCGCCATCGCGGCGGCTCCCAAGGACCTCGTCACGGTCGTCCTGACGGCCGACACCGGCGAGAGCTGGATCTCCGCGAAGGACCACAGCGGCCGACTGCTGTTCGACGGCACCCTCGCGCAGGGCGAGTCGAAGACGTTCACCGACAAGGAGTCCGTCGACCTCGTACTCGGCGACGCCGGGGCCGTCAAGCTGTTCGTGAACGGCAAGGAGATCAAGGACGACTTCCAGCCGGGACAGGTCGAACGTCTCACCTACACCAGGAACGACCCGGCCGAGGGCCAGGCCCAGGCGGGCTGACCAGCACGGAACGAGAAATTCCAGATCCCCGGGATCCCGCGCGGCACCGGCCGCCGGCCCCGGGGATCTTGCTGTCGGGGGACGTGAGGCGGGGGTCGGCGCCGGGACGAAGTAGTCTTGAGTCCATGCCCGAACGCCGTACCGTCGCCCTTGTCACTCTTGGCTGCGCCCGTAACGAGGTGGACTCGGAGGAGCTCGCAGGCCGCTTGGCGGCGGATGGCTGGGAGCTCGTCGAGGACGCCTCCGACGCGGATGTGGCCGTCGTCAACACCTGTGGCTTCGTCGAAGCCGCCAAGAAGGACTCCGTAGACGCCCTGCTGGAAGCCAACGATCTCAAGGATCACGGCAAGACCCAGGCCGTCGTCGCCGTCGGCTGCATGGCCGAGCGCTACGGCAAGGAACTCGCCGAAGCGCTCCCCGAAGCCGACGGAGTCCTCGGTTTCGACGACTACGCCGACATCTCCAACCGCCTCCAGACCATCCTCAACGGTGGCAGCGTCGAGGCCCACACCCCGCGCGACCGCCGCAAGCTGCTGCCGATCAGCCCCGCCGAGCGCCAGAGCGCCGACGTGTCCCTGCCCGGCCACGCGCAGGCGCCCGCCGAGGAGCCGGCCCCCGCGCCCGCCGACCTCCCCGACGGCCTCGCGCCCGCCTCCGGGCCCCGCGCGCCCCTGCGCCGCCGCCTGGACAAGAGCCCGGTCGCCTCGGTCAAGCTCGCCTCCGGCTGCGACCGCCGCTGCTCCTTCTGCGCCATCCCGTCCTTCCGCGGCTCCTTCATCTCGCGCCGCCCCAGCGACGTGCTGGGCGAGACGCGCTGGCTGGCCGAGCAGGGCGTCAAGGAGGTCATGCTGGTCTCCGAGAACAACACCTCGTACGGCAAGGACCTCGGCGACATCCGCCTGCTGGAGACCCTGCTGCCGGAGCTCGCCGCCGTGGACGGCATCGAGCGCGTCCGCGTCAGCTACCTCCAGCCCGCCGAGATGCGCCCCGGCCTGATCGACGTACTGACCTCGACGCCCAAGGTCGTCCCGTACTTCGACCTGTCCTTCCAGCACTCGGCCCCCGACGTGCTGCGCGCCATGCGCCGCTTCGGTGACACCGACCGCTTCCTGGAGCTGCTGGACACCATCCGTTCCAAGGCCCCGCAGGCCGGCGTCCGCTCCAACTTCATCGTCGGCTTCCCCGGCGAGACCGAGGCGGACTTCGCCGAGCTGGAGCGTTTCCTCACCCACGCGCGGCTCGACGCCATCGGCGTCTTCGGCTACTCCGACGAGGACGGCACCGAGGCCGTCACCTACGAGAACAAGCTCGACGAGGACACGATCGCCGAGCGCCTGGCCCACATGCAGCGCCTCGCCGAGGAACTGACCTCGCAGCGCGCCGAGGAGCGGATCGGGGAGACCCTGGAGGTCCTCGTCGAGTCCGTGGAGTCCCTGGACGAGGACGGCGAGGGCGCCTACGGCCGCGCCGCCCACCAGGCACCCGAAACCGACGGCCAGGTCGTCTTCACCGACGGCACGGGCCTGGTCCCGGGGCGTATCGTCACGGCAAAGGTGGTCGGCACCCTCGGTGTGGACCTCGTGGCCGAGCCCCTGGGCGTGGATCTTGAGGAGGCGGCCGGATGACCGGAGTCCCGGCATCTGCGGCGGGCGGGACCGGCCGCCGGCCCGTACCCGGCGCGAAGCTCGGGGCTGCGGCCGTCAACCAGGCCAGCCTGTGGAACATCGCCAACATCCTGACGATGATCCGGCTCGTGCTCGTGCCGGGATTCGTCCTGCTGCTGCTCGCCGACGGGGGATACGACCCCGTCTGGCGGGCGCTGGCGTGGGCGGCCTTCGCCGTCGCCATGATCACGGACATCTTCGACGGGCACCTCGCCCGGACGTACAACCTGGTCACCGACTTCGGGAAGATCGCCGACCCCATCGCCGACAAGGCGATCATGGGGTCGGCGCTCGTCTGTCTGTCGTGGCTCGGCGAGCTGCCCTGGTGGGTGACCGGGGTGATCCTCGGCCGGGAGCTCGGCATCACGCTGATGCGCTTCTGGGTGATCCGCTACGGCGTGATCCCCGCCAGCCGGGGCGGGAAGCTGAAGACCCTCGCCCAGGGCACGGCCGTGGGCATGTACGTGCTCGCCCTGACCGGGCCGCTGGCGACCCTGCGGTTCTGGGTGATGGCGGTGGCCGTCGTGCTGACCGTCGTGACGGGCCTGGACTACGTACGGCAGGCCATCGTGCTGCGCCGGGCCGGATTGGCCGCGGAGCGGGCCGAGAGGTGACATACGGGGCGGGGGAGTCGCCGGACGCCGCGCTCGCGGCGGAAGCCGGCGTGCGGGCGGCCGAAGAGGTCCTGCGGCTGCTCGCGCAGAGTGACCAGACCCTCGCGGTGGCGGAGTCCCTGACCGGCGGGATGGTGGCCGCCGAGCTCACGTCGGTGCCCGGGGCCTCGCGCTCCTTCCGCGGCTCGGTCACCGCCTACGCCACCGAGCTGAAGCACCGGGTGCTCGGGGTGGACGCGGAACTGCTGGCGGCGCACGGCGCGGTGAACGCGCAGGTCGCGCAGGAGATGGCCGTCGGGGTACGGCGTGCGCTGGGCGCTTCGTGGGGGATCGCGACGACGGGAGTGGCCGGTCCCGACCCCCAGGACGGGCAGCCGGTGGGCACGGTTTTCGTCGCCGTAGCGGGCCCGTCGGGCAGGAAAACGGTCCGTCTGTGGTTGAACGGCTCCCGTGCGGAAATCCGTAGGGAGAGTGCACGCACAGTGCTCGAACTTCTCTCGAGCGAACTCCGCGAGAATCTGCGGGGGCAGGATACGGAACAGAACGGGGGGATTTGATGTTTGCAGCCCTGAGTGAACACGACATCGCTCCCCGCACGGCCGCGGCGCGAGGCGGTACGGTGGGGCGTGAAGGTTACGGCTACACGGTCAGAGGAGGGAGCCACCGATGATTCTGCTCCGTCGCCTGCTGGGTGACGTGCTGCGTCGGCAGCGCCAGCGCCAGGGCCGTACTCTGCGCGAAGTCTCCTCGTCCGCCCGAGTTTCTCTCGGCTATCTCTCCGAGGTGGAGCGGGGGCAGAAGGAGGCGTCCTCCGAGCTGCTCTCCGCGATCTGCGACGCGTTGGACGTACGGATGTCCGAGCTGATGCGCGAAGTCAGTGACGAGCTGTCGCTGGCGGAGCTTGCGCAGTCGGCCGCTGCAAGCGAACCGGTGCCGGCACCGGTGCGCCCGATGCTCAATTCCGTCTCCGTGGCCTCGGTCACGGGCGGACCCGAACGGGTGACCATCAAGGCACCCGTGGAAGCGGTGAACGTCGTAGCCGCTTGAGTGCACACGTGAGCGTGTGAGCGTGGTGAGGGCCCCGGACGGTGCGTGAAGCACCGGCCGGGGCCCTTCGCCGTGCCGGGGGCGTGGGCGGGGCGCCGCGCGGGTGTTCTGGGTGCGGGCGCGGGGGCGGTGCGGGAGGATGGGGCCGTCCGTGAACCGGCCCGCTGGGAGGTCGCCGTGCGGCGGTTACTGCACATACCTCCGACCGTGGCCCTCGCGGTGGCCGTGGGCGCCCTGTGGTGGTGGGCCGTCCTGAGGCTGGCGCTGGCGCCGGACGAGGCCGGGCCCGTGGAGGGCGCGGTGGCGGTGGGCGGCTGGGGGCTGGGGCTCCTGCCGGTGCACTGCGCGCCCTGGCGGCCGGTGGCCCGGCGGCCGCGGAAGGCCGCCCGGGGTGCCGACGGGGCGGGCGCGGGGCCCGGCGGGGCGAGGGGCGAGGGCGTCGCGGGGCGGCGTCCGCGCGGGGGCCGGGAGGTCACCAGGGCATCGACACTCCCCCGTTCGGGCGAAGGATCTGGCCCGTCATGAACGAAGAGGCGTCGGAGGCCAGGTAGAGGACCGCTTGAGCGATGTCCTCGGGTTCGCCGACCCGCCGCAGCGGCGACATCCGGACCATGGCCGCCTCCGTCTGTTCCTGGACCGCGGGGTCGTGCCGGGCGGTCATGGGGGTGCGGATCCACCCCGGAGCGACCGCGTTCACGCGGATCCCGTGCGGGCCGCTCTCCGTGGCGAGGGTCCTGGTCAGCTGGACCACCGCCGCCTTGGCCGCGCTGTAGCAGAGCAGGCCGGGTTGGGCGGCGTCCACGGCGCCGGAGGCCATGGTGATCACCGAACCGGGCCGGCCGGCCGCGATCATGGACCGGACCGCCTCCTGGCAGGTGCGCAGGACTCCCTTGAAGTTGATGTCGAGGATCCGGTCGAGGTCCTCGTCGGTGGTCTCCAGGACGCTGCTCGTGTGCATGACCCCCGCGATGGCGGCCGTGACGTCGAGGGGGCCCGCGGTGGCGACGGCGGCCCGCAGGGCGGCCCGGTCGGTGACGTCGAGGGGGTGGGCGCGGCCGAGGCCGCCGGCCGCGGCGATCAGGTCGACGGTGTCGGCGAGGCCCCCCTCGTCGCGGTCGGCGCAGTGCACGGCCGCGCCGGCGCCGGCGAGGAGGAGGGCGGTGGCGCGGCCTATGCCGCCGGCGGCTCCGGTGACGAGGGCGGTGCGGCCGGTCAGGTCGTACGGGGCGTGGGGTGTGGGCATGCCGGGACCGTACGAGCAGATCTGACGGGGCGTCAACTATGCGGCGGGGTCGTTCGGGGTCGGCCCCGTCTGGCAGCGGGGGCACCAGTAGGTGGGGCGGTCGTCCTGCGGGGCCTCGCGGACGGGGGTGCCGCAGCGCAGGCAGGGGCGGCGGGCGCGGCCGTAGACGAACAGCTCCCGGCCGGGGCGCCGGCTGCCGGTGGTGTTGCGCCGGCCCGACCGGTCGGTGTCGCCGATGTTCGCGGCCAGCAGGCGCTGCGCGGCGGACGCCAGGCGGGGCAGGGTGGTCGGCGGATCGGGGAGCGCGCCGACCGGGGTCCAGGGGGTGACCTGGGCGAGGAAGCAGAGCTCGGCCTTGTAGATGTTGCCGATGCCCGCCAGGTTGCGCTGGTCCAGCAGGGCCTCGCCGAGCGGGCGCCCGGGGTCGGCCAGGAGGTTCGCCGCGGCGCGGGCGGGGTCCCAGTCGGGGCCGAGGAGGTCGGGACCCAGGTGGCCCACCACCCGGTCCTCGTCGCGGGTGCGCAGCAGCTCCAGGACGGGCAGGCGGTAGCCGACGGCGGTGGCGTGCGCGGTGGCCAGCACGGCCCGGATCTCGTGGACGGGGCCGCCGTGCCACGGCCGGCCGGGGGCGAAGACGTGCCAGGCGCCGTCCATGCGCAGGTGGCTGTGGAGGGTGAGGCCGCCTTCGATGCGGGCGAGGAGGTGCTTGCCGCGCGGGGTGACATCGAGGGTGGTGCGGCCGGTGAGGTCGGCGGTGGCGAAGCGGGGGACGCGCAGGTCGAAGACGGTCAGCGGGCTGCCGGCGAGGGCGGCGTTCAGGCGGGCCGCCGCGCGGTGGACGCTGTCTCCTTCGGGCACCCCGCCATTGTCCCTCGCGGGGCCCTGAGGCGGGGCGGGGAGCCCGGGCGGGTGTCGTGCCGGAGCCGTCGGGGCGGTGGTCTCGTGGGGCGGTCGTGTCGTGGCGGGGAGGGGCGCAGGGCCCCCGGGGCGGGGCGTCGCCCCGGGGGGTCGGTCCTCGGGCGGCCGGTGGGCGGCGCCGGGGCCCCTACTTCCAGACGAGGCCCTTGTTCTTGTTCAGGGAGTTGTACGGGTCGCCCCAGTACTCGGCGCCGGAGACCTTGGTCTGCGCGGACGGGGCCAGGGCCACGGCGCAGCTGGTCTGGGTCTTGCCGTTGGTGAACCCCTTGGGCAGGGACTCGTTCGGGCACTTCTCGAACTTGCCGATGATCGAGACGCCCTGCGCCTCGGATCCGTCCCCGAGGAGGCCCTTGATGTGGCCCACGGAGGAGTAGGACAGGTCCGTCGTGCCGGTGTTCTTGACCGAGTAGCGGATGTAGTAGGGGATCATCCCCTTGACCTTGTCGCCCAGCTTGAGGACGTCCAGGTCGGCCGGGTCGCCCTTCTCGATCGCGGTGACGGTCAGGGCGATCTGGCCGCCCTTGTTGTTGCCGTAGCTGAACGGGACCGTCGCGGCCTCGCCGATCTTGAAGGTCTGGCCCGACTTGGCCGTGCCGCCCGCGCCCGCCTCGGCGCCGCCGGCCGGGGCACTGGCGCTCGCGCCGGTGCTCGGGGCTGCCGAGGTGCCGGGCTGCGCGGCGGGGTCGGAGGGGGCGGAGGACTGGCCGGCCGACGCGGCCGCCGAGGGCTGGGCGGGGGAGAGCTCTTCGTTGCCGTCCTTGCAGCCCGTCAGGACGAGGGTGCCGGCGACCGCCAGACCGACCGAGGCCAGGGTGGTCTTGCGCATGCTGATGGTGCTCACTTCTCTTGTCCCCCATGGTGGTGTGCGTTTCACTGCGTGGTGTGCGTTCCACTGCGTCGAACGCGACGTGTGTGATCACCTTGATAAAGCACGGATAAGCGATTCGGTCGCCCTGCCGGCAACCGGCGACCGACTCGTGACATGCCCAAGACATACGATGCGCGGTCGATACCGTCGGGCGCGCTCAGTCGCGCAGGCGCAGCCCCCGCGGGGTGGCGTGGAACCCGGCCGTCTCCAGGGCGGAGCCGAACGGCGAGGTCAGGGCCGCCGCCGTGTTGATCCGCTCCACCGTCAGCGTCGGCAGACCGCCCGAGCGGGAGGCAGCCACCAGGGCCGCCGCGGCCGCCGCCAGACGGGGATCCGCCGGCTCCGGCGGCCACGCCAGCAGCGTCTTCCCGCCCCGCTCCAGGTACAGCGTCAGCTCCCCGTCGACCAGCACCACCAGCGAGCCCGCCTTGCGGCCCGGCTTGTGCGTGGCCCCGGCCGGCGGCTCCGGCCAGGGCAGGGCCGCGCCGTAGGCGTTCGCCGGATCGGCGGCCGCGAGGACCACCGCCGCCAACGGGGGCGGCGTACGCTCGGCCGCCCGCAGCCGGTCCACCGCCCCGTCCATCGCGAACTGGGCGGCGCCCAGCCCCTCCACCACGTACCCCCGCCGGGCCTGCCCGCTGTCCTCGAACGCCGACAGGATCCGGTAGACCGCGCTGAAGCCGCCCTCGACGCCCTCGGCGGCCACCGCGCCCCGCGTGACCACGCCGTGTCGGTCCAGCAGCGTCCGGGCCAGGGCGTGGGCGCGGTGCGTCGGGTCGGGCGCCGGCGCCGGCAGCAGCGACCAGCGGCCGGAGACCGTGGGCGGTCCGCTACGGGTCACCGTGGCCCCCAGCGTGCCGTACCGGCCGCGCGGGACCGTACGCCTGGCCCGGTGCGCGGTGGCGCCGGCGGTGCGGCCCGAGCCCAACAGGGACCGCAGCGGCGCCAGGCTGTCGTTCGTCAGCCGGCCCGACCAGGCGAGGTCCCACACCACCGAGGACAGGGCCGCGTCCGAGACCTCCGGGTGGTGGGCCCGCACGGCGTCGGTGAGCTGGCGGAAGAAGAGGCCGTAGCCGCCCGCGAGGGCGTCGAGCACGGCCCGGTGCAGCTCCGTCAGCTCCAGCGGGTGCGGCTCGGGCAGCAACAGGGGGGCCGCCTCCGCCAGGTACAGGGAGATCCAGCCGTCCTTGCCCGCCAGCGCCCCGGCCCCCGCCCACACCACCTCCCCGCTGGTCGTCAACTCGTCCAGCAGGCCCGGGGCGTAGCCCGCCACCCGCGAGGGCAGCACCAGCCGCTCCAACGCCGACGCCGGGACCGGCGCGCCCTGGAGCTGCTCCACCGCCCGGGCCAGCCCGTCGATCCCGCGCAGTCCGCCGCCCAGGTGCTGCCACTGCGGCAGGAAGACGGCCAGCGACGCGGGCGGCACCGGCTCCAGCTCCTGGCGCAGCGCGGCCAGCGACCTGCGCCGCAGCCTGCGCAACACCGCCGCGTCGCACCACTCCTGGCCGATGCCCGCCGGATGGAACTCGCCCTGCACCAGCCGGCCCGCCGCCGCCAGCCGGTGCAGCGCGCCCTCCGTCACCGCCGCGCCCAGGCCGAAGCGGGCCGCCGCGACGGCCGTGGTGAACGGTCCGTGCGTCCGGGCGTACCGGGCCAGGAGATCGCCCAGCGGATCCTTCACCGGCTCGGTGAACGCCTCCGGCACCCCGACCGGCAGCGCCGTGCCCAGCGCGTCCCGCAGCCGGCCGGCGTCCTCCACCGCGGCCCAGTGCTCGGCGCCGCCGATGCGCACCCGGATGGCCCGCCGGGCCGTCTCCAGCTCCCGCGCCCAGGCCGCCTCGGCGCCCCGCGCGGCCAACTCCGCCTCCGTCAGCGGGCCCAGCAGGCGCAACAGGTCGGCCACCGACTCGGCGTCCTTGGCCCGCCGTTCCTCGGTGAGCCACCCCAGCTCGCGCTCCAGTTCCTCCAGCACCTCGGCGTCGAGGAGTTCGCGCAGCTCCGCCTGGCCGAGCAGCTCGGCCAGCAGCCGGGAGTCCAGCGAGAGCGCCGCCGCCCTGCGCTCGGCGAGCGGCGAGTCCCCCTCGTAGAGGAACTGGGCGACGTAACCGAACAGCAGGGAGCGGGCGAAGGGGGAGGGCTCGGGCGTGGTGACCTCGACCAGACGGACCCGCCGCGCCTCGACGTCCCCCATCAGCTCGGTGAGCCCCGGCACGTCGAACACGTCCTGGAGGCACTCCCGTACGGCCTCCAGCACGATCGGGAACGAACCGAACTCCGAGGCCACCTGGAGCAGCTGCGCCGCACGCTGGCGCTGCTGCCACAACGGCGTGCGCCGGCCGGGATCGCGGCGCGGCAGCAACAGGGCGCGGGCGGCGCACTCGCGGAAACGGGAGGCGAACAGGGCGGAGCCGCCCACCTGGTCGGTGACGATCCCGCCGATCTCGCCCTGGTCGAAGGTGACGTCGGCGGCGCCCAGGGGGGCCTGTCCGTCGTCGAACTCGAAGGAGGGCGCCGCCACGTGCGCCGGATCGTGGTCGAGGAGGTCCATGCCGAGCAGGTCGGCGTCCGGCAGGCGCAGCACGATGCCGTCGTCGGCGTGCATGACCTGGGCGTCCATCCCGTAGCGCTCGGCGAGGCGGGCGCCGAGGGCGAGCGCCCACGGGGCGTGCACCTGCGCGCCGAACGGGGAGTGGACCACGACGCGCCAGTCGCCCAACTCGTCGCGGAAGCGCTCCACGACGATGGTCCGGTCGTCCGGCACGTGCCCGCAGGCCTCGCGCTGCTCGGCGAGGTAGGCGATGACGTTCTCCGCGGCCCAGGCGTCCAGTCCGGCCGCCAGCAGCCGCAGCCGGGCGTCCTCGGCGCCGAGCGCGCCCAACTCGCGCAGGAACGCGCCGACCGCCCGGCCCAGTTCGAGGGGGCGACCCAGCTGGTCCCCCTTCCAGAAGGGCAACCGGCCCGGCACTCCGGGGGCCGGGGTGACCAGGACCCGGTCGCGGGTGATGTCCTCGATCCGCCAGGAGGTGGTGCCCAGGGTGAACACGTCCCCCACGCGGGACTCGTACACCATCTCCTCGTCCAGCTCGCCGACCCGGCCGCCGCCCTTCTTCGGGTCGGAGCCCGCGAGGAACACGCCGAACAGCCCCCGGTCCGGGATCGTGCCGCCGGAGGTCACCGCGAGGCGCTGGGCCCCCGGCCGGCCGGTGATCGTCCCCGCCACCCGGTCCCACACCACCCGCGGTCTCAGCTCGGCGAAGGCGTCCGAGGGGTAGCGGCCCGCCAGCATGTCCAGCACCGCCGTGAACGCCGACTCGGGCAGCGCGGCGAAGGGCGCTGCCCGCCGCACCAGGGCCAGCAGGTCGTCCAGCCGCCAGGTGTCCATCGCCGTCATCGCGACGAGCTGCTGGGCCAGGACGTCGAGCGGATTGGAGGGGACGCGCAGGGACTCGATGGCGCCGACGCGCATCCGCTCGGTCACCACGGCCGCCTGCACCAGGTCGCCGCGGTACTTGGGGAACACCACGCCCGTGGAGACCGCGCCCACCTGGTGCCCGGCGCGGCCCACCCGCTGGAGCCCGGAGGCCACCGACGGCGGCGACTCCACCTGCACCACCAGGTCGACGGCGCCCATGTCGATGCCCAGCTCCAGGCTCGACGTCGCCACCACGGCCGGCAGCCGGCCCGCCTTGAGGTCCTCCTCGACCAGCGCCCGCTGTTCCTTGGACACCGATCCGTGGTGCGCGCGGGCCAGCAGCGGCGGGGCGCCGTGCGCGGCGCCCGACTGGGCCATGATCTCGGCGGGCGGGGGCGCCCCCTCGCCGAGGGTCTCGCCCGTCGCCCGCTCGTACGCGATCTCGTTGAGCCGGTTGCACAGCCGCTCCGCGAGGCGGCGGGAGTTGGCGAACACGATCGTCGAGCGGTGGGCCTGGACGAGGTCCGCGATCCGCTCCTCGACCTGCGGCCAGATCGACGGCCGGTCTCCCCCCTCGCGGCCCTCGGAGGCCGGTGAGCCGCCCAACTCGCCCATGTCCTCGACCGGGACGACCACCGACAGGTCGAACTCCTTGTCCGACGGCGGCTGCACGATCTCCACCCGGCCGCGCGGCGCCAGGTAGCGGGCGACCTCCTCCACCGGACGGACCGTCGCCGACAGGCCGATCCGGCGCGCCGGCCGCGGCAGCAACGCGTCCAACCGCTCCAGGGAGAGCGCCAGGTGGGCGCCCCTCTTGGTGCCCGCCACGGCGTGCACCTCGTCCAGGATCACCGTCTCCACGCCCGCCAGGGCCTCCCGGGCCGAGGAGGTCAGCATCAGGAACAGCGACTCGGGCGTGGTGATCAGGATGTCCGGCGGTCTCGTCGACAGCGCCCGGCGCTCGGCGGGCGGGGTGTCCCCGGAACGGATCCCCACCCGGACCTCGGGCTCCGGCAGGCCGAGCCGCGCCGACTCCTGCCGGATCCCGGTCAGGGGACTGCGCAGGTTGCGCTCCACGTCGACGGCGAGGGCCTTCAGCGGCGACACGTACAGCACCCGGCAGCGCTTGCGGGCCTCGGCGGGCGGCGGGGTCGACGCCAGCCGGTCCAGGGCGGCGAGGAACGCGGCCAGCGTCTTGCCGGAGCCGGTCGGGGCCACGACGAGCACGTCCGCCCCCTCGCCGATGGCCCGCCAGGCCCCCTCCTGCGCGGCCGTCGGCGAGTCGAAGGCCCCCGAGAACCAGGAGCGGGTCGCGGGCGAGAACGAGTCGAGCGCGGAGCGTGCCATCCCACCATCCTGCACCCGCCCACCGACAACGCCCCGGACCTGGGCAAACGCCGGCGCCGGGCGGGGCGCAGAATGGGGGGATGGGGAGCGCCGAGGGCAACGGGGAGTGGGCACGGCACTGGCGGTACGCGCAGCTGCCCGGCCTCGACCTGCTGCGCGCCCACTACGTGCGCCACACCTTCCCGCGCCACGCCCACGACGGATACGTCATCGCGGCCGTCACCGGCGGCGTCGAGGAGATCGGCCTGCCCGGGGGAGTGGTCCGGGCCGGGCCGGGCAGCGTCGTGCTGATCAACCCGGAGGTCGCGCACACGGCGCGCGCCGGCGTGCCCGAGGGCTGGGCCTACGCCACCCTCTACCCCTCCCGCGCCCTGATCACCGAGGTCGCCGCCGAGCTGGGCACCCTGCGCGGCACCCCCGGATTCACCACCGACATGGTCGCCGACGCGCAGGCCTCGAGGGCCATCACCGAGGTGCACCGGGCCGCCGAGTCGGGCAACGCGCTCGCCGCCGACACCCTGCTGCGGGGCGTGGTGGCGCGGATGCTGGGCCGGCACGCGGGCCCGCTGCCCGCCCGTACGGCCCGCGGCGCGGGCGCGGCCGACGCCGAACGGGCCCGTGAGGTGTTGGAGGGGCGGATGGCGGACCCGCCCTCCCTGGAGCGGCTCGCCGCGGAGCTCGGCACCAGCCCCTTCGCCCTGCTGCGGGCCTTCCGCGCGCGGTACGGGATGCCGCCGCACACCTGGCTCACCGACGCCCGGGTCCGGCGGGCGCGCGCGCTCCTCGACGCGGGCACGGCCCCGGCGGAGGCGGCCGTCGCCGTCGGGTTCACGGACCAGCCGCACCTGAACCGGCACTTCACCCGCATCGTGGGCGTCCCGCCGGGCGCCTACCGCCGGGAGCGGGCCCGGGAGGACTGACGCGCCGTCCCCGGCGCGGGGGCGCGGGGCGTCCGGGCGGGCGCGGAAGCGGTGCGGGCCCCGTCCCGGCCGCGGGCCCGCGGCCGGCGCCGTAGGGGGCGAAGCGGGCGCGGACGCGGTGCGGGCCCCCGCGACGTGCAAGAACGTACAAGACCCCGAACCGCCGGCCTGCGTACGTTCGGGGCGTGGGAGAAACTCGGATCGTGACACAGGAGACCCCTCCGGGGGTCGACGCCGGCCGGCCGCGCGCCGCCGTCGTACGGGACGCGCTCGGCGTGGGGGTGGCCGTCGGGCTGTCCGGATTCGCCTTCGGCGTGACCGCGGCGGGAGCCGGCATCAGCGCCCTCCAGGCCTGCGTGCTGAGCCTGCTGGTCTTCACCGGCGCCTCGCAGTTCGCGCTGGTCGGAGCCCTCGCGGCGGGCGGCAACCCGTTCACCGCCGCCGCCGGCGCCTTCTTCCTCGGCACCCGCAACGCCTTCTACGGACTGCGCCTGTCGCAGCTGCTCGCGCTGCCCCGCGCGGCGAAGCCCTTCGCCGCCCACTGGGTGATCGACGAGACCACCGCCGTGGCCCTCGCCCAGCCCGACCGCAAGTCGGCCCGGCTCGGCTTCACCGTCACCGGCCTCACGCTCTACGTGCTGTGGAACCTGACCACCCTGCTCGGCGCGCTCGGCGCCGAGGCCATCGGCGACACCGCCGCCTGGGGGCTGGACGCCGCCGGGCCCGCCGTGTTCCTGGCCCTGCTCGCGCCGATGCTCAAGACCGGCACCGAGCGGGCCGTCGCCGCCCTCGCCCTGGTCCTCGGACTGGGCTTCCTGCCGGTGCTGCCCGCCGGGGTGCCGGTCCTGGTCGCCGCGCTCGCCGCGCCCGCCGTGCTGTGGATGAAGGGACGCCGCCCGTGAACGTCTGGATCGCCATCGGGCTCACCGTCGTCGGCTGCTACGCCGTCAAGCTCGCCGGGCTGCTCGTGCCCGCCGCCGCCCTGGAACGGCCGACGGTGCGCAGGCTGGCCGCCCTGCTGCCGGTGGCGCTGCTGGCCGCGCTCACCGCCCAGCAGACCTTCAGCACCGGCAGCGCGCTCGTCGTCGACGCCCGCGCCGCCGGGCTGGCCGCCGCCGGCCTCGCCCTGCTGCTGCGGGCCCCGTTCCTCGTCGTGGTCGCCGCGGCCGTCGTGGTCACCGCGGGAGTGCGGGCCCTGGGGGGCTGACCGCGCCCAGGGGCCGCCCGTACGCCCGCAGCGTCAGCAGCGCCTCCAGGGTCGCGATCGGACGCCGCTCCAGGGAGCTGCCCGGGGCCCAGGCCCGGCGGCGCACCGGCCAGCCGCCGTCCGGCTGCTGTTCGGCGCCGAGGAAGTCCAGCGAACGCCGCATCTCCTCGTCGGTGAACCAGCCCCGGGCCAGCGACTCGGGCCGGCGGGCGTAGTCGTGCGGGAACAGCGGCTCGCCGGGGGCGCAGCCCGGGGACGACGGCGGGTACTCCTCGGCGCGGGCCGGGTCCAGCACCGCGAGGCGCAGCTCGCGCACCAGCCGGCCCAGCCGGTCGGCCGCCGCCGTCGCGCGGGGCCGGTCGGGCACCCCGTCGAGGAAGGCCACCGCGCCCAGCACCTCGTACGGGGTCGCCCGGCGCAGCGTCTCGACGCGCTCCCAGCAGAAGTCCGTGGCCCGGAACAGCCACGCGTGCCAGATCCGGTTGCGGTGCAGCACCCCCACGACCGGGCCCGTCGTCAGCAGCTCGCCCGGCGGGTCGTCGCGCACCGGGTGGTACGGGGCCGCCGGGTAGGCGCGCGGGGCGGGGACGACCAGCGGCAGCGCGCCGTCGGGCGTCGAGATCCGGGTCAGGTGGTGGCACAGCCGCTCCACGCGCCGGCCCGCGCACCGGCCGAGGCCGTCGAGGATCCGCAGGGCGTGCGCCGTGTGCAGGGGCTGGCTCAGCGGGCCGCGCAGGTCGGGGTCGAGGGCGTGCCCGTAGCCGCCGTCGTCGCCCAGGTACGCGCCGAGGGCCGCGTCGACCGGGTCGGCGTCGCCGCCGAGGAAGTGGAACGCGAACCGGCGCTGCTCCAGCACGCGGGCCGTGAGCCAGATGAACTGCTCGGCGCGGGCCAGCGGGGAGGCTTCGTCTCCAGGCATGCGAGAAACCGTAGGCGCAGGGGAGGCGGCCGGGAGGGGCGAACGGGACCGGTGCACTCTCCGGGGCGGGATACTGGGGGCATGCGGTTGACGATTTTCTGGGAGCGGATGGCCGAGCACTTCGGCTCCTCCTACGCGGACTCCTTCGCCCGGGACCACGTGATGACCGAGCTCGGCGGACTCACCGTCCACCAGGCGCTCGAAGCGGGCTGGGAGACCAAGGACGTGTGGCGCGCGGTGTGTTCGGCGATGGACGTGCCCGCCTCGCTGCGCTGAACCGGCCCCGCCGGGCGGCCGCTTCGTGGTTCGGGCGGCCGGTGGGACAGACTGGGCGGCGTGGCAGCGACAGACGAGACGACCCGCCCGCGCGGCCGGGACCCCGAGGACGTGACGACCCCGGCGACGCCGGAATCCGCCGAGAACCCGCAGGCCGGGGACCTGCGCGGGGAGCCGGCGGCCGGGGATCGGGGCGCGGCGGGGGGCGGGCCGCAGGCCCCGGGTGCTCGCGAGGGCGCTTCGGCGGGCGCCGCGGGCGCCGCGGGCGCCGCGGGTGCGACGCCGCCCTGGCCGCCGGACCCGGCCGGGCCCGGCGGTCCCGGGGGCCGGGTGCCCGGCGCGGCCGGGGCGGACGCCCGCATGCCGCGCTGGCTGCCGCGCGCGGTGGTCCTCGTACTGGCCCTCGTGGCCTGCTTCCAGCTCGGCAGTTGGGCCTTCCACCAGCTGATCGGGCTGCTCCTCAACATCCTGATCGCGTTCTTCCTCGCGCTCGCCGTGGAGCCGGCCGTGGCCCGGATGGCGGCCCGCGGCATGCGGCGCGGGCTCGCCACCTTCCTGGTGTTCCTCACCGTGTTCGTGGCGGTGGCCGGCTTCCTCGCGCTGCTCGGCTCGATGCTCGCCGGGCAGATCGTCGCCATGGTCGAGGGCTTCCCGCGCTACCTCGACTCGGTGATCGACTCGATCAACTCGACCTTCCGCACCGAGCTGTCCCGGCTGGAGATCCAGGACAGCCTGCTGCGCTCCGACTGGTTGCAGAAGTACGTCCAGAACAGCGCGAGCGGGGTCCTCGACGTGTCGGCCACCGTGCTCGGCGGGCTCTTCCGCCTGCTGACGGTCGGCCTGTTCTCCTTCTACTTCGCCGCCGACGGCCCCCGGCTGCGCCGCGCGCTGTGCTCCGTACTGCCCCCCGCCAAGCAGGCGGAGGTGCTGCGGGCCTGGGAGATCGCCGTCGCGAAGACCGGCGGCTACCTCTACTCCCGGGGCCTGATGGCACTGATCTCCGGGGTCGCGCACTACGTCCTGTTCGTGATCCTGGACGTGCCGTACGCGCCCGCCCTCGCGGTGTGGGTGGGGCTGGTGTCGCAGTTCATCCCCACCATCGGCACCTACCTGGCGGGCGCGCTGCCGACGCTGATCGCCTTCACGGTCAATCCCTGGTACGCCCTGTACGTGCTCGGGTTCGTGGTGGTCTACCAGCAGTTCGAGAACTACGTCCTGCAACCCAAGCTGACCTCGAAGACCGTCGACATCCATCCGGCCGTGGCCTTCGGTTCGGTCGTCGCGGGCACCGCCCTGATGGGCGCGGTCGGGGCGCTGATCGCGATCCCGGCCGTCGCCACCCTCCAGGCCTTCCTCGGTGCCTACGTCAGGCGCTACGAGGTCGCCGAGCCCGGCGACGGGGCTACGACGGGCGCTGGTCGCCCGGTTCGCCCGGTCCGGTCGGTCCGTTGGCGTCGAGGAGGCCGGACAGGAGCGAGCTGATCTCGGCCTCGACGGCGGCCTTGTCGACGCCGAGGACCGCGCTCAGCACGCCGTCGCCGTCCTCCAGTTCGAGGAGGGCGAGCAGGACGTGCTCGGTGCCCACGTAGTCGTGGCCCAGGCGCAGGGCCTCGCGGAAGGTGAGCTCCAGGGCCTTCCGCGAGGAGAGGTCGAAGGGGATCATCTCGGGGACCTCGGCCGCCGCCACGCCCTCGGGCAGATGGGCGGTGGCCGCCGCGCGGACGTCCTCGGGGGCGACCCCCTGCGTGCGCAGGGCGTGCGCGGCGAGGCCCTGGGGCTCGGCGAGCAGACCGAGCAGCAGGTGTTCCGTGCGGATCTCCGCGTGGCCGCCGGCGCGGGCCTCCTCCTGGGCGGCCACGACGACGTTGCGAGCGCGGGGGGTGAACCGGCCGAAGCCCTGGGCGGACTGCGGGTCGGCCGCCTTGTCCTCCTTGGGGACGAAGCGCTTCTGGGCGGCCTGGCGCGTGACGCCCATGCTGCGGCCGATGTCGGTCCAGGAGGCGCCGGACCGGCGGGCCTGGTCGACGAAGTGGCCGATGAGGTGGTCGGCGACGTCCCCGAGGTGCTCGGCCGCGACGACGGCGCCGCTGAGCTGCTCCAGGGTGTCGGTGTGGACCTTCTTGATGGCCTCGATCAGGTCGTCGAGGCGGACCGGGTTGGTCATGCGGACGGGTTCCACGGGAGGGTTCGTCATGGAGGCAACCCTAGGTTGACGCTGTGAGGAGTGTCAACCCTGGGTTGTCAGTCGGTGGGTCGGCGTGGGCCGGCGTGGGTCGTCGTGGGTCGCGGTGGGGGTGGGCGGCGGTGGGGCGGAGCGGGGTGGGGTCGCGGCCGTGCGGCCCGCGCGTATAGGCCGGCGATACGGGGGCGCCGTAGACCTGGCGGTCATGAGTGTGGATACGAGTACCGAGCGGATCGGCGCGGAGCCCGGTCGCGCCACCCTGCGGGCCTTCGCCGGGCGGGCCCCCGCGCCCGCCTCGCCCGCGCCGGCCGCGGCCCTGCACAGCGGAGGCGTCGCGGCGGCCGCGCTGCTCGCGCTCGTGGGGATCGGCGCGCTGCTGCACGAGCCGGTGTTGATCCCGCCGATCGCGGCGAGCGCGGCGATCGTCTACGGGGTGCCCGCGCTCCCGTTGGCCCAGCCGCGCAGCGTCGTCGCGGGGCACCTGCTGTGCGCGGCGGTCGGCTATCTGGGGCTGGCGCTGCTGGGGCGCGCGCCATGGGTGGCCGCGCTCGCGGCGGGCGTCGCGGTGGGGGTCATGACCCTGGCCCGGACCCCGCATTCGCCGGCGGCCGCGACCACGGTGGTGGTGGTCCTCCAGGCGCCGGATCCGGTCGTCTTCGTACCGTTGTTGACGGGGGCGGCGGTGTTGCTGGTGCTGGCCGGCATGGCCGCGTCGAGGGCGCGGCGGGGAGCCGTCCGCTATCCCGTGTACTGGTGGTGAAGTGACCCCGGCCCGGGTCGGGGGGAGGGGCGGTGGAGCGGCGGAGGGGGGCTGGGGACGGGTCCCCCTCCGCCGCCCGTCGGTCGACCGGGGAGGTCGGCCGCCGCGGTGCGGTCCGTCAGGCCGCGGGCCGGGACTGGCCGCCGAGCAGGCCCAACAGCTGGTCCATCTCGCCCCGCCAGTTGCGGTGCACGTTCATCCGGGTCGGCGCGGCCTGGCCGGGGAGCCGCATGCGGAACGAGCTCCAGATGGCGTTGCGCTTGATCTCGCTCACGGTGCCGACGGCCTCGGCCGGCGGTATCGCGAACACGATCTCCTGCGGGCGGTTGCTCATCCGGCTCGCCCGGTGGAGCACCACGGCCTGCTCGGTGACGGTCACGAAGTAGTAGGTGAGGAAGGCCTGGCCGATGAGGCCGAGCATGCTCATCAACCACACGCTGGGGCCCGCGACGGCCTGGATCGTGACGATGGGTCGGTCGGTGGGGTTCGCCTGGGCGAGGGCGTCCGCCACCTGCTGCTGGATGGTGGCCTTCTTGACGGCCATGGGTCCTCCTGGGCGGAATTTCACGCTCCCCCGGTCGGGGGCACCGCAGGGTACCGGCCCCGTGCGGCGGGGGGTCGGGCGGCCCGCGGACGTGGCCCAAGCGCCCCGGAATGATGCCCTCCGCCCGCCTCGTGGGTGTTGGGGCGATTGGCGACGGAAGGGGGCAAGAGCGTTTCCGGCCGGCCTCGTTCCGCAACTCCCCATGCCCTCTTGTGAGTTGGATTCCCCAGACAAACAATGCGCATGACAACCGAAGGATCTTCGGTCGCATCGTCACCAGAGGGGAACCCCCACATGAACAAGCCTCTCGCCGGCGTCGTGCTCTCCCTGCTCCTGACCGGAGTCGCGGCGGCGCCCGCCGTGGCCTCCCATCAGGGCGCGGACCGCTCCGATGTCGCAACGCCCGCCTCCGCCCCGGCCGTCGCGGCCCCCATCGCCGCGGGCCCCGCCGCCGACTCGGCCTCGGCCGCCGCCGTCACCTACGCCGGGACGGTCGCGCTGAGCAACTGTTCCGGCTCCGTCGTCCGCGCCCCCGGCTCCCAGCCGAACGACCCCGCGCTCGTCCTCTCCAACGGGCACTGCCTGGAGACCGGGTTCCCCGCCGCGGGCGAGGTCATCGTCAACCGCTCCTCCAGCCGTACGTTCTCGCTGCTCAACGCCGCCGGCTCGAAGGTGGCGACGCTGCGGGCCAACAAGATCGCGTACGGGACGATGACGGACACGGACGTCTCGCTCTACCAACTCACCACCACCTACGCGCAGATCCAGAGCCAGTACGGCATCAACGCGCTGACGCTGAACGACGTCCGTCCCGCACAGGGCTCCGCCGTCAAGGTGGTGTCCGGGTACTGGAAGCGCACCTACAGCTGCAACGTCGACGGCTTCGCCTACCGCCTCAAGGAAGGCGCCTGGACCTGGAAGGACTCCGTCCGCTACACCTCCTCCTGCAACACCATCGGCGGCACGTCGGGCTCGCCCGTGATCGACACCACCACCGGCAAGGTGGTCGCCGTCAACAACACGGGCAACGAGAGCGGCGGACGCTGCACGGACAACAACCCCTGCGAGGTCGACCAGAGCGGCAACGTGACCGTGCGCCGGGGCATCAACTACGCCCAGCAGACGTACACCCTCGTGCCCTGCATCGGCCCCGGCAGCCAGATCGACCTGAACCGCCCCGGGTGCGCCGTGCCGAAGCCGTAACGGCCGGCCGCGTCAGGTATCCCCGCCCGACGGTCACGGCGGTCGGGCGGGGCCTGGCGCGGCGGCCCTACCCCCTGTGGGTGAAGGAGCGGCGGTAGGCGCGGGGCGGTACGCCCCGGCGCTCCACGAACCGTTCGCGCAGGACGGCCGCGCTGCCGTAGCCCACCCGGCGGGCGACCTCCTCGACCGGCAGGTCGGTGGTCTCCAGCAGCTCCTCGGCGGCGCTCAGGCGCAGCTCCCGCAGCCAGGCGTGCGGGGTGGTCCCGGTGGCGGCGGCGAAGCGTCGGGCGAAGGACCGTTTGCTCATCACGGCCCGGCGGGCCAGATCCGCCACCGGGAGCGGCTCGTGCAGGTGCGCGCGGGCCCAGGCGAGGACGTCCGCGAGGCGCTCGTCCTCACCGTCCTCGGGGACCGGGGCGGCCAGGTACTGGGCCTGGCCGCCGTCCCGGTGGGAGGGCAGCACCATGTCCCGGGCGATGTGGTTGGCCATGGCGGCTCCGTGCTCCCGTCGGATCAGGTGCAGGCACAGGTCGAAGCCCGCGGCGGCCCCCGCGCCCGTGGTGACGCGCCCCTCGTCGAGGTACAGGGCCTCGGGCTCGACGGTGACCTCCGGATAGCTCCGGGCCAGCAGCCCGGCGAAGCGCCAGTGGGTGGTGGCCCGACGGCCGTCGAGGAGGCCGGCCGCGGCGAGCGCGAAGGCGCCGACGCAGTGCGCGGCGACCAGGGCCCCGCGCGCGTGCGCGGCCGACAGGGCGTCGAGGACGGCGGGCCCGGGCGGCGTACGGAAACCGGCCCCCGGCAGGGCGATCACCAGATCGGCGGCGGCCAGCCGGTCCAGGCCGTGCCCGATCGCCAGCGGTACGCCGAGGTCGGTCGGGACGTTCCCGGGCCGGTCCGCGCACAGGGCGAAGTCGAAGCCGGGCACCGCCTCCCCGTGCGGGCCGAACACCTCCGCGACGATGCCGACGGCCAGCATGCCGACTCCGGGCGGGACGTACGCGGCGACGGTGGTGAAGGCGGGCATGCCCGGAGTATGCCGGCGGCCCGGCCGTCTTCCCGTGGTCGGTGGCATCGGTGGCATCGGTGGCATCGATGGCATCGATGGCATCGGGGTCGGCGCGGCCGGGGCGGCCTTCCCGTGCCCCTCCGTGCCCCTCCGTGCCCCTCCGTGCCCTTCCGCTGTCCTTCCCGTGTGCGGCGGCGCGCCACCGCGGGCCCCGTCCGTCGTTGTACGGGGGCACCGGACCCGCCCGGACCGGGGGCGGCGCGGCGCGCTTGACAGGGAAATCGAACATCCATTCTGATGAGTTATCCACAGCCGAACCGGACGTGGAAGCGCATTGTCAGTGGCAGGCGTTAGCGTCAATGGCGTGAAGCGATCGACTCAAGCAAACCGGGTGGAACCCATGGCAGGCACCGACCGCGAGAAGGCTCTCGACGCCGCGCTCGCACAGATTGAACGGCAATTCGGCAAGGGCGCCGTCATGCGCCTGGGCGACAAGCCGAACGACCCCATCGACGTCATCCCGACCGGGTCGACCGCGCTGGACATCGCCCTCGGCGTCGGCGGTCTGCCGCGCGGCCGCGTGGTGGAGGTGTACGGCCCGGAGTCCTCCGGCAAGACGACCCTGACCCTGCACGCCGTGGCGAACGCGCAGAAGGCCGGCGGCACCGTCGCCTTCGTCGACGCCGAGCACGCCCTCGACCCCGAGTACGCCAAGGCCCTCGGCGTCGACACCGACAACCTCATCCTGTCCCAGCCGGACACCGGCGAGCAGGCGCTCGAGATCGTCGACATGCTGGTCCGTTCCGGTGCGCTCGACCTGATCGTCATCGACTCCGTCGCGGCGCTCGTCCCGCGCGCGGAGATCGAGGGCGAGATGGGCGACTCGCACGTGGGTCTCCAGGCCCGCCTGATGAGCCAGGCCCTCCGCAAGATCACGGGTGCGCTGAACCAGTCCAAGACCACCGCGATCTTCATCAACCAGCTCCGCGAGAAGATCGGTGTGATGTTCGGCTCGCCGGAGACCACCACCGGTGGTCGCGCGCTGAAGTTCTACGCCTCGGTGCGTATCGACATCCGTCGCATCGAAACCCTCAAGGACGGCACCGAGGCGGTCGGCAACCGCACCCGCTGCAAGGTCGTGAAGAACAAGGTCGCGCCGCCGTTCAAGCAGGCCGAGTTCGACATCCTCTACGGCCAGGGCATCAGCCGCGAGGGCGGCCTGATCGACATGGGCGTCGAGCACGGCTTCATCCGCAAGGCCGGCGCCTGGTACACGTACGAGGGCGACCAGCTGGGCCAGGGCAAGGAGAACGCCCGCAACTTCCTGAAGGACAACCCCGACCTCGCCAACGAGATCGAGCGGAAGATCAAGGAGAAGCTCGGCGTCGGAGTGCGCAAGGACGAAGCGACCGCCGAGGAGACGGCCGCCGCTCCGGCGGACGGCGCCGCGGCAGCCGTTCCCGCCCCCGCGACGAAGGCCAAGACGCCGGCCAAGGCCGCCGCCGCCAAGAGCTGACCCGGTGCGGGAACAGGAGAGGGGCGGCGCCGGAGGCCGGGAGGGCCGCCAGGAGCTGCCGCCCCAGACTCCCGAGGAGCAGGCGCGGGCGATCTGTCTGCGCCTGCTCACCGGGATGCCCCGTACCCGGCGTCAGCTCGCGGACGCCCTCGCGAAACGGGGCATCCCCGACGAGGTGTCGCAGGAGGTCCTCTCCCGGTACGAGGAGGTGGGCCTGATCGACGACGCCGCCTTCGCCGGGGCCTGGGTCGAGTCCCGGCACCGGGGCCGGGGCCTGGCCCGCCGGGCACTCGCCCAGGAGCTGCGGACCAAGGGGGTCCACACCACCCTCGTCCAGGAGGCCCTGGAGCAGCTGGACTCCGAGCAGGAGGAGCAGACCGCGCGCGAGCTCGTGGAGCGCAAGCTCCGGGCCACGCGCGGGTTGGAGCGGGACAAGCGGATCCGGCGCCTCGCCGGGATGCTCGCCCGCAAGGGGTACCCGGAGGGCATGGCCCTGCGGGTGGTGCGGCGCGCGCTGGAGGCGGAGGGCGAGGACGCCGACGACCTGGGCTACGGCGACCCGGCGGGCTGAGCCCGGCCCGGCGCGGGCCCTCGGGGGAGGGCGCGCGGGGGCGGGGCCCATGGGCGGTACGGGGCCGGGTTCGGGGCTGAAGCCCGGGGCCGGGGCTTGGGACGGAGTCGGGGTGGGGTCCTGAGCCGGGGCGGGGCCGTCGGTGGCCGGCCCTGAGCCGGGGCGGGGGCCCGTCGGTGGGCCGGGACCTGAACCTGGGGCGGGCCGGGATCGGGGTCGACGCCGGGGCCGGTTCGGGTCTGCGGCACGGCGGGCCGAAGCGCGGCGGGGGTGGGGCTAGCCCCCGGGTGCGGACGCCGGGGCGCTCCAATGTCAGGGCGCGGGCCGGACGGCAGAGTTTTCCGCATGATGCTGCGTTACGCCCTTCAGACCGTCAGGGACCGCAAGGCCGGTTTCCTCGGAGCCTTCGTCGCGCTGCTGTGCGCGGCCGCTCTGGTCACCGCCTGCGGCACCCTCCTGGAGACCGGACTCCGGGGGAAGATCGCCACCGAGCGCTACGCGGGCACGCCGATCGTCGTCTCCGCCGACCAGAACGTGCACCAGACCACGGTCAAGGAGAAGAAGGGCAAGACCAAGACGAAGCACAAGGCCAAGCCCGTCACCGAGCGGGCCTGGCTGCCCGCCGCGACCGCGGACACGGTCCGTTCGGTCCCCGGAGCAGCCCGGGTGGTCCCCGAGCTCACCTTCCCGGCCGCCGCGATGGTCGCGGGCGCCGCGGCAGGGTCCCCGCCCTCGTACGGACACGCCTGGACCTCCGCGGTCCTCACCCCCTTCACCCTGACCGAGGGCGCCGGACCCCGCGGCGGCGACGAGGTCGTCGTCGAGCGGGGCCTGGCCGCGCGGGCCGCGCTGAAGCCCGGGTCTAGGCTGACGGTCCAGGCCGGCGGCGAGCCGAAGACGTACACCGTCAGCGGTGTCGCCCGGGCGGCGCGGGGCGACCTCGCCCACCAGGGCGCGCTGTTCTTCGGCGACGCCGAGGCCGAGCGGCTCGCCGCCCGCGCCGGGCGGGTCTCCGCGATCGGGGTGCTCCCCGCGCCCGGGGTGGATCCGCGGGTGCTCGCCGGGCGGATCGGTCAGGCGCTGCGCGACGCCGAACGGGCCTCCGGCGCGCAGGACGCGGGAGCGCGGGTCGAGGGCGCGCGGGTCCCGCCGGCGCGGGGCGCCGCCGTCGTCTCCACCGGTGACGCCCGCGGCCCCGTCGAGTTCCTCGACGCCGCCGGAGCCCGCGTCAAGCTGGTGTCGATGGGCGGCGCCATGGGCGGCACCTCCCTCCTCGTCGCGGTCCTCGTGGTCGTCGGCGCCTTCGCCCTCTCCGTCCAGCAGCGCCACCGCGAACTGGCCCTGCTCCGCGCGATCGCCGCGACCCCGAAGCAGGTCCGCCGGCTGATCGGGCGGGAGGCGCTGATCGTCGGACTGGCCGCCGGTGTCGCCGGGGCCCTCGCCGGGCTTCCCCTCGCCTCCTGGCTGCACGATCGCTTCGTCGCCGAAGGCGTGGTCCCCGCCACCCTGGAACCCACCGCCGGGATCTTCCCGATGTTCGCCGCCGTCGCGGCGAGCCTGCTCGGAGCCTGGACCGCCGCGCGGATCACCGGCCGGCGCGTCGCCCGCATCCGGCCCGCCGAAGCCCTCGCCGAGGCCGCCGTGGACCGGGGCCGCCCCGGCCTGGTCCGGACGCTGATCGGGCTCGTCCTGCTGGCGGGCGGGGCGGTGCTGGTCGTCGTACTCGCCTCCCTGCGCACCGAACCGGCCTCGACCCCGGTGACCTTCCTGGCCGTGGTGGTGTTGGCCGGCGCCGTCTCGCTGCTCGGACCGCTGTTGGTCCGCGCCGCCGCGGCCCTGCTCGCCGGGCCGCTGCGGCTGGCCGGCGCCGGGGGCCGGCTGGCCGGCGCGAACCTGCGCGGCAACGCGACGCGGATGGCCTCCGCCGTCACCCCGCTCGCGCTGCTGATCGGCATGACCTGCACCGTGCTGTTCATCGCGCCGACCCTCGGGGACGCCGCCCGTACCCAGGCCCGCGAGGGCGTCCGGGCGCCGTGGGTGCTGGCCGCCCAGGGCCCCGGGGTCGGCCCGGAGGCCGTCGACCGGATCCGCCGTACGCCCGGGGTCACTGCGGCCACCGAGATCGTGCGGACCTCGGTGCGGGTCGGCCTGACCAAGTACGCCGCCCAGGGCGTCACCCCGACCGGCCTGACCCGGACCTGGGACCCGGGCGTCGTGCGCGGCAGCCTCGACGGCTTCGGCGAGGGCGACGCCGCCGTCAGCGAACTCGCCGCGCGGCAGCTCGGCCTGGAGCCCGGCAGCCCGCTGCGCCTGGCCCTGGGCGACGGGACGCCGGTCACCCTCACGGTGTCCGCCGTCTACGCGCGGGGGCTGGGTTTCGGCGACCTGACGCTGCCGCGCGACCTGGTCGCCGCGCACGTCGACAACCCGCTGGCCGCCGCCGTCCTGGTGGCGGCGGAACCGGGCACCGGCCGCCAGGCACTGACCGAGGCCGTACGGGGCTACCCGGGCGTCGCGGTGCTGTCCGCGGCGGACGCGGACGAGGCCCGGGCGGAGCGGCAGGCCGCCGGGGCGGAGATCAACCTGCTGGTGATGGGCCTGGTGCTCGCGTTCACCGCCATCGCGGTGGTCAACACGCTGGCGATGTCGACCGCCGAGCGGCTGCGCGAGTTCGCGATGCTGCGGCTGGCCGGAGCGAAGCGGTGGCAGGTGCGGCAGATGCTGCGGGCGGAGACGCTGGCCGTGCTGCTGATCGGTGCGGTGCTCGGGACGGGGATCGCGCTGGCCGTGCTGACCGCGTTCAGCGTGGGCATGACCGGCTCGGCGGCCCCGACCGTGCTGCCGCTCGCGTACGCGATGGTGGTGGGCGCGGCCGGACTGTTGGCGCTGGGCGCGACGGCCCTGCCGGGACGGGTCGCCCTGCGGACGCCCCCGGTGGAGGTGGCGATGTCCAAGGCGTAGCACCGGGGCGGGGCGGGGCGCGTCGGGCGGGTGGGGGTCGGTGGCCCCGCCCGCCCGACGCGGCTACGCCGTCGTGCCGACGGGCGGGGTGGTGGGCAGGGCCGCGTTCCGCCAGGCCTGGAACCCGCCGGTGAGGTCCGTCGCGCGGCGCAGCCCCAGCGCGTGCAGGGAGGCCGCCGCCAAGGTGGAGGCGTACCCCTCGTTGCAGATCACGACGATCCGCAGGTCGTGGTCCGAGGCCTGCGGGATGCGGTGTGAACCCCGGGGGTCCAGGCGCCACTCCAGCTCGTTGCGCTCGATGACCACCGCGCCGGGGATGAGCCCGTCCCGCTCCCGCAGCGCCTGGTAGCGGATGTCGACCAGCAGGGCCCCGCGCAGGAAGGCTTCGTAGGCCTCCTGCGGACCGACGCGGGTGTAGCCCTCGCGGATCCGCTCCAGCAGCTCGTCGATGCCGACGCCGGGGGCGCTCACTGCCAGTCCGCCGGGCGCTCGACGTGCTCCAGGGTGAGGACCGGTCCGCTGCGGCCGTACCGGCGGATCAGGGGGAGCGGCGGGTAGTACGCGTGCACGGAGATCGCGTGCTCGGAGGGGGACTCGTTGAGCACCTCGTGGACGTGGTGCTCGCCGAAGGCCCGGCCGACGCCCGCGTCGAGGCCGCGCGTGCGGTCCACATCCGGGGCCAGCTCCAGCGACTGCCAGCCCTCCGAGGGCAGTCGGACGCTCAGGGACCGCTCGGTGAGCCGGCCCCGCGCGGTGGCGAACGCGCCCCGCGACTCGGCGTGGTCGTGCCAGCCGGTGCCCGCGCCGGGGGGCCAGCCGATCAGCCAGGCCTCACTGCCGCCGGGGCCGTCCAGCCGGATCCAGGTGCGGCCCTCGGGGTCGAGGGGCAGGGAGCCCACGACCGCCGGGTCGGCGGCGGTGCGCAGGGCGAAGTCGAGGAGTTCGGCGGCCGTCGGGGCGCCGGGCGTACGGCCGGGGGCGGGAAGGTGAGCGGGTGCCGTGTGCTTCGGGGCAGGGGCGTGCGTCGATGCGGGCGCAGACATGGGATGACCGTCCTGGGTTCGCGAAGGGCGCGCCGGGCCGCGAGGGGGCACACGGGCGCGCGGAGGGAGGCGAGTCAGCAGGAAGGACGACACACGCAGCCCGCGTAGCGGAGCAGGTCCATATGGACCCTCCGCCACAGGCGTACGTCGTTGCCGGTCATGTCGGCGAGTGAACCACGACTCCCCGTGAGCGTCAATCGATCACCACTGTGGGCGTGGTGGAGGGGGAGTCCGTCGTGCGGGGCCCGCCGGCCCGCTCCGGGCCGCCGCGCCCGCCCGGGGTGTCGGCCCGCTCGGGGGCCCCGGCCCGGACCGCGTCGGCGGCCTCGTACAGCTCCGCCGGGCGCACGCCCGCGAAGGTGGCCGCCAGGTGCCCGTCGGGCCGGACGAGCAGCACGGTGTGCGCGGGGGCGCCCGGGTAGTCGTCGGCGACCAGCAGCTCCGCCGGCACCGGCAGGGCGGTGACCGCCGCCGCGAGCCGGGGCATCAACCCCGCGCCCACCCAGTGCCGCCGGTCCCAGACCCCCGTGCCCGGGGCGACGAGCAGCACCAGCAGGCGGCCCCGGCCCAGCATGTCGCGCAGCGGAACCGTGGCCCCGTCGGGCGCGGTCACGGGGACGTCGACCACCGGACCGCCGGGCTCCGTGGCCGTCGGGACCTCGCGGACGGCCACCGGCGGGGCGTACACGGGCTCGGCGCCCAGCGGGCCCCGCCCCAGGTGGCCGTCGGTGAGCAGGGTCTCGGCGGAACGGGCCGACCCCGGCAGCAGGCCGCGCAGGCCGCTGCCGCCGCGCAGGGCGGGCATGGCCTGGTCGGCGGCGCGCAGCCGGGCGGCCACGGCGGTGCGGCGTTCGTCCTCGTAGCTGTCGAGCAGGGCCTCGGAGGCGCCCTGGTGCCAGTCCAGGGCCAGCTTCCAGGCGAGGTTCTCCGCGTCGCGCAGCCCCTCCTCGACGCCCTGGGTGCCGAGCGCGCCCAGCAGGTGCGCGGCGTCCCCGGCGAGGAAGGCCCGGCCGTCGCGCCAGCGTCGGGCGAGGCGGTGGTGGAGGGTGTGCACGCCGGTGTCGATGAGGTCGTACGGGGGAGTCGTGCCGCCGCACCACCCCGCCAGGGTGTCGCGGATGAGGAGGACCAGCGCGTCGGGCGTGACGAGTTCCCCGCGCGCGGGCAGCAGCCAGTCCAGGCGCCACACCCCGTCGGGCAGCGGCCGGGCGGTGATCTCCGCGGGGCCCGAGGGCGGGTTGCGGTGCAGCAACGCCTCGCCCGGCCAGGGTAGTTCGGCGCGCAGGGCGGCCACGGCGTGGCGTTCCACCGCGGTCCGGCCCGGGAAGCGGATGCCGAGGAGTTTGCGCACGGTGGAGCGGGCGCCGTCGCAGCCGACCAGGTGGCTGCCGCGCCATCGGCCGGCGCCGGGCCCCCGGGAGTGCGCGGTGACGCCGCGACCGTCCTGCTCCAGGGACTCCAGCTTGTGGTCGGTGACCAGCCGGACGAGCGGCTCGGCTCCCGCGGCGTCGCGCAGCCCGCGCGTCAGGGCGTGCTGCGGCAGGTGCAGGGGCGCGGGGCGGTCGTCGAAGGTGACGCGCCCGCTCTCCTGTCGGCGCCGCAGGGTGCGCCAGGCGGCGTAGGGCACGCCTTCGTCGCGCAGCGTCGTACATCCGAGCCGGTGCGCCATGGCGGCGGTGTCGGCGTGCAGGACGACGGAACGGGCGGGCCGGGGTTCCTCCTTGCCGGGCCCTTCGTCGAGCAGGACGCTGGGCACGCCGTGGCCGGCGAGGGCGAGGGCCAGGGACAGCCCGACGGGACCCGCGCCGACGACGATCACCGGGTCCATGATGCGGCTCCCGATGTCCGGTATGTGATCACAGAACGTATGCAACCCACTGAAGGTGCCCGCGTCAAGTGACCCCGGTCGGGAGGACGTGGTGTGGTGCGACGACGTGTGGTGCGGCGGAGGAATCCGCCGCACCACACGGGTCACGCACGACGGCTGACTCTACGTCAGCCCCTTCGGCCCCCGGACGGGAGGGCCGGAGCTCAGGCGGCGGGGGCCGAAGGGCCCCCGGCCCGACTCAGGCGCCGGTCGCCGCGGCGCCCGTGGCCAGGTCGTCGACCCGCGCCGCGCCGTCCACCGTGCCGGAGCCCTTCTTCGACCTGCGCAGCCTGCGCTCCATCCAGGAGGCGAAGGTGGTGAGGGCGAAGTTCACCGCGATGTAGATCAGCGAGATCACGACGAGGGTCGCGATCGTGTTGCTGTAGTTCGCCGAGATCTGCCGGTTCATCGAGAGCAGTTCGGCGAGGCCGAGCAGCGAACCGCCGAGGGCCGTGTCCTTGAGGATGACCACGAGCTGGCTGACCAGGGCGGGCAGCATCGCCGTGACGGCCTGCGGAATGAGCACGTGGACCATGGTCTGGCCCTTGCGCATGCCGATCGCCTTGGCCGCGTCGGTCTGGCCGCGCGGCAGGGAGAGCACGCCCGCCCGGACGATCTCGGCGATGACCGAGGCGTTGTAGAGGACGAGGCCGGTCACCACGGCGTACAGGGGGCGCACGTCGGAGGTGACGGGCGTGAACTGAACGAAGAAGGCGCTGCCGAACAGCATCAGCATCAGCACCGGGATGGCGCGGAAGAACTCGACGAACGCGCCGACCGGACCGCGCACCCAGGCGTGGTCGGAGAGCCGTCCCATGCCGAGGAGCGCGCCCAGGGGCAGGGCGATGACCATGGCGATCACGCCGGCCTTGAGGGTCTCCAGCAGGCCGGGGATGAGGAAGGTGGTCCAGATCTGGCCGTCGGTGACGAAGGGGGACCACTTGTCGGCGGCGAGCTGGCCCTTCTCGGCCATCAGGGACAGCGCCCACCACAGGACCAGCCCGAACAGCACGACGAACGCGCCGCTGTATATCCAGTTGCGGGCCTTGGCCTTGGGGCCCGGGGTGTCGTACAGCACGGAACTCATCGCTTCACCGCCACTCGCTTGGCCACCCAGCCCAGCAGCAGACCGGTGGGCAGGGTCAGCAGACAGAAACCGAGGGCGAAGATCCCGAAGACGGCGAAGAGCGCGTCGGCCTCGTTCTCGATCATTTCCTTCATCAGCAGGGCCGCTTCGGCCACGCCGATGGCCGCCGCCACCGTGGTGTTCTTGGTGAGTGCGATCAGTACGTTGGCGAGCGGTGCGATGACCGCCCGGAAGGCCTGGGGGAGCACGATCAGGGTGAGCACCTGGAAGAAGCTCAGCCCCAGGGCGCGCGCCGCCTCCGCCTGGCCGACCGGCACGGTGTTGATGCCCGAGCGCAGGGCCTCGCAGACGAAGGTGCCGGTGTAGGCGATCAGGCCGAACACCGCGAGGCGGAAGCCGGTCTCCTTGAAGGTCTCGCCGCCCATGTTGATGCCGAGGGTCTGGCTGAGACCCAGGGAGCAGGCGATGATCAGCACGGTCAACGGGGTGTTGCGCACCAGGTTGACGTAGGCGGTGCCGAAGCCCCGCATCAGCGGGACCGGGCTGACCCGCATCCCGGCCAGGACGGTGCCCCATATGAGCGAACCGACCGCCGAGTAGAGGGTGAGCTGAACCGTCACCCAGAAGGCTCCGAGCACGTCGTACTGCCCGGAATCAAGAAAATCGAACACGATGCCCTGCGCTCTCCCCAGGATGGCCGGTGAGGTGCGCCGCCGCCCGCGGTGGGCGGGGGGCGGCGCACCTCACCGGGAAATCAGCTGCCTTCGGTGATCTGCGGGGCAGGCTCGTTCTTGTAGTCGGCCGGGCCCAGGTTCTTCTTCACGGCCGCTTCCCACGAGCCGTCCGAGACCATCTTCTTGAGCGCGGTGTTGATCTTGGTCTGAAGGTCCTTGTCGCCCTTCTTCAGACCGATGCCGTAGTTCTCGTTGCTCATGTTCAGGCCGACGAGCTTGAACTTGCCCTTGTTCTTCTCCTGCGCCGCGTAGCCGGCCAGAATGGAGTTGTCCGTGGTCAGGGCGTCGATGGACTTGTTCTCCAGGCCGGTCAGGCACTCGGAGTAGCCCGGGAGCTCCTGGAGGTCGGCTTCCTTGGCCAGGTCCTTCTTGATGTTCTGCGCCGAGGTGGAGCCGGTGACGGAGCAGAGCTTCTTCTTGTTGAGGTCCTCGACCTTGGTGATGCTCGAGTCGTCCGCGCGGACCAGCAGGTCCTGGTGGGCCAGGAAGTACGGGCCGGCGAAGTCGACCTTCGCCTTGCGCTTGTCGTTGATCGAGTAGGTGGCGACGATGAACTTCACGTCACCGTTGGCGATCAGGTTCTCGCGCTCGGCGCTGACGGCCTGCTTCCACTCGATCTGGTCCGGCTGGTAGCCGAGCTCCTTGGCCACGTACGTGGCCACGTCGACGTCGAAGCCCGTGTACTTGCCGTCCGGCGTCTTCAGGCCCAGGCCGGGCTGGTCGAACTTGATGCCGATGACGATCTTGTCCTTGCCGCCGCCGCCCGACGGGCCGGCGTCGGAGGCGGCCTTGTCGCTGCCGCCGCCACAGGCGGTCGCGGTCATGGCGAGGACGACGGCCGCGGCGACGGCCGCACCGACCTTGGAAACCTTCATGGTGAACTTCCCTCGGGTGAGACGTTGTTGAACGACGAGCGGGGCCCGTCGTGCGCGACGGCGTGCTCTGTCGACCGGATCACTACCAGACGAGAACGTCAGTGGTGCAGGATCTTCGAAAGGAAGTCCTTGGCGCGGTCACTGCGCGGGTTGCTGAAGAACTGCTCGGGAGTGGCCTGTTCGACGATCTTGCCGTCGGCCATGAAGACGACGCGGTTGGCCGCCGAGCGGGCGAAGCCCATCTCGTGCGTGACGACGACCATCGTCATGCCCTCGGCCGCGAGCTGCTGCATGACCTCCAGCACCTCGTTGATCATCTCCGGGTCCAGCGCCGAGGTGGGCTCGTCGAAGAGCATCACCTTCGGGTCCATCGCCAACGCGCGGGCGATCGCCACGCGCTGCTGCTGGCCACCGGACAGCTGCGCCGGGTACTTGTCGGCCTGCGAGCCGACCCCCACCCGGTCCAGCAGCGACTTCGCCTTCTCCGTGGCCGTCGCGGGGTCCGTCTTGCGGACCTTGAGCTGACCCAGCATCACGTTCTGCAGCACCGTCTTGTGCGCGAACAGGTTGAAGGACTGGAAGACCATGCCCACGTCGGCACGCAGCCGGGCCAGTTCCTTGCCCTCCGCCGGCAGCGGCTTCCCGTCCAGCGTGATGCTGCCCGAGTCGATCGTCTCCAGACGGTTGATCGTCCGGCACAGCGTGGACTTGCCCGATCCCGAGGGACCGATCACAACGACGACCTCACCGCGGGCAATGCTCAGATCGATGTCCTGAAGCACGTGCAGCGCGCCGAAGTGCTTGTTGACGTTGCTCAGTACGACCAGGCCGTCCGCGGCACCGGCCGCGTCCTGCACGTCCTTGGTCACTGATACTCCGCTCATCGGCTTCTTGCTCCGTCCTCCGTCGGTTGGGAGGACAGTAGTGACGACGCGCGCACACCGTCACCACATCTGAGGGAGAATTGAGCATAACGAAACGGCCTCGGCCGTATACGCTCCGTGCGCGGTCCCCGACTGGTGCACGATGTACGCGTACCGGGTGCATAACGGAAGACCGACCGGGCCGGAACCCCCTTGACGTGACACTCTCCATGGGCGTGGATGCAGGGTGGCCCGTCGTGGGTCGTGCTCCGTGGGCCACGCCCCGTCCCGGCGCCGAGAACAGGAAAGGGGACCGCTGTGAGACTGCTGCTCGTCGAGGACGACGACCACGTCGCCGCCGCCCTGTCCGCGATCCTCGCCCGGCACGGCTTCCGGGTGACGCACGCCCGCAACGGCGAGGAGGCCCTCCAGGCGCTCCTGCCGGCCGACACCCCCCAGGTCACCCCCTTCGGCGTGATCCTGCTCGACCTCGGCCTGCCCGACCAGGACGGTTACGAGGTCTGCGGCAAGATCCGCAAGCGCACCAGCACGCCCGTGATCATGGTCACGGCCCGCGGCGACGTACGCTCGCGCATCCACGGCCTGAACATGGGCGCCGACGACTACGTCGTCAAGCCCTACGACACCGGCGAGCTCCTCGCCCGCATCCACGCCGTCGCCCGGCGCACCGGGCCCGCCGCCGACGAGACCACCGGCCCCGGCTCCGGCACCACCGCCGCGGCCCCCGCCCTCGTGCGCCTCGGCCCCGTCGACATCGAGCTGCCCACCCGCCGCGTCAGCGTGCACGGCAAGGACGTCCAGCTCACCCGCAAGGAGTTCGACCTGCTGGCCCTGCTCGCCCAGCGGCCCGGCGTCGTCTTCCGCCGCGAACAGATCATCAGCGAGGTCTGGCGCACCAGCTGGGAGGGCACCGGCCGCACCCTGGAGGTGCACGTCGCCTCGCTGCGCTCCAAGCTGGGCATGCCCGCGCTCGTCGAGACCGTCCGCGGGGTGGGCTACCGGCTCGTCACCCCGGCCGCGCCCTAGCGGGGACCCGCCGTGCGCGCCCGGCTGCTCCCCCTCCTCGTCATCCTGATGGCGGGGGTCCTGCTCGCGCTGGGCTTCCCGCTCGCCGTCAGCCTGGCCGCCGCCCAACAACAGAGGGTCGTCGTCGACCGCATCGACGACAGCGCCCGCTTCGCCGCCCTCGCCCAGTTCGTCATCGACGCCGAGGGCTCCGGCGCCACCGGAGCCGACGAACGACTCGCCACCCTCCAACTCGAACTCGCCCGCTACCAGGAGCTGTACGGCATCCGCGTCGGCATCTTCGGCCGCGACGAGAACGCCATGGCCCGCGCCCCCGGCTGGTGGCAGCTGCCCGAGTCCGGCGAAGGCCACCGGGCCTACCAGGAGGCCCTCGCCGGCCGGCGCAGCCACGACCCCGGCCAGGTCTGGCCCTGGCAGACCCACGGCAAGCTCCTCGTCGCCTCCCCCGTCGTCCTGGACGGCGACGTCGTCGCCGTCGTCGCCACCGAGTCACCCACCGACCTGATGCGCGAACGCATCCTGCGCGGCTGGCTGATCATCGCCGGCGGGCTCGCCGCCGCCATGCTGCTCGCCTTCGGCGCCGCCCTGCGCCTGACCAGCTGGGTCCTCAAGCCCGTCGGCACCCTGGACGCCGCCGCCCACGGCATCGCCACCGGCCGCATGAACTCCCGCGTCGCCGCCTCCGGCGGCCCCCCGGAACTGCGACGCCTGGCCCGTTCGTTCAACGAGATGGCCGACAACGTCGAAGAGGTGCTGGAACAGCAGCGCGCGTTCGTCGCCGACGCCTCCCACCAACTGCGCAACCCGCTCGCCGCACTGCTCCTGCGCATCGAACTCCTCGCCCTCGAACTCCCCGAGGGCAACGAGGAGATCGCCTCCGTGCGCACCGAGGGCAAACGCCTCGCCCAGGTCCTCGACGACCTCCTCGACCTGGCGCTGGCCGAACACGCCTCCGCCGAGATCAGCCTCACCGACATCGGCGCCCTCGCCGGGGAACGGGTCGACGCCTGGCGCCCCTACGCCGAGGAGAAGGGCGTACGCCTCACCGGGTCCGGCCGCTCCGCCGTCACCGGCTGGGCCGACCCCATCGCCCTGTCCAGCGCCCTCGACGCCGTCATCGACAACGCCCTGAAGTTCACCCCGGCCGGCGAGGAGGTCGAGGTCTCCGTGTCGGCGGCCGGACGCAGCGCCCTCGTCGTCGTCGCCGACCGCGGACCCGGCCTCACCGAGGAGGAACTCCACCGGGTCGGCGACCGGTTCTGGCGCAGCGGACGCCACCAGAACATCAAGGGCTCCGGGCTCGGCCTGTCCATCTCCCGCGCCCTGCTCGCCGCCGGCGGCGGATCCCTCTCCTACGAGACGAACCCGCCGCACGGGCTGCGCGTGACCGTGGCCGTGCCCCGCACCGATCCGCAGGCCGACACCGCCCAGGGCTGACCGCGGGTCGGCGCGGGCCGGCGCACACGGACCGGCGCACGCGGGCCGGCGGCCGCCGGCTACCAGCGGAACGTGGTGCGGGCCGGGGCGGAGGCGGCGTAGACCTCGTCGACCGCCCGCAGCTCGAAGACCGTCACCTGTTCCCGGCCCGCGCGGCGCACGGAGGGCAGGTACAGCGCCGTACCGCAGGTGCCGCCGAGGAAGCGGCGGGCGCCGTCGGGGAGCACGCGGTGGAGCTCGTAGTGGCGCACCGGGCCCGGCGCGCGCCCCCACGACAGCCTCAGCTCGACCTCCTCGTCCCGCCGGGCGTGGGCGCCCACCTCCAGGTGCGGGGGCGGGGCCGGGCGCCGTCCGGCGGTGGTGTCGCGTACCGTCAGGGCCCCGAGCCGCCAGGACACCGGCTCCTTCCCGGGCGCGGTGATCCGTACGGCGATCGCGTACGCCGTCCTCCCGGCCAGCGGCGCGAGCGGGATCCGCGAGGTCCGCCAGCCGGAGCCGCCGCCCGGCGGCGCGGCGAACCACGCGTACGCCACCGGCTCGCCCGGGGCGGCGGGCTCGCTCGTCGCGACCCCCAGCTCGACGGAACCGGGCCCCGGCCGCGACCCGGGCCGGTGGACCAGTTCCGCGACCGTGGCACGGGTCAGCGGCAGCCGCGTCGCGTGCAGCGCCACCGTCGCCGGGGCGGTCAGGGCTCCGGACACCAGCAGGCTCGAACCACCGCGCCACGCGTCCGCGAAGTCCAGGGTGACCTCCGGGCGCGAGCCGGCCGTCTCCACCGCCCAGCGCCGGCCCGGGAGCCGGTCCTGGAGCCCGAGGTGGTTCCACGGCTCCTCGGAGACCACCCGGCCGCCGTCGTACCAGCGCAGCCCGTGCCCGGTGTTGAAGGAACAGCCGAAGGGCAGGGACCCGACCGTGGACCGGTCGGCCACCACCGTCGCGGGCGCCCGCCAACGGGCCCCGGGCGCGGGCCGCGCCGGGTCGAGCGACTCGCCCGTCCAGAGGTGGTCGTCGGCGCGGTGGAAGGCGCCGGGGGAGCGGTCGGCGAGGTGGTTGCGGGTCCACTCGGGCCGGTAGAAGCCGAGGCTGACGACGTGCTCCCGCCCGCGCGGGACGATCGCGTCCCAGCGCACCGGGGAGTCCCAGCCGGCGGACTCCAGGTCGACCGCCGCCCACAGCGCGTACCGGGAGCGGCCCAGCCGCTCGGCGAGCGCGCCGGAGGAGTCGAGCGAGGCCGCCGACCAGCGGAAGTCGACGAACAGAGTGTCCGCGACCGGGCCCGCCCGGTCCTCGAAGAACTCCTGGTTGAGCGCGTTGAGCGCGCCCTGCCAGCCGACCCGCCCGGTGCTGTTCATGGCGTCGTACCAGGTCACGCGCAACCCGTGCGGGGCTCCCAGCCGCCGCAGCGCCTGCAGGAACTCCCGCATGTCGCGTGCCAGGGCGCCGTCGCCGCCGTCCGTCTCCGCGTTGACGAACCACCCGTCGAACCCGTACGTCCGCGCCACCTCGACGAGGCGTTCCGCGAGCGGGAAACCGCCCGCCGGGTCCCGCTGCACGAGATCCCGGGTCCAGCGCAGGTCACCCCCGTAGGCGACGGGCGGCAGGAAGACGTTGCCGAGGACCGGCACGCCGTGGCGGTGGGCGGCGTCGACGACCGGGGCGTTCGGCGCGAGGACGATGCCCTCACCGGAGGACCCGCCCCAGAACACCAGCTCGTCGAGGTACGCCCAGTGCGTCAGGGCGTAGTGGTCGGCGGTCGCCGAACCCTGCGAGGGGTTGGCGGAGGTCGGCCCGAAGGAGACGAGCGCCGAGACGCGGGCCCGGTCCGCGCGGGCGTCGCGGTTCGGCGGGACGGGCGTGAACCGGGGCGCGAGGGGCACGGTCGCGGTGTTGTGGGCCAGGTCCGGATCCGCACCCGGGGTCCAGGCCTTCAGGGAGCGCCACACGATGCCGGGCCCGGGCTCGCCGTGGGGGAGCGAGTCCGGGAACCAGTAGGAGGCGTACGGGGCGAGGCCGGACGGGGCCGCGGCACCCGCCGGGCCCCTCGTGGCCGGGCCGCCGGACGGGCCGGGGCCCGTCGGCGCGGCCGTCGCCGGCGCGGGCGGGAGCAGGACCGCCCCGGCCCCGGCGACCCCGGCGGTCAGCACCGCCCGCCGGCCCGGTCGGGGCGGTTCGGGTATCGGGGGCGGGGAGGGGTGCGGGGCGGGCGTACGGGAATCGGCGCCTGCGCCGGTTTCGGACATTGCGGGCTCCTCACGCGGGGGTCGGGACGGCCTCGGGTCGGGTCGCGCAGGGTCGGGTCGCGCAGGGTCGGGTTGCGCCGCGCCGGGTCGCGCCGGGTCGCGTCGGGGCGGTTCGGGTCGGGGCGGTTCGGGTCGGCACGGGTTCAGATGACGTCGTGCACGCGCAGCACCTCGGTGATGCCGCGCGCGGACAGATGGGCCGCGTCCCCGGCCAGCTCCTCCAGCACCACGGCCGGGCGCCCCCCGCGCTCCGCCAGCGCGGCCCACGCCTCGAAGAACGCCCCGCCCGGCGCGCACACCGACCGCCCCGGGGCCTCCTCGGCCCCGCCGACGTCGAGGGCGAGCGCGGTGGTCCGTACGGCGGGCCGGTGCTCCCGGTGCCGCCAGGAGTCGGCGATCCCGGCCAGGACGGCGCCGGCGGGCTTGACCCGGCGCGCGTTGGTGAGCAGCCCGAGCCCGTACTCCAGCTCGGGGAAGTCCGCCAGCTCGCGGGACACGTCGTGCGAGCACCACCAGGTCACCCCCCACACGTCCGCGCAGTCCAGGGCGCAGGCGACGGTGGCCTCGGTGAACCGCGCCGCGTGCTCGGGCCCGATCAGCGGCGCGGGCGCCCCGACCTCCTGGAGCCACACCGGGCGGTGGGGATCCGTGGCCCAGGCCTTGGACAGCTCGATCAGGTACGCGGCGTGGTGCTCGGTGGCCGTCCCGCTCCGGCCGTGGCGCTGGGCGGTGCCGTTGAACACCCAGGAGTGCACGGCGGTCGCGGCGCCCGAGCGGGCCGCCTGGGCGGGGGTGAAGGGGTGGTCGTCGCGGTACCAGGCGGCGTCGTACTCGGCGTGCACGTGCAGCCGGCCCGGCGCGCCCTTCTCGCAGGCGGCGAGCATCCGCTCCAGCCAGCGTGCCGCGCCGGCCGGGGAGACGCGGTACGGGTCGGGGTGGGGCGGTCCGGAGAACTGGTTGATCTCGTTGCCGACGGTCATGCCGAGGAAGTGGGGCCGGTCGGCGAGGGCGGCGGCCAGCGTGCGCAGGTACTCCTCCTGCGCGGCCACCACGTCCGGATCGGTGTAGAGGTCGCGCCGGTGCCAGGTCGTGATCCACGAGGGGAGGAAGTCGAAGCTCGACAGGTGCCCCTGGAGCCCGTCGACGGCCACGTCGAGGCCGCGTTCGGCGGCGGCGTCGGCGAGCGCGACCAACTGCTCGACGGCGCGCGGCCGGATCAGCGTCCGGTTGGGCTGGAACAGCGGCCACAACGGGAACACCCGCACGTGGTCGAGGCCGAGCGCGGCGATCGAGTCGAGGTCGGCCCGCACCTCGTCGAGGTCGAAGTCCAGCCAGTGGTGGAACCAGCCCCGGCTCGGGGTGTAATTCACGCCGAAACGGAGGGTGCGGGCGGCACGGGGCATGAAGGGTCCTGGAGTTCAGTGGAATTCACCGGGTGCCCATAAACTGCCGCCCTTCCGAGGGGGAGTCAACAGGGCCCCCGCCGTTCGAAATCGAGGGCCGAGGGGCCGTGGGCGATCCACCGGCACTTATGCGCTTCAGTCCGTTCGGGGCACGGTTCCCTTATGGTCACCCCGGGCGCACTAATGCGGTTTAGTGGACCTGTCCGACCAGGGCGTACACAGGAATGGGCAGCGGCATTCCGGTCATCTTCCCGGCCGGCGTCGCGTACGGTCTGCCCAGCGCGGTGCGCGGCACCGGGGGACCGAGGGATGAGGCAGGCATGGCCCGCAGACCCACCATCAAGGACATCGCCCGCCGGGCCGGGGTGTCCGAGAGCGCGGTGTCCTTCGCGCTGAACGACCGTCCGGGGGTGTCCGACGCCACCCGCGCCCGGATCCGCGGCGTCGCCGAGGAACTGGGCTGGCTCCCCAACAGCGCCGCCCGCGCCCTGTCCGGCGAACGATCGGGTGCCGTCGGGCTCGTCCTGGCCCGGCCCGCGCACACCCTGGGCGTCGAGTCCTTCTTCCTGCGACTGGTCTCCGGGATCCAGGAGGTGCTCGCGGCCTCCGGGATCGCCCTCCTCTTCCAGGTGGTCGAGGACGTCGACGCCGAATGCGCCGTCCACCGCCGGTGGTGGGCCGAGCGGCGCGTCGACGGGGTCCTCCTCGTGGACCCGCGTACGAACGACCCGCGCCCGGAACTGCTGGCCCGTCTGGGGCTGCCCGCCGTACTGGTCGGCGGCCAGGCTGCCCCACCGGGCAGTGAAACCGCGCCCGCCGCGGCTTCCGCATCCGCCACGGCTCCCGGGCCTGCCACGGCTCCAGCGCCTGCCGCGGCCCCCGCGCTCGCCGCGGCTCCCGCGCCCGCCGACGCCCCGCCGTCCGTCACGGCGCCCGGGTCCGGAAGGGCGGCCGAGCCGACCGCGCCGCCCGCGCCCGCCGCAGGCGGCGGGCTCTCCGCCGTCCGCTCCGACGACGCCCGCGCCATGGCCGACGTCCTCGCACACCTCCATGCCCTCGGCCACCGCCGCATCACCCACATCGCGGGCCTGCCCGGCCTCGCGCACACCGACCGCCGCGTCGCCTCGCTGCGCGAGGAGGCCGCCCGCCTCGGCCTGCCCGCCGCCCGGGTGCGCTCGGTCCCCACCGACTACTCCGACACCGAGGGGGCCGCCGCCACCCGCCGCGTCCTCGCCGAACCGGAGCCGCCCACCGCCCTGATCTACGACAACGACGTGATGGCCGTCGCCGGCAGCGCGGTGGCCGCCGAACTCGGCATCCCCGTGCCCGGCCGGCTCTCCGTCGTCGCCTGGGACGACTCGCCCCTGTGCCGGGTCACCCACCCGCGGCTGACCGCCCTGGTCCGCGACACGGCCGCCTTCGGCCGGATCGCGGCCGAGGAGCTCCTCGCCCTCCTCGCCGGGGGAGCGCCCCGTACCCGCGAGAGCGAGCCGCCCCGGCTGGAGCCCCGCGAGAGTACGGCCCCGCCCCCGGCCGCATACTGAAATCCGACCCCTTTCAGGAGCGCCACCGTGACCACTCCCACCTCAGCCTTCCCCGTGCCGCGCGCCGGAGCCGTCGCGACCGCGGCCACCGGCCCGACGGTGGCGATCGACATCGGCGGCACGAAGATCGCGGGAGCGCTCGTCCACCCCGACGGCACCCTCACCGCCGCCACCCGCCGTCCCACCCCGCGCGGCACGGACGCCGAGGGCGTCATGGCGGCCGTCACCGAAGTGATCGCCGACCTCGCCGAGGACCCCCTGTGGGAGCGGGCCGTACGCTGCGGCATCGGCAGCGCCGGCCCCGTCGACACCTCCCTGGGCACGGTCAGCCCCGTCAACATCGCCGCCTGGCGCGGCTTCCCCGTCCAGGCCCGCGTCGCCGCCGAACTGAGCGCCCGCGGCGCCCGGATCCCCACCGTCCTCGCGGGCGACGGGGTCGCCATGACGGCCGCCGAACACTGGCTCGGAGCGGCGCGCGGCCACGACAACGCCCTGTGCATGGTCGTCTCCACCGGCGTCGGCGGCGGCCTGATCATCGGAGGCCGCCTCCACACCGGCCCCACCGGCAACGCGGGCCACATCGGTCACATCAGCGTCGCCGTCGACGGGGACCCCTGCGTCTGCGGGGGCCACGGCTGCGTCGAATCCCTCGCCTCCGGCACCGCCATCGCCCGCTGGGCCCGCGAACGGAACTGGACCGGCCCCGACCCCACGGCCGCCGGCGTCGCGGCCGCCGCCGAGGCGGGCGACCCGGTCGCCCTGGCCGCCTTCGACCGCGCGGGACGCGCCCTGGCCGCCGCCATCGCGGCCACCGCCACCCTCGTCGAGACCGACGTGGCGGTCATCGGCGGCGGGGTCGCCGCCTGCGGGGACACCCTGTTCCGGCCGATCCGCCGTCACCTGGCCGCGTACGCCACCCTGTCCTTCGCCCGCGGCGTCAAGGTGGTCCCGGCCGCCCTCGGCACCGACGCCGGACTCATCGGCGCGGCCGCCGCCGCCATGATGCTGCCGGCCGGGCCGAGGCCGACGAGCCCTACGGCTTGACCGAGCGGTAGTAGCGCCGCGCGCCCTCGTGCAGGTCCAGCGGATCGGTGTAGATCGCCGTCCGCAGGTCCACCAGCTGCGCCGCGTGCACCTCGTGCCCGATCCGGTCCCGGCTGAGGATCACCGTCCGCGTGAACCGCTCCGTCAGCTCCGCCCCGGTGTCCTCCCGCGTGACCAGCAGGTTCGGAACCGCCACCGTGGCCACCGCCGAGGTGTTGCGGGCCCGCGCGTAGGCGTCCTGCGGCATCACCGCGGCCCGGTAGTAGCGGGCCGGACTGCCGCTGGCCTGGAGCCGCTCCAACAGGTCGCCGAGCTGGACGAGCCGGATGTCGAAGCGCTCCGACAGCTCGCGCACCGCGTTCGTCGGGAGCCCCCCGGACCAGAAGAAGGCGTCGATGCGGCCCGCCTCCAGCTCCGCCGGCATGGTGTCGATCCCGATGCCCACCGTGGTGACGTCCCGTACGGGGTCCAGCTTGGCCGCCTTGAGCAGCCGCTCCGAGACCAGCCGGACGCCCGAACCCTCCTGACCCACCGCGACCCGCTTGCCGCGCAGGTCGCGGGCCGACTGCACCGGGGACCCGGCGGGCACCACCAGCTGCACGTAGTCGTCGTAGAGCCGCGCGCAACCGCGCAGCCGGTCCGCGCCCGGCTTGCCGTCGGCCCGGTACTTGCCGACCGCGTCCGCCGTCGCCACCGTGAAATCCGCCTCACCGGCCGCGACCCGCTGGAGGTTCTGCTGCGAACCCTCGCTGGTCGCCAGCCGGACCCGGACCTCCGGCATGTCCTGGGCGAGCGCCTGCTCCAGCAGCTGGCCGTAGCGGTGGTAGACGCCCGTACGCACACCGGTGCTGAAGGTCAGGTCGCCGGTGAGCTCCGGCTCACCGAAGGGCTTCAGCCACCACAGGAGCCCCGCGAGCACCACCAGCACGGCGGCCAGGCCCTGGAGGACGCGGCGCCGGCCGAAACGGGGAGGTATGCGGAACATGCGCGCGATCCTGCCACCCCTCCGGCCTCCTGTCACGGCACGGACCTCCCGGCGCACCCGCGCTCGGCCCCGCCCCCGGCCTCGCCCACGACCCCGCACCCGTACGCGCGGCCGGAGGTCTCCCGGCTACCGCCTACCCTTGTTGCATGACCAGCAGCAGCGACCGGAGCCCGGCAGTGGACCCCAAGGGAACTTACGAGGTGCGCACCTACGGGTGCCAGATGAACGTGCACGACTCCGAGCGACTCTCCGGTCTGCTGGAGGACGCCGGCTACGTCCGCGCCCCCGAGGGCGCCGACGGTGACGCCGACGTCGTCGTCTTCAACACCTGCGCCGTCCGCGAGAACGCCGACAACAAGCTCTACGGCAACCTCGGCCGCCTCGCCCCCATGAAGACCAAGCGCCCCGGCATGCAGATCGCCGTCGGCGGCTGCCTCGCCCAGAAGGACCGCGACACCATCGTCAAGCGGGCCCCCTGGGTCGACGTGGTCTTCGGCACGCACAACATCGGCAAGCTGCCCGTCCTGCTGGAGCGCGCCCGCGTCCAGGAGGAGGCCCAGATCGAGATCGCCGAGTCCCTGGAGGCCTTCCCCTCCACGCTCCCGACCCGCCGCGAGTCCGCGTACGCCGCCTGGGTCTCGATCTCCGTCGGCTGCAACAACACCTGCACCTTCTGCATCGTCCCCGCCCTGCGCGGCAAGGAGGAGGACCGCCGGCCCGGCGACATCCTCGCCGAGGTCGAGGCCCTGGTCGCCGAGGGCGTCTCCGAGATCACCCTGCTCGGCCAGAACGTCAACGCCTACGGCTCCGACCTGGGCGACCGCGAGGCCTTCAGCAAGCTGCTGCGCGCCTGCGGACAGATCGAGGGCCTGGAGCGCGTCCGCTTCACCTCCCCGCACCCGCGCGACTTCACCGACGACGTCATCGCCGCCATGGCCGAGACCCCGAACGTGATGCCGCAGCTGCACATGCCGCTCCAGTCCGGATCCGACCCGATCCTGAAGGCGATGCGCCGCTCGTACCGCCAGGAGCGCTTCCTCGGCATCATCGAGAAGGTCCGCGCCGCGATCCCGCACGCCGCGATCTCCACCGACATCATCGTGGGCTTCCCCGGCGAGACCGAGGAGGACTTCCAGCAGACGATGCACGCCGTGCGCGAGGCCCGCTTCGCGAACGCCTTCACCTTCCAGTACTCCAAGCGCCCCGGCACCCCCGCCGCCGACATGGACGGGCAGATCCCTAAGGAAGTCGTCCAGGACCGCTACATGCGCCTGGTCGCCCTCCAGGAGGAGATCTCCTGGGAGGAGAACAAGAAGCAGGTCGGCCGCACCCTGGAGGTCATGGTCGCCGAGGGCGAGGGCCGCAAGGACGGCGCCACCGCCCGCCTCTCCGGCCGCGCCCCCGACAACCGGCTGGTGCACTTCACCAAGCCCGACGAGGACGTCCGCCCCGGTGACGTCGTCACCGTCGACATCACCTACGCCGCCCCGCACCACCTCCTCGCCGAGGGCCCGACCCTCTCCGTGCGCCGCACCCGCGCCGGCGACGCCTGGGAGAAGCGCAACGCCGCCCCGGCGCAGCCCAAGGGCGTCCTGCTCGGCATCCCGACCCTCGGCGTGCCGGCCCCGCTGCCCGTCGCCACCTCGGGCTGCGCGATCGACTGACCGTCGACCGGCGGGGCGACTAGGCTGCGGATCATGCTCGTAGCCGCCGCCGTCTGCCCCGCCCCGCCGCTCCTCGTGCCGGAGGTCGCCGCGGGCGCCGCCGCCGAACTGGACGACGCCCGTACCGCCTGCTCCGACGCGCTCGCCGTGCTCGCCGCCTCCCGACCCGACCTCCTGGTCGTCGTGGGGGCCACCGAGGACGACCACGCCGGGCCCTACCCGCAGGGCTCCCGGGGCGGATTCCGCGCCTTCGGCCTCGCCCCCGGACAAGCCCCCGAGGTCCGCCTCGGCGACGGCGAGGAAGGGCCCCGGCTGCTGCCCCCCGCGCTCGCCGTGGGCGCCTGGCTGCTGGACCGGGCCCGCTGGGGCGCCGCCCCCGTCGAAGGCCTCGGGATCGCACGGCCCCGGGACACCGCCGCGTGCCTCGCCGCCGGCCGTGAACTCGCCGACCGCGACGCGCGCGTCGCCCTGCTCGTCATGGGCGACGGCAGCGCCTGCCGCACCCTCAAGGCCCCCGGCTACCTCGACGAACGCGCCGCCGCGTTCGACGCGGGCGTCGGCCGCGCCCTCGGCGCCGCCGACACCGCGGCCCTCGCCGCCCTCGACCCGACGCTCGCCGCCGAACTCCAGGCCGCCGGGCGCGCCCCCTGGCAGGTCCTCGCCGGCGCCGCCGAGGGCGCGGGCCTCGCGGGCCGACTCCTCTACGAGGACGCCCCGTACGGCGTCGGGTACTTCGTCGCCACCTGGTCCTGACCCCGCCCGCCCCGCCCGCCCCGGGTCCGTCCCGGCTGCCCCGCCCGCCCCGGGTCCGTCCCGGCCGCCCGGGTCCGCCCCGCCCGCCCCGGGTCCGTCCCGGCCGGCCGGGGTCCGGCCGCCCGGGCCCACGGGGCACCGGACGCGCCGAAGGGGCGCCGGACCCTCGGTCCCGCGCCCCTTCGAGCGGTGTTCCCGTACGCGCCTAGGAGGCGGCCGGCGGCGTCGGCCCGCCGGGGGTGTCCTTGTGCGCGATCTTGCCCAGGGCGTCCTTCGCCTTGTCCGTCCCGGTCGTGATCCGGTCGCTGTACTTGCCATGGGTCTTGGAGTCCACGGCCTTCGCGACCTTGTCCAGGCCCTCGCCGATCTTGCCCTCGTGCTGCTGCGCGAGGCCCTCGACCTTCTCCTTGGCAGGAGCGAGCTTGGCCTTCAGATTGTCCAGCAGGCCCATGGGGCATCCTCCAGTGGCGGTATCTACGTACGGGCGCCCTCGCCGGCCCCGCTCTCCGCGGCGACCTCGGCCGACTGCTGCTTCGGGATCTCCACGGCCTCCGCCGCGGGAACCTCCGTCACAGCCGCGGGAGTCTCCCCGGCCTCCTCGGCCGGGACGTCCTCCGTGACCTCGGCCCGCGCCGCGCCGGCCTCGGTCTCGACCGCCTCGGTCGCCACCTCGTCCTTACGGCGAAGAAACCAGTCAAAAACGCCCATGTCTACTCACCTAACGTTACTCGCGGGGGTGAAGTTCCGCTGCGGCCCGAACGGCCGGAACCAGGTGCACGCCAGGCGTACGCCGGGCCGGAACCTCTTCAGGGCAACGACCCCCGCCGTACCCCGTCACGTAACCCGATCGAGTACGTGCCGTTCGGTTTGCGAGACTGTGTCCGTGAGGAATGCACCCCCCGCCCCGCGGGTCATCGCCGTCGTCGGTCCCACCGCGGCCGGAAAGTCCGACCTGGGCGTCGCCCTGGCCCGCCACTTCGACGGCGAGGTCGTCAACGCCGACTCCATGCAGCTGTACCGGGGGATGGACATCGGCACCGCGAAACTGACGACCGAGGAACGCGGCGGCGTCCCGCACCACCTCCTCGACATCTGGGACGTCACCGAGACCGCCAGCGTCGCCGAGTACCAGCGCCTGGCCCGCGCCGAGATCGACAAGCTGCTCGCCGAGGGCCGCACCCCGGTCCTCGTCGGCGGATCGGGCCTCTACGTCCGCGGCGCCCTCGACGCCATGGAGTTCCCCGGCACCGACCCCGAGGTCCGTGCCCGCCTGGAGGCGGAGGTCACGCTGCGCGGCCCCGGAGCCCTGCACGCCCGCCTCGCCGCCGCCGACCCGGCCGCCGCCGCCGCGATCCTGCCGAGCAACGGCCGCCGCATCGTGCGGGCCCTGGAGGTCATCGAGATCACCGGCCGGCCCTTCACCGCCAACCTCCCCGGCCACGAGTCCGTCTACGACACCGTCCAGATCGGAGTCGACGTGGCCCGCCCCGAACTCGACGAGCGGATCGCGCTGCGCGTGGACCGCATGTGGGAGGCCGGGCTCGTCGACGAGGTCCGCGCCCTGGAGGCCGCGGGCCTGCGCGACGGCGTCACCGCCTCCCGCGCCCTGGGCTACCAGCAGGTACTGGCGGCCCTCGCGGGGGAGTGCACGGAGGAGGAGGCCAAGGCCGAAACCGTCCGTGCCACGAAGCGCTTCGCACGCCGTCAGGACTCGTGGTTCCGCCGCGACCCCCGCGTCCACTGGCTCAGCGGAGCCGTCGCCGACCGCGGGGAACTCCCCGGACTCGCCCGCTCGTTGGTCGAACGAGCGGTTACAGCCTGATCACGTGATGGCATCGGGACGCCCCGCGCGCCCGTCGCGGGCCCGCGGCCGTGCCATCATCAAACTTCTGAACAGCGGCGTACGAAGTCCGAGTGGGGAGGGCGCGTGGCGATGGAGGCCGGCCCTCGTCGAGACACCGGGCGGGACGACACCAGACAGGGAGCGGACCCGATGCTCCACCCCGGGCCCGCGCAGCGAGGCGCGTCCCCCGACGCCGACGCGCCCGCGCGCGGGGCCACGGGTGCCGCCGGGGCGGCCGACACCCCGCCCTCCCGATCCACGACCGCCGGGGCGCCCGACGTCCCCGACACCCTCGGCCTGCCCGCCGACCCCGCCCGACTGACCCCCGACGGCCCCGACGCGCCCGAATCCGGCGCCGAGGACGCCTCCGGCCCCGCCGTCGAGGTCGAACTGCGCCCCCAGCGCCGCCTGCGCATCTGGCAGATCGCCCCCATCGTCCTGCTCGGCGTCGCGGGATCCCTGATGTTCGGCTTCCCCCTCGCCTTCGAGTTCGGCGACGGCGGAGCCGTGGTCGCCATGCTGGGCTTCCTCATCAGCTGCTGCGCGGGCGGTTGGGGCATGATGGCCGCCCGCCGCGTCGGCTACACCTGGCCGGGGCTGCCGCCGCGCGGCAGCGGCCGCCGCGCCGACTGGCGGATGCTCGCGCTGTACGCGCTCGTCGCGCTGGCCGTCGTCGCGCTCGCCGTCTACCGCGTGGCCCGGCTGCGCTGACCGCGCGGGCCCGGCGTACCGCGTGTGGGCCACACACCGCCCCCGTGCCCCACGTGCCCCGGGCGCCCCGCGTACTTCCCTGGTGCGGCCGATCCCGCAGGTCCGGGCGGTGCCGCCCGGTCGTCGCCGCCGGCCGCTCGGTACCATGGGCCCGTGACGCACACCACCCTCTCCTTCCTCAAGGGCCACGGGACCGAGAACGACTTCGTGATCGTCCCCGACCCCGACAACGCCATCGACCTGCCCGCGACCGCCGTCGCCAAGCTGTGCGACCGGCGCGCGGGCATCGGGGCCGACGGTGTGCTGCACGTGGTGCGCTCCGCCGCCCACCCCGACGCCGCCGCCATGGCCGCCGAGGCCGAATGGTTCATGGACTACCGCAACAGCGACGGCTCCATCGCCGAGATGTGCGGCAACGGCGTACGCGTCTTCGCCCGCTACCTCCAGTACGCGGGCCACGTCGAGCCCGGCGACCTCGCCGTCGCCACCCGAGGCGGCGTCAAGCACGTCCACCTCGACAAGACCGGCGACGTCACCGTCTCCATGGGCCGCGCCGAACTCCCCGAGGGCGACGTCACCGTCTCCGTCGGCGAGCACACCTGGCCCGCCCGCAACGTGAACATGGGCAACCCCCACGCCGTCGCCTTCGTCGACAGCCTCGACCAGGCCGGCAACCTGTACGACCCGCCGCCCTACAGCCCGGCCTCCGCCTACCCCACCGGGGTCAACGTCGAGTTCGTCGTCGACCGGGGCCCCCGCCACGTCGCCATGCGCGTCCACGAGCGCGGCTCCGGAGAGACCCGATCCTGCGGCACCGGCGCGTGCGCCGTCGCCGTGGCCACCATCCGCCGCGACGGCGTCGATCCCGCCGTCACCGGCGAACCGGCCACCTACACCGTCGACCTGCCCGGCGGCACCCTCACCATCACCGAGCACCCCGACGGCCGCGTCGACATGACCGGACCGGCCGTGATCGTGGCCACCGGGGAGTTCGACGCCGACTGGCTCACCGAAACGGCTTTCGCCTGAAGGTTCCCTCTCATGGGTGATCCGTTTCACGCTGAGCGAGAGGTGGACTGCGCCACGTGGTGGGGTCGGTAACATCAGGCACCGGCCCTGAGGGCTCACCCCATGCCCACCACCGCCGGTCGAAGCCGCCGGAGGTGCCCATGAGTGCAGAGGCCACGAACCCCGAAGCACACGCTGAAGTGCGCGCTGAGCTGCGCAGACGTGGCCGGAGCCGGCTCGATCTGCGCAGGCTCGGGCGGGCGGCCCTGCTCGGGCCGACGTCCCGGGACCGTCTCCCCGACGCCATCGGACACGTAGCAGAAGCGCATCGGGCCCACCATCCGGACGCCGATCTGTCCCTTCTGCGCCGCGCCTACCTCCTCGCCGAGACCTCGCACCGCGGTCAGATGCGAAAAAGTGGTGAGCCGTACATCACACATCCACTCGCGGTCACCCTGATCCTCGCCGAACTCGGCGCCGAGACAACCACCTTGACGGCGTCCCTGCTGCACGACACGGTCGAGGACACCGACGTGACCCTCGATCAGGTCCGCGCCGAATTCGGCGACGAGGTCGCCTTCATCGTCGACGGGGTCACCAAGGTCGAGAAGATCGACTACGGCGCCGCCGCCGAACCCGAGACCTTCCGCAAGATGCTCGTCGCCACCGGCAACGACGTCCGCGTCATGTCCATCAAACTCGCCGACCGACTGCACAACATGCGCACCCTCGGCGTGATGCGCCCCGAGAAACAGGCCCGCATCGCCAAGGTCACCCGCGACGTCCTCATCCCCCTCGCCGAACGCCTCGGCGTCCAGGCCCTCAAGACCGAACTCGAAGACCTCGTCTTCGCGATCCTCCACCCCGACGAGTACGAACACACCCGGGCCCTCATCGCCTCCCACGCCGGGGAGAGCGACCCGCTGCCCGCCATCGCCGACTCCGTACGCACCGTCCTGCGCGAGGCCGGCATCGCCGCCGAGGTCCAGGTACGACCCCGCCACTTCGTCTCCGTCCACCGCATCTCCCGCACCCGCGGCGAACTGCGCGGCTCCGACCTCGGCCGCATCCTCGTCCTCGTCGGCGAGAACGCCGACTGCTACGCCGTCCTCGGCGAACTCCACACCTGCTTCACCCCGGTCGTCTCGGAGTTCAAGGACTTCATCGCCGCCCCCAAGTTCAACCTCTACCAGTCCCTGCACACCGCCGTCGCCGTCCCCGAGGGCTACGTCGCCGAAGTCATCGTCCGCACCCGGCAGATGCACCGCGTCGCCGAAGCCGGCGTCGTCGCCCTCGGCAACCCCTACGCCACCGCCGAGACCCCCGACAGCGACGAGGAACGCGTCGACCCCACCCGCCCCGGCTGGCTCTCCCGCCTCCTCGACTGGCAACAGTCCGCACCCGACCCCGACACCTTCTGGACGGTCCTGCGCGCCGAACTCGCCCAGGACCGCGAGATCACCGTGTTCCGCGCGGAAGGCGGCAGCGCCCTCGGCACGATCAGCCTCCCCGGCGGCGCCAGCTGTATCGACGCCGCCTACGCGATGCACGGCGCGGCGGCCCACGGCTGTATCGGCGCCCGGGTCAACGGGCGCCTCACCTCCCTGTCCTCCCCGCTCTCCGACGGGGACACCGTCCAGCTCCTCCTCGCCCAGGACGCGTCCTCCGGGCCCGCCCCCGACTGGCTGGACCACGCCCGCACCCCCGCCGCGCGGATCGCCATCGCCACCTGGCTCCAGAACCACCCCGGCGGCGCCGGACCCGCCACGGCGGCCCCCCGGGCACCCCTGTCCGTCGTCGGAGCCCGCGGCGACGGCGGCAACGCCGTGGCCGACCTCCCCGACGCCCACGTACGCCTCGCCGGCTGCTGCACCCCCGTACCGCCCGACGCGGTCGCCGGGTTCGTCGTACGCGGCGGCGCCGTCACCGTCCACCGCGTCCACTGCCCCGCCGTGGCACAGATGCGCTCCCTGGGCCGCACCTCGGTCGCCGTGCACTGGCGGGCCACCGCGGACTGCCGCGTCACCCTGCTCGCCGAATCGTTCGGCCGCCCGCACCTGCTGGCCGACCTGACCGAGGCGATCGCCCGCCAGGGGGTCGAAGTGGTCTCCGCCACCGTCGAACCACCCGTCGAACAGCGCGTCCGACACAGCTACACCCTGCAACTGCCCGACGCCGCCGGACTGCCCGCGCTGATGCGGGCCATGCGGGACGTACCCGGCGTGTACGACGTCAGCAGGGCCTAGCCGCGCCCGCCCGCCGGGCGGGGGCGCGGGGCGCGGGGAGCGGGCATGGCAGGGGCGCGAGGGGAGGCCAGGGGGCGCGGGGCGTGAGCCGGGGGCGTGCGGAGGCACGGCGCACGGCCGGAGCTCCCCGTTCGGGTGGCCCCGTCGCGCGCCGCGCACGAGCCCGACCCCGACGCTGATAAGCGGTGGTGGATGCAGCTGACCTCCCCGCGCCTGCGCGCAGCCCTGCTCGCCGCGGCCTCCCTGACCCTCGTCGCCGCCGTGCTGCCCCCACCGAAGCCCCTGGGCATCGGCGACCCGCTGTTCCCCGAGCTCGGCAACCCCGGCTACGACGTCCTCTCGTACGACCTCTCCCTCACGTACAAGGACAACCGCAGCCCCCTCGACGCCGTCACCGTCATCGAGGCCCGCAGCACCGCGCCGCTGGAGCGCGTCAACCTCGACTTCACCCACGGCACCGTCGCCTCCGCCGAGATCAACGGGGAGAGCGCGCGCTTCGAGAGCGTCGGGGAGGACCTCGTACTGACCCCCGCCCACCCCGTCGCCGCGAGCACACCGCTGCGCATCACCGTCCGGCACACCAGCGACCCCCGCGGCCGGGCGAGCGACGGCGGCTGGGTCGTCACCGAGGACGGCCTCGCCATGGCCAACCAGGCCGACGCCGCCCACCGCGTCTTCCCCTGCAACGACCACCCCGCCGACAAGGCCTGGTTCACCTTCCGCATCACCACCCCCGCCGGACTCACCGCCGTCGCCAACGGCGTACCCGGCGCCCTGCCCGCCGCCCGCGCCGGCGGCGCCACCGAGTGGACCTACCGCACCCTCCACCCCATGGCCACCGAACTCGCCCAGGTCTCCGTGGGACGCTCCGCCGTCCTCCACCGCACCGGCCCCCACGGCCTGCCCCTGCGCGACGTCGTCCCCGAGGCCGACCGCGAGAAGCTGGAACCCTGGCTGAAGAAGACCGCCGGCCACGTCACGTGGATGGAGGACCGCATCGGCCGCTACCCCTTCGAGAACTACGGCGTGCTCATCGCCCGCGCCCGGACCGGCTTCGAGCTGGAGACGCAGACCCTGTCCCTCTTCGAACACGCACTGTTCACCGAGGAGGGCTACCCCGACTGGTACGTCGAATCCGTCATGGTCCACGAACTCGCCCACCAGTGGTTCGGCGACAGCGTCAGCCCCCGCACCTGGTCCGACCTGTGGCTCAACGAGGGCCACGCCACCTGGTACGAAGCCCTCTACGCCGACGGCCTCGGCAAGTACCCCCTCGAACGCCGCATGCGCGAGGCCTACCAGCGCTCCGACCAGTGGCGCGCCGCCGGCGGCCCCCCGGCCGCCCCGAAGCCCGCCGCCCCCGGCGAGAAGATCGGACTCTTCCGCCCCGTCGTCTACGACGGCTCCGCCCTGATCCTCTACGCCCTCCGCCAGGAGATCGGCACCCCGGCCTTCGAACGCGTCCAGCGACGCTGGGTTGCCGAGCACAAGGACGGCGTCGCCGGCACCGACGACTTCGTACGCCTCGCCTCCCAGGAGGCCGGACGCGACCTCAAGGCCTTCCTCGACCCCTGGCTGTACGGCGCCACCACCCCCGAGATGCCCGGACACCCCGAATGGAGCGCCCCCGCCAAGACCCGCGCCCCGGCCCCGGCCCCCGTCCCGGCCCCGGCCCCCGTCCCGGCCCCGGCCGCCGTCCCGGCCCCGGCCGACGGGAAGCCGTAGGAAAACGGTATGACGGGCGAGGAACGGGCATGACACCATCGACGAGGCCGCCGGGGCGGTCCGGGGAATCTCCGGACCGGGCGACGCGTTGGACGTGTCAGCGTTATGTCACGCCCGGCGGTACCTTTGGCCCTGGCCGGCGCGAACCCATCGAATCGACGTTAAGGATCCAATGACCTCCTCTTCTTCCCCTTCCCAGGACCCGCAGGACGCGCAGAACGTGCGCGACCCGCAGAGCTTCACCGAGAGCCTTCGGGCCGATGCCCTGATGGAAGAGGACGTCGCCTGGAGCCACGAGATCGACGGCGAGCGGGACGGCGACCAGCTCGACCGCTCCGAGCGCGCGGCCCTGCGCCGCGTCGCCGGCCTCTCCACCGAACTCGAGGACGTCACCGAAGTCGAGTACCGCCAGCTCCGCCTGGAGCGCGTGGTCCTCGTCGGTGTCTGGACCTCCGGCACCGTCCAGGACGCGGAGAACTCCCTCGCGGAGCTCGCCGCCCTCGCCGAGACGGCCGGTGCCCTCGTGCTCGACGGCGTCATGCAGCGACGCGACAAGCCCGACCCGGCCACCTTCATCGGCTCCGGCAAGGCCCGCGAACTGCGCGACATCGTCCTCGAGAGCGGCGCCGACACCGTCGTCTGCGACGGCGAGCTCAGCCCCGGCCAGCTCATCGCGCTCGAAGACGTGGTCAAGGTCAAGGTCGTCGACCGCACCGCGCTCATCCTCGACATCTTCGCCCAGCACGCGAAGTCCCGAGAGGGCAAGGCCCAGGTCGCACTCGCGCAGATGCAGTACATGCTGCCGCGCCTGCGCGGATGGGGCCAGTCGCTGTCCCGGCAGATGGGTGGCGGCGGCGGTGGCGGCATGGCCACCCGAGGACCCGGTGAAACCAAGATCGAGACCGACCGGCGCCGCATCCGCGAGAAGATGGCGAAGATGCGCCGCGAGATCGCAGAGATGAAGACCGGCCGCGACATCAAGCGGCAGGAACGACGTCGCAACAAGGTGCCCTCGGTCGCCATCGCCGGCTACACCAACGCCGGCAAGTCCTCCCTGCTCAACCGCCTCACCGGCGCGGGCGTCCTGGTCGAGAACGCGCTCTTCGCCACCCTCGACCCCACCGTCCGCCGCGCCGAAACCCCGTCCGGCCGCGTCTACACCCTGGCCGACACCGTCGGATTCGTCCGACACCTGCCCCACCACCTCGTCGAGGCGTTCCGCTCCACGATGGAGGAGGTCGGCGACTCCGACCTCATCCTCCACATCGTCGACGGCTCGCACCCCGCACCGGAGGAGCAGCTGGCCGCCGTACGCGAGGTCATCCGCGAAGTCGGCGCGGTCAACGTGCCCGAGATCGTCGTGATCAACAAGGCCGACGCCGCCGACCCCCTCGTCCTCCAGCGCCTGCTGCGCATCGAACGGCACTCCATCGCCGTCTCGGCACGCACCGGCCAGGGCATCGAGGAACTGCTGGCGCTCATCGACAGCGAGCTCCCGCGACCCGCCGTCGAAGTGGAGGCCCTCGTGCCCTACACCCACGGCGCGCTCATCGCCCGGGCCCACGCCGAGGGCGAGGTGATCTCCGAGGAGCACACCCCGGAGGGCACCCTGCTCAAGGCGCGCGTCCACGCGGAACTGGCCGCCGACCTGGCGCCGTACGTGCCCGCCAAGCACTGACGGAGCCGAGGCCGGCCGCCCGGCCCGGCGCCGCGACCGACACGACGAAGGCCCCCCGCGACCGCGGGGGGCCTTCGTCACGCATCCGTACCGTCGCGGTGCCGGGGACCGGGCCCCGGCACTGCGACCACCGGCACTTCTGCCACCGCTACTGCTACCGCTTGAACTTGGCGCTCACCGCGTCGTAGATGCCCTTGGCCTCCGGACCCAGCCGGGGACCGGCCAACCAACCCGCCTTCGCCGGGCCGATCGACGTGTTCGACACCAGCGCCGGCTTGCCGTCGGCACCGGCCGCGACCCAACCGCCACCCGACGAACCACCCGTCATCGTGCACCCGATGCGGTACATCACCGGATCGGCCTGGCTCAGCGCCAACCGGCCCGGCTTGTCCGCGCACTGGAACGCCCTCTGACCGTCGAACGGGGCCGCCGCCGGGTAACCCGTCGCCGTGATCCCGGCGATCTTCGCCACCGCCGGCGCGTTGAACTCCACCGGCAGCGCCGTACCGACCGTCTCCTCCAGCGACTTCGTGCTGCCCTTCTCCGGCGTCACGTGCAACACCGCGAAGTCGTACGGGGCACCTGCGCCACCCGTCGGACCACCCGTCGCGATCCACTGGTCCGACGTCTGCGCCCAGTCGCTCCACCACACGCCGTACGGGGCCACCTGCTCGCGCGGGGCACCCTTCAGGTCCGCGGCCTGCTTGCCCGCGTTGTTGTACGAGGGGACGAAGGCGATGTTGCGGTACCAACCGCCGGCCTTGCCCGCGTGCACACAGTGCCCCGCGGTCCACACCATGTTCGACTTCCCCGGACGCGCCGGGTCCTTCACCACGGTCGCCGAGCACACCATCGAGCCCTCGGGGCCGTCGAAGAAGACCTTCCCGGACGCCGGAACGCTGGAGTGGTACGGGGCGACGGCGGGCTTGGCCGCGACCGGAGCGGGAGTCGGGTCCGTGACGCCCTGGTCCTTGCCCGCGTCCGGGTCCACCGCCGGACGCTGCGGCTGCTCGGCGTCACGCATGCGGTCCGGGTCCCACAGGCCCTCGATGATCGGGTTGACGTAGTCGCCCGCCTCGCGGAGCCAGTCCTCCTTCTTCCAGTTCTTCCACGCACCCCCCTTCCACTTCTCCAGGTCGAAGCCGTGCTGCTTGAGCTTGTCCTTGAGCTCCTGCGGGATCTGGACGCCGTCAGCGGCGCCGGACGGCAGGGGCGCGGCCACGGTCGGCTTGGAATCGCCGCCCTTGCCGGCCTCGCCGTCGCCGGGTCCGCAGGCCGCGGCGGTCAGCGCGAGCGCGGACGCGCACAGGATCGCGGTGACCGGTCGGTTCGGTCGCATGTCGTAAGTCCCCCTGGTGCTTCGAGGTGTTGAGGCGGTTTCGAGACGGTGTCGCCCGTGGCGGTGTGCAGCACCCCACTATGCCGCCGCCGGATAGGACGGCCACCCCCGGGTCCGCGGTTCCCCGCCACGACCGGCCGAGCCCCCGGCGGGCCGGCCGGGAACGCACCGGCGGACCCACCCGCGGATCCCGCCGCGGGCAAGGATCTTCGGCCGACCCGTGATCCACCGCCGCCCCCGTCGTTGGTACGTACGGGGGACGGCGCAGGAGCGTTCATGTTCGAGGCGCAATCCGGAAGATGAAGACCGTGCGGGAGGACCGACAGTCGTGGCCTTGACCGAGCCGTCCGCAGCCGCGGCGCACATCCCACCGCCGGCGGAGCCGAAGCGCGACCCCGAACCGGAATCGGCACCCGGCGCCGCACTCGGCCCGGGGCGCGAGACCGGACGGGAAACCGGGTGGGAAACCGGACGGGAACGGGGCCCGAGCCCGGAGGCCGCCCCCGCCCCCTCACCCCCGGCCGCCTCACCCCTGGCCCCCTCGCCCCCCGCCCCCTCACGCCTCGCCGCGCCCGTCCCCGGGGCGGACGCCGCGCCGGCGCACGTGCCGCCGCAGGGGGGCCGCGGGCGCGAACCCGCCTCAGCGGAAAGCATCCTGCGCCGCCAGGCCCAGCGGGAGTCCGCGGCACGGACGTACGCCCGCTCGCTGCCCATCGTCCCTGTACGCGCCCGGGGGTTGACCATCGAGGGCGCCGACGGCCGGCGCTACCTCGACTGCCTCTCCGGAGCCGGCACCCTCGCCCTCGGCCACAACCACCCCGTCGTCCTCGAAGCCGTCCGCAAGGTCCTCGACTCGGGCGCCCCGCTGCACGTCCTGGACCTGGCGACCCCGGTCAAGGACGCCTTCACCACCGAACTGTTCGCCAACCTGCCCCCCGCCCTCGCCGCCGACGCCCGCGTCCAGTTCTGCGGCCCCGCCGGAACCGACGCCGTCGAAGCCGCCCTCACCCTGGTCCGCGCCGCCACCGGACGCGACGGGCTGCTCGCCTTCACCGGCGCCTACCACGGCATGACGAGCGGAGCCCTGGCCGCCTCCGGCGGGGCCACCGACGTACGGGTGACACGGCTCCCGTACCCGCAGGACCGCCACTGCCCCTTCGGGGTCGGCGGCGAGGAGGGCGCCCGGCTGGCCGCGGCCTGGACCGAGAACCTGCTGGACGACCCCAAGGGCGGGGTGGCGCCTCCGGCCGGCATGATCCTCGAACCCGTCCAGGGCGAAGGCGGCGTCATCCCCGCCCCGGACGACTGGCTGCGTCGGATGCGCGAGATCACCGCCCGGCGGGGCATCCCCCTGATCGCCGACGAGGTACAGACGGGCGTCGGCCGGACCGGCGCCTTCTGGGGCGTCGACCACGCCGGGGTGGTGCCCGACGTCATGGTCCTGTCCAAGGCCATCGGCGGCAGCCTGCCGCTCGCCGTGATCGTCTACCGCGCCGAGCTGGACGTGTGGGCCCCCGGCGCCCACGCCGGCACCTTCCGCGGCAACCAGCTCGCCATGGCCGCCGGCACCGCCACCCTGGCCTACGTCCGCCGCAACGGCCTCGCCGAACGGGCGGCGACCCTCGGCGCGAGGATGCTGACGGCCCTGCGCGGCCTGGCCGCCGACCAGCCGTGCGTCGGCGAGGTCCGCGGCCGCGGCCTGATGATCGGCCTCGAACTGATCGACCCGGCCACCGGAGCTGCCGCACCCGGCCTCGCCGCCGCCGTGCGCCGGGAATGCCTGGACCGCGGGCTGATCGTGGAACTCGGAGGCCGGCACGCCGCCGTCCTGCGCCTGTTGCCGCCGCTGACCATCACCGACGAACAGGCCGCCGCCGTCCTGGACCGCCTCGCCGACGCCGTCCCCGCCGCAGTCCGCCGGCCCCACTGAGCGAAGGACCTCCCCGATGCCCGACCCCTCCTCCCCCCGCCCCACCCCCACCACCCCCGACAGAACCACCCCCTCCGCCCCCCACCCCCACCCCGAGCCGGGCCCGGCGGCCTCCCCCTCCGGGGAGGCCCGACCGGTGGCGCCCGCCTCCGTGCCCGGGCACGCCACCGCCCCGGTCCCCCCGCGCCCCGCCACCCCGAGCCCGGCCACCCCACCCCCGGCCGACGCGGGCACCGCCACGACGGGCCGCGGCACCCCGCGCACAGTCGCCCCTAGCCCGCCGCCCGGGCCGGCGCGACCCGCCGGGCCGGGCCCGGTCACCCCGGGCACCGTCGCCCCGAGCCCCACCACCCCGCACCCGGCCGACGCGGGCACCGCCACCCCCTGCCCGGCCGCCCCTCGCCCGGCCGACGCAGGAACCGCCGTCCTGCCCGGTGCCCCAGGCGCCGCCGCCCTGCCCGGTGCCCCAGGCGCCGCCGCCCCGGGCCCGGGCACCGCGAGCCCGCCGCCCGGGTCGGCGCGACCCGCCGGGCCGGGCCCGGCCGCGGCGGCCCCCCATCCCGACACCCCCGGGGCCCTCCCCGCCCCGCTCCCGCCCACACCGGGGGAGGCCCCGCGCTCCCGGCAGACCGGGCCGGCGCCGCTGTTCCCGCCGCCCGTCCCGGGGCACAGGCCCCGCACCGGACTGTCCCGGGAGCTGCCCGAGCCCGCGGCGGAAGTCGACGACGGCCGGTCCCACCCCGCGCCCGCACCCCGTCCGGCCGAGACCGTCCCGCCGGGCAGCGTCCCCCGGCAGAAGGACGGCACCCCCAGGCCCCGCGTGGGCGGGGTGGGCCCGGTCGGCCCCGAACCGGCCGCACTGCCCGACCTGCTGGACCACATCGACCCCGCCGTGGCCGCCGAGGCCGCCACGGTGGAGAACCTGCTGCGGTGCTGGGTCCGCGAAAGCGGCATCGGCCGCCCCGACGGGCCCGTCGGAACGCTGCTCCGCATCCCCCTCCCCGCGTCCGGGGCCACCCTGCTGGTTCCGGTCCGTCACTGGTCCCCGACGGGCTGGCACCGCTTCGCCCCCGCCCGACTCGAAGGCGCCCCCGCCCACGCGCCGGCCGTCGACGCCGTCACCCTCGCGTCCCTCATCGCCCGCGAAGGCACCGGCCGAGGCGGAGCCGACCTCGTCGGGCGCGTCGCCGACTCCGTCCGCCGCACCACCGAGTTCATCGCGGACCGGCGCACCCGCCCCACCGCACCCGCCCCTGTCGCCGGCGACCGCTTCCTCAGCGCCGAACAGTCCCTCCTCCTCGGCCACCCCCTCCAGCCCGATCCCAAGAGCCGCGAAGGACTCTCCGAAGCCGACGTACGCCACTATTCACCCGAACTCCACGGCTCCTTCCTCCTGCACTGGGTCGCGGTCGCCCCCACCGCCCTCGCCACCGACTCCGCCTGGACCGAACGAGGCCGCCCCGTCTCCGCCGCGCAACTCCTCGCCCGGCTCGCTCCCGGACTCCCGCTGCCCGCCGGCGCCACCCCCCTTCCCCTGCACCCCTGGCAGGCACGCGACCTCCTTCGACGCCCCGCCGTCGCCGCCCTCCGCGACGCCGGAGTCCTCACCGACCTGGGACCCCACGGCTCGCCCTGGTATCCCACCTCCTCCCTCCGCACCGTCCACCACCCCGACGCGCCGGCCATGCTCAAGCTCTCCCTGGGCCTGCGCATCACCAACAGCCGCCGCGAGAACCTCCGCAAGGAACTCCACCGCGGCGTCGAGGTCCACCGCCTGCTCCGCACCGGCCTCGCGGAACAGTGGCAGGCCCTCCACCCCGGCTTCGACATCGTGCGCGATCCCGCCTGGGTCGCCGTCGACGCCCCCGACGGCACCCCCGTGCCCGGCCTCGACGCCCTGCTGCGTCACAACCCCTTCCGTTCGAACGACCACGCCGTCTGCGTCGCCGCACTGACCTCCCTCCGGCCGTGGCCCGGCCGGACCACGATGCGTTCCCTCCTCGCCGACACCGTCGACCGCCTGTCGCGCACCACCGGCCGGCCCACCTCCGCCGTGGCCGCCGAGTGGTTCCTGCGCTACCTCGACCACGTCGTCCTGCCGGTCCTCGCCTTCGACGCGCTCGCCGGCATCGCCCTCGAAGCGCACCAACAGAACACCCTGGTGCTCCTCGACCCGGCGGGCTGGCCCGTCGGCGGTCGCTTCCGCGACAACCAGGGCTACTACTTCCGCGACTCCCGACGCGAGGAGCTGGAACAACGCCTCCCCGGCATCGGCGCCGCCAGCGACACCTTCGTCCCCGACGCCGTCACCGACGAACGCTTCACCTACTACCTCGGCATCAACAACGTGCTCGGCCTGATCGGGGCCTTCGGATCCCAGCGCCTCGCCGACGAACGAGTCCTCCTCGCCGCCTTCCGCCGCTTCCTCGGCAAGGCCGCGGCCCTCGGCCCCGTCCCCGCCCGACTCCTCGACTCACCCACCCTGCGCTGCAAAGCGAACCTGCTCACCCGCCTGGGCGGACTCGACGAGCTGGTCGGCCCGGTCGCCACCCAGTCCGTCTACGTCACCATCGCCAACCCCCTTCACGATTGACGCGCTCCCAAGGATCCGGAGAAGAGCCCGATGCCCCCCACCGACACCACCACCGGCTTCGTCCCCGGTGCCACCCGCCACGGGACCACCGGGCCCCGCCTCACCCCCGACCTGCTGCCCCTGCTCGCCGAGGCGGACCTCCTCGACTCGCCGGCCGGCTGGGGCACCGTCGCCACCCCGGCCGGAGCCTTCCGGCTGCAGCCCGTACGACCCGACCGCGACCTGGACCTCCTCGTCCGTTGGATGAACGACCCCGAGGTGGCCGCCTACTGGGACCTCGACGGGCCCGCCGCCGTCACCGCCGCCCACCTGCGGACCCAACTGGGCGGCGACGGACGGAGCATCCCCTGCCTGGGTCTCCTCGACGGCACCCCGATGAGCTACTGGGAGATCTACCGGGCCGCCCACGACCCGATCGCCCTGCACTACCCGGCACGCCCCGACGACACCGGTATCCACCTGCTCATCGGAGACGGCACGAACCGCGGCCGGGGTCTCGGCGGCACGCTCCTGCGCGCCGTCGCCGACCTCGTCCTCGACAACCGGCCCCGCTGCGCCCGCGTCATCGCCGAACCGGACATCCGCAACACCCCCTCCGTATCAGCCTTCCTGACCGCCGGATTCCGCTACGCCGCGGAACTCGACCTCCCCGAGAAGCGCGCCGCCCTGATGATTCGGGACCGGGCGCTGCGCAACCTCCTCTGATCGCCGCCCCGCTCCCGCTCACGCGGTGGACGTGAGCGCTTCACACAGGGAAAACTCTGCGTCGCGCAGGAAAGTTCCCGATCGTGGTCGCTTCGCCCGGACGGTCCGCCACTGTCACCGGCGCCCCGTAGGGTTGGTCCTGCTATGACGAAGCCCTCCCTCCCCGACCTGCTGCACGCCGCCGTATCCGCCGTCGGCGGTACGGAGCGGCCCGGCCAGGTGGCCATGGCCGAAGCCGTCGCCGAAGCCATCGACGAGAACTCCCACCGGCTGATCCAGGCCGGCACCGGCACCGGCAAGTCCCTCGGCTACCTGGTGCCCGCCCTCGCCCACGGTGAGCGCGTCGTCGTGGCCACCGCGACGCTCGCCCTCCAGCGCCAGCTGGTCGAGCGCGACCTGCCGCGCACGGTCGAGGCGCTGCACCCGCAGCTGCGCCGCCGCCCCCAGTTCGCGATGCTCAAGGGGAGGTCGAACTACCTCTGCCTGCACCGCCTGCACGAAGGCGCCCCGCAGGACGAGGAGGAGGGGCTCTTCGACCAGTTCGAGGCGGCCGCCCCCTCCAGCAAGCTCGGCCAGGACCTGCTGCGGCTGCGCGACTGGGCGGACGAGACGGAGACGGGCGACCGCGACGACCTCACGCCCGGTGTCTCGGACCGGGCCTGGGGTCAGATCTCGGTGTCTTCCCGGGAGTGCCTCGGCGCCACGAAGTGCGCTTACGGGGCCGAGTGCTTCGCGGAGGCGGCCCGCGAGCGGGCCAAGCTCGCCGACGTCGTCGTCACCAACCACGCGCTGCTCGCCATCGACGCCATCGAGGGCGCCCCCGTCCTGCCCCAGCACGAGGTGCTGATCGTCGACGAGGCCCACGAACTGGTCTCGCGCGTGACCGGCGTCGCCACCGGAGAGCTGACGCCGGGCCAGGTCAACCGGGCCGTGAAGCGGGCCGCGAAACTGGTCGACGAGAAGACGGCGGACTCCCTCCAGACCGCCTCCGAGACCTTCGAGCGGGTCATGGAGCTGGCGCTGCCCGGCCGCCTCGAAGAGATCCCCGAAGACCTCGGGTACGCGCTGATGGCCCTGCGGGACGCCGCCCGCAACGTGATCTCCGCGATCGGGGCCACCCGCGACAAGTCCGTCCACGACGAGGACGCCGTGCGCAAGCAGGCGCTGGCGGCCGTGGAGAACGTCCACGCCGTGGCGGAGCGCATCACCAACGGCTCCGAGTACGACGTCGTCTGGTACGAGCGCCACGACCGGTTCGGGGCCACGCTGAGGGTCGCCCCGCTCTCCGTGTCCGGGCTGCTGCGCGAGAAGCTGTTCGAGGACCGGTCCGTGGTCCTCACCTCGGCCACCCTCAAGCTCGGCGGCGACTTCAACGGCGTCGCCGCCTCCCTCGGCCTGTCCGCCGAGGGCGTCGAGGGAGAGGGCGTGCCCGTGTGGCGCGGCCTCGACGTCGGCTCCCCCTTCGACTACCCCAGGCAGGGGATCCTCTACGTCGCCAGGCACCTGGCCACCCCCGGCCGCGAGGGAACCCGCGGCGACATGATGGACGAGCTCGCCGAGCTGATCGAAGCCGCCGGCGGTCGTACCCTCGGCCTCTTCTCCTCCATGCGCGGCGCCAAGGCAGCGGCCGAGGAGCTCCGGGGCCGGCTCGACAACCCGATCCTGCTCCAGGGCGAGGAAACCCTGGGCGAGCTGATCAAGACCTTCGCCGCGGATCCGCGGACCTGCCTGTTCGGGACGCTCTCCCTCTGGCAGGGCGTGGACGTCCCGGGCCCCAGCTGCCAGCTCGTGATCATGGACCGGATCCCGTTCCCGCGCCCCGACGACCCGCTCATGAGCGCGCGGCAGAAGTCGGTGGAGGAACACGGCGGCAACGGGTTCATGGCGGTCGCCGCCACCCACGCGGCCCTGCTCATGGCCCAGGGTGCGGGCCGGCTCGTCCGGGCCTCCGGCGACCGGGGCGTCGTGGCCGTTTTGGACCCCAGGCTGGCCACGGCCCGCTACGGGAGCTTCCTGAAGGCCACCCTGCCCGACTTCTGGTACACCACGGACCGCAATCAGGTACGCCGCTCCCTGGCCGCGATCGACGCCTCGGCCAAGGCGGACGGCAAGTAGCGGGGAGGGGCGACGTGCCCGCCGCGGTGGGCCCGGCCGTCCGTACCCGGTCCCGGACATGGAACAGCTCCGGGACCGGCGCAGTGGGTCCCGGAGCTGGCTGAGGGGCGACGGGTCAGACCCGGCGCAGTACCGCGACGACCTTGCCGAGGATGGTGGCGTCGTCGCCGGGGATCGGCTGGTAGGCGGCGTTGTGAGGGAGCAGCCACACGTGCCCGTCCTCGCGCTTGAAGCGCTTGACCGTGGCTTCGCCGTCCAGCATCGCGGCGACGATGTCGCCATTCTCCGCGACGGGCTGGCGGCGGACGGTGACCCAGTCGCCGTCGCAGATGGCCGCTTCGATCATCGAGTCGCCGACGACCTTCAGGACGAACAGCTCGCCGTCACCGACCAGCTGCCGGGGGAGCGGGAAGACGTCCTCCACGGACTCCTCGGCGAGGATCGGGCCGCCGGCCGCGATCCGGCCCACGAGGGGGACGTAGGAGGCCGCCGGCTTGCCGGTGGTGTCGGTCGGCTGCGAGCTGGGCTGGTCGGAGCCGCGCACCTCGTAGGCCCGGGGGCGGTGCGGGTCGCGGCGTAGGAAGCCCTTGCGCTCCAGGGCCATGAGCTGGTGCGCGACGGACGAGGTGCTGGAGAGGCCGACGGCCTGGCCGATCTCCCGCATGGACGGCGGGTAACCCCGACGCTGCACGGAGTCCCTGATGACCTCGATGACCCGCCGCTGCCGGTCCGTGAGCCCGGAGCTGTCGGCGCGGATGCCTGGAGGTCGACCTGGCAGCGAGCGCGCGGGGCGTACGGAATCCGCCTCCGGATTCTGACCTGCGTCATTCATGGCATGCACCGGCTCGAGTCGGCTCTGGGAGCGGTTCTGGGCAGTGATGGTGGCACTGTCTGCGGTGGTGGTCACGTCGGCGGCCCCTCTCGAAATGTTCTCCCTGGCTGGACAACGGTAGTAGCTTTCGAAAGGTTGCGCCAAACACACGTTCGAGTGAAAAATCGCGGATCGCCCACCTGGGTTAGAGCGGTGGGTGTATGGACAGGTGGTCGCCCGAACGCCGGTTCGGCTCCGCCCGTGCTGTTTACGGTACCCTTCCGGGTTGGATCGCCGCCCTGCCCGGGACGCCCAGTGTGGCACTCCCGAGGCCTGTGACCGCCCGTCGGGCACCGCGACACGCGGAGTGGCGAAAATCCCGTCCAACCCAAGATCTAGTGGTTGGATGAGCGCTGCCACCCAGAAGTTGTGGTCGTCGGGTCTGCCGAGGTCTCCGACATCGCATATGCTGGTGGCTGCTCCACGAGCCCCCGGCAGAGATTTTCCTCAGCCGTTCAGGGGCTCCGTGGGGTGATTCGGTCGTGCCAAACGAAGGGTGAGGGAACCGTGCACTGCCCCTTCTGCAGGCACCCCGACAGTCGCGTCGTCGACAGCCGGACCACGGACGACGGCACGTCGATCCGCCGGCGCCGTCAGTGCCCCGACTGCTCCCGTCGCTTCACGACGGTGGAGACGGCCTCGCTGATGGTCATCAAGCGCAGCGGCGTGACCGAACCCTTCAGTCGCACCAAGGTCATCTCCGGCGTCCGCAAGGCGTGCCAGGGGCGACCGGTCACCGAGGACGCCCTCGCCAAGCTCGGCCAGCGGGTCGAGGAGGCGGTGCGCGCCACCGGGAGCGCCGAGCTGACCACCCATGACGTGGGTCTGGCCATACTCGGCCCGTTGCAGGAGCTCGACCTCGTCGCGTACCTGCGGTTCGCATCCGTTTACAAAGCGTTCGACACCCTTGAAGACTTCGAGACCGCCATCGCCGAATTGCGCGAGCCGCGGCCTCATTCTCACGAGTGCGAGCACGGAGGGACCCCTTCGGTCGTCCCCGTGCCCGCCTCCGCCGCCGACTGACCGGACGGCCGCAGTGCAGCGCGGCCGTCACCGGTAGTCGTCAGGGCGAGATCCGTAGATACAAGACACACACCGTGCCCGTGGAATAACGCTGGCACTTTAGGGCGTTTTCGCCCGATATGGGAGGCGGCATGACAGAGACGGCGAGCGGCTCGGCGCGAGGTTCCCGTACCAAGGGGACCAAGGCGGCCAAGGGCGGCCTGCGTATCGAGCGCATCCACACCACCCCGGGCGTGCACCCGTACGACGAGGTGAGCTGGGAGCTCCGTGACGTCGTCATGACCAACTGGCGCGACGGCTCGGTGAACTTCGAGCAGCGTGGCGTCGAGTTCCCCGACTTCTGGTCGGTGAACGCGGTCAACATCGTCACCAGCAAGTACTTCCGCGGCGCGGTCGGCACCCCGCAGCGCGAGACCGGTCTGAAGCAGCTCATCGACCGGATCGTGAAGACCTACACCAAGGCCGGCGACGACCACGGTTACTTCGCCTCCCCCGCGGACTCCGAGATCTTCGAGCACGAGCTGACGTACGCGCTCCTGCACCAGGTCTTCAGCTTCAACTCGCCGGTGTGGTTCAACGTCGGCACGCCCCAGCCGCAGCAGGTCTCCGCCTGCTTCATCCTGGCCGTCGACGACTCCATGGAGTCGATCCTCGACTGGTACAAGGAAGAGGGCATGATCTTCAAGGGCGGCTCCGGCGCCGGCCTGAACCTCTCCCGCATCCGCTCCTCCAAGGAGCTCCTCTCCTCCGGCGGCAACGCCTCCGGCCCGGTCTCCTTCATGCGCGGCGCCGACGCGTCCGCAGGAACGATCAAGTCGGGTGGCGCGACCCGCCGCGCGGCCAAGATGGTCGTCCTGGACGTGGACCACCCGGACGTCGAGGACTTCATCGCCACCAAGGTGAAGGAGGAGGAGAAGATCCGCGCCCTGCGTGACGCGGGCTTCGACATGGACCTGGGCGGCGACGACATCACGTCCGTCCAGTACCAGAACGCCAACAACTCGGTCCGCGTGAACGACGAGTTCATGACGGCCGTCGAGAACGGCACCGACTTCGGCCTGCGCGCCCGCATGACCGGCGAGGTCATCGAGACGGTCGACGCCAAGGCGCTGTTCCGCAAGCTGGCCGAGGCCGCGTGGGCCTGCGCCGACCCGGGCATCCAGTACGACGGTGTGATCAACAACTGGCACACCTGCCCCGAATCCGGCCGCATCACCGCGTCCAACCCGTGCAGCGAGTACATGCACCTGGACAACACGTCCTGCAACCTCGCCTCGCTCAACCTGATGAAGTTCCTGAACGACGACGGCAAGGGCAGCCAGTCCTTCGACGCCGAGCGCTTCTCCAAGGTCGTCGAGCTCGTCATCACCGCGATGGACATCTCGATCTGCTTCGCGGACTTCCCGACGCAGAAGATCGGCGAGAACACCCGCGCCTTCCGCCAGCTCGGCATCGGCTACGCCAACCTCGGCGCCCTGCTGATGGCCACCGGTCACGCGTACGACTCGGACGGCGGCCGCACCCTCGCCGCCTCCATCACCTCGCTGATGACCGGCACCGCCTACAAGCGTTCCGCCGAGCTGGCCGCCATCGTCGGCCCGTACGACGGCTACGCCCGCAACGCCGAGTCGCACAAGCGCGTCATGAAGCAGCACGCCGACGCCAATGCCCTCGCGCCGCGCACCGACGACCTCGACAACGTGATCTGGGCCGCGGCCACCGAGGCCTGGCAGGACGTCCTGCGCCTCGGCGAGAAGAACGGCTTCCGCAACTCCCAGGCCTCCGTGCTCGCGCCGACCGGCACCATCGGTCTCGCGATGTCCTGCGACACCACGGGCGTCGAGCCGGACCTGGCCCTGGTCAAGTTCAAGAAGCTCGTCGGCGGCGGCTCGATGCAGATCGTCAACGGCACCGTCCCGCAGGCCCTGCGCCGCCTGGGATACGCCGAGGAGCAGATCGAGGCGATCGTCACCCACATCGCCGAGCACGGCAACGTGGTCGACGCCCCCGCCCTGAAGACCGAGCACTACGAGGTCTTCGACTGCGCGATGGGCGAGCGCTCCATCTCCCCGATGGGCCACGTCCGCATGATGGCCGCGATCCAGCCCTGGATCTCCGGTGCGATCTCGAAGACGGTCAACATGCCGGAGACGGCGACCGTCGAGGAGATCGAGGAGATCTACTTCGAGGCGTGGAAGATGGGCGTCAAGGCGCTCGCGATCTACCGCGACAACTGCAAGGTCGGTCAGCCCCTCTCCGCCAAGAAGAAGGAGGAGGAGAAGACCGAGATCACCGAGAAGGCCGAGGAGACGATCCGCACGGCCGTCGAGAAGGTCATCGAGTACCGTCCGGTCCGCAAGCGCCTGCCCAAGGGCCGCCCGGGGATCACCACCTCCTTCACCGTCGGTGGCGCCGAGGGCTACATGACGGCGAACTCCTACCCGGACGACGGTCTCGGCGAGGTCTTCCTGAAGATGTCCAAGCAGGGCTCGACCCTCGCGGGCATGATGGACGCCTTCTCCATCGCCGTCTCGGTCGGTCTGCAGTACGGCGTCCCGCTGGAGACGTACGTCGCGAAGTTCACCAACATGCGCTTCGAGCCGGCGGGCATGACGGACGACCCGGACGTGCGGATGGCGCAGTCGATCGTCGACTACATCTTCCGCCGCGTGGCGCTCGACTTCCTCCCGTTCGAGACCCGCTCCGCCCTCGGCATCCACTCCGCCGAGGAGCGTCAGCGTCACCTCGACACCGGCTCGTACGAGCCGCTGGAAGAGGAGCTCGACACCGAGACCCTCGCCCAGTCGGCGCCCGTCGCGGCGGTCGCCGCGGCCAAGCCGGTGGCGGTCGTCCCGGTCCCGGCCCCGAAGACGGCGCACAGCAACGCCGAGCTGGTCGAGATGCAGATGGGCGTCTCCGCCGACGCCCCGCTGTGCTTCTCCTGCGGCACCAAGATGCAGCGCGCCGGCTCCTGCTACATCTGCGAGGGCTGCGGCTCCACCAGCGGCTGCAGCTGAGCCTGCCGGAACCGCATCTGCCGTGAGCAGGTGTAGCCGAGCCGCCTGAGCGGTGGCTCAAAGGGGGTGTCGACCGATGGTCGGCACCCCCTTTCGCACGTCGTCGGCGATCCGATCTCCCTCGACGACCGCGCGACCGATACGACGGCGTCCGCGACCTCTGTTCGCGCCGGCCGCTTGGTGCGGGGAGCCGGCGCGGAGATCATGAGGGGCCGGCCCGGGGAGCGGGCGTGACGACGGGGGAGCGGGACCATGTGGAGCGGTGCGGAACTGGACCTGGCGGCGTACCTGGCACGGATCGGGTACCGCGGACCGGTGGGGGAGGGCGGGGAACTCCGGCCTGACCTCGACACGTTGAAGGCAGTGCACCGCGCGCACATCGACTCCGTCGTCTTCGAGAACCTGGACGTCCTGCTCGGCCGCCCCGTCGACCTGGACATCGAGGCCATCGAGGACAAGCTCGTGCACCGCCGCCGCGGCGGCTACTGCTACGAGCAGAACTCGTTGCTGGCCGCCGCCCTGGAGCGGATCGGGTTCGAGGTCTCCGGGCGCGGTGCCCGCAACCGCAGCCGGGGAGAGGCGCTGCTCGCGGTGACGCACGCCGTCCTCGTCGTCACCGTGGACGGCGAACCCTGGCTCTGCGACGCCGGCTTCGGCTGGCAGGGCCCGCACGAGCCCGTCCCGCTCGCGCGGCCCGGAGCCGAAGTGCGCCAGGGCGCGTGGACGTTCGCCGTGCACGAGGAGGCCGACGGGATCCTCGTCCTGCGCGCCCTGCGGGGAGGGGTCTGGCGCGACCTCTACGCCTTCTCCCCGCAGCGCTACCACCCGGTCGACTACGTCCTGCTCAACCACTACAGCTCCTCCCACCCGAACTCCTCCTTCGTCGGGCGGACCGTCGTCCAGTACCCGGGCGCCTCCGTCCGGTTGGCGCTCGTGGACCGGGAGCTGTCGCGCCTCCACCCGGACGGGCGCGTCGAGCGGGAACCCGTCCCCGACGACGGACTGCTCGACCTGCTCGACCGGGAGTTCGGTCTCCGGCTGCCCGAGCGAGATGCGGCGGAACTGGTACGGATCCACCGCTCCGGGGACTGACCGGACCCGCGCCCGGCCCGTACGATGGCGCGGTGCTGGTCAAGTGGATTAGCTGCACGGTGACGGACCGACGCGCGTTCGAGCGCGGGCAGCGCAAATGGGCGGGGCTCCTCGGCGAACCCGGGTTCCGGGGCCAGGGCGGCGGCTGGAGCCGGGGCCGGCCGGGGGTCGCGCACGTCTTCGGCTTCTGGGAGAGCCGCGCCTTCTACGACTCGTTCATGGCGCGCTCCCACGACCGCCTGGCGGCCGCGCAGAACGGCACCTACGCCGGCACGCGCATCACGCTCTTCGACCACCGCTTCGACGTGAAGACCGGCTTCGAGCCGCGTTTCCACGACGCCGACGTGGTCCGCGTCGCCCATGCCCGTGTCCGGGAGGGGCGCATGGAACATTTCGCCCTGATGCAGGAGAAGGTGTGGAATCCGGCCATGGCCGGCTCCCCCGGGATGGTCCGCGGTCTCTTCGGGGAGGCCCCCGGCCGCGAGTTCCTCGTCCTGTCGATGTGGCGCTCCGCCGCGGAGCACGGCAAGTACCGGGAGGAGCGGGTGGAGCGGCTGTCGCTGCGCGCCCAGACCGAGGCCGACGTCGAGGCCCTGACCGGGGACGTCGTGGACCTGGAACCGGGCTGGACGGTATGACCGTAGGACGAACGGCCGGCTGATCGGCGTGCCCGGTGCGTGCGCGCCCCGATGGCCGAATAGGGTCGTGGAATGGTACGACCACGGCGCATCGTCCTTGTCCGGCACGGGGAATCGGAAGGCAACGTCGACGACACGGTGTACGAGCGGGAGCCCGACCACGCCCTGCGGCTGACCCGACGCGGCCACGAACAGGCCGCCGAGGCGGGCGTCCGGCTGCGCGAACTCTTCGGCGACGAGCACATCAGCGCCTACGTCTCCCCCTACCGGCGGACGCTCCAGACCTTCCGCGAGCTGCGCCTGGACCCCGCGCGGGTGCGGATGCGCGAGGAGCCCAGACTGCGCGAACAGGACTGGGGGAACTGGCAGGACCGGGACGACGTACGGTTGCAGAAGGCCTACCGGGACGCGTACGGCCACTTCTTCTACCGGTTCGCGCAGGGGGAGTCGGGCGCCGACGTCCACGACCGGGTCGGGTCCTTCCTGGAGAGCCTCTACCGCAGCTTCGAGGCACCGGACCACCCCGAGAACGTCCTGCTGGTGACGCACGGGCTGACGATGCGACTGTTCTGCATGCGCTGGTTCCACTGGTCGGTGGCCGAGTTCGAGGCCCTGTCCAATCCGGGCAACGGCGAATTCCGGGTCCTGATGCTCGGACCGGACGGCCGCTACCGGATGGACCGCCCATTTGAGCGGTGGACCACACCCGAGCCTTATGACCTGGACGGCTAGAGTGGCCCGGGATGACCGCTGATTCCGCTCCCGAAACGCGCTACGCGCGCGCGATGTCCAGCCTCAGAGGGCTGGCACTGGGTGACGCCCTGGGCTCCCAGTACTTCGTCCCCGTCAACTACCCGATGCTCAAGCGGCGCGAACTGCCGGCAGGCGACGAGACCTGGCAGTGGACCGACGACACCGAGATGGCCTGCTCGGTGCTGGCCGTCCTCGCCACACACGGCCGCATCGACCAGGACGCGCTGGCGCGTTCGTTCGCCGACCACCACGACTTCGACCGGGGCTACGGGCCCGCCGTGAACCGCATGCTGCGGCTCGTCCGCGAGGGCGAGGACTGGCGCACGCTGGCCGCCGAACTGTTCAACGGGCAGGGCTCGTGGGGCAACGGCGCCGCCATGCGGATCGCGCCGCTGGGCGCCTGGTACGCGGACGATCCCGAGCAGGCCACCCACCAGGCGGAGATCTCCGCCTACACCACCCACCAGCACCGCGAGGCGGTCTGCGGGGCCATGGCCGTCGCCGCCGCCGCCGCGCTGGTGGCCTCCCCGGCCGGGACGCCCGGCGCGGGCGACCTGCTGGACGCGGTGATCGCACTGGTTCCGCGCAGCGCCGTGGGCGCCGGCCTGCGCCGTGCGCGCGGCATGCTCGACTACGACGATGCGACCACCGTCGCGGCCGTCCTGGGCTGCGGCCGACGCACCAGCGCGCACGACACGGTGCCCTTCGCGCTGTGGTCGGCCGCGCGGAGCCTGGACGACTACGAGCGGGCGTTCTGGACCACCGCACAGGTCGGCGGTGACGTGGACACCACGTGCGCGATCGTCGGCGGGATCCTGGGCGCCCGGGGCGAGAAGGCGCTGCCGCAGGCCTGGCTGGGCCGTACCGAGGACCTTCCCGCCTGGCTGCCGGGACCGGCCGCGTAGGCGTCGAGGGGGCCTTCCACGGGCCCGACGGCACGCGCTCCCGCACCCCTCGCCCGACTCGAACGGGTGAGGGGCGGACCCGACCGTGGACCGGGCTCGTGAGGAGCCTTCGGCAGGGACCGAGAGGGCGGACGCGATGCGTTCACCCGCCGCCACCGTCGCCGCGTCCCCTTCACGCATGCGATCCCGTGCGGATCGAGAGACGTCATCCGGCCGCTTGCGGTGGCTCCATGGGGCGGGGTGCGGGCCGGCTCGTGACCTCGTGGGACCTTTCCTGATACGGGGTGGGGTGCCTGTCGGTGTGGGGGGCGCGGTGTTCCGAGCCGCCCTCCCGGTGGTGTCGGGGCTCCGAGCGGGAATGTGCGGCCGTGAATCGTCTGCCGATGGGCCCGTCGTGCCGAACGGCCGGGCGCCGGCCTCCCCGCTCGCTGCGCGAGCCCCGTGCGCACCGTCCCGCACGGGTGATGGGCGGGGGCGTACGAGCGGCCCGGGAGCGGCGTACGAACGGTCCGGAGGGGCGGTCGCGAGCGGTGCGCGAGCCGCCGTCGAGCGCCCGTGGAGGGCGGCGTACGCGGGCCGCGCGCACATCCCCGCCGCGTCGAGGGTGGCCCGGGGTGTGCAGGCGGCTCCGGGCGGCGTAACCTTGCTGGCGCCATGCCGTACGAAGCACCCACCCACACCGTCGAGCGCTCGCTCCGTGCCACCACCGGCGCCAAGGTCATCGCCGGGGTCGACGAGGTCGGACGAGGGGCCTGGGCCGGTCCCGTCACCGTATGCGCGGCGATCACCGGTCTGCGCCGGCCGCCCGCGGGGCTCACCGACTCCAAACTGCTCACACCCAAGCGCCGCGACGCGCTGCTGGAGGTCCTCGAGGACTGGGTCACCGCCCACGCCCTCGGACACGCGTCCCCGGAGGAGATCGACGAGCTGGGGATGACGGCCGCGCTGCGGCTCGCGGCGGTACGCGCGCTGGAGGGGCTGCCGGTGCGGCCCGACGCGGTGATCCTCGACGGCAAGCACGACTACCTCGGCGCGCCGTGGCAGGTCAGGACGGTGATCAAGGGCGACCAGTCCTGCGTCGCCGTGGCCGCGGCCTCCGTGATCGCCAAGGTCCGGCGCGACCGGATGATGGCCGAACTGGGTCAACCGGGCGACGGAACCGCGGACTTCGCCTTCGCGGCCAACGCCGGCTACCCCTCGCCCGTGCACCGGGCCGCACTCGAACTGCGCGGCCCCACCGTGTACCACCGGCTCTCGTGGTCCTACCTCGACGCGCTGCCGCAGTGGCGTCACCTGAAGAAGGTGCGCCGGAGCGAGGAGGCGATGGAACTGGAAAACGGAGGCCAACTCGGCTTCGATTTCTGATCGCACCCACGTGCAACCCACCGGTACGTTTCGTACCGGTGTTTGATAGATATCAACTCATGCCTCTCACCCCCGCCATCGAGGAGCCTCAGATTCACGAGAGTGCCCAGGGTCCCCGCGTCACGCCGGCCGCGAGCCGCACCGCGCAGACCCCCCGCCCCGTACCTGGTCCGCGTCCCGCCGCCGTACCCCGGCCCGGACGCCCCGGTCCCGTCCGTCCCGGCCCGCCCGCGCAGCGCGCGGCGCAGGCCACTGCCGGACCCGTTCCCGCAGCCCCCGCCGCGCCGTCCGTCTCGGCGGCCGTGCCGCAGCTCCAGGTGATCCCGGCCTCCGCCGAGGGCGCCCTGGACGCGGCCGAGGAGGCCGTGGACCTGCTGCTCGACACCGGGCGCGCGCCCGGTGACGTCCTGGTGATCACCACCGGCGACCCGCACCCGTGGGCCGCTCACGAGCTGTCCTTCGGCGAGGCCCGCTACTGGGCCCAGCACGATGCCGAGGACGACGTCTTCTACGTGGACGCCGCGCAGGTGCAGCGCGCCGCGGGCCGTCCCGTCGTGGTCTTCGCGGCCAACGGCGGACCGGCCGGGGCGATCGCCGAGGCCCTGCCCGTCGCTCTCTCCAAGGCGGGCGCGCTGCTGATCGTCTGCGGTGACGTCGCGCAGATCAACTCCGTGCTGGGCACGGGCGTCTGACGCTCCGTACCCCACACGGGCGAGGGGCGGGGCGGGCCGACGGCCGGCCCCGCTGAAGTCCGAGGCCCGACCGGCCGTACGCCCCGCCGGGAGTGCGGCGGTGAGGGCCGTCCGCGCCGCCGAGCCGCCCCTCAGGGCGCCGGGCGGCCCGGTTTCGCCGGGCGCCGCCGCGTTCGTACGCCCCCGCACACGCGTGAGCGGACGTTCGTGGCCGCGCCCCCGCGAGCACGGGTCGGGCACCCGCCGCCGGGCGGCACCCGCCACCCACGAGACGGCTCCGAGGCGGCTCAGCGGGCGGCGGTCCGGCGCAGCGCCTCCGCCGCGCCGCCACCGGTCCGCAGGGTCAGCGGCGCCGGCTCCATGACCGTGGAACCGAGGTGCTCGGTCCGCGACCCCGCGCCCGGGCTGCGTCCGCCACGACCGTCACCGAGGACCTGCCACCCGCCGCGCGTCAGGGTGACGTAGGCGCCGCAGCGCAGGCCGTGCAGGGTGCAGGCGTCCCGCAGCCCCCACATCCAGGCCCCGTCCTCCTCCGTCCACCGCTCGTCGCCGTCGCGGCAGTACAACAGCACCGCGGTCCGGACGGGGGTCCGACGCCTCAGGTCGTGCGGGATGACGCGGCGCAGCCGCGACAGCAGCGCGTTGCGGGACTCCCACCCGTCGACCGAGGTCGACCGCTGGACGAAGGAGGCGCTCGCGACGATCCGTTCCTCCGGGCCGAGCACCGCCAGGACGGCGGTCGACGGCACCGGGGCGTGCAGGGAGTGCAGAGCGCTGACGACGTCGCGCGGGTTGGTCAGCAGGGGGATCCCCGCAGCCGTCCACTCGGCGGGTTCGAGCAGTCTGCCGTGCCGGCTGACGCTGCCGGTGGCCGTCGTCAGCGTGGTGGTCGAGGGCGGGGCGAATCCGAAGGTCACGGTCCTCCCTTCGGGTACACGCCCGCGAGCGGGCACGGCTGGGCTGTGGGCGCGCTGCGGCGCGGCCCTGGAGAGTGCCGACGAGCCGAGCGGGAGCACTCCGATTCTCGCGTGGCCCGCGAGGATGGGGCAATGAGCATTTGAGGCCGCAGACCGGAATTCGCCGGTATGCCGTTCATATCCTTGCCCCGCCACGCCGGAGACGACGCATTCCGCTACGGCTGGAGTGCGAGTACCAGCGGAAACACCCCCTGCGCGCCCGCCCGGCGCAGGAGCCGCGCGGACACCGCGAGGGTCCAGCCGCTCTCGGCGCGGTCGTCGACGAGGAGTACGGGACCCGCGGCCGAGGTCAGGGCGGCGGCCAACTCGGCGGGGACGGTCAGGGCCTGATGGAGTCCGCGCACGCGCTGGGCGCTGTTCGAGGACGGCAGCCCGAACTCCGGTACCCGGTCGGTGTACTCGAGCGACCCGAGCAGGGGCATCCGTCCGACCTCCGCGATCCGCGCCGCCAGGGAGGAGACCAGCAGGGGGCGGCCGCGCGAGGGCAGCGCCACCACGCCCACGGGCCGGGCCGGCGCGTCCGCCGCTCCGGATGCCCAACCGCCCGGTCCTCGGGCCCAGTCGGCCAGCACGGCGACGACGGCCTGCGCGACATCGTCCGGAACGGGCTGGTCGGGTGCCTGGGCCGCGAGCATCGGACGGAGCCGGTTGCCCCAACCGATGTCGGAGAGCCGGCCCAGGGCCCGCCCCGTCGAGGCCTGTTCGCCGGCGGGAATGCGGCCCTTGAGGTCGACACCGACCGCCGCGAGCCCCGTCGGCCACATCCGACGCGGTTCCAGTTCCACGCCCGGGCGCCCCAGTTCACCCCGGGCGGTGTCCAGCGCCGCGGTGGAGACGTCCGCGGTGAAACGCGCCCCGGCGCAGTTGTCGCAACGGCCGCAGGGCGCGGCCTCCTCGTCGTCGAGCTGGCGCCGCAGGAACTCCATGCGGCAGGTTCCGGCCGCCGCGTAGTCGCGCATGGCCTGCTGCTCGGCGGCCCGCTGGCGGGCGACCCACGCGTAGCGCTCGGCGTCGTACACCCAGGGCTCGCCCGTGGACGTCCAGCCGCCCTTCACCCGGTGGACGGCGCCGTCCACGTCGAGCACCTTCAGCATCGTCTCCAGGCGGGTGCGGCGCAGGTCGACGAGGGGCTCCAGGGCGGGCAGCGACAGCGGCCGGCCCGCCTGGGCCAGGACGTCCAGGGTGCGGCGCACCTGCTCTTCCGGCGGGAAGGCGACGGAGGCGAAGTACTGCCAGATCGCCTCGTCCTCCCGGCCGGGCAGCAGGAGCACCTCGGCGTGCTCCACGCCACGACCGGCGCGACCCACCTGCTGGTAGTAGGCGATGGGGGAGGAGGGGGAGCCGAGGTGGACCACGAAGCCCAGGTCGGGCTTGTCGAAGCCCATGCCGAGGGCGCTGGTGGCCACGAGCGCCTTGACCCGGTTGGCCTGGAGGTCGTTCTCCGCCTGCTCGCGGTCGGCGTTCTCGGTCTTCCCGGTGTACGAGGCCACCGTGTGGCCGCGGTGGCGCAGGTAGGCGGTGACCTCCTCGGCGGCGGCCACCGTCAGGGTGTAGATGATCCCCGACCCGGGCAGGTCGGCCAGGTGGTCGGCGAGCCAGGCCAGCCGGTGCGCGGCGTCGGGCAGGGTGAGGACGGCCAGGCTCAGGCTCTCGCGGTCCAGCGGGCCGCGCAGCACCAGGGCGTCCGTACCGGCTCCCGTGCCGAGCTGTTCGGCGACGTCGGCCGTCACTCGGGCGTTGGCGGTGGCGGTGGTGGCCAGCACGGGGACGCCCGGGGGGAGGTCGGCCAGCATGGTGCGCAGGCGGCGGTAGTCCGGGCGGAAGTCGTGGCCCCAGTCGGAGATGCAGTGCGCCTCGTCGACCACCAGTAGGCCGGTGGCGGCGGACAGCTTGGGGAGCACCTGGTCGCGGAAGTCGGGGTTGTTGAGGCGCTCCGGGCTGACCAGCAGGACGTCCACTTCCCCCGCCGCGACCTCAGCCTGGATGCCCTCCCACTCCTCCGGATTGGCCGAATTGATGGTGCGGGCGCGGATTCCGGCGCGGGCCGCGGCCTCCACCTGATTGCGCATCAGCGCGAGCAGGGGGGAGACGATGACGGTCGGGCCGGCGCCGCTCGCCCGCAACAGGGACGTGGCCACGAAGTAGACCGCGGACTTGCCCCAACCCGTCCGCTGGACGACCAGCGCCCGCCGCTTGTGGGCGACGAGGGCCTCGATCGCCCGCCACTGGTCCTCGCGCAGCCGCGCGGTGCCCGTGGGGTCACCCACGAGGCGGGCGAGGACGGAGTCGGCCGAGGACCTCAGGTCTGCGTTCATGCCTCCATGCAACCCGATGCCTCCGACATCGCGCCAATGGCGCCCTGGCACCTGTGGATGTCGAAGGCCGAACGAGGAGCGCGTGCGAGGGTCCCGCGGAGTTATCCACAGGGGTTTCGTGATCGTCCCGGACACGGGAACGTCGAGGCATGACGACGAACCACGCATCAGACGGGGCCGCCGGCCACCCGGCCGCGAGCCCGACCGACTGTCCCTCCAACCCCCAGATCACCCTGCGCAGCCCGGCCGAACTGGCCGACGCGCTGCCCTACATGCTCGGCTTCCACCCGACGGACTCCCTGGTCATGGTCACCGTCCAGGGAGAGGCCGGACGCTTCGGCGGCAGGCTGCGCGTGGGCATCCCCACCGCGCCCGCCGAATGGGAGGACACCGCCCGACAGGTCGCCGACTGCCTCATCCGGGGCAGCGAGCGGCGTGGGGGCAAGCCCGACGGGATCGTGCTCTTCCTGTGCCAGGACCCCCGGGACGGGGAGAGCCCGCAGCGGGTGATGACCAGGCTGAGGCCGTTCGCCCAACGGCTGCGGCTCGCCTGCGGCGCGCTGGACGTGCCCGTCCTGGAGGCCCTGTGCATCTCGGCCGGCCGCTACTGGTCCTACACCTGCGGCGGTACCGACTGCTGCCCGGCCGAGGGCACCCCCCTGGCTCAGCCCGGAACCTCCGTGATGGCGGCCACGGCCACCTTCGCCGGACTGCGCGTACGGGGATCGCTCAAGGACATCGAGGACCGGCTCGCGCCCCTGCGGGGCCCCTGGGCCGCCGAACAGGAGGAGGCCCTGGAACGGGCCGCCACGGCACTGGTGCCGAAGATCCTCGACGGGGCGACCCGCGAGGAGGTCGGCGCCGAGACCCTCGCCCTGGCCAGGGCCCTGATGCGCCGCATGACCCTCGCCCCGCCGGTCGAAGGAGGACCGCGCGCCGACGACTGGGACGACGCGCTGCTCGGACACGACGAGGCCGCCGCGCTGATCCTCGGACTGCAGGACCGGGAGATCCGCGACATCGCCGCCGAGTGGATGGAGGCGGACGAGGCAGCGCCCGCCCTGCGGCTGTGGCGGGCCCTCGCCCGGCGCTGCGTCGGGGCCTACGGGGAACACGCGGCGGCCCCGCTCACCCTCGCGGGCTGGGTGTCCTGGGCCGGAGGGGACGAGCCGACCGCCCGGATCGCCCTCTCCCTGGCGCTCCGGGCCGACGCCGACTACCGCTTCGCGCAACTGCTGCACCACGCCTGCAACGAGGGCATCGACCCCGAGGGCCTGCGCCGGTGCCTGCGGGAGGAACGCGGGCGCCGCGAGCGGAGCCGCCGCCGGCCCGCGGGCACCACTCGCCCGCCCGGGCGCAGGACCTCGGACCGACGCCGCCGCACCCCCCGCCGCAGCGAGGGGAACGAGCAGTGAGCGCCCGACGGACGGCGAGGAGCGGCTGCCCGGTCCGCCGGTGGTGGCACGCCTCCCGGGCGAGCACACGGCACCGGAGCACCGCGCCGCCCGGGCAGCCGCCACCGGGGCCCGTGACCCGGGCGGGGGCGGGGGCGTTCCCCTGGAGGGTGACGGGAGCCCGGCCACGCCGTCGCCCAGCCGAACCGGCCGGCGCGCAGACAGGGCGACACATGGCTCCCCCCGTACCCGAAACCGACCCGGCGGGCGCCGCTCCGCCGGCGGCTCCCGCCACGCTGAGCCCGACCCCGACCCCGACCCCAACCCCACCCCATCCCGTTCCCGGGGCCGCCCCGCCGGTCGGGGCCGGGCCCCAGCGGGGCCCGGGCGGTCCGACGGGCGACGCGGATCCCACCCCGGGGCGCGCCGCCGGGCCTCACAGGGAGGCCCGGCAACCCGACGGGCGGGACGGGCCGACGTGGACCGGCCGTGTGCCCGTACCGGCCGGGGCGCCCGGGTCGGGCACCGGGCCCGGGTCGGGCCGCGCGGGCGAGGCGCCCCCCGGACACCCCGCGGCGGGCACGGCGCCCCCGATCCGGCCCGAACTGCCGCCCGTACACGCCTCCGTCATCTGCGTCGCCGCACCCGGCCTGGTGATCTCGCCCGAACACGGGCAGCTCACCGGCCGGGGCGTCGACGGGATCTACCGGTCCGGGAGGCGGCTGCTCTCCCGCTGCGTCCTGCGCGTCGCAGGCCGAGATCCCGTCTCCGTGCAGGGACGCGGGCTCGCCGCCGACCGGGCCTCCTTCACCGCCACCGTCCGCACCGGTGTCGATGCCGGGCCCGACCCCGACATCGGCGTCGAACGGGTCCGCCACGCCGACGGCACCGAGCGCATCACCCTGCGCAGCTTCGCCGCGCGACCGCTGCGCCTGCCCGTGGAGGTCGCCCTCGGCACCGACCTCGCCGAACTGGCGGCGGTGGCGGCGGGCCGGGCCGGGCCGGAGCTCCCCGCCGCCGTACACGCGGGCGGCCTGCGCTGGAACGCCGCGGACACCTTCACCGTCACGGTCGCCGACCCCGCGCCCGACGACTGCCTCGCCTCCGCCGGACTCCTGCGCTGGGAAATCCCGCTGGGCCCCGGCGAATCCCGGACCATCGAGCTGCGCACCTCCCGGGACCGCACGGTACGGGCGCCCGCCGGGCGGGTCGCGAACCCCCTCGCCGACGCACGGGCCGAAGGGGACGACCCCAGGGCCGACGCCTGGTTCCGCACCAGCCTCGACGATCTGCGCGCCCTGCTCATGCGGGACCCCGACCGGCCGGGAGACGCCTTCGCGGCCGCGGGAGCGCCGTGGAGACTGGGTCTGGCGCCGGCGGAGTCGCTGTGGGCCGCCCGGATGGCGCTGCCGCTCGGCACCGGCTTGGCCGCCGCCACCCTGCGCACGCTCGCCCGGACCCAGACGCAGGGGCGCGGGCCCGACGCGGGGAAGATCCCGGGCCCGCTGCGCGCCGCGGGGGCGCAGCTGCCGCCCGGGTGCACCGGAACCGAAGCCACCCTCGCCTTCCCGACGGTGCTCGCCGAGGCCCGGCTGTGGGGGCTGGCCCAGGACGAGGTGGCCCGGCTGCTGCCCGCCGCCGAACGCTGCCTGGACTGGTTGCGCGGGGCGCTCGGGGCCGACGGGTTCCTCGCGGATCCCGACCCCGGGCCGCGACGCGTCGAGACCCAGGCCCACGCCCACCGGGCCGCGCTGCTCGGCGCCGACCTGCTCGAACGATGCGGGCGGCCCGGAGCCGCGGAGTGGCGGGAATGGGCCGCCGCACTGGCGCGGGGGTTCCGGGCCCGGTTCTGGATCGACGGCCCGGACGGCGGACGTCCCGCCGCCGCCCTGCACCCCGACGGGCGGCCGCTGCCCCGACTCACCGGAGCCGCCGCGCACCTGCTGGACACCGGTCTGCTGGGCGGGGGCCGGCTCGCTCCCGGTCTGCTGGACCCCGTCCGCACGGAGCAACTCGCCCGTCTCCTCGGCTCCCCGGGCATGGACTGCGGTTGGGGGCTGCGGAGCATGGCCCTCAGAGAGCCGGGACACAACCCCTTCGGCCACCGGTCCGGCGCCGTCCGCGCCCACGAGAGCGCCGTCGCGGTGGCCGGGTTGATCCAGGCCGGCTTCGAGAAGGAGGCCGCGGGGCTGCTCCGCGGACTGCTCGACGCGGCCGAGGCGTTCGACCACCGACTGCCCGAGATGTACGCCGGCCGGCAGCGCACCGCCGACAGCGCCCCCCTGCCCCACCCGGCGGCCTGTCGACCGGCGGCGGTGGCGGCCGCCGCCGGGATCCACGCGCTCGTCGCCCTCGCGGGGATCCGCCCCGACGCCCCGGCCGGGGCGGTCGCCGTGTCACCGCCGGCGGGTGCCCCCCTCGGCGCCCTGCGCCTGTCGGACCTGCGGGTGGCGGGGGAGCCGTTCACCGTCCGGATCAGCCGGCTCGGCGTCGGCTTGGTGGAGGAGGCGGCCGATGGGCTCCAACTGGGAGGTTGAGACGGCCCTTCCGGACCCCGCCCGTCCGGGCCGGGTCGGGCCCGGCGGCCGCCGGGGCGGACGGGCGGGAGGGGCCGGCGCGCTCGGCAGGCTGCGCGTCGGGTTCCGGATCACCGTCTCCGGGATCGCGAAAGCTCTGTTTATCGTCAGGAAGACGACTATGATCGGCGCATGTCTCCCTACGACCCGTCGGCCTTCCCGCCCTTCGCCGTCACCGTCGACCTGGTCGTGCTCACCGTACGGCGCCACGCGCTCTGCGCGCTGGCCGTCAGACGCGGTGAGCAGCCGTTCCAGGGACGATGGGCGCTGCCCGGCGGCTTCGTCCGCGGAGACGAGGACCTCGGGGCGGCAGCGGCCCGGGAACTCGCCGAGGAGACCGGCCTGTGCGCGCACGACGCGGCCGTGCCCGGCGTCGACAAGGGCGCCCACCTCGAACAGCTCGCCACCTACGGGGACCCGCGGCGCGACCCCCGGATGCGGGTGGTCAGCGTCGCGCACCTGGTCCTCGCCCCCGACCTTCCCGCACCGCGCGCCGGCGGGGACGCCAACGGCGCCCGCTGGGCCCCCGTCGACGAACTCCTCGAAACCCCGGACCAGCCGTCCGCCGGGCTCGCCTTCGACCACGCGCGGATCCTCGCCGACGGAGTGGAGCGGGCCCGCTCGAAGATCGAGTACTCCTCCCTGGCCACCGCCTTCTGCCCGCCCGAGTTCACCGTCGGGGAACTGCGCCGGGTCTACGAGGCCGTGTGGGGCGTGGCGCTCGACCCGCGCAACTTCCACCGCAAGGTCACCGGGACCCCCGGCTTCCTGGTTCCGGCCGGAGGCACCACGACCCGTCAGGGTGGCCGACCCGCCCAGCTGTTCCGCGCCGGCGGCGCGACCCTGCTCAACCCCCCGATGCTGCGGCCGGAGGTCTGAGCCCCCCGGGGCGGGGCCACCGCCCCGGGGTCCGGTGGCATGCCGGCCGACACGCGCCCGACCCGTACAGGCAGAGTGCGCTGAAAATCGGACATATCGCGTTATCTTTCTTGCGGTACTCACCCTGCCGCAGAGCGGTCTCACCCCCCGCGAGAGAAGCGATGCTCCAGGCCATCGGACTCACCAGCTCCCCCCGTCGAAACCACTCCCCCCTCGTGGACGACCTCACCTTCGAGGCCCGCCCGGGATGTGTGACAGCCCTGCTCGGAGAGCCGGGTTCGGGCAAGACCACCGCGCTGCGGCTCATGCTCGAACTCGAACCGGGTCGGGGCGTCACCTACTTCCGCGGCCGCCCGCTGCACCGGGTCCCGCATCCCGCCCGAGAGGTCGGAGTGCTCCTGGGCGACGTCCCCGGGCACCCCTCCCGGACGGTCCGCAACCAACTGCGGATGCTCTGCGCCGCGGTCGGCGTGCCCGCCTCCCGGGCGGACGTGCTGATGGAGGTCGTCGGCATCGCCGGACTGCGCGACCAGCGGCTCGGCTCCCTCTCGGCCGGCATGGACCGCCGTCTCGGTCTGGCGGTCGCCCTGCTCGCCGACCCCTGCACCCTCCTGCTCGACGAACCCGCCGCCGGGCTCCCCGCCCGCGAACGGGCCTGGCTCTACGGACTCCTGCGCGGCCACGCCGCCCTCGGCGGAGCGGTGCTCTACACCACCGACGACGCCAAGGAGGCGGCCCGCAGCGCCGACCGGGTCGTCTCGATCGCCTCGGGCCGCCTCGTCGCCGACCAGGACGTCGCGGACTTCGCGCGCACCCGGCTGCGCCCGCGGGTCGCGGTGCGCACCCCGCACGCCGCGCGGCTCGCCGACGTGCTGGGCCGCGAGGCCCGGGCCGCCCAGCGGGCCGTGGAGATCGTCGAGGAGAGCGGCAACCGCCTGTCCGTGTACGGAAGCGACTGCGCCGAGATCGGCGAGGCGGCCTTCCGCAACGGGGTCCTCGTCCACCAGATCGCCGACGAGACCGGCGACGCCGGAGCCCCGGTCCCGCCCGTCCCGCAGGCCCGCACCCGTACCGGTGTCGCGGTGAGGACGGAGGCCCGTATCGAGGTCGCCGCCCACACACGGGCGGTCCCGCCCTCTCCCGCGGTCCCGCCCGGCACGCTCCCGGAGGCCTTCGCGATCCCCGGTCACCCCCCGGTCCCCGACGGGCCCCACCCCGACGCACAGCGCGCCGCCGAGGCCGGTGTCGAGGACCGGCCCGAGGCCCGGCCCGAGTTCCGGGCCGACGGGCGGGGCGAAGGCCGTGCCGAGTCGTGGCCCGAAGCCTCCTGCGAAGCCCACCCCGCGGGGGCGGCCTCGGGGGGCGAGCCCTCGGGTGCGTCCTCGCGGGCCCTTCCCCCGGTGCGCCGCGTCCGTGGCCCGCTGCGGCCGGTGCGCTACGAACTGCTGCGCGTCTTCGGCACCGCGGCCCCCTACCTGACGGCCGCCCTGGTCGTCGTCGTCTCCGTCGTCACCGCCCTGCTGCTCGCCCGCGCCGGTCACGCCCCGCGGACCCGGATCCTCGTCGCCTGGCCGGAGCTGTCGCCCCTGCCGCCCGCCGCCCTCGGCGCCGGGTTCCTCGGCGCCCTCGCCTTCGGCGAGGAGTACCGCTACCCCGCCCTCGCGGCGGCCCGCGGCACCGTGCCGCGACGGCTGGGGCTGCTCCTCGCCAAGCTCGGTGTCTGCGCCGCCCTCGCCCTGACCCTCGGAGCGCTGGTCGTCGCGGCCGACGCGGCCGCCCTCCGCCTCGTGTTCGACGCCGCCGGCCCCCTGGGCGCTCCGGCGAACGTGGTCTCCCCGGCGTTCGGTTGGGCCGGACTGCTCGTCGGCTCCGCCTGGGCCGGGGTCCTGGCCTCCGGCGCGTTCCGCTCCGTCTCGGCCGGACTGGCCGCGGTGCTCGCCGTGCCGGTGATGGTGGCGCCGCTGGTGCGCAAGGCGCTCGAAGGGCCGTCCGCGTACCCGATGGACGGCCGCGCCTCCCGACTGCGCGGACTGAGTTGGACGCCGTGGCCGCCCGAGGCGGACCGGCTCGTCGTGGGGGCCCTTCGAGTGATGGCCCAACCCGTGGGAACGGCACTGGTGTTGTCGCTTATGGTCCTGTTGTGCGCCTATGGGTTCACAGGATTGCGCGGTCGCGTCCGTTGGTGATCGATCCGGTGCGGGAGTCGACGCCCGGGGGATCGGGGAAGTCCGGATCGCACCCCATCATGCGAAGGGGACCGCAACTCCTCGCAAAAGGCCCGATTCTTTACGATAAGTCGTCAATTGCGTAGGTGGCACCGATCACCCTTTCGTGTGCTTTTCACCAAAGACCTCAAGGGTCATGGAGGCACGACCGACAAAGGATTCGTGAGTACCCTTGCGCACACCATGATGACCGCCGCCCGCCATGCCGACACCGGCCTCGCCGGCTCGGGCGAACTCGACCGCTACCCCTACCCGGAGGCATCCGGGTCCGACCGCGTCGGCCCGCCCCACTGGGACGGCGCCGACGTCGAGTTGAGCCGTGTCGGCCGCCGCGCCGCGGGCAGCCGCGGCCGCGGACTGCACGGCCAACTCGTCCAGCAGCTCGGCCAGATGATCGTCTCCGGCGACCTCGGCGCGGACCGTCCCCTGGTCCCGGAGGAGATCGGCCAGCGCTTCGAGGTCTCCCGCACCGTCGTACGCGAGTCGCTGAGGGTCCTGGAGGCCAAGGGCCTCGTCAGCGCCCGCCCCAACGTGGGCACGCGCGTCCGGCCGGTGGCCGACTGGAACCTGCTCGACCCCGACATCATCGAATGGCGCGCCTTCGGACCCCAGCGCGACGACCAGCGCCGCGAGCTCAACGAGCTCCGCTGGACGATCGAGCCGCTGGCCGCCCGCCTGGCCGCCGGCCACGACCGCCCGGACATCCAGCAGCGCCTCGCCGACATGGTCGAGATCATGGGTCACGCCCTCGGCCAGGGCGACGCCATCACCTTCACCCGCGCCGACAACGAGTTCCACGCCCTCCTGATCCAGATCGCCGGCAACCGCATGCTGGAGCACCTCTCCGGCATCGTCTCCGCCGCGCTCCAGGTGTCCGGCGGCCCCGTCACCGCCTGCGACCGCCCCAGCGAGACCTGCGTCGCGCACCACGCGCGCATGGTCGAGGCCCTCGCCGCGGGGGACGCCACGGGTGCCGAGAACGCCATGCGCCAGCTGCTGACGGTGCATCCGGAGGTCGAGCGCGTGGTCCCCGCCCCGCGCGAGCACTGACCCGCCGACGCGCGGGGGCGCGGGGTGCACCACTGTCGCCGGGCCCGAGTACGGGTCCGGCGACTCCGGCGTGCGGGGCCGCCGCGCGCCCCGGGCGGGGCGTGTACGCCCGTGGTACCGGCGTGTGCGCGGGGCGGATGTGATTCGGGCCACGAAAGATTGGGCGTAACGCTCCGCGACGTCACGCGATGACCTAAGCAGTGATGGCCGACGGAGGGAAGACAGCAGCCCTTGGGGGTGCTGGACAGCTCCCCGGCCCCTGCCCGCGCCCCCGGCCCATCCCCAGTCGGTGGTCGTCGGCTCCGGTCCAGCACCAGGCCGGGGTCGGAAGCCGTTCCCATCGTTCCGAGAGGTTGTTCGTGTCGGCCAGCACATCCCGTACGCTCCCGCCGGAGATCGCCGATTCCGAGTCTGTGATGGCGCTCATCGAGCGGGGCAAGGCCGAGGGGCAGATCGCCGGCGATGACGTGCGTCGGGCCTTCGAGGCTGACCAGATTCCTGCGACCCAGTGGAAGAATGTTCTGCGCAGCCTCAACCAGATCCTCGAGGAAGAGGGTGTGACGCTGATGGTCAGTGCCGCGGAATCGCCCAAGCGCACCCCCCGCAAGAGCGTCGCGGCGAAGAGCCCCGCCAAGCGGACGACGACGACCCGGACCGTCGCGGCGAAGCCGGCGGTCGCGCCGACCGCCGCCGACGCTCCCCCGACCGGGGAGAACGGGACGGCGGCCCCCGAGCCCGTGGACGGCCTCGCCGAGGCGGACGCCGCCGAGCCCGTGGCGAAGAAGACGGTGGCGAAGAAGGCGACGGCCAAGAAGACCGCCGCAAAGAAGACGACCGCGAAGAAGACGGCGGCCAAGAAGACCGCCGCCAAGAAGGACGCGGACGAGGGCGACGAGGAGACCCCCGACGAGGGTCCCGACGCGGCGAAGGCCGAGGGCGAGGAAGAGGAGGAGGGCGAGGGCAACAAGGGCTTCGTCATCTCCGACGACGAGGACGACGCCCCCGCCCAGCAGGTGGTCGTGGCGGGAGCCACCGCCGACCCCGTCAAGGACTACCTCAAGCAGATCGGCAAGGTCCCCCTCCTCAACGCCGAGCAGGAGGTCGAGCTCGCCAAGCGCATCGAGGCCGGACTCTTCGCCGAGGACAAGCTCGCGAACTCCGACAAGCTCGCGCCCAAGCTCAAGCGCGAGCTGGAGATCATCGCCGAGGACGGCCGCCGCGCCAAGAACCACCTGCTGGAGGCCAACCTCCGCCTCGTGGTCTCGCTGGCCAAGCGCTACACCGGCCGCGGCATGCTCTTCCTGGACCTGATCCAGGAGGGCAACCTGGGTCTGATCCGCGCCGTGGAGAAGTTCGACTACACCAAGGGCTACAAGTTCTCCACCTACGCGACCTGGTGGATCCGGCAGGCGATCACCCGGGCCATGGCCGACCAGGCCCGCACCATCCGCATCCCGGTGCACATGGTCGAAGTGATCAACAAGCTGGCCCGCGTCCAGCGGCAGATGCTCCAGGACCTGGGCCGCGAGCCCACCCCGGAGGAGCTGGCCAAGGAACTCGACATGACCCCCGAGAAGGTCATCGAGGTCCAGAAGTACGGCCGCGAGCCGATCTCCCTGCACACGCCGCTCGGCGAGGACGGCGACAGCGAGTTCGGTGACCTCATCGAGGACTCCGAGGCCGTCGTCCCGGCGGACGCGGTGTCCTTCACGCTCCTCCAGGAGCAGCTGCACTCGGTCCTCGACACGCTCTCCGAGCGCGAGGCGGGCGTGGTCTCGATGCGCTTCGGCCTCACCGACGGCCAGCCCAAGACGCTGGACGAGATCGGCAAGGTCTACGGGGTCACCCGCGAGCGCATCCGCCAGATCGAGTCCAAGACCATGTCGAAGCTGCGCCACCCGTCGCGTTCGCAGGTGCTGCGCGACTACCTCGACTGATCGGGTAGCCGACACCGCTCGCGCTCGCGCCCGCACACGCCGTTCGGCCGGGCCCCTGAAGGGGTCCGGCCGACCTGCGTCCGGGGCGGGGCGGGGCGGGGCGGGGCGGGGCGGGGCGGAAGCGACGGGGCGGGACGACACGGCGCGGTGCGTTCCTCCGGGAGGGGGCGCACCCGTCGGAGGTACGCACGCCGGTCGGGGCGCGCACGTCCGCCGGGGCACGCGCGCACGCCGCTCGTGCGGGTGCGCCGCCGTTCGCGCGGGTGCGCACGGCCACGGGTCATTCCACTCTGGGTGGAGTCGTACACACTCAGCGTCAGGAGACCCTATGCGTCTTTCCCTGCCCCGTGCCCTGGTGGGCGCCCTGGCCCTGGTGGCGGGCGCCGCCGCGACTCCGCTGGCCCCGGCCCCCAGGGCCGCCGCCGACGGCGTCGTCATAGGTGGCAAGCCGGTGAAGGTGGCGGACAGCCCCTGGGTGGTGGCCCTCGCCAGCCGTGACCGGTTCGGGGGTATCCGCGACGGGCAGTTCTGCGGCGGGGTCCTCGTCGCCCCGACCACGGTCGTGACGGCCGCCCACTGCCTGGGCCGCCAGGTGTTGGGCGGCCCCGTCGAGTCCCTCACCGACCTGCGGGTGATCACCGGCCGTACGGAACTGCACGGCGACGAGGGCCGCGAGATCGCGGTCAGCGCGGCCCGGGTCAATCCGGACTACGACGCGCGCAGCAACGCGGGGGACCTGGCGGTGCTGGAGCTGGCCGAGGCCGTGCCGGCGGCCCACGTCCTGCCGATGGCGACGGCCGGTGACGACGCGTACGCGGCCGGTACGGACGCCGACGTCTACGGCTGGGGCGACACGAGCGGCTTCGGGGACTACGCGTACGGGCTGCGGGCGGCGCGCGTGACGGTGCTGGACGACGAGTCCTGCCTGCGGGCGTACCCGGGAGGCGCGGACGGCCGCTACCTCGCGGAGTCCATGGTGTGCGCCGGTGACCAGGGGGGCGGCAAGGACGCCTGTCAGGGGGACAGCGGGGGTCCGCTGGTGGCACGGGGCCGGTTGATCGGGCTGGTGTCCTGGGGGCGCGGCTGCGGGCGTGCGGACAGCCCGGGGGTGTACACGCGGATCGCGCCGTTGGTCGCCTTCGTGAGCGGCCCTGAGAGCGGCTCGCGGCAGGACGGGGTGTAAGGCACCGTACGGGGTGCCCGGAGGGGCTCCAGGCACCCCGTACGGCCCGGCAAGGGGGTGCGGGGGTCGAACGGTGCACCCGGTGCGGGAAGTGCCCCGGATATGAGGACGGGCGACGTCCCTGGGTTACAGGGGCGCCGCCCGTCGACCGGCCGGGCCGGTCCTTGCTCGTCGGATGCGAGGTCAGGCCTTGTGTCAGCGGTCCTCGTGGTCGGCCGTGTTGGCGGCCGGAGCGGTGAGCCGCTCGGTCTCATCCTGTATTTCCGCGGCGATCTTCTTGAGTTCCGGCTCGAACTTGCGCCCGTGGTGGGCACAGAAGAGCAGTTCACCACCGCTCAGGAGGACGACGCGCAGATATGCCTGGGCGCCGCAACGGTCGCATCGGTCAGCGGCCGTCAGCGGGGTCGCGGGGGTCAGAACAGTAGTCACGTCGCCTCTTCTCTAGCTCGACGAGCTGTCGTACCAGGGTCAACATCCAACCAGGCCGAAAACGTTCCCGCTCGCGGCTTTTCCTCGAAACTTCCTTCCGAAGCTGGCCGGCTGTTGCCGGTTGGCGGCGAAGGAGCCGTATTGCGTTGCTTTACGGTTTCGCGTTGTCAGTCGTTCGCTTGTAGCAGTTCCCGTCCTCCCCGGCGTGAGTGCCGGTTGTTCATGAGGACGTGCCCGAACCCTAAATGGTTCATGCCTGGAAGGGAACGTGATGTTTGCTTCACCCTGACGGGGGATCGAACACCCGTGCGGATCTGGACTAGGCTGTGGAACCCACGAGGGTGGCGTTGCATCGGCTCTACCAGGCCTCGGTACCCTTCGACCGGCAACCGAGCCACCCCTGCGCCCGACCGGGCCAGAAAAGAAATTCAGCGAGGAGCGAACTGCGTGACCGCCGACACGTCCGTGCCTTCCAGCGCGCTGCTGTCCGGAGCAGACCGGGACGGCTCCAACTACACCGCGCGGCACCTGCTCGTCCTCGAAGGCCTCGAGGCCGTCCGCAAGCGCCCCGGCATGTATATCGGGTCCACCGACAGCCGAGGCCTGATGCACTGCCTCTGGGAGATCATCGACAATTCCGTCGACGAGGCCCTGGGCGGCTACTGCGACCACATCGAGGTCGTCCTCCACGAGGACGCCTCGGTCGAGGTCCGCGACAACGGCCGGGGCATCCCGGTCGACGTCGAGCCCAAGACCGGTCTCTCCGGGGTCGAGGTCGTCATGACCAAGCTCCACGCCGGCGGCAAGTTCGGCGGGGGCTCGTACGCGGCCTCCGGCGGTCTGCACGGCGTCGGCGCCTCCGTGGTCAACGCCCTGTCGGCCCGCCTCGACGTCGAGGTCGACCGGGGCAGCTCGACGCACGCGATCAGCTTCCGGCGCGGCGTTCCCGGCCTCTTCACCGAGCAGGGCGCCGAGAGCCCCTTCGACCCGGGGAACGGCCTGCGCAAGGTCAAGCGGATCGCCAAGGGCAAGACCGGCACCCGGGTCCGCTACTGGGCCGACCGGCAGATCTTCCTCAAGGACGCCCGCCTCAACCTGGAGACGCTCTACCAGCGCGCCCGCCAGACCGCCTTCCTCGTCCCCGGCCTGACCATCGTGGTCCGCGACGAGCGGGCCATCGACGGCGCGGGCAAGACCGAGGAGACCTTCCGCTTCGACGGGGGCATCAGCGAGTTCTGCGAGTACCTCGCCCAGGACAAGGCCGTCTGCGACGTGCTGCGCCTGACCGGCTCCGGGACCTTCAAGGAGACCGTCCCGGTCCTCGACGACCGCGGCCACATGACCCCCACCGAGGTCACCCGCGAGCTGGGCGTGGACATCGCCCTGCGCTGGGGCACGGGCTACGAGACCAACCTCAAGTCCTTCGTGAACATCATCGCCACCCCCAAGGGCGGCACCCACGTCTCCGGCTTCGAGCGCTCGGTCGCCAAGACGGTGAACGAGGTCCTGCGCTCGGCGAAGCTGCTGCGCGTGGCCGAGGACGACGTGGTCAAGGACGACGCGATGGAGGGCCTCACGGCCGTCGTGACCGTCCGGCTCGCCGAGCCGCAGTTCGAGGGTCAGACCAAGGAGGTGCTCGGCACCTCGGCCGCCACCCGCATCGTCGCCGCGGTGGTCGCCAAGGAGCTGAAGGCGTTCCTGACCTCGACCAAGCGGGACGACAAGCAGCAGGCCCGCGCCGTGATGGAGAAGATCGTCGCGGCCGCCCGGACCCGCATCGCGGCCCGCCAGCACAAGGAGGCCCAGCGCCGCAAGACCGCGCTGGAGTCCTCGTCGCTGCCGGCCAAGCTGGCCGACTGCCGCAGTGACGACGTGGACCGCAGCGAGCTCTTCATCGTCGAGGGCGACTCGGCCCTCGGTACGGCCAAGCTCGCGCGGAACTCGGAGTTCCAGGCGCTGCTGCCCATCCGGGGCAAGATCCTCAACGTCCAGAAGTCCTCCGTCTCGGACATGCTCAAGAACGCCGAGTGCGGCGCGATCATCCAGGTCATAGGAGCCGGCTCGGGCCGCACCTTCGACCTCGACGCCGCCCGCTACGGCAAGATCGTCCTGCTCGTCGACGCCGACGTCGACGGCGCCCACATCCGCTGCCTGCTGCTCACGCTCTTCCAGCGCTACATGCGGCCGATGGTGGAGGCGGGCCGGGTCTTCGCGGCCGTGCCGCCCCTGCACCGCATCGAGCTGGTCCAGCCGAAGCGCGGCCAGGACAAGTACGTCTACACGTACTCGGACAACGAACTGCGCCGCACGCTCCTGGAGTACCAGCGCAAGAACATCCGCTACAAGGACTCGATCCAGCGGTACAAGGGCCTCGGCGAGATGGACGCCGACCAGCTCGCGGAGACCACGATGGACCCCCGCTTCCGCACCCTGCGGCGGATCAACATCGGCGACCTGGACTCCGCGGAGCAGGTCTTCGACCTGCTCATGGGCAACGAGGTGGCTCCGCGCAAGGAGTTCATCACCGGCTCCGCGGCCACCCTGGACCGCTCGCGCATCGACGCCTGATCCGCACGGGTCGGCTCCGGGAGCGTCGGACGCGCCCGGAGCCGATTCCCGCGCACGGCACACCGGTGCTCTTCCCTCCATCACCTGAAGGAGTGAAGAGCACCGGGACACCAGTCCGGAATCCAGCCATTCCGCACATCCTTGTGGGCACGCGGCCAATGCGGCGGCGGACAAGGAGAGTTCGGTGGACAAGCACGACGGTCGTGATGCCGGAACGATCCGGCTGGACGACCCCTGGTACGACGCTCTGGCCGTGGGCTGGGGCGAGGGCGACGAGCCGGTCCCGGTCGGACCCGCCGCCGAGGGGCGGACCGCGCCCGACGCCTCCGACATCTACCTGGAGGTACAGCGCAGCGCCGCCTTCCAGGAGGTCCGCGCCCGGTACCGAAGGTTCGTCGTCCCCGCGACCGTCGGCTTCCTCCTGTGGTACGTCGCCTACGTGATCGCGGCGACGGCGGCGCCCGGGCTGATGTCCCGGCCCGTGTTCGGCGCCGTCAACGTGGCCCTCCTGGCCGGTCTGGGACAGTTCCTCAGCACCTTCCTGCTGACCTGGGCGTACGCCCGGCACGCGCGGTTGCGCCGGGACCGGGCCGCTCTCGACCTGCGCTGGACCGTCTTCGAGCAGGAGCGCGGCCAGGAGCGCGGTCGCCGGCGGGGTGAGGGCCGATGACCACCGAACACCGGATGCTGGCGCTGGTCCTCTTCAGCCTCTTCATCGCCGTCACCCTCGGCATCACGACGTGGGTCAGCCGCAACCGGCACGGCTCGGCCGAGGAGTTCTACGCGGGAGGGCGGCTGTTCTCCCCCATGGAGAACGGTTTCGCCATCGCCGGCGACTACATGTCCGCCGCCTCCTTCCTCGGCATCTCCGGCCTCATCGCCCTCTTCGGCTACGACGGCCTGCTGTACTCGGTCGGCTTCCTCGTCGCCTGGCTCATCGTGCTGTTCCTGGTCGCCGAACTGGTCCGCAACTGCGGGCGCTTCACCCTCGCCGACGTCGTCGCCGCCCGGATGCGGGAGCGCCCGGTGCGGATCGCCGCCGGGACCTCCTCGGTGGTGGTCTCCGTGCTGTACCTGGTCGCGCAGATGGTGGGCGCGGGCAGCCTCGTGGGGCTGCTGCTCGGGGACTCCGGCCCCGGCGCCCGGACCCTGACCGTCATCGGGGTCGGCGCGCTGATGGTCGTCTACGTGTCCTTCGGCGGGATGCGGGCCACCACCTGGATCCAGATCGTCAAGGCCGTCCTGCTGATGGGGGGCGCGGTCGCGCTGACCGTGCTGGTCCTGCTGCGCTTCCACGGGAACCTCGGCCAGCTGCTCTCCTCGGCCGCCGAACGCAGCGGGCACGGGGCCCGGTTCCTCGGTCCCGGACTGCGGTACGGCGGCGGCTGGACGGACAGGATCGACTTCATGAGCCTCGGGCTCGCCCTCGTCCTGGGCACGGCCGGGCTGCCGCACATCCTGTCGCGCTTCTACACGGTGCCGACGGCCCGGGCGGCACGCCGCTCGGTGGTGTGGGCCATCGGCCTGATCGGCGGCTTCTACCTGATGACCATCGTGCTCGGCTTCGGCGCGGCGGCGCTGGTCGGGCCGGACGAGGTGAAGGCCTCCAACGCCTCCGGGAACACCGCGGTCCCGCTGCTCGCGGCCCAACTCGGCGGCGGCGCCGGATCCACCGGTGGCGCGGTGCTCTTCGCCCTGGTCGCCGCCATCGCCTTCGCGACGATCCTCGCGGTGGTCGCCGGGATCACCCTCGCCTCCTCGGCCTCCGTCGCACACGACCTCTACGCCTCCCTCAAGCGCCGCCGCGCCCGTCAGCGCAGCGAGGTGGCCGTGGCCCGGACCGCCGCCGTCGGCATCGGGGCCGTGGCGATCGCCCTCGGGCTGCTCGCCCAGGACATGAACGTGGCCTTCCTGGTGGGGCTCGCCTTCGCGGTGGCCGCCTCGGCGAACCTGCCGGCGCTGCTGTACTCGCTGTTCTGGCGGGGATTCACCACGCGGGGGGCCGTCTGGTCGGTGTACGGGGGACTGGTTCCGGCGGTCCTGCTGGTGGTGCTCTCGCCGGTGGTCTCGGGGAGCCCCGACTCGCTCTTCCCCGGCGTGGACTTCCAGTACTTCCCGCTCCAGAACCCGGGGATCGTCTCGATCCCGCTCGGTTTCCTCGCGGGCTGGCTGGGCACCGTCACCTCCGGCGAGGAGGCCGACGAACGACGGCACGCGCAGACGGAGGTCCGCTCCCTGACCGGGGCCGGGGCGGTCTGAGCCCCACCGGACGGGGCCACCCGGGTCCGGGGCACGCCCGGGTGGCAGTGGCCCCGGGGCGTCACGTGCCGGTGGACGGGCGCCAGGCGTAGCGGTGTTCGGGGCGGCCGGTCTCCCCGTAGCGCAGGGCGAGGGTGACCCTGCCCGCCCGGTCGAGGAGCTTGAGGTAGCGCTGCGCGGTCTGGCGGCTGATGCCGGCGCGGTCGGCGACCTGCTGGGTGGACAGGGGGCCCTCGGCGGTGCGCAGGACCTGGCGGACGAGCTCGGCGGTGGTGGGGGAGTGGCCCTTGGGCAGTTCGTTCGGGGCGCCGGCGGCGGCGAGGGCGCCGAAGATGCGGTCCACCTCGTCCTGTTCGGCCTCCCCGCCGCCGGAGAGGGAGCGTCGCAGGGCGGCGTAGGCCTCCAGTTTGGCGCGCAGTCCGGCGAAGGTGAACGGTTTGACCAGGTACTGGAGGGCGCCCAGGCGCATGGCGGCCTGGACGGTGGCCAGGTCGCGGGCGGCCGTGACCATGATCACATCGGTGTGGTGGCCCTGTTGGCGCAGGCGGCGGACGAGGTCGAGTCCGTTCTCGTCGGGGAGGTAGTGGTCGAGCAGGAGCAGGTCGACGGGGCGGGTCGTGAGGAACTCCAGTGCCTCGGCCGCCGAATGGGCCTGTCCGCAGACCCGGAACCCGGGAACCTTCGCGACGTAGGCCGCGTTGATCAGGGCGACACGCACGTCGTCGTCGACGACCAATACGTGGATCGGGGTCTCGTTCACCGCAGGGCCTCCGGAAGTACGACGGAGAACTCCGCCCCTCCGTCCTCTGCCTCGCCGGCCCGGGCGCTGCCGCCCTGCCGCTCCGCGAGGCGGCGTACGAGGGCGAGGCCGAGGCCGCGCTCGCGGTGGGCCTTGGGCTGCTTGGTCGACCAACCCTCCGTGAAGATCTCCTCGCGGCGCCCGGCGGGGATGCCGGGGCCGCTGTCGCGCACGGTCACCACGGCCGTGCGGCCCTGCGCGCGGATGTCGACCTCGACCAGGGGCGAGGCCGAGCCCACGGCCGCGTCGAGGGCGTTGTCGACGAGGTTGCCGAGGATCGTCACGAGGCCGCCCGGGTCGACGAGACGATCGGGCAGCAGCGCCGCGGGAGCGAGGCGCAGGGGGACGCCGCGTTCGGCGGCGACGGTGGCCTTGCCCACCAGGAGGGCTGCCAGCAGGGGGTCCCCGACCTTCTCGGTGACCTGCTCGGCGGTGCTGCGGTGCACGCCCACGACCTCCGTCACGAAGGCGACGGCTTCCTCGTGCAGGCCCAGTTCGAGGAGGCCCAGCAGGGTGTGGAGGCGGTTGGCGTGCTCGTGGTCCTGGGCGCGCAGGGCGTCGATCAGGCCCCTCGTGGAGTCCAGCTCGCGGCCGAGGTGCTCGACCTCGGTGCGGTCGCGCAGGGTGGCGACGGCGCCGCCGTCGGCGGTGGGCATCCGGTTGGCGACCAGGACGCGCGGGCCCTGGACCGTGAGCAGGTCGCGGCCGGTGACGCGGCCGGCCAGGACGTCGCTGGTGCGGCCGGGGTCGAGGACCTCGTCCAGGGGGCGCCCGGCGAGGGTGTGCGCGGTGTCCGGGGGCAGACCCAGCAGTCGGGCGGCCTCGTCGTTGACGAGCCGGACCCGGTCGTTCCCGTCGAGGGCGATCACTCCCTCGCGGATGGAGTGGAGCATCGCCTCGCGCTCCGCGAGGAGGCTCGCGATATCGGAGAAGGCCAGGTCCCGGGTCTGCCGCTGGATCCTGCGGGAGAGCAGGTAGGCGGCGAGGGCGCCGACGGCGAGGGCTCCGCCGGCGTAGGCGAGGAGGCTGGGGATGGCGGCCAGCAGCCGGTCGCGGACGCCTTCGTAGGCGATGCCGACGGACACCGCGCCGACGATCTCCCCGTCGGGGGCGACGAGGGGGACCTTGCCGCGTGCGGAGCGGCCCAGGGTGCCCTCGTCGATCTCCATCACCTCGCGGCCGGCCAGGGCGTCGGCGGGGTCCGTGGAGACGGGCCGACCGATCCGGTCGGGGCTGGGGTGGGAGCGGCGGATGCCGTTCAGGTCCAGGACGACCACGTACTCGGCGCCGGTCGCGCGGCGCACCCGCTCGGCGGCGGCCTGGACGGGGCTGTCCGCCGTGGGGGGCGTCGTGAGGAGGTCCGCGGCCACGTTCGGGTCGGACGCCGTGCTCTGGGCGATGGCGAGCGCGCGCCGCATAGCCTGGTCGTCGAGCTGGGCGCTCAGCGGGGCCAGGAACAGCCCCGTGGCCAGCGCGAGGACCCCGGCGGCGAGGGCCAGCTGGGTGAGCAGGATCTGCGAGACGGCCCGCCGGGGCAGGCCGAGGCGCCGCGTGCTCGTGGGGAGGTACCGCATGAGCAGTAACCGTAGGTCGCGGACGGCGGCAGCGGAATGCCCGGCTTCACCCGACGTGCCGGGGAGGGGTCCGGACCCCCCGCCCACGCGCGGTCACGGCCGGGCCCTTCCCGCGGGCCGGAACGCCGTCGGGTCAGGGCAGGGGGCGGGGAGGGCGGGGGCCCACGTAGTGGCCGCTGGGGCGCATGCGCAGGGGCCGTTCCCGGTACTCCTCCAGGGCGTGCGCGATCCAGCCGGCCGACCGCGCCACCGCGAACACCGTCTCCCCGGCCTCCGCCGACATGCCGCAGGACAGCGTCAGCACCGCGAGCGCCAGGTCCACGTTGGGGTGCAGCCCGTGCCGGGCCATCACCGTCGCGACGTCGCGGGCCGCGTCCGCCGCCGGCGCGGCCCCGGGCACGGCCTCCAGGCGCGTGAACAGGGCCCGTGCCCGGGGGTCCTCGCCCCGGTAGAGCCGGTGGCCGAGTCCGGGGACGCGGCGGCCGGCGCGCAGGTACTCCGCGACCACGGGCGCGGCGCCGCCCCGTTCCAGCACCTCCGCGAGCATCCGGTGCGCGAGCCGGCCCGCCGCCCCGTGCAGGGGGCCTTCGAGGGCGCCGAGCCCGGCGGAGACCGCCGCGTACGGGTGGGCCCGGGCGGAGGCCGCGACCCGAACGGCGAGGGTGGAGGCGGCCAGGTCGTGGTCGACGAGGAGGGCCAGGGCCAGGTCGAGGGTGTCCAGGGCCTCCCGGTCCGGCTCCCGTGGGGTCAGCCGCGCCCAGAGCTCCCGGGCCAGCCGGCCGTCACCGCCCGTGCCGCCGCCGGGGCCACCGCGGGCGCCGCCGTCAGGGTCGTCGGAGGCGGGGGAGCGCACCGGCAGGGCCCCGACCAGGGTCGGGACCAGGCAGCGCGCGGAGCCCAGGACGGCGTCCTCGGACAGGTCGAAGCGCAGCGGGTCCGCCACCGCCGCCGCGGCCACGGCGACCCTGAGCCGGTCGATCGGGCCGCTGTGCGCCGGGAGGGCGGCGACCGCGCGACGGGCGGCGGCCAGGGTCTCCGGGGGCGCGGTGAACCTGGCCCCGGGCGAGGCCGTTCCCGTCCACAGCCACTCGGCGACCTCCTCGTACGCGTACCGCGCGGCGAGTTCCACGGCGTCGACGCCCCGGAAGAAGTACCGGTCGGCCTCGATGAGGGTCAGCGAGGTGCGTACGGAGAGTTCCCCGGTCGCGCCGGCGGGCGCGGCGGCCTCGCGCCGACTGCGCCGGGCCAGGGCCTCCACCTCCGCCGCGTCGAAACTGCTGCCCCGGCCGACGGGGTCGCGTTGGCTGGTGAGCTGCCCGCGGCTGACGTACGCGTACACGGTCGAGGGCTTCACCCCGAGGAGGAGGGCCGCCTCCCGGGTGGTGAGCCGTCGCGCGTCGCGCGCGCCGGACGGGGTGCCGGTGGGCGGCTGATCAGTCATGACGCACACCCTACATATATTGATTCAATCAACGTTGACAAGGATTGAGTCAAGCATGGATGGTCGATCCATGAACACCACCGCCATCACCCCCACTCCCGCCACGCCCGCCGCCCCCGTCGACGTACCCCGCGGTCTCGCGGGCGTCGTGGTCACCGAGACGGCCCTCGGCGACGTCCGGGGGCGCGAGGGCTTCTACCACTACCGCGGGTACTCGGCCGTCGACCTGGCCGCCACGCGCACCTTCGAGGACGTCTGGCACCTGATGTTCCGCGGCGCCCTGCCCGCGGACGCCGCCGAGCGCTCCGCCTTCACCGCCGAGACGACCCGGCTGCGGCACCTGCCCGCCGAGGTGCGCGAGGCGCTGCCCGCCCTGGCCCGCGCCACCGCGCGGTCCGGGCCGCTCGCCGGGCTGCGCACCGCGCTCTCCCTGCTGGGGGCCCACGCCGGCTTCCGCCCGGTGTACGACCTCACCCCGGCCGACCGCGCCGCGGACGCCCTCGCCGCCTGCGCCGCCGTACCCACCCTGCTGGCCGCCCTGTACCGGCTCGGGCGGGGGCTGGAGCCGGTCGAGCCGCGCGACGACCTCCCGTACGCCGCCAACCACCTGTGGATGCTGACCGGCACCGAGCCGGATCGGGTGCGGGCGCGCGCCGTCGAGCGGTACCTGATCTCCACCGTCGACCACGGCTTCAACGCCTCCACCTTCACCGCCCGCGTGATCGCCTCCACCGGCGCCGACGTCGCGGCCTGCCTGACCGGGGCGATCGGCGCGCTCTCCGGTCCGCTGCACGGCGGGGCGCCCAGCCGCGCGCTGGACACGCTCGACGCCATCGGCACGGCCGACCGCATCGGGCCGTGGATCCGGGAGAGGGTGCTCGCGGGGGACCGGATCATGGGCTTCGGGCACCCCGTGTACCGCACGGAGGACCCGCGCTCGCGGATGCTGAAGGAGATCGCCCTCGGGTTCGGCGGGCCCCTCGTGGAGCTCGCGGTGGAGGTGGAGCGGCAGGTCGAGGAGATCCTCGCCGAGCTCAAGCCGGGCCGGGAGCTGCACACCAACGTGGAGTTCTACGCGGGGGTGGTCATGGAGCTGTGCGGGCTGCCGCGCGAGATGTTCACCCCGACGTTCTGCGCCGCCCGCGTCGTCGGCTGGAGCGCGAACGTCCTCGAACAGGCCGCCGACACCAAGATCATCCGTCCGGCCGCGCGCTACACCGGCCCGACGCCGCCCCGATCGGTCCCCGCTCCGATCTGACTACGATCGACCGGGTGAACAGCAGGCAGCAGCAGCCCGAGCGGACCGTTCCCGTCGTCGTCCTCTCCGGCTTCCTCGGATCGGGCAAGACCACCCTCCTCAACCACCTCCTCACCCACCGGGAGGGCACCCGGGTCGGGGTGGTCGTCAACGACTTCGGGTCGATCGAGATCGACGCGATGTCGGTGGCGGGCCAGGTCGGCGACTCGATGGTCTCCCTCGGCGGGGGGTGCCTGTGCTGCGCGGTCGACGGCAGCGAGCTGGACGCCTACCTCGAGAAGCTCGCGGCGCCCGTCCACCGGATCGACGTGATCGTCATCGAGGCCAGCGGGCTCGCCGAACCGCAGGAGATGGTCCGGATGCTCGTGGCCAACGAGAACCCGACGATCCGCTACGGCGGGCTGGTCCAGGTCGTGGACGCGGCCGAGTTCGACGCGACCCGCGCCCGACACCCCGAGACCGACCGCCACCTCGCCGTCGCCGACCTGGTGGTGCTCAACAAGACCGACCGCGTGGACGCCGCCGAACGTTCCCGGATCGAGGGTGAACTCGCCCGGCTCTGCGCCCCGGGCACCCCGCTGATCGGCGCCGACCACGGACGGATCGATCCCGAGCTCCTCTTCGACCGGCGGCCCTGGACCGAGACCCGGGGCCAACTCTCCTTCGAGGACCTCCTCGCGGAAGACCGGGCGGAGCACGCCCACCCGGACGCCCACGACACGCACGACGGGCACGACGGGCACGACACGCACGCCCACGCGCTGTACGAGAGCGTCGAGTTCACCTCCGGGCAGGCCCTCTCCCCGCGCCGGTTCATCGACTTCCTCGACCGCCGCCCGGCCGGCCTCTACCGGATCAAGGGCTTCGTCTGGTTCGGCGTACCGGGCCACGAGGAGCGCTACGAGGTCCACGCGGTCGGCCGCTTCCTGCGCTTCGCCCCCGGCCCCTGGGGGCGGGGGGAGCCGCGCCGCACCCGGTTGGTCCTGATCGGCTCCGGCACGGACGGGCCGGGCCTGCTGCGCGAACTGGAGGCCTGCCGCGAGCCGGCCCCGCGCGAGCTGCCCCCGGAGAGCATGTGGGGCGTGCTGCGGTACGTGCCGAAGCCGCCGTCCGGGGCCGAGGGGGAGCCGGTGGAGCCCGGGGACGGCTCCTACGGGCGGGAGGAACCCGAGGGGTTCTGACCCGTCGGCGGAGACGTCGTCGGACGCGTCGTCGGAGGCGCCGGCGGGTGCGGGCCCGGGCGGCCTCAGGCCACGTCGACGCCGTGCTCGCGCAGCAGGTCCTCCAGCCCGCCCCGGTACCCCTTGCCGCCGACGACGAACTTCCAGTCGCCGTTCGGGCGGCGCCGGAACGAGCCGAGGACCAGGGCCGTCTCGCCCGCCCGCCCGTCGGAGACCTCCAGGCGGTCGATCTCCCGCCCGCCGGCGTCCAGCAGGCGGATCCGGGCGTCCGTGAACCCCGCGAGGTCGGCGTCCGGATCGACCTCCGGGTCGATCGCGGCCACCAGCACCAGACGGTCGGCGCGCCGCGGCAACGCGTCGAAGCCGACCTGCACGGCGGCCCTGTCGGGTGCGGAATGCGGACGGGAACGGACCGAACCGTCCGGGGTGGCGGGATTGTTGAAGAACACGAAATGGTCCTCGCTCAACACCCGGCCGCCCTCGCAGACCAGCGCGCACACGTCCAGCGCCACCGAACCGGACCAGGTCATGCCCAGCACGTTGTGGTCGGCGGGGACGGGCTCCGCGGGCGCGGGTACCGGCGCGGCCGCGAGGGGCACGGCGACCAGCGTCGGCGCGTGCGCGCGCTGGTTCGGAAGGGTCGCGGCCGAAGCCGAAGCCGAAGCCGAAGCCGAGGCGGAAGCCGAGGACGGGCCGGACGCCGGGGTTCTGCCCAGCCGTCCGCGCAGCCCGTACCGGTGCAGCAGCTCCACCAGGTCCACCCCGGGAACCAACTCCAGCGGCTTCCCGTTGGCGAAGGTGTACGACCCCGGCCCGAAGGACGAGGTGGTGACCAACACCCCCTTGTTCGCCCCCGCGTCCTGGACCGTGCCGTACAGGTCCCGTACCGCCGTCGGCGGCACGGTGTTGCGGTACCGCTTGACCTGCACCACGATCCGCCCGCCCCGGATCGGGGCCGGGTCCAGCGCCTCGACGTCCACGCCGCCGTCGCCCGACCTCCGCGTGGTCACCGCCTCCATGCCCATCGCCCGGAACAGCTCCGCCACCAGGTTCTCGAAGGCGATCGGGTCCATCGCGAAGAGGTCCGGCTCGTCCTCGCCGTCGCCCGCCTGCCCGCCGTGGCTCACGACGGCGTCCGCGCCCGCGACCTCGTCGGGCCTGCGCCCCGCCCGTACGGCCGTCGGCTGCTCCGGGCGCGCCGACAGCTGCCCGCGCAGCCCGTCGGTCAGGCAGTCCACCGCGCTGACCTGCTCCAGCCGCAGCCCCGAGAAGGCCGCCCGGGTGGCCTGCACGGTGGCCAGGACGATGCGGGCCTCCTGGCCCGTCACCGGATCGTGGTCGTCCACGAACCCGTTGACCACCACCGAGTCCAGTGCCCCGAACTCGTCCGCCGCGTACAGCTCGCGCAGCACCAGCAGCACGCACTGGGCCAACACGTCCCGGTACAGGGCACGGCGCTGCGTGGCCGGCCGGGCCGTCTCCCGGTCCTGGTCCGTGCTCGGCATGTAGCGCACGGACTTCGTCTCCGGTACCACCCCGAACCGGGGCAGCTCCCAGTCCAGGACGAGTTGGCGCGGGCCCCGGTCGTAGGCGGCCGACACCTGGCGCGGCAGGTCCCGGTGCCAGGCCGTGGAGGCGTACAGGGCCGCCGAGAAGTACTCCACCACCGCGTCCGCGTCGCCGGCGCGCAGGGCGTCCGCCAGTTCGGCGAGCCCGCTGTTGTGCCCGCGGACCTCCGCGAGCCGGTCGGCCGCCCACCGGTCGTACTGCGCGCGGTACGCCGCCAGTTGCCGCAGCCGCTCCTGCTCGGCGGCGTGTGCGGCCTGCCAGGCCCGGGTGTAGTGGTCGTGCGCCTCGCGTTCGGCCTGCGCCCGGCGGCCGGGGCCGAGCGCCCATCCGCCGCCCTGCTGCTGGAACTGGCGCAGCTGCGGCATCGGCACCGGCTGCCCGAGCGGGCCCGGGTCGAAGGGTTCGAGCCGTTCGTCCCGGACCATGGCGGCCATCCGGAACGCGGGCGCCCGACAGCCCGCCGCCAGCAGCCCCTGAAGGGCCGCCACCTCCGCGTCGAGCTCCTCGGTACGGCGCGCAGCCTCGGCGTCGCGGTACTGGCGGTAGGCGGCCTGCTGCTCCCTGCGCCCGCGGGCCAGCTCCCGCTCGTGGGCCCGCTCACGGCGTTCGGCCTCGCGCTGCTGAAGCAGCCGGGCCCGCTGCTCCTGCCGCTGGGCCTCGGCCCAGGCCCCGATCATCCCGCTCGGCCGACGACTCATCCGCTGTGCTCCCCCCACCCGCGCGTACCGGGAAAACACTAGTCGTCACGCGGGGTGCGCGACCCGCCGCCGGCGAAGACCGGCGGCGGGACGGCGTCCCACCGCGCCCACCGCGCTACAGCGCGGACCCCGCCAGGTGCTCCACCGAGGCCGGCAGAGCCGTGCCCGAGCCGTCACGGCGCGGGTCCACGGCCGGCAGCGCGGCCGGGGCGCCGCTCGCGGCGGCGGCCAGCACCGGGGCGTTCCCGGCCCAGGCCAGCACCAGGACGTCCTCGCCCTTCAGGAAGCGCTGGCAGCGCACGCCGCCCGTCGCGCGGCCCTTGCGCGGGTACTGGTCGAACGGCGTCAGCTTCCCGGAACGCACGGAGTCGTCGAGCGTCCCGTGCGAGCCCGCCACGCTGAACACCAGGGCGTCGCGCGCCGGGTCCACCGCCGAGAAGTGGATCACCTTGGAGTCGCCGGCGAGCTTGATGCCCGCCATGCCGCCCGCCGGACGGCCCTGCGGCCGCACCTGTCCGGCCGGGTAGCGCAGCAGCTGTGCGTCGTCGGTGATGAAGACGAGGTCCTCCTCGCCCGTGCGCAGCTCGACCGCGCCGACGATCCGGTCGCCCTCCTTGAGGGTGATGACCTCCAGCTCGTCCTTGTTCGCCGGGTAGTCCGGCACGACCCGCTTGACCACGCCCTGCTCGGTGCCGAGGGCCAACCCCTGAGAGGACTCGTCGAGGGAGGTCAGGCAGATCACCGTCTCGTCGGCCTCCAGCCCGGAGACGAACTCCGAGACGGGCGCCCCGCCCGCCAGGTTCGGCGCGGCGTGGGTGTCCGGCAGCTGCGGCAGGTCGATCACCGACAGCCGCAGCAGCCGGCCGTACGAGGTCACCACGCCCACGTCCGCCCGGGCCGTCGCCGCCACCTGCGAGACGATCACGTCGTGCTTCGCGCGGCCCGCGCCCTCCTCCTGCGGCAGCGGCTCGCCGTTCGCGGTGCGGGCCAGCAGGCCCGTCGAGGACAGCAGCACGCGGCACGGGTCGTCCGCGACCTCCAGCGGAACCGCCGCGATCGAGGTGCCCGCCGACTCCAGCAGCACCGTGCGGCGCGGGGTGCCGAACTTCTTCGCGACCGAGGCCAGTTCCGAGGAGACCAGCTTGCGCAGCTCACTGTCGGAGTCGAGGATGCCCGTCAGCTCGTCGATCTCGCCGGTGAGGCGGTCGCGCTCGGACTCCAGCTCGATCCGGTCGAAGCGGGTCAGTCGGCGCAGCGGCGTGTCCAGGATGTACTGGGTCTGGATCTCGCTCAGCGAGAAGCGCTCCATCAGGCGCTCCTTGGCCTGCGCGGAGTTGTCGCTGTCGCGGATGATCCGGATGACCTCGTCGATGTCGAGCAGGGCCACGAGCAGGCCCTCGACCAGGTGCAGCCGGTCGCGGCGCTTGCCCCGACGGAACTCGCTGCGCCGGCGCACGACCTCGAAGCGGTGGTCGAGGTAGACCTCCAGCAGTTCCTTGAGGCCGAGGGTCAGCGGCTGCCCGTCGACCAGCGCCACGTTGTTGATGCCGAAGGACTCCTCCATCGGCGTCAGCTTGTAGAGCTGCTCCAGGACGGCCTCCGGGTGGAAACCGTTCTTGATCTCGATGACCAGGCGCAGGCCGTGCGAGCGGTCGGTGAGGTCCTTGACGTCCGCGATGCCCTGGAGCTTCTTCGAACCGACCAGGTCCTTGATCTTCCCGATGACCTTCTCGGGGCCGACCGTGAAGGGCAGTTCGGTGACGACCAGGCCCTTGCGGCGCGGGGTCACGTCCTCGACGGCCACGGTGGCACGGATCTTGAAGGTGCCTCGACCGTTCTCGTAGGCGTCCTTGATCCCGGACAGACCGACGATGCGACCGCCGGTCGGCAGGTCGGGACCCGGGACGAAGCGCATCAGCGCCTCCAGGTCCGCCTCCGGGTGACGGATCAGGTGGCGGGCCGCCGCGATGACCTCGCCCAGGTTGTGCGGGGCCATGTTGGTGGCCATGCCCACCGCGATGCCGGAGGCGCCGTTGACGAGGAGGTTCGGGTAGGCGGCGGGCAGCGCGACGGGCTCGCGCTCCTGGCCGTCGTAGTTGGCGGTGAAGTCGACGGTGTCCTCGTCGATCGACTCCGTCATCAACGACGTGGCGTCGGCCATCCGGCACTCGGTGTAACGCATGGCGGCCGGCGGGTCGTCGTTGCCGAGCGAACCGAAGTTGCCGTGGCCGTCGACCAGGGGCAGCCGCATCGAGAAGGGCTGGGCCATGCGCACGAGGGCGTCGTAGATCGACGCGTCACCGTGCGGGTGCAGCTTGCCCATCACCTCGCCGACGACGCGCGCGCACTTCACGTAGCCGCGGTCGGGGCGCAGGCCCATCTCGTTCATCTGGTAGACGATGCGCCGGTGCACCGGCTTCATGCCGTCGCGGGCGTCGGGCAGGGCGCGGGAGTAGATCACCGAGTACGCGTACTCGAGGAAGGAGCCCTGCATTTCGTCGACGACGTCGATGTCGAGGATCTTCTCCTCGAAATCCTCCGGCGGCGGGGTCTTCGTGCTGCGGCGGGCCATCGCTGCGCGGCTCCTTAACCAAGAATCGGGGTGTACGGGGGTTCGTACGATCCGGACGGTCTGTCCGAACGGGCCGTCCGAACGGGGGCGACGCGGACCATTGTGGCCCGAGGCGCCGACAACGCCGACTCCGACCCAGGCGGGAGCCCGGGAACTTCTCCGGTGGTCGGCGCGCTTGCATACAGTGGCAGGTCGATACGAAATCTCTGCATCGCGAGCGAAGGGACCACATGCCCATGGGTCACACGGCAACGGCTCAGGCGGGCTCCGGCGGCCTGACAGCGACCGAGCACCGGCTGGCGAACGGCCTGCGCGTGGTGCTGTCCGAGGACCACCTCACCCCGGTCGCCGCCGTCTGCCTCTGGTACGACGTCGGCTCGCGCCACGAAGTCAAGGGGCGGACCGGTCTGGCTCACCTCTTCGAGCACCTGATGTTCCAGGGTTCGGCGAGCGTACCGGGCAACGGGCACTTCGAGCTCGTCCAGGGGGCCGGAGGCTCCCTCAACGGCACGACCAGCTTCGAACGCACCAACTACTTCGAGACCATGCCGGCCCACCAGCTGGAGCTCGCCCTGTGGCTGGAGGCGGACCGCATGGGTTCGCTGCTGGCCGCGCTGGACGAGGAGTCGATGGAGAACCAGCGCGACGTCGTCAAGAACGAGCGCCGGCAGCGCTACGACAACGTCCCGTACGGCACCGCCTTCGAGCGGCTCACCGCCCTCGCCTACCCCGAGGGCCACCCGTACCACCACACCCCGATCGGCTCCATGGCCGACCTGGACGCCGCGTCCCTGGAGGACGCGCGCAACTTCTTCCGTACGTACTACGCCCCCAACAACGCCGTCCTGTCGGTGGTCGGCGACATCGACCCCGAGCAGACCCTGGCCTGGGTCGAGAAGTACTTCGGCAGCATCCCCGCGCACGACGGCAAGCAGCCGCCGCGCGACGGTTCGCTGCCCGAGGTCATGGGCGGGCAGCTGCGCGAGGAGATCGTCGAGGAGGTCCCGGCGCGCGCGCTGATGGCCGCCTACCGGCTGCCGCACGACGGCACCCGCGACTGCGACGCCGCCGACGTCGCCCTGACGATCCTGGGCGGTGGCGAGTCCTCCCGCCTGCACAACCGCCTCGTGCGCCGCGACCAGAGCGCCGTCGCGGCCGGTTTCGGCATGCTGCGCCTCGCCGGCGCGCCCTCGCTGGGCTGGCTGGACGTGAAGACCTCCAGCGGCGTCGAGGTGCCCGCCATCGAGGCGGCCGTGGACGAGGAGCTCGCCCGCTTCGCCGAGGAGGGCCCCACCGCCGAGGAGATGGAGCGCGCCCAGGCACAGCTGGAGCGCGAGTGGCTGGACCGGCTGAGCACGGTGGCCGGCCGGGCCGACGAACTGTGCCGCTTCGCGGTGCTGTTCGGCGACCCGCAGCTGGCGCTGACCGCCGTCGGGCGGGTCCTGGACGTCACCGCGGAGGAGGTGCAGGCCGTGGCCGCCGCCCGACTGCGCCCCGACAACCGCGCGGTGCTCGTCTACGAGCCGGCGGCCGGATCCGCGAACGACGAGTCCGACGAGGACGAGCACGAGAACGAGGGGGCGGACCAGTGAGCGACACCGCAGCCGTGACCATGACCTTCCACCCGCGCCCGGAGGCCGGCGAGGCCAGGCCCTGGGCCTTCCCGGCCCCGGAGCGCTCCACCCTGGCCAACGGCCTGACGCTGCTGCGCTGCCACCGCCCCGGCCAGCAGGTCGTCGCGGTCGAGGTCAACCTCGCCGCGCCGCTCGACGCCGAGCCGGCCGGCCTCGACGGCCTGGCCACGATCATGGCCCGGGCCCTGTCCGAGGGCACCGACAAGCACAGCGCGGAGGAGTTCGCGGCCGAGCTGGAGCGCTGCGGAGCCACCCTCGACGCGCACGCCGACCACCCGGGCCTGCGCGTCTCGCTGGAGGTCCCGGCCTCCCGCCTGGCCAAGGCTCTCGGCCTGCTCACCGAGGCCCTCGCCGCGCCCGCCTTCGCCGACGGCGAGGTCGACCGCCTGGTGCGCAACCGGCTCGACGAGATCCCGCACGAGCTGGCCAACCCGCAGCGGCGGGCCGCCAAGGAGCTCTCCAGGCAGCTCTTCCCGGCCTCCCTGCGCATGTCCCGCCCCCGCCAGGGCACCGAGGAGACGGTCGCGCGGATCGACTCCGGGGCCGTACGCGCCTTCTACGAGGCCCACGTGCGCCCCGCCACCGCCACCGCGGTGGTCGTCGGCGACCTGACCGGCATCGACCTCGACGCCGTGCTGGCCGACACTCTGGGCACCTGGACCGGCGACACCGCCGAGCCCCTCCCGGTGCCGCCCGTGACCGCCGACGACACGGGCCGCGTCGTCATCGTGGACCGGCCCGGAGCGGTCCAGACGCAGCTGCTGATCGGCCGGATCGGGCCGGACCGCCACGACATCGTGTGGGCCCCGCAGGTGCTCGGCACGTACTGCCTGGGCGGCACCCTCACCTCCCGGCTGGACAAGGTGCTGCGCGAGGAGAAGGGCTACACCTACGGCGTGCGCGCCTTCGGCCAGGTGCTGCGCTCCACCGCCGACGGCAAGGGCGCCTCGATGCTGGCCATCAGCGGCTCCGTCGACACCCCCAACACCGGCCCGGCGCTGGCGGACCTGTGGCAGGTGCTGCGCACCCTCGCCGAGGGCGGCCTGACCGACGCCGAGCGGGACGTGGCGGTGCAGAACCTGGTGGGCGTGGCCCCGCTGAAGTTCGAGACGGCGGCCTCCGTCGCCGGCACCCTCGCCGACCAGGTCGAGCAGGAGCTGCCGGACGACTACCAGGCCCGGCTGTACGCGCGGCTGGCCGAAACCGGTACGGCGGAGGCCACTTCCGCGGTCGTGAGCGCCTTCCCGGTCGACCGCCTGGTCACCGTCCTCGTAGGCGACGCGGCGCAGATCGAGGAGCCCGTACGGGCCCTCGGGATCGGCGCCGTCACCGTCGTCACCAACTGATCCGGCGGCGGTCCCGCGAGGCCGCCGGGAGACGCCAACGCGGCGTTTCCCGGGGCGCGTCGAGTCCGATTCGACCGTGATTTCGGGTCGTACACCAGCCGTGTGACAAAGAGCCCCCGCCGGAGCCTCCGGCGGGGGCTTTTTTGTCCGTTTGGTGGCGTGGTTGCGTGTATGCGGTGTGGCGTACGCAACAAAAAGGCTCGTCTGTTTGGTGATTGGCTGATGATCCGCCTAGCGTCGGCCGTGCTGTCCGTCAGTTGATACGCGCCGCACCCCCGCGGCACCGGGCAGCGATCGCCGAGTCCCCGTCAGGCGCGAGCCTGGGGAGCCGGGGACCCATCAGTCCCTGGGGTGAATCGGACCGCCTCGCAAGAGGGGGCCCGTAGGAGACCTTCCTGCTCCGAACCCGTCAGCTAACCCGGTAGGCGAGAAGGAAGGAAAGGATCACCCCCTTCATGGCGATTGGCAGTCGTGCAGCCGGTAAGCACCGTGGTTCCAGCCGTCTGAGCCGCAAGACCGCCGGCATCGCCGGCGTGGCCGCCCTCGCCACCACGGGTGTGGTCGGCAGCATCGCGGCCCCGGCCTTCGCCGCGGACAACTCCGGCCCGTCCATGGAGGACACCGGCCAGAACGCGATCGTCGTCGCCGACGGTCTCCAGGACGACCTCGAGGTCCAGGCCGAGTCCCAGCAGGTCGCCGCCGAGGCCGTCGCCGCCCAGGCGCAGGCCGAGGCCGAGGCCAAGCAGCGGGCCGCCGAGGCCAAGCGCGTCGCCGAGGTCGCCGAGGCCAAGGCCAAGGCCGAGCGCGAGGCCGCCGAGACCAAGGCCAAGGAGGAGGAGCGCAAGCGCTCCAACGCCTTCGTCGCCCCGGTCAACGCCGCGGTCACCACCTCGTACGGCGCGGGCGGCGGCATGTGGTCCTCCGGCAGCCACACCGGCATCGACTTCGCCGTCGGCCAGGGCACCTCCGTGCACGCCGTGGGCGCCGGCACGGTCGTCGAGGCCGGCTGGGGCGGCGCGTACGGCAACAACGTCGTCATCCGCCACAACGACGGCACCTACACCCAGTACGGGCACATGTTCTCGCTGAGCGTCTCCGTCGGCCAGCAGGTCGGCGCCGGCACGGTCATCGGCCTGTCCGGCAACACGGGCAACTCCAGCGGCGCGCACCTGCACTTCGAGGCCCGCACGGGCGCCTCGTACGGCTCGGACATCAACCCGCTGACGTACCTGCGCAACCACGGCGTCGGCATCTGACCCGCACCGCGCACCCACGCACCCGACGGAAGGCCCCGGCTCATCGAGCCGGGGCCTTCCGCGTTCCCGGTCCGTGTTCCCGGCGGCCGGTCGCCGATCCCCGCAGCCGGTGGCCGATTCCCGTCCCGGTCCCGTCCCCGGTCCCGCGGAATGTTTTTCGAATTTCCGGCCCGCCTCGGAAATCCTCGCGCATTGCAATAGAGTCGCAGCACGGTCACGATCCCGGCGAGGGTGCCGGTCGTCGAAATGCAGCGGAGGTCCGGCCTTGCGTATTCCTGCGCACGCGGTATGCACAGCGATCCGCGACGACATCGTCTCCGGTTTCTTCGCGCCCGGCGGCCGGCTCACCGAGGAGGTGCTCGCCCGTCGCTACGGGGTCTCCCGCGTCCCGGTACGCGAGGCACTGCGCACCCTGGAGTCCGAGGGCTTCGTCACCACGCGCCGCCACGCGGGCGCCTGCGTGGCCGAGCCGACCGAACAGGAGGCGGCCGACCTCCTGGAGCTGCGCGTGCTGCTGGAGCCGCTGGCGGCCTCCCGGGCGGCCCGGCGGCGCACCGAGGGCCACCTGAAGGTGCTGCGCGGGCTGGTCAGGCTGGGCCAGGAGCGGGCCAGGCAGGGCCAGGGCGAGGACCTGCGGGCCCTGGGAGGCTGGTTCCACGAGACGCTGGCCCAGGCTTCGGGCAGCCCCGGGCTGATCGCCCTGCTGACCCAGACCCGGCACAAGATCGCCTGGATGTACGCGGTGGAGGCCCCGGCCAGGCCCGTGGACTCCTGGGCCGAGCACGGGGCGATCGTGGACGCCGTGGCGCGCGGCGACGCGGAACGGGCCCGCGCCCTGACCGCGCAGCACGCCGCCACGGTGGTCCGGGCGCACCGGCCGCGGGTGAGGACTTCGCAACGTGCCGTAAACACGGCGAGCGGTCGGAATTAACGCGGGCCGTATACAAAGGGCGGAGCGGGATTCCCGTCGAATTCGACGGTCCGGAATTTCGGGAAGGGCCGGCGGGTATTTCCGCTTTCCGCCTCCCGCCTCCCGCCTCCCGCCTTCCGCCTTCCGTGCTTTCCGTGCGTTCCGCACTTTCCGCGCTCCCGTGTTCTCGGGCTGCCGCGCCTCGGCAATCCGGGTTCCCCGGAGCCGGATCGCCGGATCCCCGGATCGGGGGCGCCCCCGCGCGGTCGTGGAACGCGAAGGCCGCAGCCCCCGCCGTCACGGCGGGGGCTGCGGCCTTCATGCTCGTGGTGGCGGACCACCGGACCCGAAGGGTCAGACGGTCTCCGGGAGCTCCTCGAGGCCCTCGGCGACCAGCTTCGCGAGACGGTCCAGGGCCGCGTCCGCGCCCTCGGCCTCGGAAGCGAGGACGATCTCCTCGCCGCCCTGGGCGCCCAGGCCCAGGACCGCCAGCATGGAAGCGGCGTTGACGGGGTCGCCGCCCGCCTTCGCGATGGTCACCGGGACGCCGGAAGCGGTCGTCGCCCGGACGAAGATCGAGGCGGGACGAGCGTGCAGGCCCTCGGCCCAGCCGACGTTGACGCGGCGCTCTGCCATGGTGATGCCCTTCAGGTTCTTACGGTTGTCTAGACCAGTCTCTCACGACACCCGGAATGCTCGGACCGACCTTCGGCCCGGATCCACCGCCGTTCGACCCTCCCCAGCTTGCCCTGGTTCGCCCCGGGTCGCCGGGTTCGCCGCGCGCGCCGACCGGGCCCCGCCCGTCGTACTCGTACACACGGTCGCCCCGCCCCTTAGGGTGACCCCATGACCATGCCGTCGGACCCCTCGTACCCGGCCCACTGGGAAGCGGACGTCGTGCTGCGCGACGGCGGCACGGCCCGGATCCGCCCCATCACCACCGAGGACGCGGGGCGGCTGGTCAGCTTCTACGAGCAGGTCTCGGACGAGTCGAAGTACTACCGCTTCTTCGCCCCCTACCCCCGGCTCTCCGACCGCGACGTGCACCGCTTCACGCACCACGACCACGTGGACCGGGTGGGGCTCGCCGCGACCATCGGCGGCGAGTTCATCGGCACGGTCCGCTTCGACCGCATCGGCCCCGACGGCCGGCCCGCCTCCGCCCCCGCCGACGAGGCCGAGGTCGCCTTCCTCGTCCAGGACGCCCATCAGGGCCGCGGGGTGGCCTCCGCCCTCCTCGAACACATCGGCGCCGTCGCGCGCGAGCGGGGCATCCGCCGCTTCGCCGCCGAGGTGCTGCCCGCCAACACCAAGATGATCAAGGTGTTCACGGACGTCGGCTACCAGCAGAAGCGCAGCTTCGAGGACGGCTCCGTCCACCTCACCCTCGACCTCGAACCCACCGCCGAGTCGCTCGCCGTCCAGCGCGCCCGCGAACAGCGCGCCGAGGCCCGCTCCGTGCAGCGGCTGCTCGCCCCCGGATCCGTCGCGGTGATCGGCGTCAGCCGCTCCGGCTCCGGCGTCGGCTCCGCCGCCCTGCGCAACCTGCGCGATGGCGGCTTCCACGGCCACCTCTACGCCGTCAACGAGGCCCGCGCCCCCGGCATGGAGGGCGACCTCCTCGACGGCGTACGGGCCTACCGCACGCTCGCCGACATCGCGTCCCCCGTCGACCTCGCCGTGGTCGCCGTCCCCGCCGACCGCGTCCCCGACGCGGTGGCCGCCTGCGGGGAACACGGGGTGCAGGGCCTCGTCGTCCTGTCCGCCGGATACGGGGAGAGCGGCCCCGCCGGACTGGAGCGCCAGCGCCGACTCGTACGCCAGGTCCGCTCGTACGGCATGCGCCTGATCGGGCCCAACGCCTTCGGGGTGATCAACACCGCCCCGGACGTGGAGCTGAACGCCTCCCTCGCCCCGGTCCCCGCCACCGCGCGCGGCCGCATCGGCCTGTTCACCCAGTCCGGCGCCATCGGCATCGCCCTCCTGTCGGGCCTGCTCAGACGCGGCGAGGGACTGTCGTCCTTCGTCTCGGCCGGCAACCGGGCCGACGTCTCGGGCAACGACATCCTCCAGTACTGGTACGACGACGAGGCCACCGACGTGGCCCTCATGTACCTGGAGACCCTCGGCAACCCCCGCAAGTTCACCCGCCTCGCGCGCCGCACCGGCGCCGTCAAGCCCGTGGTCGTCGCCCGCGGCGGCCGGCACACCCCGGCCGGCCACGTCGTCCCCGGCACCCGCCTCCCCGAGGCCACCGTCTCCGAACTGCTGCGCCAGGCCGGCGTCATCCGCGTCGACACCGTGACGCAACTGGTCGACGTCGGGCTGCTGCTGGCCGGGCAACCCCTGCCGGCGGGCCCGCGCGTGGCGATCCTCGGCAACTCCGAGTCCCTCGGCGTCCTCACCTACGACGCCTGCCTGACGGAAGGGCTGCGCCCGCTGCCCCCGCTCGACCTGACCACCGCCGCCTCCCCGGCCGACTTCCGCGCCGCCCTCTCGGCGGCCCTGGCCTCGCCGGACTGCGACGCGGTCGTCGTCACCGCCATCCCCTGGGTCGGCGAGCGCGCCCTCGCGGACGACCTGGCCGAGGCCCTGCGCCAGGCCGTGGCCGAGGTCCCGGGCAAGCCGGTGGCCGTCGTGCACGTGGAACTCGCCGCCCTGGTCGAGGCCCTGTCCGCCGCCGGAGCACCCGCGCCGGCACGCCCCGCCCCGAGCCCCGCCCCGACGCCGCGGACCCCCGAGCCCGCGTCCCCCGAGCCCGCCCCCCCGACGGACCGCGCCCCCGCCGGGCGGATCCCCGCCTACCCCGCCGCCGAGCGGGCCGTGAAGGCCCTCGCCGAGGCCGTCCGCTACGGGGCCTGGCGCCGCGCCACCGCCGAGGCCGGCCAGGTCCCCGAGTACGAGGACATCGACGAGAGCGGCGCCGCCGCCCGGCTCGCCGCCCTCCTGGCCGGGGTCGAGGAGGGGGCCGTCCTCACCCTGGACGACGCCGACGCCCGCGAGCTGCTCGCCCGCTACGGCATCCGCGTCCGCGCCACCCTGCCCGCCCCGAGCCCCGACGCCGCCGTCCGCGCGGCACGCGTCCTCGGGTACCCGGTCGCCCTCAAGACCACCGCCCCGCACCTGCGCCACCGCGCCGACCTGGGCGGCGTACGCCTGGACCTGGCCACCGAAGCCGACCTGCGGCGGTCCTACGAGGAACTCACCGAGGCCCTCGGCACCCCGGCCGAGCTGCTCCCGGTGGTCCAGGCGATGGTGCCGCGCGGGGTGGACACCGTCGTCCGGGCCGTCATGGACCCCGCGGCGGGCGCCGTCCTCTCCTTCGGCCTCGCCGGGGTCGCCTCCGAACTGCTCGGCGACACCGCGCACCGCCTCGTCCCCGCCACCGACCGCGACGCGGCCGCCCTGATCCGCTCCATCCGCACCGCGCCGCTGCTGTTCGGGTGGCGCGGCAGCGACCCCGTCGACACCCCGGCCCTGGAGGAACTGCTGCTGCGGTTGTCCCGCCTCGTCGACGACCACCCCGAGGTGACCGGGATCTCCCTGGAGCCCGTCGTCGTCGCCACGGAAGGACTCTCCGTGCTCAGCGCCACCGTGCGCATCGCCCACCCGCCCGCCCGGACCGACCTCGGCCCGCGCACCCTCCCCAGCTACTGAGCACGGGGCAGGTCGGGGGACCCCGTACGGGCCTTAGGATGGACCCCATGGCGAAATCCGGTACGACGACCCAGGGGCTGCGCGCGGCGATCGAGCGCAGCGGCTACTACCCGGCCCTCGTGGCCGAGGCGGTGGAGGCCGCGGTGGGCGGCGAGCCGATCTCGTCGTACCTGGTCCACCAGGAGACCACGTTCGACTCCAACGAGGTGCGCCGGCACGTCACCGTCCTGGTCCTGACCGGCAACCGCTTCATCGTGAGCCACACCGACGAGCAGGCCGCCGACGCCGGCTCCCCGTCGCCGTACGCGACGACCTCGACCGAGTCGGTCAAGCTCTCCAGCATCTCCTCCGTGGTGCTAAGCCGCGTCGTGGCGAACCCGGAGTCCTACACGCCGGGCCGGCTGCCCCGCGAGGTCGTCCTCACCATCGGCTGGGGCGCGGTCTCGCGCATCGACCTGGAGCCCGCCGCCTGCGGCGACCCGAACTGTGACTCCGACCACGGCTACACCGGCAACTCCACCGCCGACGACCTGAGCCTGCGCGTCAGCGAGGCAGGCGACGGCCCCGAGACGGTCCGCCAGACGCTCGTCTTCGCGCAGGCCCTCTCCGAAGCCACCGCCGCCACCTCGGGCCCCACCCGCTGATGTCGTACTCCGCGCCGCCGAACTGGCAGGACGAACCGGAACTCCTCGACCTCGCCGGCGCCCCGGTCCCGCACTACGGGACCGGCTCGCTCGCCGACCTGCTGCCGACCCTGGCGGCCGGTCAGGGCGTACCCGGTCTCGCGGCCGGCATCGCCGAGCTGACCCCCGCGGACCGCAACTGCGTGTTCCTGGTCGACGGCATGGGCTGGGAGCAGATCAAGGCCCACCCCGACGAGGCCCCGTATCTGACCTCGCTCCTCGCCGGCTCGCGCGGCGGCACCGGTCGCCCGATCACCTCCGGCTTCCCGGCGACCACCGCGACCTCGCTGGCCTCCGTCGGCACCGGGCTGCCCCCGGCCCGGCACGGTCTGCCCGGCTACGCCGTGCGCAACCCGGCCTCCGGCGAGCTGATGAACCAGCTCCGCTGGCAGCCGTGGACCCAGCCGAAGCCCTGGCAGCCGTACCCGACCGTCTTCCAGCTCGCCGACGCGGCCGGGGTGCACACCGCCCAGGTGTCCTCGCCCGCCTTCCAGACCACCCCGCTCACGAAGATCGCCCTCAGCGGCGGGACCTTCCACGGCCGGATGACCGGCGAGGAGCGGATGGACCTCGCGGCGATCCAGCTCGCCGCCGGCGAGCGCTCGCTCGTGTACACGTACTACAGCGAACTCGACGGGGCCGGCCACCGGCACGGCGTCGACTCGGACGCCTGGCGCGGCCAGCTCATGTACGTGGACCGGCTCGTGCAGCGGCTCGCCGAGCAACTCCCGCCGCGCACGGCCCTGTACGTGACGGCCGACCACGGCATGGTCGACGTCCCCTTCGACGAGGACTCCCGGATCGACTTCGACGAGGACTGGGAGCTGGGCGCGGGCGTGGCCCTGCTCGGCGGCGAGGGCCGGGCCCGGCACGTCTACGCGGTACCGGGCGCCGAGGCCGACGTCCTGACCGTGTGGCGCGAGGTGCTCGGTGACCGGTTCTGGGTCGCGAGCCGCGAAGAGGCCCTGGAGCTGGGCTGGTTCGGCGCGCCGGGCGAATGCGACGAGCGGGTGCTCGGCCGGATCGGCGACGTGATCGCGGCGGCCCAGGCGGACGTGGCGATCACCGCCTCCCGCAACGAGCCGAACGAGTCGGCCCTCGTCGGCATGCACGGGTCGATGACCCCCGCCGAGCAGCTGGTCCCGCTGCTCGAAGTCCGCACCTGACCGGCACCGGACTCCCGACCCGCCCCGTTCCCTCCGCCCGTTCCTCCCGTTCCCCGCGTTCCCGCCCCGCGTACCGCGCCCCCGAAAGGTCCGTACTTCCCATGCCCGAGCTGGTGTTCTTCTCCGGAACCATGGACTGCGGAAAGAGCACGTTGGCTCTACAGATCACCCACAACCGCTCCGCGCGGGGCCTGGTCGGCGTGATCTTCACCCGCCAGGACCGGGCGGGCGAGGGCAAGCTCTCCTCGCGCCTGGGCCTGGTGACGGACGCGGTCGAGGTCACCGACACCATGGACGTGTACGCGTACCTGGTGGGGGAGTTGTCGCGGGGCGGCAAGGCGGACTACGTGATCGTGGACGAGGCGCAGTTCCTCGCGCCGGACCAGATCGACCAGTTGGCCCGGATCGTGGACGAGCTGGACATGGACGTCTTCGCCTTCGGCATCACGACCGACTTCCGCACCAAGCTGTTCCCCGGCTCGCAGCGGCTGATCGAGCTGGCCGACCGCCTCGAACAGCTCCAGGTGGAGGCCCTGTGCTGGTGCGGGGCGCGCGCCACGCACAACGCCCGCACGGTGGGCGGCGTCATGGTGGTCGAGGGCGAGCAGGTCGTCGTCGGGGACGTGAACCGCCCGGCGGAGGAGATCGGTTACGAGGTGCTGTGCCGGCGCCACCACCGCCGTCACATGACCTCCGAGACCGCGCATGCCGCGTCCCTCTCCCCGGACGTCCTTCCCGTGAACCATTCCTGACGGTCCATCGGAGGCCGCCGTCGGCGTCGTCCGACCCGTGGGCTAGGGTGATCAACCGGTTTCGACACGGGGGATGGTCCGCATGGACGGTACACAGGGCGGCGGCGCCGGCCGCTGGGCGGCGATGGGGGCGACGGGGCCGAACGCGTCCTACCGCAACCAGACGCTGAAGTACGAGAACGTCGAGCTGAACTTCGACGAGTCGGTGGCCTTCCGCACCGTCTTCCAGCTCTGGTTCCAGGCCACCGTGGCCTCCTTCATGGCCTTCATGATCTTCGGCCTGCTGCCCGCGCTCTTCGCCGACTCCGGTCCCTTCGACTCGGGGGACGAGCTCGGGCTCGGCTGGATCTTCTCGTTCATCGTCTTCTGGGTCGTCCTCCTCGCCTCGCGCATCAACGAGCCGATCTCGGAGTGGAAGTCCCTCCTGGAGGACAAGCACGCCGCGTCCTCCTCCGCGTACGCGGCGATCTACGCGGCGCTCGCCCGCCGCCGGATACCCGTCTCCGCCGTGCCGGTGCGGATCCGCAGCGACCTCCTCCCGGAGGTCGTGAACAACCGCCTGGTCATCAGGAGCGGTCGCTACGTCGCCTACGTGACGGTCTTCGGCTACGGCACCAGCCTCTACGTCGGGTGGACGATGTGGCGCAGCCGCAGCGGCGCCGTGATCATCGGCCACTTCGTCAAGGACATCATCGGCGGCATGTTCAACCGCGCCGGTGACATCAACCAGATGCTGCGCACCGAGCGGGCCCGCGCCATGCGCGAGGCCGTGCACTCCGCGGCCCGCGAGGGCGTGGAGGCGGCCGTCGAGGGCGTCGAGGTGCCCCTGGCGACGGCCTTCGGGCAGGAGCCGCCCATCCAGTCCGGTGCCAACGCGACCGAGCCGGGTCCGGGTGCGGCGCCGGGGCACGGGCCGGGTGCCGCGCCGGTACCGGGTGCCGCGCCGGTGCCGCCGGCCGGGCCGGGCTTCGCGGCCGGTCCCGTTCCGGGTCCCGCGTCCGCCCCGCCCGCCGGGCCCTTCGCCCCGCCCGCCCCGCCGACCGGGCCCTCCGCCCCGCCGACCGGGGGCCACCCGCACCCGGCGCCGCCCGTGGCCGGGCACCCGCACCCGGCGCCGCCCGCCGCGGGCGCCGTCCCGCCCGGCTACGCCCCGTACGCCCCCGGCACCCCGCCGACCCCGCCCGCACCGCCCGCCCCGGGCACCCCGCCGCACGGCACCGCGTGGGGCGGGAATTGAGCGCAGCCGACCCGGCCGGCGTCCTGACCGTCTCCGACGGCACCACCACCTGGGCGTGGTCGGCCGTGCGCATCGACGCCGCGGCCGACCTGACGGAAACCCAGGAGTACGCCGACCTGCCGGAAACGGAACGCCGCGCCAAGGCCGTGGCCGCCGAGGCCGCCTGGCTGGCGGGGCAGTGGAACACCGCGCACGGCGAGCGGATCGAGCTGCGCTACCTCAGTGACCCGGTCGGGCGGCGCCTCTCCTGCGCCCTGCTCGGCCGGGTCGCGGCCCCCACCGCGGAGCTCGCCGTGGCCGCCGCCCGCGCGCTCCGCGACCGGATGGCGGCGCTGCCCCGCCACGTCCACGCCACGCCCGTCGAGGACCCCGACGAGACGGCGCGCCTGCTGACCCCCTTCACGCCCGACGCCGCGGCGGGCGTCGCGGAGATCCGCAAGCGCTACCACAGCGGGCTGCCCAACCGGCCCGACGCCGGGGTGCGCTACTACCTCGCCCCGCAGCCGTTCACCGCCGCCGCCCCGCCCTGGGACGCGCTGTGGCAGGCCCTGGCGACGCACCCGCACCCCGTCGCGCTGACCGTCGGTCTGGAGCCGTACGTCGTCCCCTCCGACTTCGGGCCGCTCGTCCAGCGCATCGCCACCCAGTACGGGCGCCTGGGCACCCCGGGCCAACTCCCCGACGGCCTCTGGTCCCCCGGGACCCAGCTCGCCGCCGACTCCTTCGCCGTGGACGCCGCCCGCGTCTACTCCGACGCCGCCCGCCGCTACACCGACCGCGTCTACCGCATGCGCGTCGCGCTCGCCTCGCCGGCGCCGCTGCCGGAGTCCCTGGCCGAACTCGTCGGAGCCACCGTCTCCCCGCGCGAGCAGGCCCGCGAGGGCGGCGCGCTCACCGAGACCCTCACCGGCCCCGCGCACACCGTGGCCTGGCCCGCGCCCGGCGAACTGCCGGCCGCCTGGCGGCAGCTGACCACCCTGGAACTGGCGCGCTGGGGCGGCGACCACAGCTGGCGGCTGCCCGAACCGCTCTCCCCGCCGTTGCGCCTGCTCGCGGAACTCGTCGACACCCGCGAGGCCGGCGCGGCCTTCCGGCTGCCCCTGGCCGTCAGCGGACACATGACGGGCTTCCCCGTACGCCGCCCCGGCATGGCCGGCGAGACCGAATACCGCAGCGACGGCCCCGCCGTCACCCTCGGTCGGCAGCTCGTCCACGACACCCCCGCCGGCCCGCTCGGCATCGGCCTCGACGACCTCACGCGACACGCGCTCATCGTGGGCACCACCGGCTCCGGCAAGACCAACACCACCCTCGCGTTCTGCGAGCAGCTGTGGCGCGACCACCGCACGCCGTTCCTCGTGATCGAGCCGGTCAACTCCACCCTGGACGACTACCGCTGGCTCGCCACCCGCCCCGGCTTCGAGGACCTCCTGGTCCTCACCGTCGGAGACGAGTCCACCGCCCCGCTGCGCCTGAACCCCTTCGAGGTGCCGCAGGGCGTGCGCGTCGGCACGCACGTCGCCGGCCTCATGGCCTGCTTCGACGCGGCCTTCGGCCTCTGGGACCCGCTGCCCGGCATCTACAACCGGGCCCTGCGCGCCACGTACGCCCGCAAGGGCATCACCCCCACCGACATCGCCGGTCCCGCGAGCACGGCGGACTGGCCCACGCTGCGCGACTTCATCACGGAGATGCGCAAGGTGTGCGAGCAGCTCGACTACTCGGGCGAGGTGCGGGACAACATCGTCGCCGCGGCCCGGTTGCGCGCCGAATCCCTCGCCGAGGGGGCCTGCGGCACCACGCTGGACGTCGCCCGTTCCTATCCGATCGAGGAACTGCTGCGACGCCCGGTGGTCGTCGAGCTCGCCGGCGTCGGGGACAACGAGAAGGAGCAGTCCCTCGTCACCGCGATGCTCCTCCAGACCATGACCGAGTACTACAAGGCCAACCGCTCCGGCGGCTCCCTCAGCCACGTCACCGTGATCGAGGAGGCGCACCGGCTGCTGGGACGACCGGCCCCGCAGGGCGGGGACGCGAAGGAGGGCAACGCCCAGGCGCGGGCCGCCCAGGCCTTCGCCAACACCCTGGCGGAGAACCGCAAGTACGGCGAGGGCGTCGTCATCGTCGAGCAGGTCCCGGGCAAGCTCGTCGAGGACGCGTACAAGAACACCAACCTCAAGGTCATGCACCGGCTGCCGGCCGAGGAGGACCGCCGACTCGTCGGCGCGACGATGAGGTTCTCGCCCGACCAGGAGCGTTACGCCGCCGCCCTGGAGCCGTTCCAGGCCTTCGCCTACCACGACCGGATCGACCGCCCGGCGCTGCTGAAGGCCCCGGACGTGCGCGCGCTGGCCGCCGCGGAGGCCGGCGTCGCCCGCGCCCCCCTGGCCACGGACGCGGAACTCGGCGCGCGGTTCCGCGGGTTCGCGGCCGCCCACGAGGAGGTCGACGCCGCGCTGGCCCCCTTCCCCGACTGCGCGGGCTGCCGTCACCGCTGCGAGTTCCGCACCCGGGCCGCCACGGCGGTGTGGCCCGAGCACGGCACGAAGCTGAAGGAACGCGTGGCGACGTACCCGAAGTCGAGCGGCGAACAGGCCGTCTGGTGGCGCGAGACGGCCGAGTGGGTCACGGCGGTGGCCGACGCCGTCCCGCTCCCGGCCCCCCGCCGCGCCGACCCCGCCGCGGCGGAGGACTACCGGGCCTGCGTCTTCATCCACGTCGCGCGCGCGGCCTGGCAGCGCAACACCCTGCCCTGGGTCCGCCTCTACCGCACGCACACCCTCCCGGAGGGCGCCTCCCGATGACCGACCGCCCCACGGAACACCCCCCACTCCCGGAAGCCGCACCGCCTCCGGAAGCCACGGACGCCCCGGACCCCACCCCGCCCACGGACGCCGCCCCGCCCCCAGAGACGGCCCCGACCCCCGAGACCCCGCATTCGGACGAGGCTCCGGATCCCGAGGCTCCGTCCCCGGAGTCGGCGCCGAGCCCCGAGACCCCGTCTCCGGACGAGGCTCCGGATCCGGCGACCCCGTCTCCGGAGTCGGCTCAGGATTCCGAGGATCCGTCCTCGGACGAGGCCCCCCAGCCCGAGACCCCGGCGACGGACGAGGCTCCGAGCCCCGAGGCTCCCTCTCCGGAGGAGGCCCTGGCACGCCCGGAGGGTCCGGCCGATGCGGACGAGGCCCCCGACCCCGCGCCGCCGGAGACGGAGGCCCCGCCCCCGGCCGGTCCCGAATCCGAGGGAGCCTCGGAGGCCCCGGAGGAGCCCATACCCGCCGGGGACGGCACCGAGGCCCCCGACCCGGACGATGCCGCCACCGACGACGGGGCCACCCATGCCCCGGAAGCCCGGGACACCCCGCCCGAGCCGGAGCGCCACGACCCCGACGAGGCCCCGGACCCCACCGAGCCCCGAGACCCGGACGAGGCCCCGGACCCCTTTAACGCAGGCCATTCCGAGACGGATCAAACGGCTGCCGCCGATGCTTCCGGGACTGCCACCTCGGACCAGAACGAGGCGCCCGTCCCCCTGGACGCATACGACGCGCGCGATGCGCCGCCCCCGGCGGACGGTGATCTCAGGGGCGGCGACCATCCCCATTTGATGCGCAAGGACGACGACTTCGGCGCCGAGTACAACCGGTATGGGCAACGCAAGTCCCACCTCGATGCGGACGGCAATCTGGTGCCGGCCAACCCTGATGGACGGTCGAGCATCGTCGACCACGTCGTCGGACGAGGTTCCGAAAAATCGGACAGTCCGTATACGTCGCTGAGCACGGACGGGGCCGATTCCAAGGAGTTCGGCGGGCAGAGGATCAAAGTCGACTTGCCCCGCTTGCAACGGGACATCGATGCCGGACTGGTGGAGGGCGTTGTCGTCCACCCACCGCATGAGGTCCAGAAGGCGATTCAGGACAGTGCCGACGAGATCGCAGGGAGACCTGTCGATCTCACCGTCAAGCCGGGAACCTCACGCCGTAAAATCGCTGCTAAGGCAGCAGAGCTGGGCCTCGACTCAGACGCGACGGGGGAAATCGTCCAACGTATGGTGGACATGATGAACACCCGACGCGATGATGAGTGGCTCATCAAGGGCATCGTGCCGCGTGAGTACATAACCGGGCCCCATTGAGAAAAGGTATGAGCGTGACCCGTTTCGACGTGCTCCTCGGGACTGACTTCGATGGAAGTCGCACCGATGACGTCTATTCCGTCATCTATGGCGGATACGACCATCCCGAGCACCGCGAGCGCGTGCCCGATCTGATCGCGCTGATGCGAGATGCCTCAATGCCGGCACTGGAGCGTTACTTCGCTTGCCTCGCCCTCGTGGCCTGGGGCGAACCCGCAGGCTACCGAACGGTCGAGGAGGCGACCCGTGACCCGCGGTCCGCGTTCTGGTACGACCTCGTCATCGATCGAAAGTTCTCTGTCGACCGCAGCTACGGCCTGTTCTCCGAGGCCGTCGCGGACAGTTGGGAACTCGCCGAGGAGAAGGGCTCGTCCGAACTCTTCCTGGAGGTTTCCAGGTCGCTCGTGCGGATCGGGGACCGCGAATACTTCGAGGAGAAGCTGGGTGACTGCCTGGACGAGTCGGTGGTGCTCCCCTGTCTTTCGGACATTCGTGAAGTCATCGCGCGCGGCCTGGACTCCATCGAGGCCGGCGTTCGCCACGCCTTCGACCTGCCCACCCAACTCGTCGATCTGGCCAACGCGGTCGTGACGGTCGACGAGGACCTGGGCGTGGAGCTGATCACCCGCATCCTCCACGTCGCGCCCGGCAACCGGACCATGGCCCACGCCGTCACCGGGGTCTATCGGGCCAAGGGCCCGGCGGGGCGGGGCCTGGCCGAATACCTCGCCGCCGAGGGGAGCGAGCACGTTCGGTCGCTTCTCGCGGAGGGAGCCTGACGGTCGTCGGGGGCGCCGACAGGCGGCCCCGACCGCCAGGGCGCCGTCACTTCGCGCACAGGGCCTTGTCGATCAGGGCGTCCGCGCGGTCCATGGCCTCCAGGCTGGGCGGCATGTTGGCCGTGAGCGCGATCGTCGCCGCGCGGCCGTCCTCGGTGGCGCCCGGGAAGGAGTGGTAGCCCGGGAGGTTGCCCCCGTGGCCCCACGCCAGGCCGCCGCAGCTCAGCGGGGTGCTCGCCAGGCCCAGGCCGTACCGGGTGCCGGGGCGCCAGCCGCGGGTGTCGATCTCGACGGTGCGGCGCATCTCCGCGAGCTGCGCCGGCTTCAGGAGTCCGCCCCCGATCAGGGTGGAGAAGAAGCGGTTCAGGTCGCCCGGGGTGGAGACCAGTTGGCCCGCCGACCAGCCCCACGACGGGTCGATCTCCGTGATGTCCTCCAACGGGACCCCGGGCCCGGGCGCGTGGTAGCCGCGCGGGTGGGCCCCGCGCAGGGTCTGCTCGCCGACGGCGGGGAAGTAGGTGCTCCGCAGCCCGATCCGCTCGATGACCCGCTGGGTGATCTGCTCGGCCAACGGACGCCCGGTGACCTTCTCGATGATCAGGCCGGCGAGGACGTAGTTGGTGTTGTTGTACGCCCAGCTCGTCCCCGGCGCGAACAGCGCCTTGTGGGCGAGCGCGATGTCGACCAGCTCGCGCGGCTGGTAGTAGGTGTGCCGCTTCTCGCCGAAGACCGCTTCCCGCAGGTGGTCGGTGTAGTTGGGCAGTCCGCTGGTGTGCTGGAGGAGCTGGCGGACGGTGATGGCGCGCCCGTCGATGCCGTCGCCCCGCAGCAGGTTCGGCAGGTAGGTCTCCACGGGGGAGTCCAGCGCGATCTTCCCCTCGCCGACGAGTTGCAGGACCACCGTCGCCGTGAACGTCTTGGTGTTGCTGCCCACCCGTATCCGCCCGTCGGCCGGCGCCTTGGCCCGGGTGCGCAGGTCGGCGACTCCGGCGGCCTCGTGGCGTACGCGCCCGTCGCGGCCGAGCGTGGAGGCCAGGGCGGCCGGGAAGCCGTCCTCGGTCACGAGCCGCCGCAGGTCCCCGCGTACGTCGTACCGCGCGCCGCGCGCCGTGGGTTCGGGCTCGGACGGGGCGGCGGACGCCGTCGCGGGCAGGGCCGTCGCCAGGCTCAGCGCGGCGACGGCGGTCGCGACCACCGAGAGGGCCCGTCGGCTGGCCGACGGGGCGCAGGGGAGCGGGCGGACGGAAGGGCGATCGGTCATGGAAGGACGCTCCTGAAGGGAGGGGGAGGAGTGCCGCGGTGATCCGGCGGCACGCCTTCGACCCTAGGAAGCGGGGCCGGTGGCGGGCATCGGGCGCGGGCACGAGGGACCCGGGTCCGGCCCGCCCCACGACCGGGACCCCGGTCCTCCCCCTCACAGTTGACCCACCGTCAACCCGCGTTGCGGCGCGGCCCTATCATGCGGTGATCGTCAACGACTCGGGGGAGCCGATCCAATGAGCACACGCGTACGCGGACGGGTCGCACCGTCCCTCGGGCCGGCAAGACGGCGCCGCCCGGGGTGGAAGGGCGTCGCGATGATGCCCTTCGTCCTCGCCGCCCGCATCCACCGGCCGATCCGGCCGGACCGGCTCCGGGACCCGGCCATCGAGTCGGCCCAGATCGCCCGTACGGCGATCGGCGTCCTGGCCACCCTCTGGCTGGTCTTCGCGTACCCGTTGCGCGAGTCCGCCGGGGCCGTGGTGGAGGGGAAGATCGTCGAACTCGTGGTGAGCGCGGGCATGCTGCTCGTCCTCGGGCCGATCGCGTTGACCGCCTTCGTGATGGGTGCCCGGCCGCCGGGTCCCGCCTTCTACCGGCCGAGGCTGAGCGGACCCATGACCTCCCTCGGGGCGCTCTTCGCCACGGCGCTGCTGCTGTGGCTGAACGTCATGTTCGGCTCCGTGCTGCTCGGGCCGCTGGCCGGGTTGGTCGTGCTGGTCCTGCTGCCGTTCGCGCTCGCCTCGGCCGTGCTCTGCGTCCACCACACCTTCCGGGCGGCGGACGTCCACGAGGTGCTCCCACCGCTGATATCCCCGGTGTTGGTGTGGTCGATGTGCGTGGTGCAGCTCTTCGACGCGCCGCCCGTGGCCGCCCCGGCGTGGGTGCGGGTGCTCTTCCTGGTCGGGCCGCCCGTGTCGGTGACCGCGCTGTCGGCGTGGGAGCTGCGCCGACTGCGCGTGCGCCACGGGATCACCGTCCGGCTGGCCCTGGGCCGGTAGGGCGCGGGCCCGGGCCCGCGCCCGGGGTCAGGGCGCCAGGCCGTCGGCGACCAGTCCGGCCAGGACGGCCTGGCCCAGGGCGTGCACGGCGGACTGGGGGCGGACCATCACCGTGAACTCCTTGATCCGGCCCGCCTCGTCGAACTGGAGCAGGTCGATCCCGTGGATCTGCCGCCCGTCCACCGTGGCCCGGAAGGGCAGGATCACCGACGGGGCCCGCTCGCCGTCCGCGCTCGTCTCGGCCTCGCCCTCCAGGCGGCCCAGGTAGCGCAGGTCCTCGAAGACCCGCAGCAGCACTCCGAAGAGGCCGAGGACCATCTCCTTGCCCTCGAAGGGGACGAACTTCACCGGGCTGTAGAGGCGGACGTCGGGCGCGAACAGCTCGTCCAGCGCGGCCCGGTCCCGCTTCTCCACGGCCTCCCGGAAGCGTTCCGCGGTCTTCGGTCCCGGTTCGGTGTTCGGCTGCACGGCGATCCCTTCCCCTACTCAACAATATGACTAGTAAGTTTTTTGAGTATGATGCCGAGGACGGCGACGGAAGGGAAGGGGCGACCCGCGATGGCCCTGCGACACGCGGTACTGGCCGCGCTGCTCGACGGCGAGTACAGCGGCTACCAGTTGGCGAAGGGTTTCGACATCGGCGTCGCGAACTTCTGGCACGCCGTCCCCCAACAGCTCTACGCCGAGCTGGCCAAGCTGGAGAAGGACGGCCTCGTCACGGGCCGCGAGGTGGTCCAGGAGGGGCGCCCCAACAAGCGCGTCTTCCGCGTCACCGAGGCCGGCCACGCCGAGCTGGAACGGTTCGCCGAGGCCCCCTGCAAGCCCTCCTTCATCCGCGACGACCTCCTGGTCAAGGTGCAGAGCGCCGACCGCATCGGCACCGCCGAGGTCATCGCGCAGTTGGAGGAACGGGCCACCGCGGCCGAGGCCAAGATCGAGATCCTCACCCGGCTGCTGCGCACCCTGCGCGGCCCGCTGGACGAGGACGCGTACCTCCTGCGGGGCGAGCGCATCGGCGGGTACCTCACCTGCCTGCGCGGCCTCGCCTTCGAAGAAGGTCACCGCGACTGGTGCGTACGCGCCGCCGGTGTCCTGAGGGAAAGGCAGCGAGCCCATGCACAGCGGTGAGTACCTGCGCTACGTCGCCCTGGGCGACAGCCAGACCGAGGGAGTCGGCGACGGGGACGACACCGTCGGCCTGCGCGGCTTCGCCGACCGGTTCGCCGAACGGCTGGCGGTCGTCAACCCCTCGCTCCTCTACGCCAACCTCGCCGTCCGGGGTCGACTCGCCCACCAGGTCCGCGCGGGGCAACTCGCCCCCGCGCTCGCCCTGCGCCCCGACATCGCCACCGTCGTCGCCGGCGTCAACGACCTGCTGCGGCCCGGGTTCGACGCCGCCCGGGTGGCCGGCGAACTGGAGGAGATGTTCGCCGCGCTGACCGCCTCGGGGGCCCGCGTGGTGACCGTGACCTTTCCCGACGTGGCGAGGATCGCGCCCCTGGCCCGGCCCCTCGCACCCCGGGTCGTCGCCCTCAACGCGCACATCCGCGCCGCGGCCGCCCGTCACGGGGTGAGCGTCGCCGAGACCGGCGGGGCGGCCGTCTCCACCGACCCCCGCCTGTGGAGCGTCGACCGGCTGCACGCCGCCCCGCTGGGCCACGACCGGATCGCCGCCGCCCTCGCCCACGCCGTGGAGCTGCCCGGCAGCGACGACGCGTGGACCCGCCCGCTGCCGCCCCGACCGACCCCCACCGTGCTGCGGAGCGCCGTGGGCGAGGCCCGCTGGCTGGCCGGCTTCCTCGGTCCCTGGCTGGCCCGACGGCTGCGCGGCGCCTCCTCGGGCGACGGCCGCACCGCCAAGCGCCCCCACCTGGAACCCCTCACACCGCGCTAGGCCGCCCCGGTCGCCCCGGGCGCCGTGCCCGGCCGGTCCGAGGGGGCGGAGCGGATCACCGTGAACGCCGCGCCCTCCGGGTCGGTCACCGTGGCCTGCCGGCCGCCCTGCCCGTCGTGGGGCGGCGTCACGACGCGCCCGCCCAGCGCGCCCACCCGGGCGGCGGCCGCGTCGGGGTCCGCCACCTCGAAGTACGTCATCCAGTGCGGGCCCCGGTCGTGCGGCAGCGCCCGGCCCACGCCGTGCACCGCGGCCACCGGGCGCCCCTCCAACCGCAGCGTCACGTAGTCGAAGTCGGCCCCGGCGCCGGGGTGCGTCACCGCCTCGTGCCCGAAGACGTGCTGGTAGAACTTGCCGACCGTGGTGGTGTCCTGCGTGACCAGCTCGTTCCAGACCGGGCTGCCCGCCGCCCCGTGGCGGTGCGTCTCCCGACGCGGCCCCGTCTGCCAGATGCCGAAGATCGCGCCCAGCGGATCGGAGCAGATCGCCACCCGACCCACCACGCCCGCGTCCAGCGGACCCACCGCGACGGTCCCGCCGCAGGAGCGGATCGCCTCGGCCGTCACGTCCGCGTCGTCCGTGGCGAAGTACGTGGTCCAGGAGACCGGCAGGTGCCGGTCCGGCGGCATCTCGCCGATGCCCGCCACCTCCCGGCCGTCGAGGAACGCCCGTACGTAGGGGCCGAGCTGGGCGGGGCCCGGCTCGTACTCCCAGCCGAACAGGTCGGCGTAGAAGTCCTCGGTGCTTCCCAGACCGTGCACCATCAGGCTCACCCAACACGGTGCGCCGGCCGGGCGACGCACGATCCCCGCTGCCTCCGTCATGTCAGCCGTCTCCTCCGTCGTGGCCCGAATTCCCCCGCAGATGCTTCCACTCCGCGGCGTGCGCCGCGCCCCGACCGGCCGGATCGCAGGGCTCGGGGGAGAGATGACCGAATCACTGCGGCCGGTCGATGTCGGCCTTGTTACGCGGGCTCGGAAGTGGGGAGGAAGATGGGCCCCATGACTGCGATTCTCTCGGCCTCCGCACTGATGACCGAGCTGGCGGGCCCCCGGCCGCCGGTGCTCCTGGACGTCCGCTGGCAGCTGGGCGGGCCCGACCAGCGCCCCGCCTACGAGGCGGGCCACCTGCCCGGCGCCGTGTACGTCGACCTCGACCGCGAACTGGCAGGTCCGCCCGGGTCGGGCGGCCGCCACCCGCTTCCCGAACCGGAGGCGTTCGGCGCCGTCATGCGCAGGGCCGGCGTCCGCGCCGACGAGCCGGTGGTCGTGTACGACGGCGGCCAGGGCTGGGCCGCCGCGCGCGCCTGGTGGCTGCTGCGCTGGACGGGTCACACGGCGGTGCGCGTACTGGACGGTGGCCTGGCCGCGTGGACGGCGGCGGACGGTCCGGTATCGGCCGACACGCCGACCCCCGCCGAAGGCGATTTCAAGCCAAACCCCGGGGCGCTCGGGCTGCTCGACGCGGACGAGGCGGCCGATCTGGCCCGTACGGGGCTCCTGCTCGACGCGCGCGCGGGGGAGCGGTACCGGGGCGAGGTCGAGCCGATCGACCCCGTCGGCGGGCACATCCCGGGCGCGGTGTCGGCTCCGACCACGGAGAACGTGGACGCGGACGGCCGCTTCCTGCCGGCCGAGCGGCTGCGCGACCGCTTCGCCGCACTGGGCGCTTCCGAGGAGGCTCCGGTCGGGGTCTACTGCGGCTCCGGCGTCTCCGGAGCGCACGAGGTGCTGGCACTGGAGGTGGCGGGGATCCCGGCGGCCCTGTACGCGGGCAGCTGGTCGCACTGGTCCTCGGACCCGAGCCGCCCCGTGGCCACGGGGCCGAACCCGGACGGCTCGCCGCGGGAGGCCTGAGGCGCGCGGCGGTTCGGCGGGGCCCGGAGGCATCACGCGTCCGGGCCCGTCGCCGCCCGAGCGCACCCCGACGGGCCGGTGTCCCGTATCCCGAGCGGCCGGGGTATCCCGACGGGCCGGTATCCCGCATCCCGAGCGGCCGGCATCCCGACGGGCCCGGAGCCCGTCGCCCCGTCCCGCCGGTCCGCCCGCTACTCCTGCTTCTTGCGCCGGGTCCCGAAGACGATCTCGTCCCAGCTGGGCACCGCCGCACGGCGCCCCGGACGGACCCCGTCGGCCTCGGCCTGGCGGTCCGTCGTCCCGGTGAGCCGGTCGCGGTGGCCCGCGACCGTGCGCGGCATCAGCACGTCGGCGTACGCCGCTCCGGCCCCGGCCGAGGCCGCCGCGGCGGGCGGCTCCTCGCTCTCCGCCTCGTCCGCGGGCGGATCGGAGCGGTCCGGCACCACCAGGTCCCCGCGGAAGCTCGGCACCGCCTCCAGCAGGCTGGTCAGCGTGTCCCGTTCCTCCTCCGGCTCCGGCGGGGCCGGGGCGACGGGGCGTTCCATGGCGCGGTCGAGCGTCCGGTCCAGCGGCCGGTCGCGCGGCAGTCGGGCGATCCTCGGGACGAAGGGGAAGCTCGGCTCGGGGGTCGAGGGCAGGTCGTCGGACTCGCCGATCAGCGAGCGGGCCTCGTCGTCCACGGCGACGACCAGCCGGCGCGGCGGGTCGTACGTCCAGCTCGCGGAGTGGGGTTCGGTGGCGACCCGGTAGACGAGCAGCACCTCCCAGGTGCCGTCGTCGCGGCGCCAGGAGTCCCACTGGACGGAGTCCTTGTCGGCCCCGCGCAGGGTGAGGCGCTCCTGCACGGCCTCGCCCAGCTGGGGTCCGGTGTTCTCGCCGGGGCGGCGTACGGGCGTCTTACGGGCCCGCTCCGCCATGAAGGCGCGCTCGGCCAGCACCGGGCCCTCGAAGCGGCGCACCCGGTCGACGGGGATGCCGGCGAGCTGCGCGACCTCCTCGGCGGAGGCACCGGCTCGTATGCGGGCCTGGATGTCGCGCGGGCGGAGGTGGCTCTCCACCTCGATCTCGATCTGGTTCAGGCGCGCGCGGTCATTGCGCACGGCAGCCCGCAGCCGCTCGTCGATCGGAAGCGTGTACTCCGTGCTGTCCGCAGCCTTGAGCACCAGTCGTGTTCCGTCATTCGAGACGGCCACGACACGCAGTTCGGGCATGGGGACCTCCCGGGTGGTGCCTGCCGACGTCACGTGCGTCGCTGCTTCCGCTAGTCGAGTGTGGCCTGCCCGGGTGCAGCCTGCCACAACCTTGCCGAGTTAAACCGGCGTGTCGGGCATGCGCCCTTGATCGACGTTATGGCACGGTTACCTGTTGGGCACGCACAGTGACCGGTTGGTTACTGTGCGCAGCAGGAGCCCGTGCGATACCGCGGCATCACCGGTCTTGAGCGCCGTTTCTCCATCAGTCGGCCCCCTCTCCCGAGTCCGGACATCCGTAAGGAAGGACGGCCCCAGGGCTCGCCACAGTACTCCATTCGGGCCACCTGGGTGGACCGCCGCGCCGCCGAACTTGTCCCGGGCGGCGGGAGTTGGCGTGCCCGGAATCGGGCCCGCGTCCGGGCCGACCTGCGCACGCGTCCGAATTCGGGTGTCCTGCTTCACAGAATCCCCAGATCCGGAACCATCCGTTTCGCTCGGCGGTCAGTAACTCCAGGAAGAGGAGAAGCGCGAGAGGCGGGACACACCGGGGATGACGAAGGTTCGCAAGACGGGACAGGAAGCCGAGAGCGGCGAATCCGAGGGCCGGGGGCTCGATCTGAGCGTGGCCCAGGTCGCGGGCAGCTCCCTCGCCACCGTCGCGGCGGCCCTGCTCGCCTCGAAGCTCGGCGTCTACGGAACCATCCTGGGCGCCGGCGTGGTGAGCGTGGTCGCCACCGCGGGCGGGCCCGTCATCCAGCACGTCTTCCGGCGCACCGGCGACCAGTTGCGCGAGAGCGCCCGCCCCCGGTCCCGCCGGGCGGGGGAGCCTGCGGTTCCGGAGCCGGTCCCGGTCGGGGCCGAGGGCCCGCCGCCCTCGGGGGAGTTCGGGGCGGCCACCGTGCACGGAACCCGCGTACGGGGCTGGAAGCGGACGGCGGTGGCCTCCGCGGCGGCCTTCGCCGTGGCCATCGGCGGTCTCGGGACCTACGAGGCCGTCGCCGGCACCTCGATCAGCAGCGGCGGCGACACCCTCCTGTCGGGCGGCACCCGCAAGGCCCCCGACCACCGACCCTCCCCGCGCGAGGACGGCCGGGACGGGTCCCGCGAGGGCGGCAAGGAGGGCGGACGCGGGAGCGAGGACGGCGCGGGCACGCGGCCCGGCCCCTCCCCGAGCCCCTCGCACCCGCACTCCGGCGAAGGCACCGGAGGCACGGGCGGCACCGGGGGCGCCGGCGGATCCCCCTCGCCGGACACGGGAGCCTCGAACACCCCGGACCCGGCGAAGCCCTCGCCGGACCCGTCGCCCTCGAAGCAGACCCCGAAGCCCGATCCGGCCACCGGCGGCTCGACCGGCGCGGGGACCGGCGGCGGCCAGGGCGCCGGCACCGGATCCGGCACGGGGTCCGGCACCGGTACCGGCGCGAACGGTTCCCCGGCCGCGCCCTGACCCGGGCTCAGCTCCCCAGGACCCGCCGCAGGTAGTCGTTGCCGAACACCCGGTCCGGGTCGAGGCGGTCGCGCAGCGCGGTGAACTCGCCGAAGCGCGGGTAGGCCTCGGCGAGGTAGGCCGCGTCCCGGGTGTGCACCTTGCCCCAGTGCGGCCGGCCGCCGTGGGCGGTGAAGATCCGCTCGGCGGCGGTGAAGTAGGCCTGGTACGGGGTGCCCCTGTACATGTGCACCGCGATGTACGCCGTCTCCCGGCCCGAGGCCGTGGACAGCGTGATGTCGTCGGCCGGGGCCGTCCGGACCTCCACCGGGAAGCTGATCCGCAGGGGGGAACGGTCCACGGCCGCCTTCAGTTCCCGCAGTGCCTCGACCACGCGCTCGCGCGGAAGGGCGTACTCCATCTCCACGAACCGCACCCGGCGCGGGCTGGTGAACACCTTGTAGGGGATGTCGGTGTAGGTGCGCGCGGACAGGGCGCGGCTGGCGATCCGGGCGATGGAGGGGACGGTCGCCGGGAAGGCCCGCCCGACCGAGTTGACGGCCTGGAAGAGGCCGTTGGACAGCAGCTCGTCCTCGATCCAGGCGCTGACGGCGCCGGGCGGGGCGGCGGGGCCCTGGCTGCGGTTGTTGCGCTTGGTGTTGCAGTTGCCGGTGTGCGGGAACCAGTAGAACTCGAAGTGCTCGTTCTCCGCGACGTGCCGGTCGAACTCCGCGAGCACCCGCTCGAAGGGCATCGGCTCCTCGCGGGCGGTGAGGAGGAAGATCGGCTCCACCGCGAAGGTCAGCGAGGTGACGATGCCCAGGGCCCCGATGCCGAGCCGGGCCGAGGCGAAGACCTCGGGGTTCTCCTTCTCCGAACAGTTCAGCAGGGATCCGTCGGCGGTGACCAGCTCCAGGGCGCGGATCTGGGCGGCTATGGAGGCCGAGTCGCGGCCGGTGCCGTGGGTGCCCGTCGAGGTCGCGCCGGAGACCGTCTGCTCCATGATGTCGCCCATGTTGGCGAGCGAGAGGCCCTCGCGCGCCAGGGCCCGGTTGAGGTCCTCCAGGACCGTGCCGGCCGCCACCGTCACGGTGCCGGCGGCCCGGTCGAGGGACAGGATCCCGGTGAGCGCCTGGGGGCGTACCAGCACTCCGTCGGTGGCCGCGGCCGCCGTGAAGGAGTGCCCGGTCCCCACCGCCTTGACCCGCAGTCCGTCCGAGGCGGCCCGGCGGACCTCCTCCCGGAGCTCGTCCACCGTGCGCGGGGCGACCACGCGCGCGGGGGTGGACGAGACGTTCCCCGCCCAGTTACGCCACGTGGCCGGCCCGGTCGTCCCCGCTGTCCGTGCTCTCGCTGTCCGCACCATCGCCCGCTGTCTCCTCCCCTAGCGCCGGCCTCGTCAGCCGGCGGTAACCCGCGAACGCCACCGCCGCCGCGGCCGCCCCCGCCGAGAGGGAGACGACGTACCCGCGGCTCGCGCCGGCGGCGTCGATGACCAGGCCGGTCACCGAGGAGCCGAGCGCGACGCCGACCGCGAGGCCGGTGCTGATCCAGGTCATGCCCTCGGTCAGCTTCGCGCGTGGTACGTGCGCCTCGATCAGGGCCATCGTGGTGATCATCGTGGGAGCGATGGCGAGGCCCGAGACGAAGAGCGCCACGGCCAGAAACGGAAGGTTCCCGGCCAGTAGGAGGGGGATCATACTCACGGCCATCGCACAGATGCCCAGTACCCAACGGGGTTCGGCCCGACCCTTGAGGTGCAGCAGGCCGAAGACGATTCCGGCGATACAGGACCCCGCCGCCCAGATCGCCAGGATGAAGCTGGCCGAGGACTTGCTGCCCTGCTCCTCGGCGAAGGCCAGGGTGGACACGTCGATGGAGCCGAAGATCGCGCCGGTGGCCACGAAGGTGGCGGTCAGCACCTGGAGGCCGGGGGAGCGCAGCGCCGAGGTGCGGTCGCCGCCCTCGACGCGCGGGTGCGGTGCCGGTTCGGTGGAGCGCTGGGCCGTGAGCAGCCAGACGCCGACCATCAGGCAGACGGCGGCGATGAGCGGGCCGGCCTCGGGGAACCAGGTGGTGGAGAGTCCGATGGCCAGGATCGGGCCGAAGATGAAGCAGACCTCGTCGACCACGGACTCGAAGGAGTACGCGGTGTGCAGCTCGCGCGGGGAGTCCCGGTAGATCACGGTCCAGCGGGCGCGGACCATGGAGCCGACGCTGGGCACGCAGCCGGCGACGGCGGCGCACACGAACAGGGTCCAGTCGGGCCAGCCCCGCGCGGCGGCCACGAGCAGGACCGCGACGGCGGCGACCGAGATCAGCGTGGCGGGGCGCAGGACCCGGCGCTGGCCGTACTGGTCGACCAGGCGGGAGACCTGGGGGCCGATGAAGGCGGCGGCGAGGGCGAGGGTGCCGGTCAGCGCGCTGGCCATGGCGTAGCGGCCGGTGATCTCGGAGATCATCGTGAGGATGCCGACGCCCACCATGGAGATCGGCAGCCGTCCTATGAGGCCGGCGGCGCTGAACGCCGTGGTTCCGGGGGCCGCGAATATCGCGCGGTAGGGACTGGGCAAGGTGTCTCCGTAAGGGACGTCGGTGGCCCGAACAGATTACGACCGCCGGCCGACAGCCGCACGGGGCCGGCCGTTCGGAACAGGCGGCGGAACAAGAACTTAGGGTCACCTTACCTTTCGGCGCGTCCGCGATGCGGACCGGGCGGTTCTCCCGGGCGAACGCCTGGTGGCAGGATTCGAGACATGTCAGACCAGCTCCGTGCCCCCGAAGCGGTTGCGGCCCACGGCCTCGCCGCCCCCTACGACGCCCTCCTGCTGCTGTCCTTCGGCGGCCCCGAGGGACCCGACGACGTCGTGCCGTTCCTGGAGAACGTCACGCGCGGGCGCGGCATCCCGCGCGAGCGGCTCAAGGAGGTCGGGCAGCACTACTTCGGCTTCGGCGGCGTCAGCCCCATCAACGGGCAGAACCGCGAACTCCTCGACGCGCTGCGCAAGGACTTCGCCGAGCACGGGCTGGACCTGCCCGTCTACTGGGGCAACCGGAACTGGGCCCCGTACCTCACCGACACCCTGCGCGAGATGGCAGCCGACGGCCGCCGCCGCATCGCGGTCCTCGCCACCAGCGCCTACGCCTCCTACTCGGGCTGTCGCCAGTACCGGGAGAACCTCGCCGACGCGCTGGCCGCCCTGGAGGCGGAAGGCGTGGCCGAGCTGCCCCGCGTCGACAAGCTGCGCCACTACTTCAACCACCCCGGCTTCGTCCAGCCCATGATCGACGGAGTGCTCGCCTCGCTGGCCGGCCTCCCCGACGCGGTCCGCGACGGCGCCCACCTGGTCTTCACCACCCACTCCATCCCGACGGCCGCCGCCGACACCTCCGGGCCCGTCCCGGAGCACGGCGAGGGCGGCGCGTACGTCCGCCAGCACCTGGACGTCGCCCGGGTCATCGCCGACGCCGTCCGCGCGGAGACGGGCGTCGAGCGCCCCTGGGAGCTCGTCTACCAGTCGCGCAGCGGCGCCCCGCACATCCCGTGGCTGGAGCCCGACATCTGCGACCACCTGGAGGCCCTGCACGGCGCCGGCGCCCCGGCCGCCGTCATGGTCCCGATCGGCTTCGTCTCCGACCACATGGAGGTCCTCTACGACCTCGACACCGAGGCCACCGCGAAGGCCGCCGAGCTGGGCCTGCCCATCGCCCGATCCGCCACCGTCGGCGCGGACCCGCGCTTCGCCGAGGCGGTGCGCGACCTGCTGCTGGAGCGGGCCGCCGCCGAACGCGGGGAGGACGCGCGGCGCTGCGCCCTCGGTCTGCTCGGAGCGAGCCCCGACCGGTGCGCCGTGGGCTGCTGTCCGACCCGGGCGCCGCGTCCCGCCGCGGCCGGGGTCGACAGCCCGTACGCGTAGGCTGCGCGACCGTGACGACCGAAGACACGCTGACCGAAGACCTGAAGGCCGAACTCCTCGACGTGGGGCTGGAGGCCGCCCGGCGGGCCGGTGAACTCCTGCGCGACGGACGGCCCGCCGACCTGTCGGTGGCCGCCACCAAGTCGAGCGCCGTCGACGTGGTGACCGAGATGGACCTCGCCGCGGAGAAGCTGATCACCGGCGTCCTCGCCGCCCGCCGCCCCGACGACGGGCTGCTCGGCGAGGAGGGCGCCGACGTCCCCGGCACCAGCGGGATCCGCTGGATCGTCGACCCCCTCGACGGCACCGTCAACTACCTCTACGGGCTGCCGAGCTGGGGCGTGTCCATCGCCGCCGAGTACCGGGGCGAGACGGTGGTCGGCGTGGTGGCGGCCCCGATGCGCGGGGAGACGTACCGCGCGGTGCTCGGCGGCGGGGCCTGGTCCGGCGACACCCGGTTGGCCTGCCGGCCGGCCGCGCCGCTGGACCGGGCGCTCCTGGGCACCGGCTTCGCCTACGTGCAGGCCCGTCGCGCCCACCAGGCCCAGGTCGTCGCGGGGATCATCCCCCTGGTCCGGGACATCCGGCGCGGCGGCTCGGCGGCGCTGGACCTGTGCGACGTCGCGGCCGGGCGCCTGGACGGCTACTACGAGCGCGGGCTCAACCCCTGGGACCTGGCGGCGGGCGACCTGATCGCCCGTGAGGCGGGCGCCCTCACCGGAGGCCGGCCGGGCCTGCCGGCCTCGGGGGAGCTGACCCTGGCCGCCACGCCGGCGGTCTTCGCCTCGCTCCAGCCCCTGCTGGAGGACGCCGGGGCCTGGCACGACTGACCGCGCGCGGGGTCCCGTACCCCCGCGCCCCCCACCCCCGCGCTCCCCGCGTCGGGGAACGACGGACCCCGGCCGCCCGTGGGGCGACCGGGGTCCGGTCCGTGCGCGTGCTCGGGTCGTGCGGAACCGCCTGGGCGCCGCGGGGGGTCGGGGTCGGGTGAACTGTCGTGCGGACGCGGCCGGTTCAGGCCGCGGAGACCGGTACGCCGTGTTCGGCGGCGAGCCGCTGGAGGTCCTCCAGCTCGGCCTGTTCCACATCGGCGAGGTGGTCGTCGCCCGTCTCACGGGCCTTGCTGAGGTCCGACTGCGTGGTCTTGATGCGCTGCAGGAGACCCGCGGTAAATGCGTCCATGGTGGGTGCGCCCCCTCTTCGTGGGTCGGCGGCGGGCGAGCACGTGGCTGTCCGCCGTCAGGGAGTGGCCGGGGTGTTCTGTCGTCCTCCCCGGCACCCGGGTCCCAGAAACCTCGTGAGGCGAGGGAATCCTCGGTTCCTCCCGCGAACACCCCGCACATCCGTGCCGGAAGGGCCCTCAGGGGCGCCTTACAGCCGGTTTACGGCCGAAACCGGCAGGATGGACGCGCAATACACGTGTGCCCTTCTGGGCTCGAGGGAAGGAAACGACGTGCGCGTACTCGTCGTCGAGGACGAGCAGCTGCTCGCCGATGCGGTGGCCACCGGCCTGCGGCGGGAGGCCATGGCCGTGGACGTCGTGTACGACGGCGCCGCGGCCCTGGAGCGCGTCGGGGTGAACGACTACGACGTGGTGGTGCTCGACCGTGACCTTCCGCTGGTGCACGGGGACGACGTCTGCCGGAAGATCGTCGAGCTGGGCATGCCCACGCGGGTCCTCATGCTGACCGCCTCCGGCGATGTCAGCGACCGGGTCGAGGGCCTGGAGCTGGGCGCGGACGACTACCTGCCCAAGCCCTTCGCCTTCACCGAGCTGACCGCCCGCGTCCGGGCGCTCGGACGGCGTACGACCGTCGCCCTGCCGCCGGTCCTGGAGCGGGCCGGCATCAAGCTGGACCCGAACCGGCGCGAGGTGTTCCGCGAGGGCCGCGAGGTACAGCTCGCACCGAAGGAGTTCGCGGTGCTGGAGGTGCTGATGCGTAGCGAGGGGACGGTGGTCTCCGCCGAGCAGCTCCTGGAGAAGGCCTGGGACGAGAACACCGACCCGTTCACCAACGTGGTCCGCGTGACCGTCATGACCCTGCGCCGCAAGCTCGGCGAGCCGCCGGTCATCGTCACCGTGCCCGGTTCCGGATACCGGATCTGACGAGGATGGCCGCGACCCCGGCGCCACCGACGGCGCCACCGAAACCGACCTGGGACCCCGGCCCGCCCGAGGGTCCCTTCCCTTGGCTGCGGCCGACCATCCGCATACGGCTCACGCTGCTGTACGGCGGGATGTTCCTCATCGCGGGGATCCTGCTGCTGTCGATCATCTACCTGCTGGCCGCGCAGGCCCTGCGCCAGGGCAACGCGCTCCCGTTCCAGATCGTCGGGGGACAGCAGGTCAAGGTCTCCAGCAGCACCTGTCCCGGCGTGGTGGGCATCGACCAGTCGTTCGACCAGTTCAACAACGCCATCGGCCAGTGCATCCTGGAACAGCGCCGGCACGCCCTGGACGACCTGCTCAGCCGGTCGCTGATGGCCCTGCTGGGCCTCAGCGTCATCGCCTTCGCCTTCGGGTACGCGATGGCCGGCCGGGTGCTCTCGCCGCTGGGCAAGATCACCCGCACGGCGCGCCGGGTGGTCGGCTCCGACCTCACCCGACGGATCGAGCTGGACGGACCGGACGACGAGCTCAAGGAGCTCGCCGACACCTTCGACGAGATGCTCGACCGTCTGGAGCGGGCCTTCACGGCGCAGCAACGCTTCGTGGCCAACGCCTCGCACGAGTTGCGGACCCCGCTCGCGATCAACCGGACGCTGCTGGAGGTCCACCTGTCGGACCCCGGCGCCCCGGTCGAGCTCCAACAGCTGGGCAAGACGCTGCTGGCCACCAACGAGCGCAGCGAACAGCTCGTGGAGGGCCTGCTGCTGCTGGCCCGCAGCGAGAACCAGATCGTCGAGCGCAAGCCGGTGGACCTGGCGGAGGTGGCCTCGCGCGCCCTCGACCAGGCCCGCGGGGAGGCGCTCGCCAAGGGCGTGGAGATCCGCGGCGAACGCGGTCTGGCCGTGGTGCAGGGCAACGGCGTGCTGCTGGAGCGGATCGCCCTCAACCTGGTGCAGAACGCGGTCCGGTACAACGTGCCGGAGGGCGGCTGGGTGGAGGTGACCACCGAGGTCCAGCACGGCCAGGCGGTGCTCCTCGTATCGAACACGGGTCCCGTGGTTCCCGCGTACGAGGTGGACAACCTCTTCGAGCCCTTCAGGCGGCTGCGTACGGAGCGAACGGGCAGTGACAAGGGTGTGGGGCTGGGCCTGTCGATCGCGCGCTCCGTGGCGCGCGCACACGGCGGACGCATCCTCGCGACGCCCCGCGAGGGCGGTGGCCTCGTGATGCGTGTCACGTTGCCCCTCTGATCGCCCTCCGACCGACCCGCCGGTCTGTTCGCTGTCGGCGGAATGGTCGGGTGCCGCCGTGGACGGTATCTGTGTGATCGATCACATTGTCGAGTGTCGGGTCATGTGCGTTCTGTGACCCCGGGGAGGCCGGAAAGCCCGGGAAGTCCGGGTTTCCGGCCCCCCGAACGGCGGGAAATACACGGGGTGGCGTTTGTGCAAGACGGCCCCCGGACCGTGTACGGTCCCGGTCGTCATCCCAGCTACAGGCTCCTTCGGGCGTGCGGCTGGGTGTCGATTGAGTAACAGACCTTGATGTGAGGCAAAATCTCCGCCTCAGGTCGGGCACAAGTCCGGCCTCTCGCGCGTTACGTGCGCTGAGACACCGCTAAATCCCAGAGGGGGAGAGCGAAAAAATGGCAACGGACTACGACACCCCACGCAAGACCGACGACGACGTCGACAACGACAGCATCGAAGAGCTGAAGGCTCGACGGAGCGAGAAGTCGTCCTCCAGCGTCGACGTCGACGACTTCGACGGCGCCGAGAGCCTGGAACTGCCCGGCGCGGACCTCTCCAACGAGGAACTGGCCGTCCGGGTCCTCCCCAAGCAGGCGGACGAGTTCACCTGCATGAGCTGCTTCCTGGTGCACCACCGCAGCCAGCTGGCACGTGAGAAGAACGGTCAGCCGATCTGTCGCGACTGCGACTGAGGGCTCGGCCGTGACAGGTTCGACGCCCTTCCGGAAGCGACGTTTCCGGAAGGCGGAAGGATCGGACGGACAGCCGGAGGCGGCAGCCACGGGCCCGGAAACGGGCCCCGGCCGCACGGCCCCCGGCGCATTCGGCTCCGGTACGACCGTCGTGCCCTCCGACACCGCGCGAGCGGTGCCACCGGCCCTCACGGCCGAGGAGGGGTCCCGGGGCAGGCCCGGGGCGCGTCGGCTGCAAGCGGTGAAGAACGGTGTGCGCAGGGGCGGCGATACGGCGAAGGCCGCCGCCCTGTACATCGCCGACCGCGTCATCGAGAACGCCCCGCGCGTTCCCGTGCGGGACCTCGCGACCCTGCGCGCGCAGTTCCCCGGGCTGGACGCGGACCGGCTCGCGGACAAACTGATCTACGGCGCGGCCAACGCCACGTCCACCGTCGGCGCCGGCATCGGAGCCGCCGCGATGCTCCCCGTGCCGCCCGCCATGCCGGCGGAGCTGGCCGCCGAGATCACGGCCGTCGCCGCGATCGAGCTGAAGCTCGTCGCGGAACTCCACGAGGTCTACGGACAGCGCCCTCCGGGCACGCTGAAGGACCGCAGCTTCGCCTACCTCACGGCCTGGACCGAGGAGCGGGGCATCGACCTGACCAAACCGACGACGCTCAACGCGGCGCTCGGCGGTCAGATGAAGCGCGAACTGCGCCAACAGATCATGAAGCGGATGTTCCGCAACCTGCCCAACCTCATGCCGTTCATGGTGGGCGCCGCCGTCGGGGCCGTCATGAACCGCCGCGACACCCGCAAACTCGCCGAGAAGGTCCGTACGGACCTGCGCGAGCGCGCCGTGCCCTGGGAGTCGCTCGCGGCCCTGCCGCCCCTTGAGCAGCCCTCCCAGCCCCTTCCCGAGGCCACCAGGGCCGCACTCGAAGGTCCGCGGGACCCGCGGCTCTGAGTTCGGGCCCGCCCGGCGCCGACATCGGACGCCACCCCGGGGGCTCCACCGGGCGTCACCCCGGCGCCGCCACCGGGCGTCACCCGGCCCGCCGGCTCAGGCGCCGGTCGAGGCGCCCTTCGCCGCGCGGATCGCGCCGGCCAGGGCCTCGGGCTCGCGCGTGGAGACGTACACGTAGGGCGTCGGGTCCGCCGGGTCGGTCACCTCGACGCGCACCGCCGTCGGGACGTAGCTGCGCATCAGCATGAAGGCGCGGGTGTCCGCCTTGTACGTCCGCCAGGCGCGGGCCTCCTCCGGGTCCAGCACCTCGGGCTCGCCCAGTGCCGCCACCGGGATGCGGGCGTCGCCCGCGGCCAGCGAACCGTTCACCACGCGCACGCGCGCGGAACCGTACGAGCTCACCAGCATCCCCGTCAGCGCGGCGCCGCCGACCAACCCCACCAACAGCGGCAGGGTGCCCAGCGGCAACAGCATCAGCGCGCACGCCACCCCGACGAGCGCGCAGATGCCCCACCAGGAGCGAGGGGCGGACAGGCGTTCGTCGTGGTGCGCGGAGGAGAGCTGCATACGGCAAGCCTGCCACGAGGCGACCGGCGGGTAGCCGCGCGGGTAAGGTCAGCGGCTGTGAGTGGACGAAACACAGCGTTGACGCCCCCGGCCGACGCCACCGCGCCGGTACGCCATCCCGACGCCCCGGCACCCGGGGAACTCCTCGGCGCGCACTACGAGCACTGTTTCGGCTGCGGCGAGGGCCAGCCCCACGGGCTGCACCTCGAAGCACGCGCGGGCGAGGGCGTCCGCGTCAGCGCCGAGTTCACCGTCAAGCCCGCTCATCAGGGTGCGCCCGGCCTCGCCCACGGCGGCGTCCTGGCCACCGCGCTCGACGAGACGCTGGGTTCCCTGAACTGGCTGCTGCGCGTCATCGCGGTGACCGGCCGGCTGGAGACGGACTTCGTGCGGCCCGTGCCGGTCGACACGGTGCTGTACCTGGAGGCCGAGGTCACCGCCGTCGCCGGACGGAAGATCTACTCCACGGCGGTGGGCCGGATAGGCGGCCCCGAGGGCCCGGTCGCGGTCCGTGCCGACGCCCTTTTCATCGAGGTGAAGGTCGACCACTTCATCGACAACGGCCGTCCCGAGGAGATCCGGGCGGCGATGGCCGACCCGGACCAGGTCAGGCGCGCACGCGCCTTCGAGGTGAACCCCTGATGCCCCAGAACCCCAACGCACCGGTGGACGTACTGATCCGCCGCGTCGACCCCGAGGTGCCCCTGCCCTCCTACGGTCACCCCGGCGACGCGGGCTGTGACCTCGTCACCACCGTGGCCGCCGAGCTGGAACCCGGAGAGCGGGCCGTGCTGCCCACCGGGGTCTCCATCGCCCTGCCCGACGGGTACGCCGCCTTCGTGCACCCGCGCTCCGGTCTGGCCGCCCGCTGCGGGCTCGCGCTCGTGAATGCCCCGGGGACGGTGGATGCCGGGTACCGTGGGGAAATCAAGGTGATCGTGGTCAATCTCGACCCCCGCGAGAGCGTCAGGTTCGAGCGTTTCGACCGCATTGCCCAGCTGGTTGTCCAGCGGGTCGAGAAGGTGCGCTTCCACGAGGTGGCGGAACTTCCCGGCTCGGCCCGGGCCGAGGGGGGTTTCGGCTCCACCGGCGGTCATGCGGCCGTGGCCGGATCCGGAGCTGGTCAGCAGGGTGGGAATGGCTACGCTTCGGTCGTAACCGACCGGGAAGGACAGTGACGTGTTCGGACGTCGCAAGAAGAACGACTCCGCCCAGGACGGCGGCGCGGCCGAGCAGGTCGACGGCGTGCGCGCCGATGAGCCGTCCGAGACCGATGAGCCGGGCGGCGACCGGCCGCGCCGGCTGAACCTGCCTCCGGCGCCGCGCCCCGACGGCCCGTGGGACGTCTCCGAGGTGCTCGGCAACCCGGCCGACGGCCGGGTCGACCTGGGCGGCATCCTCGTGCCCGGCGTCGAGGGCATGGAACTGCGCGTCGAGGTCGCGGGCGACGCGATCGTGGCCGCCACCGTGGTCCTCGGCGACAGCGCCGTGCAGCTCCAGGCCTTCGCCGCCCCCAAGAAGGAGGGCATCTGGGGCGAGGTCCGCGACGAGATCGCCTCCGGCATCACCCAGCAGGGCGGCATCATCGACGAGGTCGACGGCACGCTCGGCTGGGAGCTGCGCGCGCAGGTCCCCGTCCCGCTGCCCGACGGGCAGACCGGTGCGCAGCTGGTCCGCTTCGTCGGCGTCGACGGACCGCGCTGGTTCCTGCGCGGCGTCATCTCCGGCCAGGGCGCGGTGCGCCCCGAGTCGGCCGGCGTACTGGAGCAGATCTTCCGGGACACCGTCGTCGTGCGCGGCGACGGCCCGATGGCCCCGCGCGACCCGATCGTCCTGAAGCTGCCCAACGACGCCCAGATGGTGCCGGACGGCGTGCAGACGGCCGAGGACCAGGAGAGCTCCCGCTTCTCCGGTGGCATGGGTCAGCTGGAGCGCGGCCCGGAGATCACCGAGGTCCGCTGACCGGACTCCGGGACCGGGGTCCGACGAGCGCGCGCCGCACGCGGCGCGCGGCGAGGTTCCACGCCGGTGGGCCCGTCCTTCGGGGCGGGCCCACCGGCGTTCGCGCGTCCGGGCGACCGGCGGCGTCAGGGTTGCGTCAGGGATCGGCCCGGCGCCGCGCATCGGTGCGTGAACCGCGGGTACGTCCCGGAGAATGGGCGCATGGGACGCGGCAGACTACGGATCTATCTCGGCGCGGCACCCGGTGTGGGCAAGACGTACGCCATGCTCTCGGAAGGCCACCGCAGGGTGGAGCGGGGCGGGGACTGCGTCGTCGGCTTCGTCGAGCACCACGGGCGGCCGCGCACCGAGGTCATGCTGCACGGCCTGGAGCAGGTGCCGCGCACGGAGCTGACGCACCGGGGCGCCGCCTTCACCGAGATGGACGTGGACGCCGTACTGGCCCGCCGGCCCGCCGTGGCCCTGGTGGACGAACTGGCGCACACCAACGTCCCGGGCTCGCGCAACGGCAAGCGCTGGCAGGACGTCGAGGAGCTGCTGCGGGCGGGCGTCGACGTGGTCACCACCGTGAACATCCAGCACCTGGAGTCCCTCGGGGACGTGGTCGAGTCGATCACCGGGGTGCGGCAGCGGGAGACCGTGCCGGACGAGGTGGTCCGGCGGGCCGACCAGATCGAGCTCGTGGACATGTCCCCGCAGGCCCTGCGCCGCCGGATGGCCCACGGGAACATATACAAGTCCGACAAGGTCGACGCGGCCCTGTCCAACTACTTCCGGCCGGGCAACCTCACCGCCCTGCGCGAGCTCGCGCTGCTGTGGGTGGCCGACCGGGCCGACGAGTACCTCCAGCAGTACCGCGGCGAGCACGGCATCAGCTCGACCTGGCAGGCCCGCGAGCGGATCGTGGTGGGGCTCACCGGCGGTCCGGAGGGGCGCACCCTGATCCGGCGGGCCTCGCGGATGGCGGCCAAGGGCTCCGGCAGCGAGATCCTCGCCGTCTACATCGCCCGCAGCGACGGTCTGACGTCGGCCTCCCCGAAGGAGCTCGCGCTCCAGCGGACCCTGGTCGAAGACCTTGGCGGAACGTTTCACCATGTGATCGGCGACAACGTCCCCGAGGCCCTCCTGGAATTCGCCCGCGGGGTCAACGCCACGCAGATCGTGCTCGGATCCAGCCGGCGCAAGGCCTGGCAGTACGTCCTGGGGCCCGGCGTCGGCGCCACCGTCGCCCGCGACTGCGGCCCCGACCTCGACGTCCACATCGTCACCCACGAACAGGTGGCCAAGGGGCGCGGACTGCCCGTGGTCCGCACGACCGCCCGACTGGGCCGGCCGCGGATCGTGGCCGGCTGGGTGGTGGGCGTGGTCCTCCCCGCCCTGCTGTGCCTGCTGCTGACGCACATCGACGCCGATCCCGGCCTCGCCAACGACATGCTGCTCTTCCTGGCCCTGACGGTGGCCGCCGCGCTGCTCGGCGGACTGTGGCCGGCCCTCGCCTCGGCCGCCTTCGGCTCGCTGCTGCTGAACTACTTCTTCGCGCCGCCGCTGCACCGGTTCACCGTCTCCGACCCCAAGAACATCATGGCCATCGCGGTCTTCTTCGGGGTCGCGGTCTCGGTCGCCTCGGTGGTGGACCTCGCCGCCCGGCGCACCCACCAGGCCGCGCGGCTGCGCGCCGAGTCGGAGGTCCTCTCCTTCCTGGCGGGGAGCGTGCTGCGCGGGGAGACGGCCCTCGGCGCGCTCCTGGAGCGGGTGCGCGAGACCTTCGCGATGGAGTCGGTGGCCCTCCTGGAGCGCGCCGGCGACACCGAGCCGTGGACGCCCGCCGGCAGCGTCGGACCGCGCCCGGCCGCCCGGCCCGAGGACGCCGACGTCGACATGCCGATCGGCGACCACATGGCCCTGGCCCTCTCCGGGCGGGTGCTTCCCGCCGGCGACCGCCGGGTGCTGGGCGCCTTCGCCGCCCAGGCCGCCGTGGTGCTGGACCGCCAGCGGCTCGTCGGGGAGGCGGAGGAGGCCCGCCGCCTGGCGGAGGGCAACCGGATCCGCACCGCGCTGCTGGCCGCCGTCAGCCACGACCTGCGTACGCCCCTGGCCTCCATCAAGGCCTCCGTCAGCTCGCTGCGCTCCGACGACGTGGAGTGGTCCGAGGCGGACCGGGCCGAACTGCTGGAGGGCATCGAGGCCGGCGCCGATCGGCTCGACCACCTGGTGGGGAACCTGCTGGACATGTCCCGGCTGCAGACCGGCACCGTGACCCCGCTGATCCGGGAGATCGACCTCGACGAGGTGGTGCCGATGGCGCTGGGCGGCGTACCGGAGGACAGCGTGGTGCTGGACGTGCCCGAGACCCTGCCCATGGTGGCGGTCGACCCCGGCCTGCTGGAGCGCGGCGTGGCCAACGTGGTCGAGAACGCCGTCAAGTACAGCCCGCGCGGCGAGCCCGTCCTCGTGGCCGCCAGCGCCCTCGGGGACCGGGTCGAGGTGCGCGTCGTCGACCGGGGTCCCGGGGTGCCGGACGAGGCCAAGGACCGGATCTTCGCCCCCTTCCAGCGCCACGGGGACGCCCCGCGCGGCGCGGGGGTGGGGCTGGGGCTGGCCGTGGCCCGGGGGTTCGCCGAGGCCATGGGCGGCACCCTCGCGGCGGAGGACACCCCCGGGGGCGGGCTGACCATGGTCCTCACCCTGCGCGCGGCGGCCCCGGCGGCCGGGGGACCCGCAGGGGCCGGGGCGATCCCGGGAACCGGGGGAGCGGCGGCGCGCGTAGAGACGGTGGAGCCCGTGGAGCCCGGGCCGGACGTGGAGCCGGCCGGACCCGCACGACAGAAAGCAGGACCCCAATGACCCGGGTGCTCGTGGTGGACGACGAACCCCAGATCGTCCGAGCCCTCGTGATCAACCTCAAGGCGCGCAGGTACGAGGTCGACGCGGCGTCCGACGGGGCGGGAGCCCTGGAGATGGCCGCCGCGCGCCACCCCGACGTGGTCGTCCTCGACCTCGGCCTGCCCGACATGGACGGGGTCGAGGTGATCAAGGGGCTGCGCGGCTGGACCCGGGTGCCGATCCTGGTCCTCTCCGCCCGGCACAGCTCCGACGAGAAGGTCGAGGCCCTCGACGCGGGCGCCGACGACTACGTCACCAAGCCCTTCGGCATGGACGAGCTGCTGGCCCGGCTGCGCGCGGCCGTCCGGCGCGCCGAGCCCACCGCCGGCGCGGGCGGGGACGAGGTGATCGTCGAGACCGAGGGCTTCAGCGTCGACCTGGCCGCCAAGAAGGCCGTCCGCGCGGGGCGCGACGTACGCCTGACGCCCACCGAATGGCACCTGTTGGAGGTGCTGGTGCGCAACGGCGGCAAGCTCGTCAGCCAGAAGCAGCTCCTCCAGGAGGTGTGGGGACCCTCGTACGGGACGGAGACCAACTACCTGCGGGTCTACATGGCGCAATTGCGCCGCAAACTGGAGGCGGACCCCTCGCACCCCCGGCACTTCATCACCGAACCGGGCATGGGATACCGCTTCGAGAGGTAGTGGGGGCGCCGGTACGCTTCCTGTTATGAGTGCTGAACCGCGTCCCGAGAAGCCCGCGAAGCCGGCCCGGCCGGCGGGCCGGTTCCGCCGGATGATCGAACGGCTTTCCACCTCCCAGGAGGAGCTGCATTCGGCGGAGCTGCAGGAGGACGCAGAAGCCGCGGGGTGCACGCGGATCTGCGACTGCCACGACCGCCAGATAGTCAAGGTGACCGGGACCCTGCGTACGGTCACCCTGCGGCCGCGTGCGGGAGTGCCCGCGCTGGAGGCCGAGCTGTTCGACGGCTCGGCCGCGCTGGACGTGGTGTGGCTCGGGCGTCGCTCGATCGTGGGAATCGAGCCCGGCCGGCGCATGATCGCCTCCGGGCGGATCTCGATGAGTCACGGTCGCCGGGTCCTCTTCAACCCGAAGTACGAACTCCGACCGCTCGGACAGGAGCACTGACCGGTGACGTCACTCGACAGACCGACCACACCACCCGAGCAGCCCGGGCCGGCCGGCGGCGGGTCCGCGGCCGCGGACGCGGCCGACCGGGCCGACCAGGCCGCCGGGGCCGACCAGAAGGCCGTCACGCAGGCCGCCCTCTTCGACGCCTTCGGGGGCATCCGCGGCACGGTGGAGACGATGCTCCCCGGCCTGCTGTTCGTGATGATCTACACGATCAACAAGAACGTGCAGATGTCCGCCATCGCGGCGGGCGTGGTCGCGGTCCTGCTGGTACTCGTGCGCCTGCTGCGCAAGGACACCGTCAAGCACGCCTTCAGCGGGGTGTTCGGCGTGGGCGTGGGCGTGGCCTTCGCCCTGTTCACGGGCGACGCCAAGGGCTTCTACCTGCCGGGGATGATCTACGGCGTGGGCCTCGGCGTGGCCTTCACCGTCTCCGCGCTGGTCGGCTTCCCGCTCCTGGGGGTGATCCTGGGGCCGGTCTTCAAGGAGAACCTCTCCTGGCGCACCCGCAACCCCGGGCGCAAGAAGGCGTACGTCAAGGCCAGCCTCGCGTGGGGGCTCGTCTTCCTGGCGAAGTACGCGATCCTCTTCCCGCTGTACTGGTGGGGCGACGAGACGCAGCTCGGCTGGGTCCTGATCGCGCTGAAGCTCCCGCCGATGGTGATCGCCGTGTACTTCACCTGGGTCTTCCTCGCGAAGGCGCCGCCGCCGATCGACGTCATCGCGGAGTACGAGGCCGAGGAGGCCGCCGAGAAGGCGGCGAAGGAGAAGGCGCGGGCGGCGCGGCCCGACGGAACGCCCAAGGGCGAGGCCCGGCACCGCAAGGTCTGACGCGCGGGGCGTGACGCGCGGGGCCTGGCGCACGAGCGTGACGCGCGGGGCCCGAAGCGCTCGCCGCGGGCGAAGACGAAGGGGCGGGGCGGCTCATCGGCCGCCCCGCCCCTTCGTCGTCCGTCCGTATCCGTCCGTGTCCGTCGTCGTCCGTCCGGACTCAGTGACGGGCCTGGAGGAGTTCCTCCAGCTGCTCCTCACGGGCCTGCGCGGCCACGAACAGCAGCTCGTCGCCCGGCTCCAGGGTCTCCTCCCCGTGCGGGGTCAGGACCCGGTTGCCGCGGATGATCGTGACGAGCGAGGTGTCCTCGGGCCAGGCGATCTCGCCGATCTGCGTCCCCGCGACCGAGGAGTCGGCCGGCAGGGTCAGCTCCACGAGGTTGGCGTCGCCGTGGCTGAAGCGCAGCAGGCGCACCAGATCGCCGACGCTGACGGCCTCCTCGACGAGGGCCGACATCAGGCGCGGCGTGGAGACCGCGACGTCGACGCCCCAGGACTCGTTGAAGAGCCACTCGTTCTTCGGGTTGTTGACGCGCGCCACGACCCGGGGGACCCCGTACTCGGTCTTGGCGAGCAGGGAGACGACGAGGTTGACCTTGTCGTCACCGGTGGCGGCGATGACCACGTTGCAGCGCTGGAGCGCCGCCTCGTCGAGCGAGGTGATCTCGCAGGCGTCGGCCAGCAGCCACTCGGCCTGCGGTACGCGCTCCACCGAGATGGCGGTGGGCGCCTTGTCCACGAGGAGCACCTCGTGGCCGTTCTCCAGCAGCTCGCCCGCGATGGAACGGCCGACGGCTCCGGCTCCGGCGATCGCGACCCTCATGCGTGTGCCTCCTCGGGGCCCTCGGCGAAGGCCGCCTCGACCTTGTCGATCTCGTCCGTGCGCATCATCACGTGGACGAGGTCGCCCTCCTGGAGGACGGTCGCCGACGTCGGCAGCATGGCTTCGCCCAGACGGGTGAGGAACGCCACGCGCACGCCCGTCTCCTCCTGGAGCCGGCTGACCTTGTGGCCGATCCAGGCAGGGGAGGTGTGCACCTCGGCGAGCTGGACGCCACCGCTCGGGTCGCGCCACAGGGGCTCGGCCCCGGAAGGCAGCAGCCGGCGCAGCATCTGGTCGGCGGTCCACCGTACGGTCGCGACGGTGGGGATGCCCAGGCGCTGGTAGACCTCGGCGCGCTTGGGGTCGTAGATGCGGGCGGCGACGTTCTCGACACCGAACATCTCGCGCGCCACGCGGGCGGCGATGATGTTGGAATTGTCACCACTGCTGACGGCTGCGAAGGCTCCCGCCTCCTCGATGCCGGCCTCGCGCAGGGTGTCCTGGTCGAAGCCGACGCCGGTGACGCGGCGGCCGCCGAACGCCGCCCCCAGCCGGCGGAATGCGGTGGGGTCCTGGTCGACCACGGCGACCGTATGCCCCTGCTGCTCCAGGGTCTGGGCGAGGGCGGAACCCACTCTTCCGCAGCCCATAATGACGATGTGCACGGCCGTCCTTCCGGCTGTCAGCGGCTCGCTGGTTTCCAGCCTCATTGCATGCTCTGGCTAAACAGGGTCTCAGACCATGGCCCAAGCTACACACGGGCGGTCACCAGTGTGCCGCTTTGGGGCTCCGGCGGGCCCTCATTGGAGGCTCATTGCCCCGGACAAGGGGCGGGGGGTTCGTCAGTCTGATTTCGAACGCTTACGATCCTCTGCGTGTCCAAACTGACCGACGTGCCCAAACGGATCCTGATCGGCCGGGCGCTACGCAGCGACCGCCTCGGGGAAACGCTCCTCCCCAAGCGGATCGCCCTTCCTGTGTTCGCATCCGACCCCCTCTCCTCAGTGGCATATGCCCCCGGCGAGGTGTTGCTGGTCCTGTCGATCGCGGGTGTGTCGGCGTACCACTTCAGCCCCTGGATCGCGCTCGCGGTCGTCGTGCTGATGTTCACCGTGGTCGCCTCATACCGGCAGAACGTCCACGCCTACCCCAGCGGCGGCGGCGACTACGAGGTGGCCAACACCAACCTCGGCCCCAAGGCCGGACTGACCGTCGCGAGCGCCCTGCTCGTCGACTACGTCCTCACCGTCGCCGTGTCCATCTCCTCCGGCGTCGAGAATCTCGGCTCCGCCGTCGATTTCGTCATCGAGCACAAGGTGCTCTCGGCGATCGTCATGATTCTGCTGCTCACGCTCATGAATCTGCGCGGGGTCAAGGAATCCGGGAAACTCTTCGCCATCCCGACCTACGTGTTCGTCGCCGCCGTCTTCATCATGATCGCGTGGGGCGCCTGGCGCGGTCTGGTCATGGGCGACACCATGGAGGCCCCCACCGCCGGTCTGGAGATCAAGGCCGAACACCAGGGGCTCGCCGGATTCGCCCTCGTCTTCCTGCTGCTGCGCGCCTTCTCCTCCGGCTGCGCGGCGCTGACCGGCGTCGAGGCCATCAGCAACGGCGTACCGGCCTTCCGCAAGCCCAAGAGCAAGAACGCCGCCACCACCCTCGCCCTCATGGGCGGGCTCGCCGTGACGATGTTCTGCGGGATCATCGGCCTGGCCATGGCCACCGACGTCAAGATGGCCGAGGCCCCCTCGACCAACCTGCTGGAGAACGGCGTCCCCGTCGGCGACGGCTTCGTCCAGCACCCGGTGATCTCCCAGGTCGCCGAGGCCGTCTTCGGCAACGGCAGCTTCCTGTTCATCGTGCTCGCGATCGCCACCGCGCTCGTGCTCTTCCTGGCCGCCAACACCGCCTACAACGGCTTCCCGCTCCTGGGCTCGATCCTCGCCCAGGACCGCTACCTGCCGCGCCAGCTGCACACCCGCGGCGACCGCCTCGCCTTCTCCAACGGCATCGTGCTCCTCGCGGGCGCCGCCATGCTGCTGGTGTGGATCTACGACGCCGACTCCACCAAGCTGATCCAGCTCTACATCGTCGGCGTGTTCGTGTCCTTCACCCTCAGCCAGATCGGCATGGTCCGTCACTGGAACCGCCACCTGCGCACCGAGCGGGACCCGGCCGCGCGCCGCCGGATGCACCGCTCGCGGGCGATCAACACCTTCGGCGCCTTCTTCACCGGCATGGTCCTGGTGGTCGTCCTGGCCACCAAGTTCACGCACGGCGCCTGGGTCGCCCTCCTCGGCATGCTGATCTTCTACGGCACCATGTCGGCGATCCGCAAGCACTACGACCGGGTGGCCGACGAGATCGCGGCGGCCGAGGGCCCCAGCGACGACAGCGTGCGCCCCTCCCGGGTCCACTCCATCGTCCTGGTCTCCAAGGTCCACAAGCCCACCCTGCGCGCCCTGGCCTTCGCCAAGCTGACCCGCTCGGACACCCTGGAAGCGCTCAGCATCAGCGTCGACCCGGTCGAGACCAAGGCCCTGCGCACCGAGTGGGACCGGCGCGGGATCAACGTCCCGCTGAAGATCCTCGACTCGCCCTACCGCGAGATCACCCGCCCCGTGGTGGAGTACGTCAAGGGCCTGCGCAGCGAGAACCCGCGCGACGCCGTCAGCGTCTACATCCCCGAGTACGTCGTCGGCCGCTGGTACGAGCACCTGCTCCACAACCAGAGCGCGCTGCGCCTGAAGGGCCGCCTGCTGTTCACGCCCGGCGTGATGGTCACCTCCGTGCCCTACCAGCTGGAGTCCTCGGAGCTCGCCAAGCGGCGGGCCAAGAAGCGCCAGGACTGGAACGCCCCGGGCGCCGTGCGCCGCGGCCCCGTCGACACCCCGCGGTCGCGCCCGAAGGACCCGGCGGCGAAGTAGGCGCCCGCTCGAAGGTCGGTGGTGAACGGCCGGACGAGATCCACGTAAACTGGTGGGTCGGTCGTCCGGCCGTTTTCCTTTTTCTCCCTTGATCCCTGGAGCCACCCCACCATGACCGAGCAGAACGAGAAGCAGTCACTGGTCGGGGAGGAGTACGAGGTCGAGGTCGGTCCCGTCGCGCACGGCGGCCACTGCATCGCCCGTACGTCGGACGGCCGCGTTCTGTTCGTCCGCCACACCCTGCCCGGCGAGAAGGTCGTCGCCAGGGTCACCGAGGGCGAGAGCGACTCCCGCTTCCTGCGCGCCGACGCGATCACCGTGCTGGACGCCTCCAAGGACCGCGTCGAGGCCCCCTGCCCGTACGCTGGCCCCGGCAAGTGCGGCGGCTGCGACTGGCAGCACGCCAAGCCGGGCGCGCAGCGCCGGCTCAAGGGCGAGGTCGTCGCCGAGCAGCTCAAGCGGCTCGCCGGCCTCACCCCCGAGGAAGCCGGCTGGGACGGCACCGTCATGCCGGCCGAGGGCGACAAGCTCCCCGCGGGCCAGGTCCCGCAGTGGCGCACCCGCGTCCAGTTCGCCATCGACGAGGACGGCCGCGCCGGCCTGCGCAAGCACCGCTCGCACGACATCGAGCACGTCGACCACTGCATGATCGCCGCCCCCGGCGTCTCGGAGCTCGGCATCGAGCAGCAGGACTGGCCCCAGATGGCCTCCGTGGAGGCCATCGCCGCCTCCGGCTCGAACGACCGCCAGGTCGTCCTCACCCCGCGCCCCGGCGGCCGGCTGCCCCTGGTGGAGCTGGACAAGCCCGTCTCCGTCCTGCGCGTCGAGGAGAAGGACGGCGGCGTCCACCGCGTCCACGGCCGCCCCTTCGTGCGCGAGCGCGCCGACGGCCGTACGTACCGCGTCGGCATGGGCGGCTTCTGGCAGGTCCACCCCCAGGCGGCCGACACCCTGATCAAGGCCGTCATGCAGGGCCTGATGCCGCGCAAGGGCGAGATGGCCCTCGACCTCTACTGCGGCGTCGGCATCTTCGCGGGCGCCCTGGCCGAACGCCTCGGCGAGACCGGCGCGGTCCTCGGCATCGAGACGACGAAGCGCGCGGTGGAGGACGCCCGGCACAACCTGGCGGACTTCCCCCGGGTCCGCATCGAGCAGGGCAAGGTCGAGCAGATCCTGCCCAAGACCGGCATCACCGAATGCGACCTGGTCGTCCTCGACCCGCCCCGCGCCGGCGCCGGCAAGCAGACGGTCCGCCACATCGCCGGCCTCTCGGCCCGCCGCATCGCCTACGTCGCCTGCGACCCGGCCGCCCTGGCCCGCGACCTGGCCTACTTCGCCGAAGCCGGCTACAAGCCCCGCACGCTCCGCGTCTTCGACCTCTTCCCGATGACCCACCACGTGGAGTGCGTGGCGATCCTGGAGCCGATCCGCGAGGACGCCTGAACTGCCGTCTCCTCCGGGGGCGTGATGGGTGTCGTGTGCGTCACCTGTGCGTCTTCCCGACGCGCGGACGGGGCGGGTTCCGGTGGGGCGTCATGCGCGATCGGTGACCGCCGGACGGAGTCCTCGGCACGTGGTTCGGGATGTCGGGCAGCTGGGGCGATGCGCTCAGGGGGGCGATTCGCCCCGCGCGTGCTGCTGCCCAGCCGATCCGTGCTTCGGCTTCGCTTCTGACCTGACTCGGGTGCGTACGGCGCTCACGTACTCCGCGCGTCGGGCGCCGTGGCGCCCTGATTGGCCGAGCCCGCGCGATTCGTCTCGATCGCGGGCCATGAGGCGCAGTCGTATGCCTTGCCCGAGGAGGACCGAAGGGCTGAGAGGGCGGGCGATGCTGCGTGACTCGTACAGCTTGATCCAGCCACGATCGCTGTAGTTCCGGTCGAGAGGCGTGGTGACGTTTCTCGGCAAGGACGAGCCTTCCCTAAGATCACCACAACCGAATTGCGGCCCGACGGGCTTCCAGAACTGGACATGCCCCCACCCGCACGAGTCACTCGTGCCCTGGGGGAACCACCTCGTGTCCATGCTCCTGCTGAAGTTGTCAGCGAAAGATCTGCTCACCCTGAACGCACGCCGTCGCATGGTGCCGCACCTCGCTGCCCGGTGGAGGCATTTTCGCGGAGCCGAGGCATCGTTGTCGGAGCGGTCCGCCTGGGCGGAGAGCCTGGTCAGTCTCGCGAGCGATCTCGTTGCCGCAGGGCGCGGGAACGTCGAGATGATCGTCGAATGCGCAGCGACGGTCGACGAGAGCCACCGGCCCGGTGACCCCCGGCTCATCGACGTCGTTCTTGTGGGCCGGCATCCGGAGCGGAGCGGCGCGTCCGTGCAATTGGTCGAGCTGAAGCGTTGGTCGACGGTGACCAGGGTGGAGCGGGCAACAGCGGACTTGGTGCATGTGCCGGGCATGGGGGAGAAGAAGCACCCGGCTCTGCAGTTGCGCGAGTACTACCGGGCCTTCACGAGTGAGCGGGGCCCGTTCGGGAACGTCGATTTCACCTGCGGCGGTTTCGCCTACCTGCACAACGCCACGGACGAATCGGTGCGCCCCCTGATCGACGTGGACGCGCCGACGGGTGCCTACGCGCGTGTGTACACGGGTGACCGACGTGATCAGTTGCTGTCCGACCTCCGGAAGAACTTTGCGGAGGACGGGGCGGCGTCCGAGGCTGAGAAGATGTTGCAGCTCATGGGCCTGCGCAACACGCCATTGCTCGATGCGATGATCCGGTCCCGTGGCGAGGACACCGTCTTCACCCTGCGAGGAGACCAGAAGGTGGTTGCCGATCAAGTCCTGGAGACGGCCGCCAAGGTACTGCCGGATCCCGAGCGTCCTGCACTCGTGCCGGACGAGCGACGGGTGATTTTCCTCGTCACGGGCGGAGCCGGCACGGGGAAGAGCGCGATCGGCCTCCAGATCAAGGCGGAACTGGAGGCACAGGGGCGGACGGTCAAGTACGCGAGCGGCAGCCGGGCCTTCAACGGGGCACTCCAGCAGCACGTCGGCTACGGAGACCGGGAGTTCAGGGAGTCCTTCACCTACTTCAGCAACTACGTCACCCCACCGGACCCGCCACTGGATGTGTTGATCTGCGACGAGGCGCACCGTCTTCGTGACCGGTCCACCAACCGGTTCTGGAAGCCCGAGGACTGGGGTACGGGCCCGCAGGTGGACGAACTCCTTGCGGCGTCGCGCCTCACCGTCTTCTTCCTGGACGAGGGCCAGTCGGTCCGGCCGAACGAAGTGGGGACCGTCGCCCTCATCGAGGACGCGGCCATGCGCCATGACGCCCTACTGGTTCCGAGCAACCTCCGGGAGCAGTTCCGCTGTGGTGGCAGCGATGCCTACGTTCGCTGGGTGCAGGCGGTGCTCGGCGTGTCCGGCGGGTCCGTCGAGCAATGGAGGCCGGACGGATTGATGCACATCGAGGTGGCGGACACGCCGGAGGAGCTTGAACAGATCATCCGGACCGAAGCGCTGGCCGGCGCCTCCGCTCGCATGGTCGCGGGCTACTGCTGGCCCTGGACGAAGCCGCTCGGCAAAGAGCGGCGACTGGAGTCTGATGTCCGCATCGGCGAGTGGCACCGCCCTTGGAACGCGGACAGCGACAGCTACTGCGAGGGGGGTCAAGTGCCGCCGTCGAAGACCTGGTCCGTGGAAGCGAATGGTCTCGGCCAGATCGGCTGTGTGTACACGGCGCAGGGCCTCGAGTGGGACTGGTGCGGGGTGATCATGGGGGAGGACATGGTGCGCCGCGGGGACAAGTGGGTCTTCCGCAGGGGCAAAGACCGCAAGGAGGAGGGCTCGGGGATCAAGAGGGTTGACCGGCCCGGCTCCTTCGACCCGAAGGTGAAGCCGGGCAGCGTGGACGACGAGGAATTCGCCCGGCTCGTGCGCCACGCTTACCACGTGCTGATGACCAGGGCCAGCCGTGCGACTGTGCTGTACTCCACAGATGCCGAAACACAGGCGTACCTGAAGAAACTCGTTGGAGACGTCGAGATCCACGACTTGCGCCCCACATGGGCCAACCTGCCCCCAGAAGCGCGCAAGCCACATCTGCCCCGACCTCGTAAGGGGGCGGGCGGTCGAGGCAAGAGGAAGCGGAAGCAGAGTCAGGCGAAGGGATCGGATCTGCTGTTGTTCTGACGGATAGCGCTGAGGGGATGGAGTGGCGGGCTCACCGGGCCCGCCACCTGCCTGCGTCAGAAGAGCAGGCTCGCCATCGTTGCGAGTGCCGCCACCAGAAGATTGGAGACGACTCCCACAGTGATGTCGATCAGGATCGCGCGGATCCGCTCACGACGCGCAGACTTGTACTCGACCGAGGTCATGGCCACTCCAGAGCAGTGAGATGAGGAATGGCAGGGGGAGGCCCTACCGGGCATCCACGCTCACGTCGTGTGTCACCACACGACGGGCACAACCATCTGTCACTCAAAGCCTGTTAGGCCTGATGCATGAACCGCAGCCTCGTACCCTCCGGGAAGGTGCGCAGCGAGATGATGATACCGGCCGAGGGGTCCCGGGACTCAGGAAATGAGCGAGCGCAGCTTCTCGCGCGTCTCGGGGTCCGTCGAGTAGACGACCGTGCCGATCATGCCGCGAGTCAGCAGTACCTTGTAGGTATTGCGGATGAGACGGTCGATGTCTTCGTCGGGCGTCGCCTTGGTGAACGAAGGGTCCTTCGAAGCGGTGCGGTCGATCACCCATCGGTCGGTCCGCCAGACCAGGTCCGGGCCCATGATCACGCCCGACCAGTCGTACTCGAACCCCTGCGCCGTGTAGACGCAGCCGATCTGTCCGAACCCGGCAGGGTCGGTGGCCCAGAGGGGTGCGGGCGGAGCTCCGAGCAGGGCGCGGTCGCCGAAGAGGTTCCACGGCCTGGCCCAGTGGCCGATGACCACGTCGGCGGGCAGGGCGTGCATGCTGGAAGTGACCTTCGTCGTCCACTTCCAGCAGTAGCCGGCGGACATGCGGGCGCTGTAGCCCTGGGACCTTTGAGCGGCCAGGAAGTCCTCCAGTTCCTGCGGGCTGTCGGCAGTCAGGAGCTTCACCTTGCCGTCCGGCTCCCACGCGCCGGGCGTGTTCCCTTCGATCCCCAAGAAGTCGACCACCCAGCGCAGGTAGGCGTCGCTGCCCCCGCATCGGAACTGGCTGTCGAGCTCCACCACGGTGCAGTCCAGGCCCAGTTCGGCCGCGGCATCCTGGATCTGTTCCACGGTTCCCATTTCGCCCGGACGCACCACCTGGTGCTGGTCCAACAGGAACACCGGAACCCGGGCCGCGTCCATCAGCTCGGCGACCTGAGGGCGGCCGGTCCGCAGAGTTGCCTTGGTGTAGCGGTTGGCGGAGGTCTTGCGGAGTCGGTGCGCCTCGTCGCATACGAGCACGTCGAGGTCGTTCGGCTCGGACTCCATGAAGCTGTTGAAGTAGCGGAAGAGCCGTTGGACCTCGGGTTTGCGGGCACCGGCGACCTTGCGCATTGTCTTGGTGAAGGACTGTGAACCGGTGGCGTGCAGGGCCGGCACGCCACGCCGGTAGAGGTCGCCCAACAGGGAGAGAGCAATCACGCTCTTGCCGGAACCCGGCCCGCCGGCCACGATGACGACCTGCTTGCGATTGGACCGACGCGCCTGACGCACTGCCGACATGACTGTTTCGTAAGCCAGTCGCTGTTCGTCCAACAGTACGAACTGTTCCCGATTGCGCACCTCTTCGGCGGCAACGGTCATCAACTGCCGTGACGGCCGGACCTTGCCCTGCAGCAGGGCGTCAGCCGCTTCGGCACCCGGCTTCGCCGCAAGCCTCGAACGGAGGTAACGGAGGAAGGCGCCACGCTGGTCACCAGTGAACATCCGGCCGCGATCGTCTTCCGTGACGGCGCGGAGCCCGGACACCCCGAAGTCCGTTGCGTTGTGCAGATAGGCGACCCCCGCGACCGAGTCGGGAATCTGTTCCAACGCTCCGTTGAACGAGACCAGGTAGTCGCAGTAGCCGCGCACCTGCGCAATCGGGTTGAGAACCGGATTCGGATAGGCATCGATGCGGCACAGCAGCGGGTCGTCCTCCTCGGGATGGGCCTCGCTCCATTGCTTCAGCTCGACCACCACATATGAGGGATCTCCGGTACCAGGGTGAACGCCGGCAAGTATTACGTCCGCACGCTTGCTGGTCAGGGGCAGCGCGTACTCCAACAACATCTCGACTTCGCCGAGCCCGGCTTCGACGAGCGCGTTGGTGAGCGCCGGGATGCTGCGTTCCCAGGAGCGCACTTCGGATGGGTGGGGCCGGTGGCGGTGCCTGTGCAGGAAGTTCTCGCTCAGGAGCTCAGCCAACCGCCCTTCAATATGGGTGCGGCCGGCCAACGACGCTGCGGACTCACGGAACAGCAAGGAAGTGCCCCCAGGCAGCACGAAGTAGCTCGTGCGGGTGGGGGCATGTCCTTCGGTTCCACGGGAGTGGAGCGGAAGCCCGTCGGGCCGCTGAGATGGTCCCGCCATCCTAGAACAGGTTGTGGATCACGCGCCTGAGTCGGTCAGCAGCGTCGTACGTGCGAGACGGTGACGCTTCTTTGGCACACGCAGCCCTCGAGTCGACGAATCGGGAATCTGACCTGCGGCTTTGCCTGGTATGCCAGTCTTCAACACGTTCTCAGGGATGCACCACGTGGGGTGCGTGGCCCCCCTGGAGCCCGCTGACCGGGCCGCTGACTTGCCGTCTTCTCTGGGGGTGCGCGGCCCGTCCGAGGTGCCCTCTTACCGGTCCCGGGCATCGGGCGGGGTGGGGAGTGCGGGCTCGGGGGTGGAGGGGCGGCCTTCGGACAGGGTCAGGCGGGGCGTGCGCAGGGCGCTCAGGTCGGTCAGGGGGTCGCCGTCGACGACGAGGAGGTCGGCGCGGTGGCCGGGGGTGAGCCGGCCGGTGTCGTGGGCGATGCCCAGGGCTTCGGCCGCTCCCGCTGTGGCCAGGTCGATGATCTCGGTCGGTGTCATTCCGATGTGCTCGAAGAACTCCAGGCTGGAGACGAAGCCGTCGAAGACGGCGCGGGTAACGCCGGCGTCGGTTCCGGGCAGGAGTCGTACTCCGTTCTCCGCCATCCACCGGATCCGCCCGAACATCTCCTCGGCCCGTTCCCAGCCGAAGCGTTCCGCGAAGCCGCGCCAGTCAGGACTGGCCGTGGGGCAGACGGGGATGCCCTGGCCGGCGATGGCGGCCACCAGGTCCTCGCGTACGTCGAACCCGTCCTTCGCCATCCACGTGCAGTGCTCGATGCTGTCGACCCCGGCGGCCACGGCGGCGGCGATGCCCTCCGTGCCGTGGGCGTGGGCGGCCACCGGCAGTCCGGCCCCGTGTGCCTCCTCGACGACGATGTTCAACTCGCGCGGGGTGAACTGGGCCTGCCAGACGGGTGGTCCGCCCTTGGTGAGGCCGCCTCCGGTGGCCATCACCTTGATGAGGTCGACGCCGTTCGCCGCGTTGCGGCGGACGGCGGCGCGGATCGCGGCTTCGCCTTCGACCTCTCCGCCGAGGAACCAGCAGTGCCCGCCGGGCGGGGTCAGCGGCGTTCCGGCGGACAGGATGCGCGGGCCGGGCAGTCGGCCGGACGCGATCTCGTCCCGCAGTCGGACCGCCAGCCCTCCCCGGTCGCCGAGGTCCCGTACGGTCGTCACCCCTGTGGCGAGGAGGCGCTCCGCGCGCGTCGCCATTCCCGCGTAGAGCTCGGTGTCGGAGGCGGAGCGCAGGGTCCCCACGGGATCCGACCCGGCGTCGAACGCGAGGTGGACGTGGGCGTCGATGAGCCCCGGCAGCAACGTGCCGTCGGGGAAGTGGAGGCGGGGAACCGCGGGTTCGACCTGAGCGTCGACCTCCGCGCGCGGTCCGGCGGCCACGATCAGGCCCTGCCGGACATGCACGGCCCCGTCGAGGATCACCCTCCCACCGGGGCCCGCGACCATCCGCTCCGCCGAGACAACGGTGTGCATCATGAGCCTTCCTGGTGGTTCCGCAGCGCGTCGCGTCGGCCTCCTGCCGCACCCCGGTGCGCAGCGGTCCGTTCTGTGGAGGACAAGGTCCCACCCCCGTTTCTCCTCGTGTCGACCGCGTGGAAGATCAGGGGCCGACACGAGGAGCATCGTCTCCGGGGGGAGCGACGACCGCCACGGCGCAAAAATGGGCAAGAACCGCAGTTGGGTGTTTCGGTCGGAAAATGACTGGTAATACGCCTCGGGCCGCCGTGGCCGTGCTGTGTCCACGCGGTGTCCGGTCGGGGGTGGGCTCAAGCCAGGGTGAGGGGGAGGGTGGTCAGGCCTCGGGTGAGGCGGGTGGGGCGCCGGGGCAGGGTGGTCGGGGGGACGGTCAGGCGGGTGTTCGGGAAGCGGGTCAGGAGGGTGCGCAGGGCGATCTCCGCTTCGGCGCGGGCCAGGGGGGCGCCCGGGCAGCGGTGGATGCCGTGGCCGAAGGAGAGGTGGGCGGCGGCGTCGCGGTCGAGGTCCAGCCGGTGGGGGTCCGGGAAGGTCGCGGGGTCGCGGTTCGCGGCGCCGGGGGCGATCAGGACCGGGTGGCCCGCCGGGATGTCGACGCCGCCGATCCGCAGGTCCCGCGTGCTGTGGCGGAAGGTGGCCACGCCCACCGGGGAGTCGTGGCGCAGGAGTTCGTCGAGGGCCGCGGGGATCAGGTCCGGGGAGCGGGACAGTCGGGCCAGGGCCTCCGGGTGGCGCAGGAGGGCCAGGACGGCGTTGCCGATGAAGTGGGTCGTCGTCTCGTGGCCGGCCACGAGCAGCAGGGCGGCCAGGGAGACGGTCTCGTCACGGTCGAGGCCGCCGGCGGCGCAGTCGCGGACGAACGCGAGGTCGGGGGAGTCGGTGACCAGCCGGGTCAGATGGTCTCCGATGTGGTGGGAGGCGGCGTCGACGAGGGCGGTGTCGGTCGCGTCGAAGAGCTCGTGGGACCGGGCGGCGAGGGTGGCGCGGTCGGCCTCGGGCACGCCCAGGAGTTCGCAGACGACGGTGACGGGGAGGGGGACCGCCAGGTCCGCCACCAGGTCGATGTCCATACCGGGTCGCCAGTCGGCCGTGAGGGCGTCGACGATACGGGTGATCCGCGGACGCAGCGCGCGGACGCGGCCGGTGGTGAACAGCCGGGTGGCCACGCGCCGGTGGCGGGTGTGGTCGGGCGGGTCGCTCGCCAGCATGTTGCGGGAGATCGCCGGATGCAGGTCGCGCTGCGAGGGCCGGTCGGCGAAGAAGCGGGCCGTGTCCTTCGACAGCGCGGGGTCGGTGAAGGCCTCGCGGGCCTCCGGGTGACCGGTGATCAGGTACGCGTGGTGCCCGCCCGAGCCGGTGGGGATCCGCTGGACCGGGCAACCCGCGCGCAGTCGGTCGTACGTGGGGTAGGGGTCGGCGAGGAAGGCGGGGTCGCGCAGGGGGTCCCGGCGCGGGGCGCTCACGAGGCCGCGCCCGCGGTCGCGGGGGCCGGGCGGCGTGTGCGGGCGTCCGGAGCGACGAGGGCGGCCTCCCCCTCGGCGGCGCCCTCCAGGGCGAACGAGGTCGGTGGCGCCTCCATCGCCCGGGTACCCGAGGGGCGTTGCCCCCCGCGCCCCCGCGCCGCCCGGTGGGCGGCGCGGCGCAGGGGAAGGACGGTCGTGCCCGTCATGAGGGTGTCGATCATTTCGTGGCGTTTCTTCCGGTGGGTCAGTGGTGGACGGCGCGTCCCGGCTCTGGGCGCCGCCGGCCGTCCCTCGCCCACCGACACTCCGGTGCACGCTACCAATGCTCCGCCGACCTGAAGTGCGCCCGCCCGGACGCGGGCGCTACCAGGCGGACTTCGTGGCCTGCCAGGTGTCCTCGTCCGCGCCGCGGCGCCAGTAGCCGGAGATGGAGGCGGGGGTCGGGGCTTCGGGGTGGGTGGTGGCCAGGTGCCGGCGCAGGGTGCGGACGAAGTGGGCCTCGCCGTGGAGGAAGACTTGCGGGGTGCCCGGGGGGAAGGCGGCGGTGGTGACGGCCTCGGTCAGGGCGTCGCCCACGGGGCGCGGGCCGCGGTGGAGCCAGGTGACGGGGGTCGTGGTGGGCAGGGGTTGTTCCTCGGCCGGGCCGGCGACCTCGACGAAGGTGCGGACCGTGGCGTCGGCGGGCATGCGGGCCAGGGCCGCGGCGATGGCGGGCAGGGCGCTCTCGTCGCCGGCCAGGAGGTGCCAGTCGGCTTCGGGGGAGGGGGCGTAGCCGCCGCCGGGGCCGAGGAAGTGGAGGGTGTCGCCGGGGCGGGCGGCGGCCGCCCAGGGGCCGGCGAGCCCGGTGGGGCCGTGGACCACGAAGTCGATCGTCAGGCGGCCGGTGTCGGGGTCCCAGTCGCGCACGGTGTACGTGCGCATCCGGGGCCACTGCGCGCGCGGGAGGTCGCGGCGGATGGCGGCGAGGTCCGTGGGGTCGACGTAGTGGACGTGCGCGGGCGGGAAGAGGAGTTTGACGTAGTGGTCGGTGTAGCGGCCGGCCTCGAAGGCGTGCAGGCCGTCGCCGCCCAGTTCGACGCGGATCATGTGCGGGGTGACGCGCTCGGTGCGCAGGACGCGTCCGGTGTGGACGGTCGACCTGCGGGGTCGGGTCTCGGTTTCCGGCATCGGGACGGTCCTCTCAGTGCGCGGTGGGGGCGGAGGTTTCCTTGGCGGCGGCCGCCTCCATCGCCGCGTGCCGGCGGCTGATGCCGGGGCCCAGGGAACCGGCCGCGAGGGCGGCGGTGACGCCGAGGACGGCGGTGGTCCACCACAGGACCGGCGGGCCGGCGTGGGCGTACAGGGCGGTGCCCGCGGTGAGGGCGGTGAAGCGGGCGATGCCGCACGACCACTGGAAGGCGCCCTGGTAGCGGCCGCGGGCGTCCTCGGGGGCGATGCTCTGGATGATCGCGGAGTGGATGCCGCCGATGGAGGCCTCGCCGACGGACCACAGGACCACGGTGCCCGCGTAGGCCCAGGCGCTGTCGGCGACGCCGGTCAGGGCCACGCCGAGGGCGACCAGGATGCTCGCCGCCACGTAGACGGGCAGCGGCGGGATGCCGTTCAGGACGGAGGTGGCCACGGGTTGCAGGATGACGACCAGCGCCGCGTTGAGGGCGAACATCAGGCCGAGGGTGGTCGGCGGCAGCCCGTCGTCGCGGATCGCGAGGGGCAGGCCGGCCTCGATGAGGCAGTAGATCGCCACGGAGATCCCGAACAGCGGGAGCAGGGCGCGCATCAGCGGGTCCCGGAAGACCACGCCGTAGCCGCCCTTGCCGCGCGAGGGGCCGGCGCCGGGGGCCGGGGCGCCGGCGGGCAGCATGATCGCGGCGATCACGGCGTAGGCGAGGGAGGTGACGGCGTCCACCGTGAAGAGCAGCCAGTAGCCCTGGGTGGCGAGGAAGCCGCCGAGCATGCCCGCGCCGGCGGTGCCGATGTTCACCGCCCAGTGGATCAGCGAGAACGCGGACCGGCGCCGCTCCGGCTCGACGGAGTCCGCGAGGAGGGCGGACGCGGCGGGGCCGACCGTGCTGCCGGTGATGCTCAGGAGCGCGGCGGCCAGGACGAGGGTCACCAGGTTCGGGGCGACGAACAGCAGACCGTGCGAGACGGCGACCCCGAGCAGCCCGATCACGATGGTCGAACGGCGCCCGCGCCGGTCGGCGAGGAAGCCGCCGAGCAGCGGGCCGATCAGATTGCCCGCGCCCAACGCGCCGAGGACGTAAGGCACTTGTGAGGTGCTGATCCCGCGCGAGCCCAGGTAGTACACGAGGAAGGGGGTGACCATGAAGCCGAGCCGGTTGACGATCGTGCCCGCGAAGATGATCCAGGCCGTGCGGGACAGCCCACTGAAGGAGGAGAGCATGTCCCGGATCCTCGTGTCGCAGTACGCTGATGGCCATTGATTAAGAAATGCTTGAATCCATGGGGTGGTCGTCCTGGCGGAGCTGGCGTTCTCGGCGCGTGACCTGGCACAGACGCGGTTCGCCGTCTCCCCGATGTGGGAGGTCGTGACCAGCTTCCGGCTGCTGGGCCATCCCGCGCACCCCGTGCACCGACCCTGGGTCGAACAGGTGCGGCCGCGCATCGAGGCCGCCGGCCTGGACCGGGGGTGGCTCGCCGAGCTGATCCCGCCCTCCGGCTACCTGCCCGACTTCCTCAACCCGGCCCCCGCCGGACCCGCGCCCACCCTGGCCGCGGAGTTGGCCGCCATCACCGACGGGCCCCCCGAGCAGATCCGCCACGACCTCGACCACCTGGCCAAGCACGGGCGGCCGCGCGGCCCGCGCCTGCGCCAGCTGCGCGCCGAACCGCGGGCCCAACTGCCCCGACTGACCCAGGAGGTGGAGACGTACTGGGAGCTGGCCATCGCCCCGTACTGGGCGCGGATGCGGACCGTCCTGGACGCCGACGTCTTCCACCGGGCCCGCCAGGTCGCCGAACACGGCGCCGCCCGACTCTTCAACGAGCTCCACGCCTCGGTCAGTTGGGACGACAACGCGTTGCGGCTGGTCCGCCGACAGCGCACCCTGACCCGTACGACGGCCGGCGAGGGCCTGCTCCTTGTGCCGACCGTGTTCGCCGGGCCCCGTCTGCTGACCCGGGTCCGGATCCCCGATCCGCCCCAACTCGCCTATCCCGCACGGGGGGTCGGCGCCCTGTGGGAGGCCCGGCCCGTCGCCCGGACCGAGGCCATCGCCGCCGTGCTCGGCCGTTCGCGGACCCTGCTGCTCACCGAACTGGAGGCCCCCGCCTCCACCACCGAACTGGCCCACCGCACGGGGATCTCCCCCGCCGGCGTGTCCCAGTACCTCACCGCGCTGCGGGCGGCGGGTCTGGTCAGCGCCCACCGCGCCGGCCGCTCCGTCCTCTACGCCCGCACCTCCGTCGCCGAGTCCATCCTGGCCGCCGCCCCGTAGGATGCGGCCGTTCCCTCCGCGCGGGCCGACGCTCCACGAGCCCCGCGCCGCACCACCGTCACCCGATGTCCCGAGAAGACAGGCCGGCACACCGTGGATCGCGAACGACTCGTACGACACCTCAGCGCCGCGGTCGGGGCCGCCCACGTGCTGACGGACCCCGCCCTGAAGGCCTCCTACGAGAGCGACTTCACCGGTCGCCACACCGGCCGCGCCCGCTGCGTCGTCCGCCCCGCCGACACCGCCGAGGTAGCCGCCGTGCTGCGCCTGTGCCACGCGGCCGGGGTCCCGGTCCTCCCGCAGGGCGGCAACACCGGCCTCGTCGGCGGCTCCGTACCCGGCCCCGACGGGGACGAGGTCGTCCTGTCGCTGAGCCGGCTCACCGGGATCGGCCCCCTCGACCCCGACGCGCGGCGGATCACCGTCGGCGCGGGGGTGCCCCTGGCCGAACTGCACCGCCGGCTCCGGCCGCGGGGCTGGGACTTCGCCGTCGACCTCGCCGCCCGCGACTCCGCCACCCTGGGCGGGATGATCGCCACCAACGCGGGCGGGGAACGCGTCGTGAAGTACGGCACCACCCGCGCCAACGTCGCCGGGCTGGAGGCGGTCCTGGCCGACGGATCCGTCCTCGACCGACTGGCCGGGCTGCCCAAGGACAACACCGGCTACGACCTCACCGACCTGCTCGTCGGCAGCGAGGGCACCCTGGCCGTCGTCACCCGGGCCCGGCTGCGCCTGGTACCGCGCCCCGCGCACCGGGCCACCGCGCTCCTGGCCCTGGGCTCCCTCGCCGCGGCCGTCGGCGTCCTCGCGCGGCTGAGGCTGCTCGACTCCCTGGAGCTGGCCGAGTTCTTCACCGCCGACGGCCTGGCCCTCGTCCTGGAACAGAGCGGCCTGCCCGCCCCCTTCCGCACCGCCCATCCCGTCTACCTCCTCGTCGAGTGCGCGGGCCGCCGCGACCCCTCCGAGGAACTGGCCGAGGCGCTCGACGGGGCCGACGTCCGCGACGACGTCCGCGACGTGGCCGTCGCCCTCGACGCCCCCGACCGGCGCCGGCTCGCCGCCTACCGGGAACGGCACACCGAGTCGATCAACGCCGTCGGGATCCCGCTGAAGCTCGACGTCACCGTGCCCCTCGCCGTGCTGCCCGACTTCGTGGCCGAGCTGCCCGCGCTGCTGGCCGGCCGGGCCCGGCCGTACCTCTTCGGCCACCTGGCCGAGGGGAACCTGCACGTCAACCTCCTCGACGTCGCCGCCGCCGACGAGGAGGCGGTCACCGAGGCCGTGCTGCGACGGGTCGCGGCCGTCGGCGGCAGCATCAGCGCCGAACACGGCATCGGCCGCGCCAAGGCCCGCCACCTGCACCTGACCCGGTCGGCCGCGGACATCGCCGTGATGCGGTCGATCAAGGCGGCCCTGGACCCCGACCGGCTGCTCAGCCCGCACACCCTGCTGCCGCCCGGCCCCTGAGCGCCGCCCGCGCACGGACCGGAGGCCGCCGCGACACGCCGAAGGGCCCGCGGGCGAGCAGATGCCCGTCCGCGGGCCCTCGGGGGCGAGACGGCTCAGGCCACCGGGTCCGGGTCCGCCTGCGCGACCTGGTGCAGTACGCCGCCCACGTGCGCCCCGTGCGCCACGTTCACCACCACGTCCCCCGAGGACTCCGGGATGGCCCGGACGCTGGCCCCGGTGAAGCCGTTGACCCCGGTGACGATGCCCCACACCGGGCGGAAGCGCCGCAGCCCCCCGTCCTCCGCCGGCACCGACTCCAGGACGGAGCGGATCCTGCGCTGGATGACGTACGGGCTGCCGAGCGCCTCGTCGAGGTGCTCGCGCCAGCGCTCGGGGGTGACCTCGTCGGCCCAGCCCAGCACCACGCCCTTGCCACCGGACAGGGAGGTCGGCTTGAGGACCAGGTCCTCCCGGTGCTCGACGGCGTAGGTCAGCAGGTCGACGCGCGCGCCGTCCTCCAGGGTGACCGTGCCGGGCCGCACCATGCGCGTCCACGGCAGGATCCGGTCCAGGCTCTCCAGCACCTCGGGGGCGAACAGCTCCCGGTTGCGCTCGTCCGACAGCATCGCGAGGGCGCCCTTGCTGGCGTACGCGGTGGTGTCGAGCGGGGTGAAGACCTTGACCTCGCCGCGGTCCGCCGCCTCGAAGACGGGCCGGGTGAGCAGCTCGGCGTCCGGGGCCAGGACGTCACGGATGAGGAAGGTGCGCACGATGATGTCGACGGGCCGATCACGCAGCCACACGCGCCCGTCGCGCACCTCCAACTGCCCGAGGTGCGCGGGGTACGCCTCCAGACCGAGCTCCCCCCACCGCTCGCACAGCTGGGTCATGTAGGGGATCTCGTTCTCGAAGACGGTCGGCCACTCGGTCAGCGCGACCACCGGCCGGTCCCGCTCCGTGAACCCGCTCTCCACGAGGATGTTGGTGACCTGCTCGCGCAGCGAGTCGCGGAAGGTCAGCCCGTGCCGCTCGGCGAAGGCGGAGAGCGTCGGATGCGCGAGGAGTTCACGACACACGTCGACGTTGTCCATGCCGCCGACCGCGCTGCCGATGTTGAGCTCCAGCAGCTTGAAGCCCTCGCCGTCGCAGATCATGTCGGCGCGGGTCTGCCGGGTCATGGTCGCTCCCCGGTTGCTCATCACGGCCGCGACCTGCACCTCGTTCAGCCCGCCGGCGCGGGCGAACGCGGCGAAGTCCCCGCCGAACAGCCTCTCGGGCAGGCTCGCCAGTGCGGTCAGCAGGTGGTCCAGGTCGGCCGCGAGCCGGGTGTGCTCCTCGCGGCCCAGGAAGAGGGGGCGCGAGAGCCACTGCCCGCGCCCGTTCGGCTTGTCGCTGTTGAGGATCTTGTTCTCGGGGAGCCCTCCCAACAGCTCGCTCGTCGTCGGCTTGCCTTCGGCCAGCTCGGCCAGGTACTCCGCGGTCAGGGAGACGCGATCCATGCGGACCTCTTTCGGGTGTGGTGGAGGCGGGGGAATCGGGGAGCGGGCGGTGCGGGGGAGTTGGGGAGCGGGCGGGTCGGGGGAGTCGGGGAGCGGGGGAGCGGGCGGGTCAACCACCGCTGGTCGCCGCCGCCTTCGCGGCGGGGCGCGGTGGCGGGAAGGCCACCGCCGCAGGGGCCAGGGAGCGTTCGACGCGCAGCAGCAGGAGCCCGCCCAGCAGCGTCGTCGTCGCGACCACCAGCCACGGCAGCCGGCCGTCGACGGTGAGCAGGGAGGTGAACAGGGTGGGTGCCAGGGCGTAGGGCACGGACCAGGACAGCTGGTACGCCGCCAGGTAGCGGCCGCGCAGTTCGGCGGGCGCCGCGGCCTGGGAGAGGGAGCCCGAGAAGGTGCTGTGGACCATCTCGCCGAAGGTCAGGACGATCACCGCGAGGACCAGGCCCACCATCAGCACCGCCACGTTCTGCGGGCGGATCGTCCCCAGCACGATCTGGCCGACGAAGCCGCCCGAGAACAGGACCGCCCCGGCCGCCGCCGCCCGGGTGCGGGTGGTGAACAGGCGCCGGGCGTACGCGGCCACCGGCACGCCGATGGTCGCGCAGAGCACGGTGTTGACCAGGAACGCGACGCCCGTGAGCCCCTGGGGCACGTGCAGCCAGTCGATCGCGTAGACCGGCAGCAGCACGCTCAGGGTGGTGTAGCCGAAGGCGACCAGCAGGTTCGCGAGGGTGAGCGAGAGGAAGGGACGGTCCCTGGCGACGAGCCGGTAGCCGCCGCTCCGGTCGACCCGCGCACGGGCGCCGCCGGCGGCGCCGGGCGCGCCGGCGGGCGTGGCGCCGGGCGTGGCGCCGGGTGGGGTGACCTGCGCGGTGACGGGAGCGGCGCCGGGCGCGGTGACCGGCGTACGGGCGGCCAGGACCGCGGCGACCAGAAAGCTCGCCGCGTTCAGCCAGGCCGCCGCCAGGTAACCGGTGTCGCCGGCGCCGGCGATGAGCAGCGAGGCGACGAGGGTGCCCACGCCGAGCCCGGCGTTGCCGAGGCTGCGGCTGAGGGCCTGCATCCGGTCCCGGTTCTCGCCGTCGACCAGCTCGCCGAGCCGCGCCTGGAGGGTGGCCGGGAAGGCCCGGGTGCCGATGGAGGTGACCAGGGCGACCGCGGCGAAGGCGGTCGGCGAGTGGGCGAGGGGGAAACAGGCGAAGCTCAGCCCGCGCAGGACGTACAGGAACAGCTGCACCCGGCGGGCGCCGAAGCGGTCGACGGCGATGCCCGCCACCGGGAGCGCCCCGAGCCCGATCAGGCCGGTGACCGTGAGGACGAGGCCGATCGTCGTCAGCGGCAGCCCCGTGACGTGGAGGAAGAACACCAGGCTGAAGGGGACGTACATCCCGGTGCCGACCGCGTCGATCGCGATGCCGGCGGACAGGGCGCGTTCGCCGGGGAAGCGGGGGCGCAGGAAGGACATGGATCTCCAAAGCGGGCAGAGGGGGAGGGGCTCAGGTGATCTCGTAGAAGCCCGGCCCGTCCATGTACCGCGTGGTCAGCGCGTCGCGGGCGACGGTGCTGGCGGTCTCGTGCAGCAGGTACACCCGCAGCGGGAAGGTCCAGTCGTCGACCGAGGCGTGCACCGGGTTGCCCGGGGTGACGCGGAAGAGCACGTCGTGGAAGCTCTCCAGGGCGCGCAGTTCGGCCATCCTCGGGTAGGAGCGCAGCTCGCCCGCGACCGGCGCGACCATGTTCACGATCCGGGCGTGCCGCAGTACCTCGTACGCCTCGCCCCGGCGCCGCTCGAAGCGTTCGGGGTCGGTGCAGGCGTCCACCGTCCAGTCGAGCTGGCTCTCGCCGATCGCCGCCTCGACGGGTACGTGGACGTCGGCCCCGCACACCCGGGTGCCCGTCTCCACCAGGCGCGGACCCGCCGGGGTCAGCTTCAGCTCCGTGTGCGCGGGGCCGTTGCGGATGCCGAGGGCGTCGAGCACCAGCTCCGTGTGCTCGACCAGCACGTCCTGCTCCTCGCCGTGGCGGGTCATCAGCTCGGCGCCGGCCGGCAGGTCGCGCACCCCGTTGGCGCTCAGGTGGTGCATCTTCCAGATGTCGGTGACGCGGTGACGGCCGTGCAGGCTCACGGTGTTCACGATGTACTCGCTGCCCACGAGGTATTCCTGGGCGAGCACCGCGTGGTTGTCCTGGCCCAGCGCGCTGGTGCTGCCGATCAGCGCCTCGAAGGCCGCGCGGACCTCCCGCTCGTCGTCGCAGAAGTGGACGCCGTCGCTGCCGGCGCTGCTGACGGGCTTGAGGACGACGCGTCCCCGGTCCTTCTCGTACCAGCGCAGCAGCGTGTCGAGGTCGTGGGCCAGCACCTGTTCGGTGCCGGGTACCCCGGCCTCCTTGACGGTCTCGATCATGCGGTACTTGTCGCGGCGGGCCGCGCTCAGCGCCGTGCCGTTGGTCGGCAGGCCGAGCGCCTCGCCGAGTCGGTCGGCGAGGACCACCGCGCGTTCGATGCCCGGGACCAGGGCGCGCGGGGCGTGCGCGGCGAGGGCGGCCAGGGTCCGGTCGAGGTCCCCGTCGTGGACGACGTTGGCGACGAAGTCCCCCGGCCGGAAGCTCTGCGCGTACGCCGCCGGGATGGTGGGGGTGCTCTGTACGTGGACGCAGTCGTGGCCCCGCGCCCGGAACAGCGGGGCCAGGCAGCGTGCGCTCGCGTAGGCGTCGACGATGACGACCGGACGGGCGGCCGGATCAACACTCATGGATTCCCTCGACAGTGGACGGTACGGACGGGCGCGCGGCGGCGCGTCAGTCGACGGGCTCGGTGGTGATCGTGACGGCGGCCACGGCGGCCTCGCAGCGGGCGACGGCCTCCCCGGCGTCGGCGCCGACCGCGATCACATGACCGCAGACCCGGTCGACGGACCAGGTCAGAGGGGGGACGACGGTCCCCGGCTCGGCCTTCAGATCGAGGGTGATCCCCTCGCCGAGGGACGCGGGCAGGTCCACGGAGGTGACCACGCCCGGCTGCGCGGACAGGAAGCGGATCGCCGCGCCGGCGCGGGCGGCCGGCGGGTTCGGGTCCCAGGCGTCGATGCCGAGGGGGACCGCCACGGCGCTGCGGACCAGGTCCACCCCGTAGGCGTGCCGCACCAGTTCGGGGATGCTGTCGCCGCCGGCGCGGTCGTGGGACTCGATGATCCTCAGCCCCGCGCCGGTGATCATGATCTCGGTGTGGGCGGGCCCCTCGACCAGGCCCACGGCGTCCAGCAGCCGCGCCGTCAGCTCGACGATGTCGGCCCGGGTCGATCCGTCCACCCGGGCCGGGACGGAATGACCGGCTTCGATGAACCCGGTGCCGCCCTTGCCGAGCAGCTTGTCCGTCACGGCGACGACGGTGTGTACGCCGTCCCGGGAGAAGCTCTCCACGCTGACCTCGTGGCCCGTGAGGAACTCCTCCGCCAGCATCCGGTCGCGCCCGACGGCCTCGACCTCCCGCCAGGTCGGCGCGACCTGTTCGGGCCCGTCGACCTTGTGGACGTGCCGGCTGCCGCCGTAGTCGAGGGGCTTGAGCATGGCGGGGCCGGCCAGCTCCGTGACGAACTCCAGCAGCTCCGCCTCGCTCTCCACGACGCGGAAGCGGACGGGCGAGAGGCCGACCTCGGCCAGCCGGCGCCGCATCGCGGACTTGTCCTTGAGCATGCGGACGGTGCGCACCGGGTTGCCGCCGAGGCCGAACTCCTCGTTCAGTCGGGCGGCGGCGATCAGTCCCAGTTCGGCGGGGGAGAAGAAGCGGACCACCGGCTGTTCGGCGAAGACCCGGCGGCCGGCGGCGACGGTGGCCTCCTCGTTCGCGAGGACGGTCTCGACGACCTGGACGGTGTACTTGCGGGCGACGGCGGGGTCGTACACGCCCGGGGTGTGGAGCATGACCACCTCGCAGCCGAGGTCGTGCGCGGACTTCAGTACGGCCGGGCGGCCGCCCAGCAGGGCGATACGCGGCGCCATATCGGGATCCTTCCGAGGGGTGGGTGCGGTGGTGCGGGTGGTGCGGTGGCGCCCACCGGCGGGCGGACCGGCCGGCCGGGCCCCTGGGTCAGCCGCCGACGAGGGTGACGTTGTCGCCGAACCGCATCAGCTCGCGGTACGACTCCGCCCGCGCGTGGCGCATCGTGCGCAGTACGGCGATCGCGCTCTCGGAGTCCTCCCCCTGCACGATCGACCGGTCGTCCCCGACGAGCTTGGCCGTGATGACGACGTGCTTCTCGATGTCCTGGAGGTCCGCCTCCAGCAGGGCGTCGCGGGCCGCGGCGAGTTCGGGGTCGGTCGCGGCCAGCTTGGCGAAGGGCTCGGCGGAGACCCGGATCAGGTGGCGCATGGCCTTGCGGAAGGACTTGTGCTCGGGCTGGGTGCGGCCGGTGAGGGCCACCGGGCAGGCCGGCGCCGCCATCGTGGGGCGGACCGTGGCCCCGTAGCAGGCGGCGGACATGTCGCCGGAGTGCAGCATGGCCGCCGTGAATCCGCGTACGTGGACGATGGCCTCCTCCACGGCGGCGAGCGCCGCGTCCCGGTCGGCCGCCCGGAAGGCCGCGACGGCCCGGTTGACGGCGTCGGCCGCGGCCAGGTTGAGGACGAAGTAGAAGTGGTGGGTGACGATCCACCGCGTCAGCTCGTCGGTGCCCGGGACGTACGGGGCACCCGCGGGCGGGGCGGCGAGGTCCGCCGGCCGCCCGTCGGCGGGGAGCAGGCCCTCCAGGATCCGGGCCATGGAGAGCACCTCGGCGGCCTGGTCGTTGAGGTCGAGGCGGGCCTCACGCAGGTCGGTGAGGGTGCGGGCGAGGACCGTCGTGACCTCGGAGGTGAGGTAGGCGTCGCTCAGCGGGGCCGTCCTGACCCCGAAGTAGGTGTGGTTGGGCACGATCGGGACCAGGGACGCGGTGTCCATCGGGTCGACGTGCGCGGCGGCGGCGAGTCGGTCGAGCAGCTCCACCGCCGCGTCGGTGGCGGCCTTGACGGCGGCGCCCGCCCCGAGCGGGTTCAGCAGCTCGGCGTGCAGGTGGTCCAGGCCCGCGACGGCGGCGCCCAGCGCCCGCGCGACGGGTTCGGAGGGGCGGGTGCTCGCGCGCACCAGGTTGTCGGCGGGCAGCACCACGAGGGGGATGTCGGGGCAGGCGGCAAACATGTCGGTCACCTCGGGAGGTCGGGACGGCCGGAGAGAGGGCGGCACGGGCGCGGCCGCGTGCCGGTGGGCGGTCATGCCGGGGCGGCGTACCCGCGCGCCTCGTTGAGGAACTGCCCGAGGTACCCGTCGTGCGGCAGGTACGGGTCCTTCCACCAGTCGGGGACGCGCCCGTGCAGCACGGTGCGGACGCCCGGGCTGTCGAGGGCCTCGGCGACGAGGGAGGCGTCTTCGGTGAGCAGGGTCAGGGCCAGGGAGTCGTCGAGCGGGGCGATGCCCCGCGCGCGCTGCCAGGGGGCGACCCAGACGCAGGGGAAGGGCAGTTCGGTGGCGAGGCCGGGATGGTCGGCGTCGTCCACGCACATCACGGCGGGGCGCAGGGCCACCGCGTCGTCGGCGACGAGGGGCAGCGGGCCGTCCTCGTGGTGGCCCGCCATGAGGTCCGGGGCGCCCCGGGCGGCCCGGTCGAGGGCCGCGCGCAGCCCCTCGGCCTCCGCGCGGGGGCGTACGGGCAGCACGGCCCGCTCGTCGGTGACCGGGTGGGCCGGGAGCGCGGCCAGCCGTTCGGCGAGGGCAGCGGCCAGGGCCCGGTGGTCGCCCGAGGTGAGGACCGCGGTGGTGTTCGTGCAGCGGACGCCGCCGTCGCCGGCGATCTCGGCGACCAGGTGGTCGAGGGTGGCCCCGTCGTACGGGCCGTCCACCAGGACCTTGCTGCGGCCGGGGCCGCGGACCAGGACCCGGTCGTTGCCGCGCAGCCGCGCCACGGTGTCCTCGCCGCCGTAGACCAGGGACAGGTCGGCGGTGTCCACGAGGGCGTCGGCGGCGGCGTGGGAGCCGGGCAGCAGGCTGATCCACCCCGGCTCCAGACCGGCTTCGAGCAGGGCCCGCACCAGCCGCAGGGGGGTGAACGGGTCCCGTGCCCCGGGGCGGACGACGACCTTGTAGCCCAGCGCGAGTGCCTGGAGCCAGGCGCCGTGCGTGGCGGGGTGGTTGCTGGGCGCCACGACCCCGAAGACGGAGCCGCGCCGCACCCAGCGGGCGCCGCGGCCGGTGCCCGTCGGGGTCTGCGCGTCGAGGATCCCGCCCAGGCGGGCGCAGGTGTCGGCGACCCGGGCCAGGGTCCGGCGGGCCACGGTGACGGGCACGCCGGAGGCCAGGGCCTGGAGGCGGCAGTACTCCTCGGGGGTCGTGCCGCCGAGGGTGGCGCCCGCGAACAGGGCGCCCGCCTTGGCGAGGACGGCCAGGCGTTCGTCGCGGGTCGTGGGCGGGGCCTGCCGCGCGGCCTTCACGGTCAGCCGGGTGACCAGGGCGGGGGCCTCGTGGACGGTGGCGAGCGGGGCGCCGTCGACGCCGTGCAGGATCCGGGTGTCGCGGGAGGAGCGTTCCCGTCCGTCGCGTATGACGGGTATGGCGGGTATGGCGAGCGTCATGTCAGACCAGCTCCTCGGGTGCGGGCCAGGGGAGGTCGGCGGTGTGCGGGGCACCTTCGCTGGGGACCCGGAACTGGGTCCGCTCCGGTTCGGTGACGTCGAGCCCGAGGGCGTGGCGCAGGCCGGCCGTCTGGATGGCCCGCGGGGGGCAGCCCTCCAGGTAGACGCCGGCCTCGCGGTGTTCGTAGAGGGCGTTGCCGACCAGGACGACCGCGCCGCGCAGGGCGGGCAGGCGCTCCATGGGGCCGGAGACGAGGGTGATCTCCCCGGGGTGGGCGAGGAGTTCGGCGCGCAGCAGGTGCATGGCGGCGGCGAGCCAGCGCCGGCAGTCGTCGCAGGCGGTGTCGGCGTGCACGTGGATGCCCTCGCGCGGCGGCGTCAGGTCCACGGGCGCGCGGTCGAGGGTGAACGCCACCTCCTCGATCTTCGCTCCCCGGACCTCGATCTCGTCGAGGCCGCCCGGCCCCAGGCCCCGGCGGTGCGCGTCGCGCAGGTAGGCCAGTTCCCAGGCCTCGACGCCGGCGACGGCCGCCATCGTGAGGTCGAGGGCGACGGCGTTGCGGGAGGCGGAGAGCAGGCCGACCTCGCGGGAGACGCCCTCCATCGGGTAGTTGCCCTCGATGACGGTCATGGCGTCGCAGACCACGAGGTGTTGGGGGCGCAGCAGGTTGAGGTCGACGATGGACTCCTCGACGCCGGCCATGTGGACGACGCGGGTGGTGAACCCCGGCAGCAGCCCGACCAGGTTCTTCATGGCGTTGGTGAGCACCACGCTGGAGTGGGTGCGCAGTTGCGGGGCGCCGATGAAGAAGTCGCAGTCCAGGACGATGTCGGGGATCGCCATCGGCACCCGCAGGGAGGTGGCGCCGGGCAGCTGGGTGATGCGCAGGGGGCGGTCGTCGAAGCTGACGACCTGCGCGTGGCGGTGGACCGGGCTGTCCTGGAGGATCTCCTTGAGGACGTGGGTGCGTTCGGCGACGAACACCTCCGCTCCGCGTTCACCGGCCCGTTTGGCGAGGGCCAGCAGGAGTTCCGGGCTGGTGCGGAACCCTGGCTTGCGCTGGAACATGTTGGGCTTGATGACGACGCGGTCGCCTCGACCGACGTCCCGCAGGGGATCGCCGAGCAGGTCCAGTACGTGGGCGACCGCCGCGTCGACGGCCTCGGCCGTGGCGGCCTCGGTTCGGGTGAGGGCAACGGCCGTGGGCTCGCCGGTCATGTGAACTCCCTTGGCGTGCGCGGGGCGTGGGGCCTGGTCAGGGGCAGGGCCCGGGCCAGGGACCGGGTCAGAACTGCCAGCCGTCGAAGACGACGGCGCGCGCCGGGGCGGCCTCGACGCCGGCGACCTTGATCGGCAGGGCCATGAGCTGGACGACCGTGTTCTCCACCTGGTCGAGGCTCTGGATGTTCTCCAGGATCGGGATGCCGGCGGCCAGCAGGCGGCGGTGCACCTGGCCGCTGCGGTCGTCGGGGCGCTCGGTGATGCAGTCCATGCCGACGAGGGAGGCGCCGTTGTCGACCATCCAGTCGGCCGAGGAGAGGGTGAGGTAGGGGGGCTTGTCCCAGTAGTCCTCGCGGCCGAGGTAACGGTTGGGGTGGTCGGTGCGGATGAGGAGCCGGTCGCCGGGCTGCCACACGTCGCGCAGCGCCTCCTCCAGGTCCTCGCCGGTGACCGGATCCAGATCGCGCTTGTGGGACAGATCGGCCACGCATGCCCGGCCGACGAACGTGTCCAGGGGGACCTCGTCGATCTTCTCGCGGTCCTCGAAGAAGTGGTAGCCGGACTCCACATGTGTCCCGTTGTGCGGGAATATCTGCAGGTCCGAGAATGTCCGGCCGCCGCGCGCGGGGTCCGTTTCGGGAGTCATCGCCCGACGGATGCCGAATTTCGGGTACCAGGGGGCGTCGTAGGAGGGCATTCCCTCGTGCCAGCCCTGGCTAATGTCAATCATCTTCATGATCCACTCCATCTGATTGAGCAGCGAACATTTTTTGTCACGGCTGCGCGGGGAGCATGCGGAAGCTAGCACGGAGGCACCGGGTACAGGGGTGGTCGTCCGGGTCGTCGGGATGACCAACTCGCGAAGTTCCCGTGAGAGTTGGGGCCGCGGCGGCATGACTTTCTACCACAGCGTGGCGGCTCCACGTACAGCCTGCCAGGCATTTCTATCTGGATTTTAACCTTCCAATTGTGTGCCTCCGGAACCCGCTCCTTCGGGTAATTTCCGGCCACTTTTCGATCTTGGCCGGAAGTGTGTACGGAGGCGTGGCCTCCATATCTGGTGGTTGCTTGGCCAAAACCCGATGCGCTAGCCTCGCCGCGATCTGAACGCCGAAATCCAGTGATTGATCAAATGGAAGGCGCCGACGTGATTGTGGTTCTGCATTCGCACGCCACCCGTGAACAGATTGAATCCGTCAAGGAAAGACTCCACGACCGCGCGATGTCTTCCGTGGTCGTATCCGTCATGGAATCCACCATGGTCGTCAGCGAGGGGATCGCCCCCGCCGAACTGACGTCGACCGTGGAGGAACTCCCCTTCGTCGAACGCGTCGTCACGGTCCCCGGGACGCAGCGTCTGACCAGTCGGCTGCTGCGGCCGGAAAACAGCCCGGTGCGGGTCGGCAATGCCGTCCCCGCGGTGTTCGGAGGGCCGGAATTCGTCGTCGTCGCCGGCCCCTGCGCCGTCGAGAGCCGGGAACAGATGAACGCGGCCGTCGACACCGTCGTCGCGAGCGGCGCGGCCGTCCTGCGCGGCGGAGCCTTCAAGCCCCGCACCTCCCCGTACAGCTTCCAGGGCCTCGGGGTCGCGGGCCTGACCCTCCTCGCCGAGCAGCGCACGCGCACCGGACTGCCGGTGGTCACCGAGGTCGTGACCCCGAAGGACGTGGAGGTCGTCGCCGAGGAGAGCGACATGCTCCAGATCGGCACCCGCAACATGCAGAACTTCGAGCTGCTGCGCGAGGCCGGCGCCTGCGGCCGGCCCGTCCTCCTCAAGCGCGGCATGTCCGCGACCGTCGAGGAGTGGCTGCTCGCCGCCGAGTACCTCATGCACACCGGCAACGGCGACGTGGTCCTGTGCGAGCGCGGCATCCGCAGCTACGAGCGCAGCACCCGCTTCACCCTCGACCTCAGCGCCGTTGCGGAGGCGAAGCGACTGACCCACCTGCCGGTGATCGTCGACCCCAGCCACAGCACCGGACGGCCCCACCTCGTCGGGCCCATGTCGCTGGCCGCCGCGGCCTGCGGCGCCGACGGTCTGATCATCGACGTGCACACGGACGCGCGCAACGCGATGTGCGACGGCGCCCAGGCGCTGGACGGCGAGCAGTTCGCCGCCGTCATGGGCCGCCTCGCCCCCGTCGTCGAAGCCGTGGGCCGGACGCTCGCCCCCACCCGGGCGCACACGCTCGCCTCCGTCTGACCGCATCCTCCTGGAGACCCACATGCCGGACGACACTCCTGAGCCCTTCACCGCGGACCTCGCACCGGAAGAGTTCATCCGCGCCGCGATGCAATGGCACTTCTCTCCCGAAACCGGTTCCCCGTACTGGGTGAAACGCGCCGCGCAACTGGACTTCGACCCGCTGACCGACATCGCGACCTGGGAAGACCTCGACCGTTTCCCCGATGTCAGCGAGGAATGGCGCGACATACCCGTCGACGCGCTCGTCCCCGCCGGAATCGGCCGACAGGGCTGGAACTTCCAGGTATTCGACAGCGGCGGCACCACCGGACGCCCCAAGCGCATCGTCGAATCGCACTCCCGCCGCAACGGCGTGCTGTGGGTGAGCACCGTCCTGGCCGAGCACGGGATTCCCGGCGAGGGCGACGGACACTGGCTGCACATCGGGCCCACCGGACCGCACATCGTCGGCCGGTCCATCGGTCTGCTGGCCCAACTGCGCACCACCTTCTGCCACTACATTGACTTCGACCCGCGCTGGGTCAAGAGCAGCGTCAAGCAGGGACGGGCCGAGGAGGCGGGCCGCTACGTGCGCCACATCCTGGCGCAGGCCCACGACGTCCTGGCCACCCAGCCCGTGTCCGTCCTGTTCGCCACCCCGCCGGTGCTGGAGGCCATCGCCGCCGACGAGCGGTTGCTGGACCTGGTCCGCGAGAAGGTCCGCGGCATCATCTGGGCCGGCACCAGCGTCAGCCCCGAGACGCTCGCCGTCTTCGAGGACGAACTCTTCCCGCAGGCCGTCGTCGTCGGCCTCTACGGCAACACGATGATGGGCATCGCTCCGCAGCGTCCACGCGCCGGTGGACAGGACGCGGGCGGACAGTACGCGGGCGGACAGGACGAGGAACGCTGCGTCTTCGTCCCCTTCCACCCCTACAGCCGCGTGACGGTCGTGGACCCCGACGACACCCTCACCCCGGTGGCCCACGGCGAGCGCGGCCAGGCCAGGATCAGCCTCGTCTCCCGCGACCTGCTGCTGCCCTGGACCCTGGAGCGGGACTCCGTGGTCCGCGTCCGGCCCACCGCGCGGTACCCGCAGGACGGCCTGGCCGACGTACAACCCCTCACCGTCGAGGGCGGCCCGACCGCCATCGAAGGGGTGTACTGAGCATGGCGACCCCGTCCCGCACCGCGCCGCCCCGCACCGCCCCGTCGTCCCGTACGGCGCCGCCCCGCCCCGCACCCACCGCACCCGGCGTCGCCCCCGCCCCGCCGCGCCCCGGCGACCCGCTCGACCCCACCGACCCGCGCGGCCTGCTCGCCACCTGCGTACGGGCCGCCGACCGGGCCCGCCGCACCGGACGCCCGACCCTCGCCGCCTGGGCCGCGCCCTTACCCGGGGTGGACCCGCTCGCCCTCTGGGGCCGGGCCAGGCTCCACACCCCGCGCGCCCTGCTGTGGCGGTCGGCCTGGGACCAGGGCTCCCTCATCGCCCTCGGTACCGCGCACGACCTGCGAGGACACGGCGCCGACCGGGTGCGCTCCGTCCGCGAGGAGTGGACCCGGCTCGTCCGCGACCTCGTCGCCGGAGGCACCGGCGACGACGCCCTCGGCACCGGCGAAGGCCCCCTGGCCGTTGGCGGCTTCGCCTTCGCCCCCGACCGGGGAGCATCACCCGGGCGGCTCCCCGACACCCTGATGTGGGTCCCCGCGCTGCAGATCCGCAGCCTCGAACCCACCCCGGAGGCCCCCCGGGCCCCCGGCCACGCCGAACTGCGGCTCAACGCCGTACTGTCGCCCGGCGACGACCCCGAGCGCGCGGCCGAGCGACTCGCCGCCCTCGCCGCCGCCTGCCTGCCCGCCGAGGCGGACCCGGCGTCGGAGCCGCCCGCGGCGCCCCCGTCGCCCGCCGCCCGCACCCACACGTGCGCCGAACTCCCCGCCGCCGAGGACTGGAAGCGACTGGTGCGCGACGCCACCGACGGCATGCGCGCCGGCGCCTTCGAGAAGGTGGTGCTGGCGCGCGAGCTGCGCGTCACCGCGTCCCGCGCCTTCGACGTGCCGCGCGCCGTACGCCGCCTGCGCGAGGCCAACCCCGCCGCCACGCTCTTCGCCGTCGACCACGACGGGCGCACCTTCCTCGGGGCCACCCCCGAATACCTCGTACGCGTCGACGGCCCCACCGTGCACGCCCTCGGCCTGGCCGGCACCACCCCGCGCGGGGCCACCCCCGAACAGGACGAGGCCCACGAGCGGGAGCTGGTCGACAGCGCCAAGATCCGCCACGAGCACGAGGTCGTCGTCCGGATGCTGCGCCGCGCCCTCGCCGACTCCTGCGCCGAGGTCGAAGCCGAGACGCCGCCGCGCGTGGTCAAACTCGCCACCGTGCAACACCTGTCCACGAAGGTGCGCGGCCGGCTGTCGGGCGACTCCCCGACGGGCGTCCTCGACTTCGTCGAGTGCCTCCACCCCACCCCCGCCCTCGGCGGCCACCCGCGCGCGCAGGCCCTCGACTGGCTCGACCGCAACGAGGGCCTCGACCGCAGTTGGTACGCCGGAGCCGTCGGCTGGGCCGACCACCGGGGCCAGGGCCAGTTCGCCGTCGCGATCCGCTCCGCGCTCCTCGACGGCGCCAACGCCTCCCTGTACGCGGGCTGCGGGCTCGTCGCCGACTCCGACCCGCAGACCGAGTACGAGGAGACCTGCGCGAAGCTCCAGGCCATGACGTCCGCCCTCGAAATCGAGTGACGGGCATGCGGCCCGACCCGGACGACCCCGTCCCCCTCGACGGACTCGCCGCCCTGCACCGCCGGCTGACGGAACTGGGATCGGTGGTCGTCGCCTTCTCCGGCGGCACGGACTCCGCCCTGCTGCTGGCCGCGGCCGTGCGCGCGCTCGGCCCCGGCCGGGTGCTCGCCGCCACCGGGGACTCGGCGAGCCTCTCCCACCGCGAACGGGACGGCGTACGGGAGATCGTCCACGAACTGGGCGCACCCCACACCTTCGTGGCCACCCACGAGATGGAATCCCCCGGCTACCGCGAGAACTCCCGCTCCCGCTGCTGGTTCTGCAAGGACGAACTGGTCGGCCGGCTCGTCGCGGTGGCTGCCGAACACGGCCTCGCCCACGTCGCCACCGGGACCAACGCCGACGACCTCACCGACCGCTTCCGCCCGGGCATCCGGGCGGCCGCGGCCCACGGCGCGGTCACCCCGCTGGCCGACGCCGGCCTGACCAAACGGCAGGTCCGCGCCGCCGGCCGGCACTGGAACCTGCGCACCTGGGACAAGCCCGCCGCACCCTGCCTCTCCAGCCGGGTCGCCTACGGCCTGGCCATCACCCGCGAACGCCTCGCCCGGGTGGACGCCGCCGAACAGGCCCTGCGCGACGGCCTGCGCCGCGCCGGCATCGCCAGCTACGACCTGCGGGTCCGCGACCTGGGGCGGCGGGCGCTGATCCAGGTCGACCCGGCGGCCGTCGAAGCGGTCGCGGCCTGCGCCCCGGCGCTGGACGCCGTACGCCGCACCGGGTTCGCCTCCGTGGAGGTCGACCCCCGCGGATTCCGCTCCGGATCACTCAACGAGACCGAAGAGACCAGGGAACAGATCGGCCATGGATCGTGAAGAAGTCCACGCACTGCTGACGCGGGTCTCCTCGGGAGCCGAAACCGCCGAGGAGGCCCTGCGGACCCTGGTCCGCGGCCCCCTCGACGGCGGCGCCGACCGTTCGGGCACCCGGGACCTGGGCTTCGCCCGCCTGGACACCCACCGCGCCCTGCGCACCGGGGACCCCGAGGTGGTCTACGGCGCGGGCAAGACCCCGGAGCAGACGGTCGCCCTGCTGGAGGCGCTCCGCGACCAGCCGGGCGGGCGCTCCGGCCTGGCCACCCGCCTGCCCGACGAGGCGCTGGAGGCGGTCTTCGCCGCCTTCCCCGGGGCCCGGATCGACCCCGTCGCCCGCTGCGCCGCCGTCGGCCCCCCGCGCGAAGGCGCCGGCGGCCGGGTCCTGGTGGTCACCGCCGGCACCTCGGACGAACCGGTGGCGCGCGAAGCGGCCTTCGTGGCCCGGGAGTTCGGCTGTGACGTCGACCAGGTGCGCGACGTCGGGGTGGCCGGCATCCACCGGCTGCTGGCCGTCCGCGACGAACTCGACGCGGCCGACTGCCTGATCGTGGTCGCCGGCATGGACGGGGCCCTGCCGAGCGTGGTCTCCGGGCTCGTCGGCGCCCCCGTCATCGCGGTCCCGACCAGCGTCGGCTACGGCGCGGCCTTCGGCGGCATCGCTCCGCTGCTCACCATGCTCAACTCCTGCGGTCCGGGCGTGGTGGTGTGCAACATCGACAACGGCTTCGGGGCGGCCGTCGCCGCCGCGCGCATGACCCGTCGTACGGCGGTGAAGCCGTGAGCGCGGCGACCGACGCCTGGTTCGACTGCTCCTCGGGAGCCTCCGGCGACATGCTCCTGGGCGCGCTGCTCGACGCGGGCGCGCCCCTGGACGAGGTCCGGCGAGCCGTGGACGCCGTGGCCCCCGGCGAGATCACCCTGCGGGTGGAGCGCGTCACCCGGTGCGGGCTGGCGGCGACGAAGGTCCACGTCGACACCGCGCACGACGCCGCTCACGACGCCGCTCACGACGCCGGGCATGACCCCCATCACGATCACGACCACGACCACGACCACCATGACCATGACCACGACGACCACGACCACGACCACCCTCGTCCCGGTCACTCCCACCACCGCACCTGGGGCTCCATCCGCGCCACCCTCGCCGCCGCCGACCTCCCCGAGGCGGTACGGGAGTCGGCCCAGTCCGTGTTCGCCCGCCTGGCCCGCGCCGAGGCGGCCGTCCACGGGATCCCGGTGGACGACGTCCACTTCCACGAGGTCGGCGCCCTCGACGCCATCGCCGACGTCGTCGGCGTGTGCGCGGCCTTCCACGCCCTGGGCCTCACCACCGCGACCGCCACCCCGCTGGTCCTCGGCAGCGGACGGGTCCGCGCCGCCCACGGCGACATCCCCGTCCCCGTACCGGCGGTCCTGCGCCTGCTCGCCGACCACGGCGCCCCGGCCCGCTCCGGCGAACTCCCGTACGAGATGTGCACCCCGACCGGGGCGGCGCTCGTCCTCACCCTCTGCTCCGCCTGGGGCGCCATGCCCCCGCTCACCCTGAGCGCCCTCGGCACCGGGGCCGGCTCCCGGGACCTGCCCGGACAACCGAACGTGGTCCGCGTCGTCCTCGGCACCCCGACCGGACCGCCGCCGCCCGCCGTCCCGGAGACCGGCACGGAGGCGGTCGTCGTCAGCGCCAACGTCGACGACCTCGACCCGCGGATCTGGCCCCAGGTCCTGGCGCGCCTCATGGCCGTCGGCGCCTCGGACGCCTGGCTCACCCCCATCCTGATGAAGAAGGGCCGCCCCGCCCACACCCTGTCGGTGCTCTGCCCGCCCGCCCTGCTGCCCCTGGTGCGCGAGACGATCACCACCGAGACCTCCACCATCGGCACCCGCACGCACACCGTGGCCAAGAGCGAACTGGAACGCGCCTTCACCACCGTCTTCCTCGACGGCGCCCCCGTCCGCGTCAAGGTCGCCACCCTGCGCGGACGCACCGTCAACGCCCAGCCCGAGTACGAGGACGTGGTGGCCGCCGCCGAACACCTGCGGATCCCCGTCAAGACGGCCCTGGCCAAATCGATCGCCGCCGCACAGGAACCGGAGGCCTGAGCCATGAGGAACGTGATCGTCGTCGGCGCCGGACTCGCCGGCCTGCGCACCGCGGAAGCCCTGCGCGCCCAGGGCTACGAGGGCGGACTGACCCTCGTCGGAGCCGAACCCCACGCCCCCTACGACCGGCCCCCGCTCTCGAAGGCCGTCCTCGCCGGCGCGACCGACGACACCACCCTGCCCGCCGACTGGGACGCGCTCGCCTGCGCCCCGCGCCTCGGCGTACGGGCCCGTGCCCTGCGCCCGCACACCGGCCGGTCCGGCGGGGTCCTGGAGACGGACGCGGGCGCGCTGGAGTACGACGGGCTGGTCCTCGCGACGGGCGCCACCCCCGTCCGGCTGCCCGGCGAGGGTCCGCAACACGTCGTACGGACCCTGGACGACGCGCGCGGCCTGCGCGGCGCCCTCGCCCCGGGCGCGCGCGTGGTCGTCATCGGCGCGGGCTGGATCGGCGCCGAGGTGGCGGGCGCCGCCGCCGCGCGCGGCTGCCGGGTCACCGTCCTGGAGTCCGCCGCCGCCCCGCTCGCCGGCGCCCTCGGCACGGCGGCCGGGGCCCTGACCGCCCCCTGGTACGCCGAGGCCGGCGTCGAACTGCGCTGCGGGGTGGCGGTGGCCTCGGTGGACGAGGGCGGGCCGACCCTGACCGACGGCACCCGCGTCGAGGCCGACGTGGTCGTGACCGGCGTCGGGGCGCGCCCGGAGGTGGACTGGCTCGACGGCAGCGGGCTCGCCGTCGACCGCGGCGTCGTCGTCGACGCCTCGCTGCGCACCTCACGGCCCGAGGTGGTGGCGGTCGGCGACTGCGCCGCGTGGTGGTCGCGGCGGTACGGGCGCCGGCTGCTCGTCGAGCACTGGGACACCGCGCTGAACGCCCCCGAGACCGCCGCCGCGAGCCTGCTGGGCCACGACGCCGTCTACGACGCGGTGCCGTACTTCTGGTCGGAGCAGTTCGGGCGGATGGTGCAGTACGCGGGCCACCAGGCGGCGGCCGACCGGAAGGTGTCGCGCGGCGCGCCGGACGGCTCCGACCGGGCCGTGCTGTGGCTCGCGGGCGACCGGTTGGAGGCCGTCCTCACCGTCGACCGGCCGCGTGACCTCGTACAGGCCCGGCGACTGATCGCCGACGGCGTCGCGCTGGACGTCGACCTGCTCACCGATCCGGACGTGCCGCTGCGCAAGGCCGTCCGCACCTCCTAGGGCCTGTCGTCACACTCCCGCCTGCCTCCGGGCGACGACAGGAGTGTGACGACAGGCCCCAGTACCGCTGGTACCGCGCGACAGAACGAGAGAAGGAGAGACCCCCGCATGTCCGAACCCGCCCGCCCCGCGCCGACGACGCCCCGGTTCCGCTCGGTGCTCGACCGGATCGTGGGCTTCACACCGGCCAAGGCGGTCGTGTCCCCCCAGGGCCGCTCGTACCCGCTCGCCGCGAACGAGAACCCGTACGGGCCGCTCCCGTCGGTGGTCGAGGCCATCCGGGAGGAGGCCCTCGCGGTCAACCGCTACCCGGACAACCACTGCGTCGAGCTGATCGCCGCGCTCGCCGCGCGCCTCGGTGTCGCCGAGGACGAGATCGCCGTGGGCACCGGCTCGGTCGACGTGACCCGGATGCTCCTGGAGGCCGTCGCCGAGCCCGGCGCCGAGGTCGTCCACGCCTGGCGCTCCTTCGAGGCGTACCCCTTCCTGGTCAGGCTCTCCGGCGCGACGCCCGTCGAGGTCCCGCTGCGCGACGGGGCGCACGACCTGCCGGCGATGGCCGACGCGATCAACGCGCGGACCCGGCTGGTCCTCGTCTGCAACCCGAACAACCCCACCGGCTCCGTCGTGCGCCGCGGCGAGCTGGAGGCCTTCCTCGACCGGGTGCCCGCCGACTGCCTCGTGGTCGTCGACGAGGCCTACCACGAGTACGTCCGCGACGCGGAGGTCCCCGACGCCCTGACCCTGCGGGCCGGCCGGCCCCACCTGGTGGTCCTGCGCACCTTCTCGAAGGCCTACGGGTTGGCGGGGCTGCGCGTCGGCTACGCGGTCGGCCACCCGGTCGCGATCGCGGCGATCCGCAAGGCCTTCGTCCCCTTCGGGGTGAGCGGCCTCGCCCAGGCCGCGGCGCTCGCCGCGCTGCGCGCGGGGGCCGAGCTGAGCGCCCGGGTCGACGTCACGACGGCCGAGCGCGCCCGCGTCCGCGCGGGACTGACCGAGCAGGGGTGGAGCGTCGACCCCAGCGAGGCCAATTTCCTGTGGCTCCCGCTGGGCGAACAGGCCCTCGCCTTCGCCGCGCACTGCGCCGAGGCGGGGGTGGCGGTGCGGGCGTTCGCGGGCGACGGGGTGCGGGTATCGATCGGATCCGCGGAGGAGAACGACGCCTTCCTCGCGGCCACGGCCGCCCTTGCGGCGGTCTTCGCCGGGGACTGACCGGAGCACGGTGAACAGGCCGCCCGCCGGGGCAGCGCGTCACGCGCAACCTCGGCGGGCGGCCTTCGTTGGTTGCGGTGACGGGTTTCGAGGGCCCCGGCGGGGGCTTCCGGTTTGCCGCCGATTGGCTTGATGTTTGCCCTCCCGACGAGGACCCGGGGAGAGCCCGAAGGATGAGTTCAAGCCAATCGCCACATGACGGATCAGCTTTCGGTCATGGGTGCCCCACCAGCCACATGGCTTGTGCCGTGCCTCTTTTCTGTCAGCGACAGACAGGTAGGCTGCACAGGCTGGCCGGGCCCGGTCAGTGACGGGGGGAGACACATTGGGCGAGCGACTCAGTTTCAGAATTCTTGGTCCACTTATGGCCACCGTGGGGGAGCGGTCGGTTCCGGTAGGAGGTGCCCGGCAACGTACGATTCTGGCCCTTCTGCTCCTGAGTCCCGGGCGGATTGTGCCGGTTGACACACTCGTGGACGTAGTCTGGAACGGGAGGCCTCCGGCCACCGCGCGCACCCAGGTCGCGATCGTCATCGCGGCCCTGCGCAAGGCCTTCAAGACCGAGGGCGTGACCGACGAGGTCATCGCCACCGCGCATCCCGGGTACCTGCTGCGCGCCGACGGCCACGCACTCGACACCGCCACCTTCACCACCCTGGTGGCCGAGGCGGAGATCGCCGTACGCGAACAGAGGCCCGCCGACGCGGCCCGGTTCTACGCGGAGGCCCTCGCCCTGTGGAGAGGCCCAGCCCTGGCCGGGGTGACCGGCCAGCTCGTCGAGGACGAGGCGGCCCGCTGGGAAGAGGTCCGCATCAACGCCTACGAGGCGCTGACGAGTGTGCAGCTCGACCTCGGACGCCACCAGCTCCTGCTGCCCGAACTCGCCGCGACGGTAAGAGAACACCCTCTGCGCGAACGCACCCGCTACCACCTGATCCTCGCGCAGTACCGGTCGGGCCGGCGCGCCGAGGCGATGGAGAGCTTCAGGGAGGCGCGCCGCCAGTTCATCGACGAACTGGGCATGGAGCCGGGCCCCGAACTCCAGGAACTGCACGACGCGATCCTGCGCGACGACCCCTCACTGGGGGCGGCGCCCCTGGAGGCCGCGCCGGAGCCGGCGCCGACCCGGGGACAGGTCGTCCCCTCCGAACTACCGCCCGACGTACCCGGGTTCGCGGGGCGGAGCGAGGAACTCGCCTCCCTCGACACCCTGGTGGACGGCCAGGGCGACGACGGTGCGCGCACCCCCACGGTCGGCCTGATCACCGGGGTCGCGGGCGTGGGCAAGACCGGTCTCGCCGTCCGTTGGGCGCACCGGGTTACTGAACAGTACCCGGACGGAAGGCTGTTCGCCGACCTGCGCGGCTATGACGAGCACCACGCCCCGACCACCGCGGGCGACATCCTCAGCCGATTCCTGCGCTCCCTCGGCGTCGACAGCGACGACGTGCCCAACGGGCTGGAGGACCGGATCGCGCTCTACCGCAGCGTGCTCGCCGAACGCCGCGTGCTGATCGTCCTCGACAACGTCCGCACCTTCGCGCAGATCCGCCCGCTGCTGCCGGGCGGAGGCGGCTGCACGGTGCTGGTCACCAGCCGCGAGCAGCTGGAGCAGCTCATCACCTGGCCGCAGCGGGCCCGCGTCCACCTGGGCCTGCTGCCCGAGGAGGACGCCGTCGAGCTGCTGGGCCGGATCGTCGGCGAGGCCCGGGTCCTGGCGGCGCCCGCCGAGTCCGCGCGGCTCGTCGAGCTGTGCGACCGGCTCCCGCTGGCCCTGCGCATCGCGGCCGCCCGGCTCGCCTCGAAGCCGCACTGGACGGTGCGCCACCTCGTCACCCGGCTCACCGACGGCCGCCGCCGGCTGGACGAGCTGAGCCAGGGCGAGTCCCAGATCCGGGCCAGCTTCGAACTGAGCTACCGCTACCTGCACAAGGACGCCGCCCGGCTGTACCGGCTGCTGGGGCTGCTCGGCGTACCCGACTTCACGGCATGGGTCGGGGCCGCGCTGATGGACCAGGACGTCCTGGACGCGGAACGGCTCATAGAGCACCTGGTGGACGCGCAGTTCCTGGAGGTCGTCGGAGTCGACGCCACGGGCCAGCTGCGCTACCGGTTCCAGAACCTGATGCGGCTGTACGCGGACGAGTTGGCGCGGGCGGAGGAGAGCGAGGAGGACCGCCTGGAGGCCTGCGACCGGGTCTTCCGCACCTGCCTGACCATCGCGGAACAGGCGCACCGGCGGGAGAACGGCGGCGATCACGACATCGTGCACGGCGAGGTGCCGCGCCGGGAGATCGACGCGTTCCTGCTGGACGAGTTGGTGACGTCCCCCTTGGAATGGTTCGAGGCGGAACGTCTCTCTCTGGTGGCGGTCGTCGAGCAGTCGGCCCGGCTGGGCATGCACGATCTCGCCTGGGACCTCGTCAACACCATGCAGGTGCTCTTCGAGACGCGCAACTACCTGGAGGACTGGCAGGAGTGCAGCAACCACGCCCTCGACGCGGCGCGGGCTGCCGGCAACCTCCGCGGGCAGGCGGCCATGCACATGCAGTTGGGCGTGGTCGAACTGCGGCTGCGCCATCTCTCCGAGTCGGCCGAACGGCAGGAGACCGCCTTCTCGCTCTACCGAGAGGCGGGACACGCCCATGGCGGGGCGCTCGCGCTCAGCAACCTTTCGCTCATCGACCGGATCCGGGGGGACTACGAGCAGGGGATGGCGCGACTGAAGGAGGCGCTGCCGGTGTTCCGGGAGGAGGGCGACCGGGTGGCCGTCGCGTCCGCGCTCCACAACATGGCCCAGTTCGCACTCGACCAGGGCTGCCCCGAGTCCGCGCTGGAGCTGAGCCAGGAGGCCGTCAGGGTCTGCGAGAGCAATCCGGGCGGCAAGCGGGGCATGGCGTTGGCCACGTACAGGCTGGCCCGTTCCCATCACGCGCTGGGCCAGTTGGAGTCCGCGGAGAAGGCCTTCGCCGACGTCGTCCACCTCGTCAAGGAGAAGTCCGACCTGATCGGCCTCGCGTACGCGCTGCTGGGCCTGGCGGAGACCCGGAGGTCGGCCGGGGCGGTCGCGTCGGCGGAGGAGACGTACCTGGAGGCGCTGGACCTCTCGCGGCGCAACCACACGCCGTTGTTGGAGGGGCAGATCCGCCTGGGCCTCGGACAGCTCCACTGCGGCGACGACCGTACGGAGGAGGGCCGCGCGCACGTGACCGCCGCGCTCGCCATCTTCCGGGGGATCGGCTCCCCGCCCTGGGAGGAGAAGGCCGTCGGCGCGCTGCGGGAGCTGGACGCGGTCGCACCGGGATGAGGTCGGGCCGCGTAACCGGCCAATAACCCCGCGATAAGTGCGCTCCCTAGCGTCAACGCAGACGAGAAAACCGCCCAAGTTGTGGAGTCTGCGATGTCACGTACGGCCGGTGCGCCTTCCTTTGCCGTGATTCCCGGTGCCCAGGTGCACGAAGTCCTCGACGGCCGTGCGCCCGATGTGGTCGGATTGATCGAATCCGCTTATCGGGTGCACGGCGAGGGCGGGACGGTGAATCCGCCGTCCTATTTCCTGCGCTTTCCCGACCGTCCGACCTCGCGGATCATCGCGCTGCCGGCGTCCATCGGGGGAGAGGCGCCGGTCGACGGCCTGAAGTGGATTTCCAGCTTCCCCGAGAACGTGGCGGCCGGAATTCCGCGCGCCTCCGCCGTGCTGATCCTCAACGACCCGGAAACCGGCTACCCGATCGCCTGCCTGGAATCCTCGATCATCAGCGCGGCCCGTACCGCCGCCTCCGCCGCCCTGGCCGCCGACCGGCTCAGCCCGGCCGGTCGCCGCCCCCGCCGGATCGGCTTCTTCGGCGTCGGCCTCATCGCCCGCTTCATCCACCAGTACCTGGCGGGCACCGGCTGGGAGTTCGACGAGATCGGTGTGCACGACCTGTCCACCGAGCACGCCGAGGGCTTCGCCGACTACCTCGCCCGCTCCGGCGAGCAGGGTCCGGTCACCGTCCACGACAGCGCCGAGAAGCTGATCCGCGAGAGCGACCTCGTCGTCTTCGCGACCGTCGCCGGCACCCCCCACGTCACCGACCCGGACTGGTTCACCCACAACCCGCTCGTCCTGCACGTCTCGCTGCGCGACCTGTCGCCCGAGGTGATCCTCTCCGGCTTCAACGTCGTCGACGACATCGAGCACTGCCTGAAGGCCGACACTTCCCCCCACCTCGCCGAACAGCTCACCGGCAGCCGCGAATTCGTCGACGGCACCCTCTACGACGTGCTCTCCGGGCGGCTCGCCGTCCCCGAGGACAAGCCGGTGTTCTTCTCCCCCTTCGGACTGGGCGTCCTCGACCTCGCCGTCGGCCGCCACATCCACGACACCCTCCGCGAGCAGGGCCGCCTCGGCGTCGTCGAGGACTTCTTCCACGAGATGCGCCGCTACGGCTGAGTCCGCGCCGCACCCCCCACACGCCCTCCACGCGCCACGCCCCCCACACGCCCCCCACGCGCCACCCCCGCCCGGTCAGGCCCGGTCCCGAGCCCTCCGAGGAAAGAGAACCAGTGACCACACTGCTCGACACCACCACTCGGGCGCCGGCCGACGACGGCCGCCCCCCACTGCGCGTCCACATCGAGGAGACCCCCCTCGACCCGCACCCGCCGATGGAGCTGTACGAGGCCCTGCGGGCGCGGTTCGGGCAGGACGTCTTCCTCCTGGAGTCCCTGGAGAGCCCCGAGTTCGACGGGAACTCCGCCGTCGTCGGCTTCGGCCGGCTCGCCGAGCTGCGGATCCACCCCGGGCGGATCTCCGCCGTCGGAGTCCCCTCCGTACTGGCCCGCCTCTCCGAGGTCGCCGACCGGCTCGGCCTGGCCGTCGGCCCCGGCGGTGACCGTCTGTTCGAGCGCCCCGGGCAGGTCTGGGACGTGCTGCGGGCCGTTCAGGCCTCCTTCGACGTCGACAGCCCCCGCCCCGACTACGCCTTCGGCTTCCTCGCCACCATCGGCTACGGAGCCGCCTGGTACATGGAGGAACTGCCCGAGCGGCCCGCCTCCGCCGACGGCGCCCCCGACCTCGTCCTGACCCTCTTCCAGGACACCGTCTGGTACGACCTCGACGCCGGCACCGCCGTCCGCCTCGCGGCCCGCGCCGGGGGCGCCTTCGGCCCCGACGGCGGCCCCGCGGCGCGTACCGACCTCGCCGGGATCGTGGAGCGGCTCACCGCCGGCATGAGCGAGCCCGCGGGTCGCACCCCCGGGGCGCCCGCGCCGAGCGCCGTCCGCGACAGCACCGACGAGGCCTCCTTCCGGGCCCACGTGGAACGCTGCCTGCGCCACATCGGCGTCGGCGACATCTACCAGATCCAGATCGGCCACCGCATCGAGGTGGACAGCGCGCTGACCCCCGCGGACGTCTACCGGCGCCTGCGCGCCCGCAACCCCTCCCCGTACATGTACCTCGTCCCCCGCGACGGCTCGACGCTGATCGGCGCCAGCCCCGAGGTGCTCTTCCGGACCGAGGGCGACCGCATCGTCATGCGCCCCATCGCCGGCACCACCCCGCGCAGCGGGGACCCGGAGGTGGACCGTCCGCGCATCGAGGCCCTGCTCGCCAGCGAGAAGGAACGGGCCGAGCACGTGATGCTCGTGGACCTGTGCCGCAACGACATCGGCCGGGTGTGCCTGCCCGCCACCCTCGACGCCCCCGAGGTGATGACGGTCGAGACCTTCTCGCACGTCTTCCACCTCGTCTCCACCGTCGAGGGCCTGCTCGCCCCGGGGGAGGACACCTGGTCGGCGCTGGCCGCCACCTTCCCCGCCGGAACCGTCACCGGCGCCCCCAAGATCCGCGCCATGGAGATCATCTCCGAACTGGAGTGCGAACCGAGGAACATGTACGCGGGCGCCGTCGGCCTCGTCGACGTCCGGGGGTGGTCCCGCCTCGCCCTGTGCATCCGCACCGTCACCCACGACGGGTCGACGTACTCCACCCAGAGCTGCGCCGGCATCGTCGCGGACTCCTCGCCCGCCGCCGAGTGGCGCGAGACCCTGCACAAGATGGGAGCGGCCTACTGGGCGCTCACCGGTGAGGAGCTGCTGCCGTGAAGGTCCTGCTCGTCGACGCCTACGACAGCTTCACCCACATCATCGACCAGTACCTGCGCACCCTCGGCGCCACCACCGAGGTCGTCCGCTCCCGCACCCAGACCCCGGGCGCCCTCGCGGCGCGGCGCCCCGACGCCGTGGTCCTGGGCCCGGGCCCGGGACACCCCGCCGAGTCGGGCCACGTCGAGCTGGTGCACCGCTTCGCCGGGCGGGTGCCGCTGCTCGGGATCTGCCTGGGCCACCAGGCCATCGCCCTGGCCCACGGCGGCCGGGTGCGGGTCGCCGACCGGCTCAAGCACGGCAAGACCAGCGAGGTCACGCACGACGGCGCGGGGGTCTTCGCCGGCCTCGGCACCACCATGACCGCGACCCGGTACCACTCGCTCATCGTCGAGCAGCCCCTGCCGCCGGAGCTGATCGCCACCGCCCACGCGGTCGACGACGGCTACGTGATGGGCCTGCGCCACCGCACCCTGGCCGTCGAAGGGGTGCAGTTCCACCCCGAGTCGATCACCATGGTCGGCGGCATGCGGCTCCTGCAGAACTTCCTGACCACCGCACGGACCCCGTCCGCAGACACCCTCGTCGGGTGACAAAGGAGCATCTCGTGGAGCACGTGGATTCCTGGCGGGCCCTGCCCGCGGCACAACAACCCGAGTGGCCCGACCCCCGGGCCCTGGACACCGTACGGACGCGCCTGCGCGACACCGTCCCGCTGGTGGTGGCCGCCGAGTGCGAGCAGCTCAAGCAGAGGCTCGGCGCCGTGGCCCGGGGCGAGGCCTTCCTCCTCCAGGGCGGGGACTGCGCCGAGACCTTCGCGGACGTCCGCGAGGACTCCGTACGCCGCAAGGTGCGCACCCTGCTCCAGATGGCGCTCGTCCTCCAGTACGCCGCCTCCGTACCGGTCGTGAAGATCGGCCGGATGGCGGGGCAGTACGCCAAACCCCGCTCCAAGCCCACCGAGACCCGCGGCGGGGTGACCCTGCCCGCCTACCGGGGCGACGCCGTCAACGGCTTCCCCTTCGAGCCGGGGGAACGCGAACCGGACCCGGAGCGGCTGCTGCGGATGCACCAGGCCGCCGCCGGCACGCTGAACCTCGTACGGGCCTTCACCACCGGCGGGTACGCGGACCTGCGCCAGGCGCACGCCTGGAACCAGGACTTCGTGGCCCGCTCGCCCGTCGGCGAACGCTACGCGGCGCTCGCCACCCAGATCGACCAGGCCCTCAACTTCATGCGGGCCTGCGGGGCCGACGAACGCATCCAGCACGCCGTGGAGTTCTTCGTCAGCCACGAGGGGCTGCTGTTGGAGTACGAGGAGCCGCTGGTCCGGGAGGACCCGGTGACCGGGCGCCACTACGCCACCAGCGGTCACATGCTCTGGATCGGGGAGCGCACCCGCGACCTCGACGGGGCGCACGTGGAGTTCTTCTCGAAGATCGCCAACCCGATCGCGGTCAAGCTGGGCCCCACCACCGACTCCGACACCGTGCTGAGGCTGATCGAGCGGCTCGATCCCGAACGCGAGCCCGGCCGACTCACCTTCATCGTCCGGATGGGCGCGGGCCGGGTCCGCGACCGGCTGCCCGAACTGGTGGAGAAGACGGCCGCGGAGGGGGCGCCGGTGGCGTGGGTGAGCGACCCCATGCACGGCAACACCTTCGAGGCCCCCTCGGGCCTCAAGACGCGGCGCTTCGACGACATCGTCGACGAGGTGAAGGGCTTCTTCGAGGTCCACCGCGAGCTCGGGACCCATCCCGGGGGCGTGCACCTGGAATTCACCGGGGGAGACGTCACCGAATGCGTGGGCGGCGGCGAGGAGGTCAGTCTGGACGGACTGAGCGAACGCTACGAGTCCACTTGTGACCCCCGGCTCAACCGAACGCAATCGCTCGATCTGGCCTTCCTGGTGGCCGAAATGTATCGGGAACGCTGAGCCTCCGCTTCTCGCATTGTCGCCGTCGGGTCGGCGAGGGACTTTCAAGCGTCCCTCAGGCGGACCGAGGGCGGTGGTCAAGGGGGGTCCCGAAGTTCGTTATCGCCATCGGGACCCCCTCTGATCAGCGGTTATATCGCCATTATCGAAATCCTGTGGCTCCGATGTACGCAGCGATATCAGCTCGAAGCCGCCCCTTCCTAGTGTTCTTCTCACCGGAACAGACCGGAGCTCAAGCAGAAGCCGACGGGGGAGAACAGAAATGCAGATCACGTGGCGCACCCAGGTCAAGCGCATCACCATCGCGATCATCGCGGCGGTGGCCGTCGCGGGTGGGGCGCAGATCGCGAACGAGGGTGCGGCGGAGAGCGCGAGCAGCGTGACGGCGGACGCCACCATCCCGCAGGCTCCGGCTCGTCCGACCGCGACCGCGTCCGCGTCGCCGGACCACGACGAGTGGAACTGAGCCTCCACACGAACCCACCCACCGAGGGGATCCAAGTGACCACCGTCAGACCAGAACCGGCCGTACGACAGCGCACCTGGCCCGTCCTGCTGGAGACCCTGCTCGCCGGTCGGGACCTGGCCGCCGCCGACACCGCCTGGGCCATGGACCAGGTGATGCGCGGCGAGGCGACCGACGCCCAGCTCGCCGGCTTCCTCGTCGCCCTGCGCGGCAAGGGGGAGACGGTCGGCGAGTTGGAGGGCCTGGTCCGCGCCATGCTTCACCACGCGGTTCCCCTCGACGTACCGGGCGCCACGGTCGACGTGGTCGGTACGGGCGGCGACGGAGCCCGTACCGTGAACATCTCCACGATGTCCGCCATCGTCGCGGCCGGCGCCGGCGCCCGGGTCGTCAAGCACGGCAACCGGGCGTCGAGTTCGGCCTCCGGATCCGCCGACGTGCTGGAGGCGCTGGGCGTGACCCTGCGCCTCGCGCCGGCCCGGGTGGCGGCGCTGGTGGAGGAGGCGGGCATCACCTTCGCCTTCGCCCCCGACTTCCACCCGTCCATGCGCTACGCCGCCACCGTCCGCAAGCAGCTGGGGATCCCGACGGTCTTCAACGCGCTCGGGCCGCTCACCAACCCGGCCAGGCCCACCGCCCAGGCGGTCGGCGTGGCCGACGCGCGGCTCCTGCCCCTGATCGCCGGGGTGCTGGCGCGCGGCGGCGGCAGCGGACTGGTCTTCCGCGGGGACGACGGGCTCGACGAGCTCAGCGTCACCACGACCTCGACGGTGCTGAGCGTCGAGGGGGGAAGGGTTCGGGAGGAATCCTTCGACCCCCGCGACATCGGCATCCCGTTCGCCCCCGTGGACGCCCTGCGCGGCGCCGACGCCGTGTACAACGCGGCGGTGGCCCGACGGCTGTTCGCCGGCGGGGAGCGCGGGGCGGTGCGCGACGCGGTGCTGCTCTCGGCCGGCGCGGCGCTGGCCGCGGGCGAGCCGGCGCGGGGCCGCGACGTCACCGAGCGGCTGCGGGCGGCGGTCGCGCGGGCGGCGGCCTCCCTCGACTCGGGGGCCGCCGAGGCCGTGCTCGACCGCTGGGTGCGCGCCGCCGCCGGACACGCCGAAGCGCCGCTCGCCGCCGCGGGGCGGTGAACGGCGACGCCCGCAGACGCCGCCGTGCGGCCGGGCCGGTCCCCTGGGAGGGGGGACGGCGCGGCCGCACGGCGGTGCGGGCGGTGCCGGGCGGTGCCGGGCGGTGCCGGGCGGCGGCCGTGCTCAGGGCCCGGACGGCGCCGCGGTCGTGGCGGTCGCCGGGGCCGCGCCCGCAGTCGCCGGGGCCGCCGCCTTGGCCGGCAATCGCACCGGTTCGTGGGCCAGGGGGCCGTCGGGCAGGTTCCCGGAGTCCTCGCCCGGTGGCAGGCCCCGCCGGATCCAGGACAGCGCGGGTGAGGTGACGGCGGTGGTGACGAGCGCCATCAGCACCAGCATCGTGAACAGTTCGGGTCCGATGACACCGAGCTCCAGGCCGAGGTTCAGCACCACGAGCTCGGTCAGGCCCCGGCAGTTCATCAGCGCCCCGATCTGCATCGAGTCCCGCCAGGACTGGCCACTGGCCCGGGCCGCGCCGGTGCTGCCGCCCCACTTGCCCAGGAAGGCGACGGCCATGATCGCGGCGGCCCACACCCACATCATCGGGTCGCCGGCCAGCAGTCCGACGTCGGTCTTCAGCCCGGTGTTGACGAAGAACAGCGGGAGCAGGATCGGGATCGTGAAGGCCCGCAGCCGCGCCGCGCACAGCTCGATGACGCGGGAGCCGCGCGGGGTGATCACACCGAAGACGAAGGCGCCGAACAGGGCGTGCACGCCGATCTGGTCGGTGGTGAAGGCGGACAGGCACAGGCCGCTGAAGAGGACCACCAGGACGACGGAGTCGACGGTGCGGGCGGCCCGTACGGCCCACTTCGCCAGCAGCGGCCGGACCGCGTAGATCATGAAGGCGAGGAACAGCGCGGCGAGGGCCGCGGTGGTGAACGCCTCGACGGGGGAGCTGCTGGTGCTGACGGCGACCACGGCGGCCAGCAGGCACCAGGCGGTCACGTCGTCCACGGCCGCGCAGGCCATGGCCAGCGCGCCGATGCGCGTGTTGTACATGCCCCGGTCGGTGAGGATCCGGGCGAGCACCGGGAAGGCCGTGATGCTCATGGACACCGCGATGAACAGGACGAACGCGAGCTTGGAGACCCCGTCGGGGGCCATCGTGTCGTACATCAGCAGCGCCAGGCCCGTGCCGAGGAGCAGCGGGAGCGCGATGCTCGCCTGACTGACGGAGATGGCCGTACGACTGTGCCCGCGCAGGGCCGAGAGGTTGAGCTCCAGGCCCACCAGGAACATGAACGCCAGCAGACCGATGTTTCCGAACGCCCCGGTGAACGGCAGGACCGTCCCGGGGAACAGCCATGTCTGGGCGTCGGGCCACAGCCAGCCCAGCAGCGAGGGGCCGAGCAGGATGCCGACGGCGATCTCGCCGATGACCGGCGGCTGACCCATGCGGCGGAAGAGCATCGCGCCGGCCTTGCAGGCGATGATGACCGCGGGGATCGCGATCAGCAGGTCGGGAAGCGGGTCACGGGCTGACACGGGCGGCCTCCTTCGCGGTGCCGGCGACGGCCGGGGCGACGGGCCGGTCGGCCGCGACGGAGGCGGCGGGGGAGGGCGCGGAGGCGGGTGCCGCCTGGACCGGGGCGGCGGATATCGCCGACAGGGGTGGGGCCGCGGCGGGCGGTCCGGGGACGCCCGTGGCGTCGGTCCAGCGGGCGTATCTGCGCTTGCCGTAGAGCAGGGGGTCGACGTCGTCGTGCTGCGAGACGCGGGTGACGCGCACGAACACCGCCGTGTGGGTTCCGAACTCGACCGCGTGGGTCACCTCCCCGTCCGCGATGGCGTGCGCGGCCTCCGTCAGGTGCGGGCCGCCGGCCCCCAGCGGGAGGCGCCACTCGGTGCGCTGGAAGCGGTCCGCGGCGCCCGAGGCGAACAGGTCGGCGACGGGGCGGGCGTTCTCGTGGAGCAGGTTGACCGCGACGTGACCGGTCTCCAGGACGGTCTGCGCGGTGGGGCTCTCGGTGCGCAGGCACAGCACGATGGTCGGCGGGGAGAGCGCGACGCTGGCGAGGGAGCTGCAGGTCATACCGCGGGGTTCGGAGTCCGCACCGATCGTCGTGATCACCGATACGCCGGACGGGAAGGCCGCCATCAGGGGCCTGATGTCGGTTTCGACCGCACCGGCGGACGGGCTGCCGGGACGGACGGACGGGGACGGCTGGGGCGTGTGGGACATGACTGGTTACTCCTGAAGCTGGGGTGCGGCGCGGGCCCGGAAGCCGGAGGGAGGGGCCGGCTCCGGGCCTGCGCACCGGAAGCGATCGGGGAGGGAGCTCGGGGACTACTGCTTGCCGTGCAGCTTGCGCAGGTAGTCGTAGGTGCTCGGGAGGGTGTCGAGCAGGTGCTGCTGCTCCTGCTTCACCTTGCCGAACATGGCCTCGGCGCCGGCGACGGAGTCGGGCTTGTGCGCGAGGATCGGCAGCGGGGCGTCCGGCTCCAGACCGAGGCCGGCGAAGACGCAGTAGTAGCTGCCGTTCGTCCAGAAGTTGCGGAATTCCGCCTCGAAGTTCCCGTAGTACGTGGACTCGTCCGCGATCGGGGAGTTGATCGCCAGACCGGCCTTGTACGCGGAGATCTTCTCCTGGATGTTCTGCGGGAGCGTCAGCTCCTTGTTCGCCCGCCAGAACGGGGTGTCGTTGCGCGGGGCGTAGTAGAAGTGCGCCTGGATGAAGTCGCGGGTGTCGTCGAACATCACCTCGATCTCACGGTTGAAGCTGTTGGCCAGCTCGGGGTTGAAGTTCCGGTCCGGGAAGTGCTTGGCGAGCTGGTAGATGGCCGCGGTGATGAAGTAGATGCCGGTCGATTCCAGCGGCTCCAGGAAGGCGGAGGAAAGCCCGATGCTCACCACGTTGTTGACCCAGGCGCGGCGGTTGCGGCCGACGCGGAACTTCACGTGGTTGAACTTCGTCGTCTCCGGGTCCAGACCCCACAGGGCGCTGAATTCCTTGGTGGCCTCCTCCTTCGTCGTGAACTTGCTGGAGTACACGTAGCCGGAGCCGAAACGGCCCAGCATCGGGATCTTCCAGGTCCATCCGGAGGACATCGCGATCGCGGAGGTGTAGGGCTCGATGCCGTTCGCCTCGTCGTCGTGCGGGACCGCGGTGGCCACGGCGCTGTCGCACAGGAGGTGGTCGCTCATGTCGATGAACGGCTCCTCCATGGCCTGGTTGATCAGCAGGCCGCGGAAGCCGGAGCAGTCCACGAAGAGGTCGGCGTCCAGCACCCGGCCGGCCTTGGTGTGCAGGGCCGTGACGAAGCCGCGCTCGTCCTTCTCCGCGTGCGTCATCTCGTCCTGGACGTGGTGGACGCCCTGCTTCTCGGTGGCGAAGCGGCGCAGGAAGTCGGCGACCAGGGCGGCGTCGAAGTGCCAGGCGTAGCGGGTGGAGGGGGTGCCGTCGATCCACTTCGGGGACAGCTTCGCGTCCATGACCGGGGGCTCGCGGAAGCACGCGTAGTCGAACGGCTCGTCCGTCTGGCCCTCCAGCTTCGACTTCGCCCAGTAGTGGGACATCGGGACGTTGTCGCTGTCGGGCAGGATCCCGAACGGGTGGTAGAAGTGGTCCGGTCCGCCGTTCTCCAGCGTGCGGGCGTTCGGCTCGCCCTGGCCGCCGGTGCGCCAGTTGACGAAGCGGACCGCCATCTTGAAGCTGGCGTTGCACTCCCGCATCCACTCCTCCTCGGCGATGCCGAGGTAGTCGAAGAGGACCTTGTGGAGGTTCGGGACGGTGGCCTCGCCGACACCGATCCGCGGAATGGCCGGCGCCTCCAGGACGGTGATGTCCACGGTGCCCTGGAGCGCCTTGCCGAGATAGGCGGCGGTCATCCAGCCGGCGGTACCGCCGCCGAGGATGACGACTTTCTGAATGCGCGAGTCGGTGCCGGTCATGTGAGGGACTCTCTCTTCCGTCTGCATGGGGAGTTCCGTGGTGCGATGTGCAACAGATTCCGGCCGGCCGCTATGTGCCGGCTATAACCGGTCGTATGGCGGCGATATAGCGGATTGGCCGAATCTCGTCACGCTGTATCCGCACCCCGCAACTCCCAGCAGAGGATGGCTGCATCAGATGCCGTACGACGAAGGGACGAAGGGAATCCTCTCTACCGTGGGAGGAACTCCGCTCATTGAACTGGAGCGTTTGCTGCCGGGCCTCGGCTCGCGGGTGTTCGCCAAGGTGGAGCGGTTCAATCCCGGAGGAAGTATCAAGGACCGCTCGGCACTTTCCATGGTGCTGGCGCGCATCAGGACCGGGGAACTCGTTCCCGGCAGGTCGACCGTCATCGAATCGAGTTCCGGCAACCTCGCCATCGGACTCGCCCAGATCTGCGGCTATTTCGGACTGCGTTTCATCTGCGTGGTGGACGCCCGGACCACCCGCCAGAACGTGGCGATCCTGCGGGCCTACGGGGCCGAGGTCGAGATCGTCGTCGACCCCGACCCGACCACCGGCGAGCTGCTGCCGGCCCGCCTGCGCCGCGTCGCCGACCTCGTCGCCGAGACCCCGGACGCCTACTGGCCCGACCAGTACTCCAACCCCCTCAACCCGATCGCCCACCAGACCACGATGCGCGAGATCGCCGAGGCCCTCGACGGCCGCGTCGACCAGCTCGTCGTGTCCGCCGGCACCAGCGGAACCCTCGGCGGCTGCGCCGAGTACATCCGCCGGCACGGCATGACCACCACCATCAACGCGGTGGACGCCCTCGGCAGCGTGCTCTTCGGCCCGCAGGAACGCCGCACCCGGCTCATCCCGGGCCACGGCGCGTCCGTCGTGCCGCGGCTGCTGCGTCCCTCGGACGCCGACCGGGTCATCCACGTCAGCGACCTCGACTGCGTCGTCGGCTGCCGGCGGCTCGTCCGCCACGAGGCCGTCCTCGCCGGCGGCTCCTCCGGAGCCGTCGTCTCGGCGCTGGAACGGATCGCGCCGGACATCATCCCCGGCTCGAACGTGGTGCTCGTCCTGCCCGACGGCGGCGACCGCTACCTGGAGACGATCTACGACGACGCCTGGGTGTACCGGCAGTTCGGAGAGGTCTCGCACCTCTGGAAGGACGACCGGTCCGCCGGCCTCACCCCGAGCCTGGTCGATATAGGCCACCGATAGCGGCCGCTCCCACCATCGATCCATCGGTCACAACGCACGTCCCCCACCCACCCACCCCACCGGGCGTCCACCCGGCACGGCACCGACAGGTCCGTCCCGGACCGCCCTTCATCGGAGGTACTTCGGATGACCACCCAGATCCCCGCCCTCGACGCCGAGCGCAAGGAGCAGATCAAGGAAATCGTCTGCGACATCCTCGAACTCGACCTCGACGAGGTCACCGAGACGAGCCTCTTCAAGGAGGAGCACGACGCGGACTCCCTGCGCACCATCGAGATCCTCGCCTCCCTGGAGCGCGTCTTCGGCATCACGCTGGAGCAGGCCGAGCTCAGCCGCATGGTCAACCTGGTCGGCGTGTACGCCGTGATCGCGGAGGCCGAGGGCAAGTGACGTACCGGACGGCCGCGACGGGGCAGCGCGCCGCTGCCCGGCACCGGGTGGTGATCACGGGTCTCGGTGTCGTGACGAGCATCGGCACGGGCGTGGACGCCTTCGCCGAGGGCCTGCGGGCCGGACGCAGCGGGGCCAAGCCCATCAGCGCGTTCGACACCACCGGCTTCGCCCATTCCAACGCCTGCGAGATCACCGACTTCGAGCCGGAGGCCTGGCTGCGGGAGCTGCCGGCCGACGAGCTCGGCCGGGCCGCCCAGTTCGCGGTCGCCGGGGCCCGTATGGCCGTGGCCGACGGCGGACTCACCGAGGCCGACGTCCGGGCCCGGCGCTCCCTGGTCTCCATCGGCACCACCGACGGCGAGTCCCGCGACCTGGACCACCTCACCGGGCTCCAGGTCGCCCAGGGCGAGGACACCCTCGACCCCGTCGTGGCCCGCCGCGTCTGGCCGGGCCGGCTCTCCGCCGGCATCGTCCGCGAACTCGGCCTGGAGGACGTGGAGACGGTCACCGTCCCCACCGCCTGCGCCGCCGGGAACTACGCGGTCGGCTACGGCTACGACGCCATCAGCTCCGGAGACGTCGAGATGGCGCTCTGCGGCGGGGCCGACGCCCTGTGCCGCAAGACCTTCACCGGCTTCTACCGGCTCGGCACCATCGCCCCCGACGTGTGCAGGCCCTTCGACGCCGACCGACAGGGCATCCTCACGGGCGAGGGCGCCGGCATCCTCCTCATGGAGTCGCTGGAGTCCGCGCTGGCCCGCGGCGCCCGGATCTACGCCGAGGTCCTCGGCTACGGCCTGTCCTGCGACGCCAGCCACCCGGTCGCCCCCGACCGGGACTCGATCGCCCGCTGCATCACCGCGGCCCACGCCAACGCCGGCATCACGCCGGCCGACGTGGACTTCATCTCCGCGCACGGCACCGGCACCAAGGCCAACGACGTCACCGAGGTCGGAGCCATCCGCCAGGTGTTCGGCGAGGACCTGCCGCGCACCGTCTCCATCAAGTCGATGATCGGCCACACCATGGGCGCCGCCAGCGCCCTGGCCTCGGCGGCCTGCGCCCTCGCCCTGCGCGAGGGGTTCATCCCGCCCACCATCAACCACCGCACCACGGACCCGGAGTGCGGCGTGGACTGCGTACCGAACGAGGCGGTCGAGGCCGACCTCAAGGTCGTGCAGAACAACGGACTCGCCTTCGGCGGCAACAACGCCGTCCTGGTCCTCGGCCACTGGGAAGAAGAAAGGAGCGCGGTCGCATGAGCACGGACACGGCAACGGACACGGCAACGGACACGGACGCGGAGCCCCGCGGGCGCCGGCTCGTCATCTCGGGCTGGGCCGTGACCTCCCCGTACGGGCTCGGCCGGCGGTCCTTCGCCGAGGGACTCCTCGCGGGGACCGGGGCGACCGCCCCCGTGGACGCCGACACCTGGCCCGTCTCCTACGAGGACGCGGGCCTGATCCCGGACTTCGACATCAAGGCGGTCCTCGGCCGCAAGGGCACCCGCTCCATGGACCGGGCCACCGGCATCGCCGTCGTCACCGTCGGCGAACTCCTGGAGGACTTCGGGCAGGGCCTGGCCGCCGACCCGGAGAAGACCGGCCTCGTGCTCGGCACCTCCGGCAGCGTCCAGTCCATCATGGACTTCACCAAGGACGCGCTGACGGGGGACAAGCCCTACCTCGTCGACCCGGCCCGCTTCCCCAACACGGTGATGAACTGCCCGACGGGCCAGAGTGCCATCCGGCACACCCTCAAGGGCCCCAACGTCACCGTCTCCGGCGGATCCGCCACCGGCCTGCTGGCCCTGAACTACGCCTCCCGGCTGCTGCGCGGCGGTCACGCCAACGCGCTCCTGGCCGGCGCGGCCGAGGAGTTCTCCGTCCAGCGGGCCCGGCTGGAACGGGTCGCCGACCACGGCGGCGCCGAGGCCGACCCGCTCGGCGAGGGCGCTGCGCTGTTCCTGCTGGAGAGCGGGGAGGCCGCCCGCGAGGGGGGCCGCCGGGTGCTCGCCACCGTGCTCGGCTCCCGCTTCCGGGCCTTCCCGGAGACCGGACGGGCCGGGGCCGCGCTGTCGCGCTGCGTCGCCGAGGTGCTCGCCGACGCCGGCGTGGACGCCGCGGACGTGGCCCTCGTCGCCCCCGGCACCCCGCCCGGGCTGCTCGGCAAGCAGGAGGAGGCCGCGCTGGACGGCGTGGCGGGCGAACGGATCACCGTACGCCCCCTGGTCGGCGACGCCACCGCCGCGTCGGCCGCGTTCCAGCTGGCCGCCGTCCTGGCACACGCCGGTGCCCGGCCCGCCCTGGTGGACCGGCTCGCGCTCGTCACCGCCCTGGACCGGGACGGCACCGTCGGAGCCACCCTGCTGCGGCTCGGCTGACCCGACGGGGGGCGCCCGCCCGCGCCCCCCGGCCCGGCCCCCGCGCCCCCCGGCCGGCCATCCCCCCTCGCACCCCTCCCACCCCATCCCCGATTCCACGCGTCCCCCGCGTCCCGAAAGAGAGGCATCTATCCATGTCCGAGACACCGAGGCCGGTAGCCCTCGTCACCGGCGGCTCACGCGGCATCGGCCGGGCCGTGGTGGAGACCCTGGCGCGGGACGGCCACGACGTGGCCTTCTGCTACCAGTCCAACGAGGAGGCCGCCCGGCTCGCCGCGAAGTCCGCGCGGGCCCTGGGGGCACGGGTGCTCTTCCGCCGGGTGGACGTCACCGACCGCGAGCAGGTCCGCGCCTTCACCGCGGAGGCCGAGACGGAGCTGGGACCGGCGGACGTGCTCGTCACGGCCGCCGGCATCGTCCGCGACAGCCACCTCGCGATGATGAAGGACGAGGACTGGGACGCGGTCGTCCGCACCAACCTCGACGGCACCTTCAACTTCGCGAAGGCGCTCGCCTTCCCGATGATGAAGCGCCGCCGCGGCACCATCATCACCCTGTCCTCGGTCGCCGCCGCCGGCAACCCCACGCAGAGCAACTACGCGGCCACCAAGGCCGGGATCATCGGCTTCACCAAGGCCCTGGCCAAGGAATCCGGTCGCAGCGGACTGCGCGCCAACGCCGTGGCCCCCGGTTTCATCGCCACCGACATGGTCGGCGGCCTGTCCGAGAAGCACGCCAAGGAGATGACGGCGCGGATCCCGCTCGGCCGCTTCGGCGAGGCCCACGAGGTCGCCGAACTGGTGTCCTTCCTCGCCTCCGACCGTGCCGCGTACATCACCGGACAGGTCTTCCACATCGACGGCGGACTGGTCGTCTGACCCGGCCCGACCAGTTCGACCCGACCCCACGACAGAGGAGTCCGACATGGCCGGCCGTGCCGCCAAGCCGCCCCGCTTCTACTTCAACCTGCGCAGCCCCTACAACTTCTTCGCCCTGCACGACCTGGAGCGCGACCACCCCGAGCTGCTCGACCGCCTCGAATGGCGCCCCTTCTGGGAGCCGGACGAGACCGCCTCCGCACTGCTGGAGCAGGCGCGCGGGCAGTTCCCGTACACGCCCATGACCCGTGCCAAGCAGTTCTACATCCTGCGCGACGTACGCCGCCTTGCCGCGGCCCGCGGTCTCGCCCTGACCTGGCCGGCCGACCGCGCGCCGTGGTGGGAGCCGGCCCACCTGACCTGGTTCCTCGCCGTCGACGCCGGCCTCGGCCGGGAGTGGGTGGCCCGCGCCGGGCGCGCCCGCTGGCTGGAGGGCCGCGACATCTGCGACCCGCTGACCGTCGTCGAACTCGCCGTGGAGATCGGCCTCGACGCCGACGCGGTCAAGGGCGCCGTCGACGACCCGGAGCTGCGCGAGCGCGCCACGGCGGCGCTGCTGGACGTGCACCGCGACGGCGTCTTCGGCGTCCCCTTCTTCGTCAACGGCAGCGAGCCCTACTGGGGCCTCGACCGGGTCGCCGAGTTCGCCGCCTCCTTCGACGACGCGGAGCCCGCGAAGCCCGCACCGGCCGCCGAGCCGGTCGAGCCCGCCGAGGCCGAACTCGCCGCCGTCGGCGCCGGCCGCACCACGGACATGAGCCACGCGGGAGGCTGCGGATGACCGCCGTGACCGCCGTGACCGCCGTGACCGCCGTGACCGCCGCGACCGAGCCCCCGGCCGCCGTGCGCGCCCTGCCCCTGACCGCGATCCAGCGGTCCATGTGGACGGCCTACCGGGTCTCGCCCGAGGCCTCCGCCTACAACATCGTCATGCCCCTGCGGCTGCGCGGCCGGGTCGACCCCGTCGCCATGGACGCCGCCGTCACCGCCGTCGGCGCCCGCCAGGAACTGCTGCGCTCGGTCTTCACCGAGAGCGCCTCGGGCGTCCAGCGCACCGTCGGCGACGAGCCCCTGGTCCGCCTGGAGGTGCGCGACCTCGACGGCGTCGACGAGGAGGGTCTGCACCGGGCCGCCGAGGAGGCCGGGGCCCGCCCCTTCCGCCTGGAGTCCGGCGCCTTCCGCGTGGTGCTGCTGCGCCGCACGGACGAGGACTGGGTCCTGGTCACCTCCGCCCACCACATCGTCAGCGACTTCACCTCCCGCTGGCTGCTGGTGCGCGACGTCCTCGACGCCTACGAGGGCTTCGCGACCGGTCGCGAGCCGCGCTGGCGGCCCATCCCCGGCTCCTACGACGACCACACCACCGAGGAGCTGCGCTACACCGCCTCCGACGCCGGCCTGCGCGCCGCCGAACTGTGGAAGGAATCCGTCGGCCAGGCCCCCGCCGCCGAACTCCCCCTGGACCGCCCGCGCCCCGCGCTGCGCTCCTACCGGGGCGGGACCGTCGTCCGGGAACTGGCCGAGGACACCACCGCCGGCCTCGCCGGGGCGGCGGCCGTGGCCGGGGTCACCCCGTTCGCGTACCTCCTCGCGGTCTTCCAGGCCCTCACCCACCGCTGGACCGGCCAGGACGCCTTCGTGCTCGGCGTGCCCGCCACCAGCCGCATGGGCCGGGCGCAGCGCGACGTCATCGGCTGCTTCCTCAACACCATGCCGGTCCGGGCCGACTTCACCGCCGGCTCCACCTTCCGCAGCGCCGCCGAGCAGGCCGGGCAGCGGGTCATGGGCGGCATGGTCAACGTCCGCTACCCGTGCGCGCTGGCCTTCCCCCGGGCCACGGTGTTCCGTACCGCCCTGTTCCTGGTCCAGATGGACCGCATGGAGCCGCCGGTGCCGAACGTTGCGCCGGGCGCCACCGAGGGCCCGTCGATCCCGTACGCCGGGCTGGACATCGCCCTGATCGACGTACCGCAGCAGGAGGGCCAGCTCGACCTGCTGCTGCGCATCGAGCAGACCCCGCAGGGCGTCACGGCCGTGTTCTCCTACGACACGGACGTGCTCGACCGCGAGACGGTCGACCGCTTCGCCGACGGCTACGAGCGGATGCTCGCGGCGGCCGTCGCCGAGCCCGACACGGCCGTCGCCGACGTGGAACTGGCCGGCGAGGGGGAGCTGGCCGCGCTGCTGGCGCTGGGCTCCGGCGGCGGAGCCGACTTCGGCTCCTTCGACGCGGCCGACGACTTCGAGTCCTTCGAGAGCGCCTGGGAGTACCGGTGAGCGTCAAAGTGGCCGTGATCGGCGCCGGACTGGGCGGTCTGACCGCGGCGGCGGCCCTGTACGCCCGTGGTCTGGACGTCGAGGTGTACGAGCGGGGCGAGGCCCTGCGCGAACAGGGCGTCGGCATGCACCTGGGACCGAACGGCACCCGGCTGCTGGAACGCCTGGGGCTCGGACCGCGCCTCGCCGAGCTGGCGGTGCGCCCCGAGGCCCTGGAGGTCCGGGCCTTCCACAACGGCGCGAAGGTCGCGGAGCAGGAGATGGGGGAGGCCTGGGAGAGCCGCTTCCGCGCCCCCTACCTCACCGTCCACCGCGGTGACCTGCACCGCATGCTCGCCTCCCTGGTCCCGGACGATCGCGTCCACACCGGGCGGGAGCTGGTCCGTTTCGCGGAGGACGCCGACGGGGTGCTGCTGGAGTTCGCCGACGGCACCAGCGCCCGGGCCGACGTCCTGATCGGCGCGGACGGCGTGCACTCGGCGGTGCGCCGCGCGGTCGCCGGCGAGGACGCCCCCGTCTACTCCGGCAACAGCGCGCTGCGCGGGCTCGTCGACGCCGCGGACGTGCCCGACCTGGACCCGACCCGGATGTACATGTTCGCGGGCCCCGCCGCCCGGGTGCTGTGCTACCCGGTCGACGGCGGGCGGCGGTTCACGTACGTGGCCGTCACCCCCTCCCCGGAGGGCGACGCCGAGTCGTGGACCTCCGCGGGCGACCGCGCCGACCTGGACGCCGTCCTCGCCGGCTGGGCCCCCGAGGTGCGGGCCCTGGTGGACGCGGCGGGCGAGGTGCGCCGCTGGGCCCTGTACGACCGGGCACCGCTGGAGCGCTGGAGCACGGCCCGCACGACCCTGCTCGGCGACGCCGCCCACCCGATGCTGCCGCACCACGGCCAGGGGGCGAACCAGGCCGTGGAGGACGCGGTCGCGCTCGCGGTGTGCCTGGCACGGGCGACGGAGGACGCCGAGGGGATCACCGCCGCGCTGGAGCGCTACGAGGCGCTGCGCCGGCCGCACACCACCCGGGTGCAGCTCGGCTCCCGCGAGGGCGCCCGCCCGGCCCCGCCGCGGGGCGACGCCCGCCCCGGCGGGGTGGCCGCCGCGGCCGCGGACGTCACCTGGATCCTCGACCACGACGTCGAGGCGGCCCTGGAGGCGGCCCTGGAGGCGGACCCGGAGGAGGACGCCCCCGCGGCCGACCCCGCCCCCGTCGCCGCGCCCGACGCCGCACGGGAGGGCGCGCTCGCCGCCTGACCCGCCCGCCCACGGGCCCCCGACGCCAACCGGCGTCGGGGGCCCGTTCGCGTGCCGGCACGTATATGCGCTCGATAGGGCATCGATAGCGCCCTCTTCAAGGATGGGCGACACCTGACCACGCGAAGGGAACAGCGATGAGCGAACAGCAGACCGACCAGGCGCCGGAGACGGCGTACCGCGTCGTCCTCAACGACGAGGAGCAGTACTCGATCTGGTGGGCGGACCGCGAGCTGCCCGCCGGCTGGAACGCCGAGGGCTTCGAGGGCACCCGCGAGGAGTGCCTCGCCAGGATCACCGAACTGTGGACCGACCTGCGCCCCGCGAGCCTGCGCCGTCGGATGGCCGCCGGTACCGCCGCCTGACCATCCGGACGTTCGGGCGATCCCGGGCCCCAGGGCACCGGGACGCGGCCGACGCCACCACGATCCCGATGAAGGAGAGAACGTGAACGACCGTACGCAGTCGGGATCCGCCCCCGGCCGTCTGCTGCTGCCCGCCCTGTTCAGGGCCCAGGCCGCCCGCAGCCCCGAGGCGCCGGCCGTGCTCGCCGCCGACGGCGCCGGCCTGACCTACGCCGCCCTGGAGCGGCTCGCCGTCCGTCACGCCGCGGCGCTGCGCGCGGCCGGGGTGGCCCCGGGCGACTTCGTCGGGGTGTGCCTGCCGCGCGGTCCCGAGCTGGTGGCCGCGCTGCTCGGCGTCTGGTTCGCGGGCGGGGCCTACGTACCGCTCGACCCGACCTATCCGCGGGCCCGGCTCGCCCTGGTCCTGGAGGACTCCGGCGCGCGGGTCGTGCTCACCGGCCCCGGCGCCGCCGACCGCCTGCCCGGCTCGGTGACCCCGCTGGACGTCACCACCCCGGACGGCACCGCCGCGGTCACCGCCGAGGACTCCGCCGCCTTCCCCGTGGCGCCCGACCCGGCCCGACCCGCGTACATCCTGCACACCTCCGGCTCCACCGGCCGCCCCAAGGGCGTCGTCGTGCCCCACGCCGGCATCGCCAACCGGGTCCGTTGGCTGGCCCACCGTCACAAGCTGGGCCCCACCGACCGCTTCCTCCTCAAGACCACCATCGGCTTCGACGCCGCCGGCCTGGAACTGTTCTCCCCGCTGATCAGCGGGGGAGCGGTGGCCATCGCCCCGCAGGACGCCGAACGCGACCCCGCCGCCCTGCTGCGCGCCGTCGCCGACCACGGCGTCACCGTCCTCCAGGGCGTCCCCTCCGTCTACCGGCGCCTCGTCGAGCAGTCCGGCCGGGAGAGCGCCGAGGCCCTCCGGCTGATCTTCAGCGCCGGCGAGCCGCTGCACGCCGAACTCTGCCGCGCCCTGGCCGAACTCGCGCCGCGCGCCGAGATCTGGAACACGTACGGGCCCACCGAGGCCTCCGTCGACATCACCGAGCACCGCTGGGACCCGGCGCAGGAGACCGGCGCCGTCCCCATCGGCCGCCCCATCGCCCACATGCGGACCCTCGTCCTCGACCCGGCCGGCCGGCCCGTGCCCGTCGGCGTCCCCGGCGAACTGCACGCCGGCGGCGTCGGTCTGGCCCTCGGCTACCAGGGCCGTCCCGACCAGACCGCCGAGCGCTTCGTGCCCGACCCCTACGGTCCGCCCGGCGAGCGGCTCTACCGCACCGGCGACCGGGTCCGCTGGCTGGCCGATGGCACCCTCGAATACCTCGGCCGCCTCGACCACCAGGTCAAGGTCAACGGCGTCCGCATCGAGACCGGCGAGGTCGAGGCCGCGCTCGCCGCCCACCCGTGGGTGCGCGCGGCCGTCGCCGCCGCCGTTCCCGACGGCTCCGGCGGACACCGTCTCGTCGCCTGGGTCCAGTCCCGCGGCGAACACCTGCGCCCCGAGGAGCTGCGCACCTTCCTGCGCCGGTCCCTGCCCGACCCGCTGATCCCGTCCGTGTACGTGCCCGTCGCCGAGTTCCCGCTCACCGCGAACGGCAAGATCGACCGTTCGGCGCTGCCCGACCCGGTCGCCGCGGCCGCCGCCGCCGAGAGCGCGCACGTCCCCGTGCGCACCGCCGCCGAGCGGGTCGTCGCCGAGCAGTGGGCCGCCCTCCTCGACATCCCCGCCGCGCGGATCGGCGCCGGCAACGACTTCTTCCAGCTCGGCGGGGCCTCCCTGCTCCTGAGCCGGCTCGCCCAGGCCCTGTCCGAGGCCTCCGGCGTCCGGGTGCCGCTGCGGGCGCTGTTCACGGCCACCACCGTCGAGGCCCAGGCCGCGCTGCTCGCCGAGGACCCCGCCACGACCGACGAGCCCGGCACGCAGGGCACGGACGGCCCGGGGGAGAGCGCCGCCGAGGCCGCCGTCCGACCGGTGCCGCGCACCGCCGAGGGCCTGCCGCTGTCGCCCGGCCAGCAGGGCCTGTGGCTGATGGACCGGATGCGGCCCGGCAGCGCCGAGTGGAACGCGCCGGTCTTCATCACCCTGCCCCCCGGCTACGCCGACGAGACCGTCGCCGCGGCCCTGACCGCCCTCGCCGAGCGCCACGAGATCCTGCGCACCCGCTACGCCCTGCGCGGCACCGAGCCCGTCCAGATCGCCGACGCCGACGCCCGCGTCGAACTGCGCACCACCCGCGCACGGACCGCCGCCGCGCGCAACGCCCTCATCGAGGACGAGTTCGGCCGCCCCTTCGACCTGGAGAACGGTCCCGTCTGGCGGGCCCTGAGCGTGCGCGGCGACGACAGCCTGCACCTGGTGCTGTCCATCCACCACATCGCCTGCGACGGCTGGTCCTCGGTGGTCCTGGAACGCGACCTGCTCGCCCTCGCCGAGGCCGCGCACCGCGGCACGCGCGCCGAACTGCCCGCGCTGCCCGTCCAGTACGCCGATCACGCCGTCCACCAGCGGCGCCGGCTGGCGGGTTCCGCCGCGGCCGAGGAGAGCGCCCACTGGAAGGAGGCCCTCGACGGGATCCTGCCGGTCGACCTGCCCGCCGACCGGCCCCGCCCGGCCGTCCGCGACGGGGTCGGCGCCGCCCACGTCTTCACCGTCCCCGCCCCCCTCGCCGAACGGGCGGCCGCCCTCGGCCGCGGCCACGGAGCCACCCTCCAGCAGACCCTGCTGACCGTGTTCTCCACCCTCGTGGCCCGCCTCACCGGCCAGTGGGACGTGCCCGTCGGCGTACCCGTCGCCGGCCGCGAGCGGCCCGAGGTCGCCGACGTCGTCGGCTTCTTCCTCAACACGCTCGTCATGCGCTGCGACGCCCCGGCCGACGCCCCCTTCACCGAGGCCCTGGTCCGCGTCCGGGACACCGCGCGCGGCGCCTTCGCCCACCAGGACCTGCCCTTCGACCGGCTCGTCGCCGAACTGGACGAGGCCCGCGACCCGGCCCGCACCCCGCTCTACCAGGTCATGTTCGACCTGCACGAGGAGGGCCGCACCGGCACCGCCACCGCCGAGGGCGACATCGAGGCCTTCCGGGGCGCCTGGCGCAGCGCCCGCACCGACCTCACGTTCGTCCTCCAGCGGCAGGGCGACGGCTCGCTGCTCGGCCTCGTCGAGTACGCCACCTCCCTCTTCGACCCCGCCACCGTCGAACGGTTCGCGGACGGCTGGGTCCGGCTGCTGGAGTCCTTCGTCGACGAGCCGGGCACCCGCCTCGACCGGGCGTCGATGCTGCCCGACGCCCTGCGCCGAGAACTCCTCGCGCTCGGCCCCGGCGCCCCCGAGCCCGGCGCGTCCCGCGCGTCCGACGACACCGTGCACACCGCCGTCGAGGCCGTCGCCCGTACCTCCCCGGACGAGATCGCCGTCGTCTGCGGAGCGGAGCGGTGGACCTACGGCCGCCTGGAGCGCCGCGCCGAGGCCTTCGCCCGGCGGATGCGGGAGCTGGGCGCGGGCCCGGAGACCACCGTCGCCGTCATGCTCGGCCGCACCCCCGACCTGATCGCCGCCTACCTCGGCGCCTGGAAGACCGGCGCCGCCTACGTGCCGCTCGACCCGGCGGCCCCCGACGAGCGGCTCGGGTACGTCCTCGACGACTCCCGCGCCGGGCTGCTCGTCTCCGACCTGGCCGGCGCCGCCCGGCTGCGCGGCCGGCACGACGGCCCCTGGCTCGCCGCGGACACCGACGAGCGACTGGCCGCCTTCGACGCCGGGCACGACGTCCCGGACGCCGGGCACGACGCGGGCAACCGGGTCACTGACGCCTCCGCCGGCGGTGCGGCGCTCGTCGCCGCACCCGGTGCCACCGCGCTCGCCGCGTGCAGCGACCCGGCCCTGACCGCCGACGGCCTCGCCGCCCGGTCCGCGGCCGACACCGACCCGGCCGGGGACCGTCCCGGCGAGCGGGCCGACTCCGCCCGCCTCGCCTACATCATGTACACCTCCGGCTCCACCGGCCGCCCCAAGGGCGTCGCCGTCGAACACCGCACCCTGCTCGCCATGCTGCGCGCCTCGCAGGCCCACCTCGACTTCGGTCAGGGCCCCGACGACGCCTGGCTGGCCCTCGCCCAGCCCACCTTCGACATCTCCTGCACCGAACTGTTCATGCCGCTCGTCGCGGGCGGCCGGGTCGTCCTGGCCCGGGAGCGGGACCTCGCCGACCACGCCGCGCAACTGCGGCTCATCGAGGAGCACGGCGTCAGCCACCTCCAGGTCGCCCCGCCGCACTGGCAGATGCTCATCGACGCGGGCCTGGGCCGGCGCCCCCTCGTCGGCCAGACCGGGGGAGAGCCCTGCCCGCCCGCCCTGGCCCGCGAGCTGTCCCGCCGCCTGCTGCGCTTCGTCAACGAGTACGGACTCACCGAGACCACCATCGCCGCCACCCGCTGGGACGCCGACGACGACGCCACGTCCGTCCCCGTCGGCCGCGCCTACCCGCACGTGAGCGCCCGCGTCCTCGACGCCTACCTGGAGCCCGTCCCGTACGGGGTCACCGGCGAGCTGTGCATCGGCGGCGAGGGACTGGCCCGCGGCTACCAGGGCCGCCCCGACCTGACGGCCGCCACCTTCGTGCCCGACCCGTACGGGGCGCCCGGCTCCCGCCTCTACCGCTCCGGCGACCGCGCCCGGATGCTGCCCGACGGCACCCTGGAGTTCGCCGGCCGCGCCGACGGCCAGGCCAAGATCCGCGGCCGCCGGGTGGAGACCGGAGAGGTGCAGGGCGTCCTCGCCGAACACCCCGGCGTCGCGCAGTGCGCCGTCGTCGTCCACGGCAGCGGCTCCACCGCCGCGCTCATCGGCTACTGGGTCCCGCGCGACGACAACCCGCCCGGCGACGCCGCCCTGCTCGACCACTGCGCCCGCCGCCTGCCGGACTACATGGTCCCCGCGCTGCTGGTGCCGGTCCCCGAGATCCCGCTCACCCGCCACAACAAGGTGGACACCAAGGCGCTGCCCGCCCCCGACCTGACCGCGGCCCTCGCCGACGAGCCCTACATCGCCCCCGAGGGGCCGGTCGAGGAGATCGTCGCCGAGATCTGGGCCGAGGTCCTCGCCGGGGAGGACGGCGGCACCCGCCGGATCGGCGCCCGCCAGGGCTTCTTCCGGATCGGCGGCAACTCCGTCCTCGCCGCCCGGGTCATCGCCCGCCTCCAGGAGGAGTTCGACGTCGAGCTGCCGCTGCGCGCCGTCTTCGAGCACCCCACCGTCGCCGGCCTCGCCGCCGCCGTCGAAGAGGCCGTACGCATCGAGATCGAAACCCTCGACCACGCCGAACTCGCCATCGCCCACAGGGAGTACCAGCCGTGACCGCACCCACCGCACCCACGCAGGAAGAGCTGCGGGCGGAACTGCTGCGCAGACGGCTCGCCGGCCGCGCGGGCCGCGGCGCGGGCCGCGCCCCCGCCCGTACCGGCATCCCGCGCGTCGACCGCACGACCCCGCCGGCGCTCTCCGCCGGCCAGCGCCAGCTGTGGTTCCTGCACCAGCTCGACCCGGACAGCCCCGAGTACCTGCTGCCGCTCGCGTACCGGCTGCGCGGGGACCTCGACGAGCGCGCCCTGCGCCGCTCCTTCGACGCCCTCGCCGCCCGCCACGAGATCCTGCGCACCCGCTACGTCCTCGACGGCGACGAGCCCCGCCAGCTCATCGACCCGGCCGGTCCCGTCGACTACGCGGTCGCCGAGGTCACCGGGGTCGCCGAGGCCGACCGCGACGCCGCCGCCACCTCCTTCGCCCAGGCCCGCGCCGGCGAGGTGTTCGACCTGGCGACCCAGGCACCGCTGCGGGTGCGCCTGCTGCGCCTGGCCGCCGACGACCACGTCCTGGTCGTCGTCATGCACCACATCGCCTGCGACGCCCTGACCCGGCCGCTGCTCCTCGCCGACCTGGCCGCCTGCTACCGGGCCGCCGGCGCCGTCAGCGGCCCGCTGGAAGGCGTCCTGCCCGAGCCGCCCGTCCAGTACGCCGACTACGCGGCCTGGCTCAACGCCCGCCAGAGCGGCCCCGCCGCCGAGGCCGCCCTGGACTGGTGGCGCGGCCGGCTCGCCGGAGTCGAACCGCTCGGCCTGCCCACCGACCGCCCGCGCCCCTCGGTGCGCGGCTGGGGCGGCGCCGTCGCCGAGTTCGACGTGCCCGCCGCCGACGCCGCGCGGCTGCGCTCCCTCGCCGAACGCGAGGGCGCCACCCTCTTCATGGTCCTGCTCAGCGCCTACCAGGCACTGCTGGGCCGCTACACCGGCAAGCAGGACGTCGCCGTCGGCACCGCCGTCTCCGGACGCACCCGCCCCGAGCTGCGCCAGATGGCCGGCTACGCCTACAACAGCCTCGTCCTGCGCGGCCGTTGGCAGGGCGACCCGGGCTTCCGGGAACTGCTCGCCGGCAACCGCGCCGGCGTCCTGGACGCCTTCGACCACCAGGACACCCCCTTCGACCGGATCGCCGACGAGCTCGAACCCCAGCGCGACCTGTCGACCACCCCGCTCTTCCAGGTGATGTTCGACCTGGCCTCCGGCCAGGGCTCCGACAGCCCCGACCTGCCCGGCCTCACCGTCGGCCCGGTCGCCGCCCAGGGCCGCATCGCCCGCTTCGACCTCACCATGCACCTCGCGGAGCGCCCCGACGGCTCCCTGCACGGAGCCCTGGAGTACGCCACCGACCTGTTCGAGGCCGCCACCGCCGAGCGGATCACCGGCCACTACGCGGCCCTGCTCACGGCCGTCGCCGACGCCCCGGACGCCCCGCTGTCCACCCTGGACTTCCTCGGCGGCGCCGAACGCGCCCTGCTGCTCGACGGCCCCGCCGAACCGGTCGGCGCCCCCGTGGACGCCACCGCCCTGCGGCCCGTCTTCGAGACCATCGCCGAACGGATCGCCGAGACCCCGGACGCCGTCGCCGTCCGGCACGCCGACGGCGACCTCACCTACGCCGCGCTCGACGCCCGCGCCGACCGCTTCGCACGCCGCCTGCTCCAGCTCGGCGTCCGCCCCGACGAGACCGTCGGCGTCCTCCTCGACCGCGGCCCCGACCTCGTCGCCGCCCTCCTCGGCATCTGGCGCGCCGCCGCCGCCTACGTGCCGATCGACCCGGGCTACCCCGACGAGCGCATCGCGTTCATGCTCGGCGACACCGGCACCCGCCTCGTCGTCACCCAGGCCCGGCACGCCGACCGCTTCGAGGACGCCGAACTCGTCGTCGTCGACGACCCGGCCGAGCGGACCGCCCTGGCCACCGCCGAGGCCGAACTCCCCACCGCCTCCGACCTCGACCGGCTCGCCTACGTCATCTACACCTCCGGCTCCACCGGCCGCCCCAAGGGCGTCCTCATCGGCCACCGGGGCCTGGCCAACTACCTCACCTGGACCGTCGGCGCGTACGCCTCGGCCGGCACCGGCGGCGCCCCGCTGTTCTCCTCCGTCGCCTTCGACCTCGGCGTGCCCGACCTGTACGCCCCGCTGATGACGGGGCAGGCCGTCCACCTCCTGCCGCAGGACTTCGACACCGCCGACCTCGGCACCCTGCTCGCCGCGGGGGGACCGTACGCCTTCATCAAGCTCACCCCCGGCCACCTCGACCTGCTCTCCCAGCAGCTCACCGACGAGCAGGCCCGCGACCTGGCCGGACTGGTCATCGCCGCCGGCGACTCCTTCACCCACCGCCTCGCCGAGCGCTGGGCGGCCGCGGCCGGCCCCGACGGGACCCGCCTGGCCGCCGAGTACGGCCCCACCGAGATCACCGTCGGCAACTCGGCCCACTTCCTCGCCGCCGACGGCACCTGCGACGGCCCCGTCACCACCGAGCTCGTCTCCATCGGCCGGGCCATCCCGAACACCACCATGTACGTCCTCGACGAGCGGCTGCGCCCGCTGCCCCTCGGGGTCCCCGGCGAGGTGTGGATCGGCGGCACCGGCCTGGCCCGCGGCTACGCCGGCCGCCCCGACCTGACCGCCGAACGCTTCCTGCCCGACCCCTACGGCGCCCCCGGCGCCCGGATCTACCGCACCGGCGACCTCGCCCGGGTGCTGCCCGACGGCACCCTGGACTTCGTCGCCCGCATCGACCACCAGGTCAAACTGCGCGGCTACCGCATCGAACTCGGCGAGATCGAGTCCGCCCTCACCGCGCTGCCCGCCGTCGAGGAGGCCGTCGCCCTCGTCCGCGAGGACACCCCGGGAGACAAGCAGCTCGTCGCCTACGTCGTCCCCGCGCCCGATGCCGCCGAGGAAGCGCTCGCCCCCGCCGCCCTGCGCGACGCGCTCGGCGAGGCCCTGCCCGCCTACATGATCCCCTCCGCCTACCTCGCCCTCGACGCCCTCCCGCTCACCGCCAACGGCAAGCTCGACCGCCGCGCCCTGCCCGCCCCCGGCCGCGAGGCCACCACCGTCGGCGAACACGTCGGGGCCCGCGACGACGCCGAGGCCTCCATCGCCGGCGTGTGGGCGAAGGTCCTCGGCCTGGAGACGGTCGGCGTCCACGACAACTACTTCGACCTCGGCGGGGACTCCATCCGCGCCGTCACCCTCGTCGGCGCGCTGCGCGAGGCCGGCTGGGAGACCACCGTCCGCGACGTCTTCGAACACCGCACCGTCGCCCGGCTCCGCGAGGCCCTCGGCGACCAGGTCGGCGACGGCGCCGCCGAGCGGACCGACGGACCCGTCGCCCCCTTCGCCCTCATCGGCGAGGAGGACCGCGCCGGCCTGCCCGCCGACGTCACCGACGCCTACCCGGTCTCCCGGATCCAGGCGGGCATGCTCGTCGAGATGCACGGCCGCAGCGGCGAGAACCGCTACCACAACATCACCTCCTTCCGGATCCGCGACGAACTCCCCTTCGACCCCGCCGCCTTCCAGCGGGCCGCCGACCTGATCGTGGAGCGCCACGAGGTCATGCGGACCTCGTTCGCCCTCTCCGGCCACAGCGAGCCCCTCCAACTGGTCCACGCCGTCGACACCGTGTCGATGCCCTGCCTCTTCGAGGACCTGCGACACCTCCCGCGCGAGGACCGCGAGGGAGCCCTGTGGTCCTTCGCCGACCGCGACCGCGAGGACCTCTTCGACCTGGCCGTCGCCCCCCTCATGCGGATGGCCGTCCACCTCGTCGACGACGAGAGCTGGTGGCTGTCCATCACCGAATGCCACCCCGTCATCGAGGGCTGGAGCTACCACTCCCAGCTCATGGAGCTGCTCCGCGCCTACCGGGCGATCCGCACCGGCGGCGAACCCGACCCGGCCCCGCCGGTCCCGGCCGTCCGCTACGCCGACTTCATCGCCGGCGAGCTGCGCTCCCTGGAGTCCTCCGAGGACCGCGACTACTGGCGCGAACTGGTCGACGGGCACGAGAAGTTCACCATCCCGACCGGCTGGGCCGGCGACGGCTCCGCCGCCGACGAGCGCTACCGCATGGACATCGGGCTCGGCGAGATCGAGCCCGGCCTGCGCGCCCTCGCCTCGGCCGCGCAGGTCCCGTACAAGAGCGTCCTGCACGCGGCGCACAGCAAGGTCCTGTCGCTGCTCACCCGCTCCGGGGCCTTCCGCGGCGGCATGGTCGCCGACGCCCGCCCCGAGGAGGCCGGCGCCGAACGCGTCTCCGGCATGTACCTCAACTCGGTGCCCTTCCCCTACCGCAAGGGCGCCGCGACCTGGGGCGAACTGGCCCAGGAGGTCTTCGCCCGCGAGGTCGAACTGTGGCCGCACCGCCGCTACCCGATGCCCGCCATGCGCGCGAGCGGCGGCGAGAGCCACCTCATCGACGTGCTCTTCCACTACCTGGACTTCCACCAGGTCGACGTGGAGCTCATCGACATCATGGCCAGCCGCGACGACAGCCCCAACGAGTTCCCGCTCGTCGTCGGCACCCCGGTGCGCGGGCACCTCTCCCTCGCCTCCCGCACCCGGACCCTCGCCAAGCCCCACGCCGAACGCCTCGCCGCCCTCTACAAGGCCGTGCTCACCGACATGGCCCGCACCGGGGCCGACGGCGACGCCACCACCGGATTCCCCACCGCCCAGGAGCACTACCGCCTCACCGCCCCCGCCCTGCCCCACCCCGACACCCCCGTCGACACGCTCGCCGGCTTCGAGGCACAGGCCGCCCGCACCCCCTGGGCCACCGCCCTGACCGGCGAGGGCACCGGAGCCTCCGGCACCTCGTACGCCGCGCTGGACGCGCGGGCCAACCGGATCGCCCGCCGGCTGCGCGCCCTCGGCGCCGGCCCCGAGACCCGGATCGCCGTCCTCCTCGACCGCGGACCCGAACTCGTCGCCGCCCTGCTCGGCGTGTGGAAGGCCGGCGCCGCCCAGGTGCCCGTCGACCCCTGCACCCCGACCGCCCGCCTCGCCGCCCTGGGCTTCGAGCTGGCGCTCACGCAGGACGCGTACGCCGACCGCTTCGCCGGACACACCCCGCCCGGGCGCGTCCTCGCCGTCGAGACGATCGGCGACGAGGGCGACGGGAGCCCCCTGGGACTGGCTCTGGACCCCGACCGGCTCGCGTACGTCCTGCACACCTCCGGCTCCACCGGCACCCCCAAGGGCGTCGAGATCACCCACCGCTCCCTGGCCCACTACCTCGACTGGGCGGTGCGCGCCTACGCCGAGGCCGGCTCCGGCGGCGCCCCCTGGTTCACCTCCGTCGGCTTCGACCTGGGCATGCCCGCCCTGTACGCGCCGCTGCTGACGGGACAGCCCGTCCGGCTGCTCCCGCAGGACTGGCAGCCGCAGGACCTCGGACCGCTGCTGATGGCCGGCGCCCCGTACGCCTTCGTCGGCCTCACCCCCGGCCACCTGCGACTCCTGGAGGCCCAGCTCGACGACGGCGAACTCGGCGGCCTCGCCGGCATCGCCGTCTGCGCCGGCGACTCCTACCCCACCGCGCAGGCCGAACGGGTCACCGCCCGCATCGCCGCCGGCGGCGGCCGGATGCTCCTCGGCGCCGAGTACGGACCCACCGAGGCCACCGTCGCCGCCACCTTCGGGCACGTACGGCCCAACTCCCGACGCACCCTCGTGCCGCTCGGCTCGAACCTGCCCGGCGTCCTCCTGCGCATCCTCGACGACCGGCTGCGCCCGGTACCGGACGGGATCACCGGCGAGCTGTGGCTCGGCGGCGAGGGCCTGGCCCGCGGCTACGCCGGGGCGCCCGCCCTGACCGCCGCCGCGTTCCTGCCCGACCCGTACGGCCTGCCCGGCACCCGCCTCTACCGCACCGGAGACCTCGCCCGGATGCTGCCCGGCGGCGTCCTGGAGTTCACCGGCCGCGCCGACGAACAGGTCAAGGTCCGCGGCCACCGGGTCGAACCCGGCGAGGCCGAGGCGGCGCTCACCGCCGACCCGGCCGTCCGCGAGGCGCTCGTCACGCCCGTGGACGCGGCCGACGGCGGCAAGCGGCTCGCCGCCTGGGTGGTGCCCGCCGACGGATGCTCCGTCGAGGTCCCGGCCCTGCGCGAACGACTGCGCGCCGTCCTGCCCGCAGCGGCCATCCCCGCCGCCGTCACCGTCGTCGCCCACCTGCCGCTCACCGCGAACGGCAAGCGCGACAAGGCCGCCCTCGCCTCCCGCGAGGCGACCGCGACCCCCCTGCCGTACACCGCCCCGCGCACCGACCTGGAGAAGGTGCTCGCCGAGGTCTGGGCCGAGGTCCTCGGCCTCGAACAGGTCGGCGTCCACGACGACTTCCGCGACCTCGGCGGCGACTCGCTGCTGGTGGCCCCGCTGCTCGTCACCGCCCGCCGGCACGGCCTGACCCTCGACCTCGCCACCGCCCTGCGCAACCACACCGTGGCCCGGACCGCCGCGGCGATCGAAGCCACCGCGCCCCGAGCCGGCGCAGACCACCCCGAGAAGGGCTGACCCGATGGACCAGCACACCACCGCACGGCCGGGCCGACGTCCCGCCCGCCACCTGATCTCCATCGACGACCTCACCGACCGGGACCTGCGCCGCGTCGTCGCCCGCGGCGCCGAGTTCTCGGCGGGCACCGTCACCCACTCCCACGCCCTGGACGGGCTCGTCGCCGGCGTCTACTTCGCCAAGACCTCCACCCGCACCCGCACCGCCTTCTCCTCCGGCGCCCTGCGCGTCGGCGCGAGGATCGTCGCCTACGGCCCCGGCGACCTCCAGCTGAACACCGGCGAGTCCGTCGAGGACACCGGCCGGGTGCTCTCCGGGATGCTCGACGTGCTCGTCGCCCGCACCGCCGGCCCCGAGGCCGAACTGCGCGGCTGGGCCGCCCAGGACCGGATGGCCGTCGTCAACGCGATGAGCGCCGAGGAGCACCCCACCCAGGCCCTCACCGACCTGACCACCCTGCTGCGCCACTTCGGCCGCGTCGAGGGCCTGCGCGTCCTGTACGTCGGCGAGGGCAACAACACCGCCGCCGCCCTCGCCCTGGCCCTGACCCGCTACGCGGGCGTCCACCTCGAGCTGCGCACCCCGCCCGGCTACGGGCTGCTCCCCTCCGTCGCCGACCGGGCCCGGGCCCGGGCCGAGCGCACCGGAGCCGTCCTCGTGGAGCGCCACGACATGGACGCGCTGCCCGAGGGCTTCGACGTGGTCTACACGACCCGCTGGCAGACCACGGGCACCGAGAAGCCGGACGCGAACTGGCGGGAGATCTTCGCCCCGTTCCAGGTCACCTCCGCCCTGTGGGGCACGAGCCCGGACGCCGTCTTCATGCACGACCTGCCCGCCCACCGCGGCGAGGAGGTCACCGCCGAGGTGCTGGACGGGCCCCGGAGCATCGCCTTCGCCCAGGCCACCAACAAGATGCACAGCGCCATGGCCGTGCTGGAGTACACCCACTCCGACCCGCACGACGACGCCGACCCGCCGGCCGCCCCGTCGGCCGAACTCCCGGCCGCCCTCCCGGCCGACGCCGACGCCGACGCCGACGCCGACGCCGCCGCCGCTCCGCGCCTCGTGTCGGCCGCGCGGTGACCCCGCCGCCGAAGACCGTGACGGACCCGGCCGTCCTGCCCTGGAGCCTCGCCGAGGACGGCGCGGCCCCCGAGCGGGCGACCGACGGAGCGCCGGCCGCCGCGCCGGCGGTCCCCGCCTCCCGTACCGAGGACCGGACCGCGCTCGCGGCGCCCGCCGGGACCGAGGCGGAACCCGACCCCGGGGCCGCCGACGCGCCCGTACCGCTGCGCCGCAACCGCGACTTCGGCCTGCTGTGGGGCGGCGCCGGACTGTCGCTGCTCGCCGGCCGGGCCACCGCCGTCGCCTACCCCCTCACCGTCCTGTGGTTCACCGGCTCGCCGGGCGACGCCGGCCTGGTCGGCACCGCCCTGCTCCTGCCGCAGCTCCTCGTCCAGCTCCCCGGCGGCGCCCTCGTCGACCGCTGGGACCGGCGCCGGATCATGCTCTTCTCCGGCCTCGGTCAGGCGCTCGTCGCCGGAGCCGTCGCCGCCCTCCTGCTCAGCGGCCACGTCTGGCTCTGGGCGCTGCTCGTCGCCGCCTTCGTCGAGGGCACCCTCGGCGTCCTGCACCAACTGGCCGAGCGGGCGGCGGTGCCGGCCGTGGTCCCGGTGGAGCAACTGCCGGCCGCCCTCACCGGCAACGAGGCCCGCACCCGCGGCGCGGCCATCGCCGGGCAGCCGCTCGGCAGCGGCCTGGTCGCCCTGGGTGCCTCCTTCCCGTACGTCGCGGCCCTCGTCGGACAACTCGCCTCCGTGGCACTGCTGTTCGGCGTCAAGGGCAAGCTCCAGGCGGAACGCACCGGACCGCGCGCCGATCTGCGACAGGAGGTCAGGGAAGGCCTCGTGTGGATGTGGCGCCAGCACTTCCTGCGGGCCGTCATGGCCGCCGTCGCCGTCTCCAACGTCCTCTTCCAGGGCCTCAACCTCGCCGTCATGACGGGCATCCAGGAGAACCACGGATCGCAGTTCCAGATCGGCGTGGTCCTCTCCCTCAGCGGGGCCGGCGGGCTCGTCGGCGCCATCAGCGGAGGCTGGTGGGCCACCCGCTTCCCCCTGCGGACCCTGGTCCTCGGCGGCCTCCTCGTGTGGACCGCCCTCATGGTCCCCGTCGCCTTCCTGCGCGACCCGTACGCCCTCGGCGCGCTGTTCGCCGCCAGCGGCTACGTCGGAGGCGTGTTCAACGTCGCCGGCGGGGTGTTCATGGTCCGCGTCGCCCCCGACCGGATGCGGGGGAGGGCCAACTCCCTCGCCATGCTGGTCGGCTCCGGAGCGATGGCCGCCGGCCCCGTGGCCGCCGGCTTCGCCCTGGAGGCGTTCGGCCCCACCCGTACCGTCCTCGGCCTGAGCGCCGCCATGGGCCTCACCGCGCTCGTCGCGCTGCTCTCGCCCGCGCTGCGCCGCAACCCGCTCGACGAGAAGGCCGTGGAGCCCGCGAAGGCCTCCTGAAGCCCCTCCGGGCCCCGCCTGTGACCTGCGGAAACGCGATATAGGGCAGGTATGGCGGGGCCCGGGAGAGTACAGCCATCGCACCACCGACGATCCCCCCCCCGCATCCGCGACAGACTCCAAAGGAGCACGACAATGCCGCTCAACTCCATGGACCGCAGGACCGTCCTGCGGACCGCCCTGGGCGCGGCGGGCGCCGCGGCCGCGGTCTCGCTCGTGGGAGCCGCTCCCGCCGCCGCCCACGGCAACCGCCGCCCGCAGCTGCCCAAGGTCGAGGGCATGGTCGGAGACCGCTGGGCGAACGAGTTCTGGTACGAGTACGACGAGCGCTTCTACTACACCCCGACCCCGGAGCTCTCCGCGGCCGTCGGCGCCATCACCGGCCAGTTCGGCGGCTTCACCAAGTCCTACGACGCCTGGGTCGCCACCCGCCAGGGCGGCCGCTACCCGCGCAGCTGGGTCGAGCTCATCAAGCCGTACCGCAAGGAGTTCCAGCTCCTGTCCCGCGCCCAGAAGGAGGTCTACGAGCAGTTCTACGGCCGTGACCCCCGGGGCCTGATCTTCGCGTTCCAGGAGTTCGGCCAGGGCACCCTGTTCGACCCGCGCCGCCCGGCCGGCAACAAGGTCCACATGATGAACTACACGCCGCCGAACCCGACCCACGCCTACCACCGCTGGCACCCCTTCCTCCAGTCGTTCCAGCTCCTGGACATCGACAAGGCGTGGTGGTCGCACGTCAACCGGCTCGTCGGCGCGGCCTGGGAGCTCCAGTCCATCGGCAAGCCCGTGAACGACGCCAACGACAACAAGCACCTGCCGAAGCGCGTCGTCCACCAGGTCACCACCAAGTGGCTGCTGCGCTCCAACGACCGGGTCAACAAGGCGTTCGACGTCTTCCCCTACCCGGCCGACATGGGCAAGTAAGCCCGCTCCACCCCTCGTTCCACATGACTCAGGAGGATTGGCACACCATGCGAGACACGACCGGACCTTCTCCCCGAATCGGCGTCTGGATGGTCGGCGCGCGAGGCTCCGTCGCGACGGCCGCCGTCGCCGGCGCGGCGGCCATCGTCGCGGGTGCCGCCTCCCCCGTCGGGTGCGTCACCGAAACGCCCCCGTTCCGTGACGCACCCCTGCCGGCCCTCGCCGACCTGGTGTTCGGCGGCCACGACGTCGTCGACACCCCGCTGTCGGCGAGGGCCGGCCAACTCGCCGAGGCGGGCGTCCTGCCCCACTCGATCCTGGGGGCCCTGGACACCGCGCTCGCCGCGGCGGAGCTGGAGATACGCGACGGCTCCCCCCGGGCCGGCGAGCCGCAGTCCGAGACCGCGGCCCGCCTCGCCGCTGACATGGCCGCCTTCCGCGACCGGCACGGCCTGGAACAGGTGGTCGTCGTCAACGTCTCCTCCACGGAGCCGCTGCCCGATCCCGACCCCGCCTTCCTGAACCTGGCCGCCCTGGAGTCCGCGCTCGCCGACGGCTCCCTCACCCTGCCCGTCAGCTCCCTCTACGCCTACGCCGCCTTCACCGCAGGCTGCGCCTACGTCAACTTCACCCCCTCCGCCGGCGCCGCGCTGCCCGCCCTGGAGGAGCTCGCCCGACTGCGCCGCGTCCCCCACGCCGGCCGCGACGGCAAGACCGGCGAGACCCTGGTCAAGAGCGCCCTCGCGCCGATGTTCACCCAGCGGGCGCTGCGCCTGCGGTCCTGGTCGGGCACCAACCTCCTCGGCGGCGGCGACGGCGCGACCCTCGCCGACCCGGCGGCGGCCCGCTCCAAGACGGAGTCCAAGCAGCGCAGCCTGGAGGAGACCGTCGGCCACGCGGTCCAGGGCCAGACCCACATCGACAACGTCCCCGAGATGGGGGAGTGGAAGACCGCCTGGGACCACATCTCCTTCGAGGGCTTCCTCGGCGTGCGGATGACCATGCAGTTCACCTGGCAGGGCTGCGACTCCGCGCTGGCCGCCCCCCTGGTCCTCGACCTGGTGCGGCTGGCCGCCCTGGGAGCCCGCCGCGGCGAGAGCGGCGCGCTGCCGGCCCTCGGCTTCTTCTTCAAGGACCCGGCGGGCTCCGCCGAGCACAACCTCACCCTCCAGTACGAGGCCCTGACGGCCTGGGCGAACGCCGACCGGGTGCGGCCGGCCGGACGCGCCCACCCCCTGACGGGGGCCCGGCCGTGACCACCCTCCAGCCCGCCGGCGCGGTCGGGACGACGGCCGGGGCCGGGGCCGCGAGCAGTGCGCGGCCCACCGCCGCGCCGGCGCCCGCCGCCGACGCGCCCCTGGTCCTGCCGCCCTTCCCCGGTCGGGCCTTCCACGCGCGGCGCGCCCTGCGCGCCCACGTCGAACTGGTCCGCGCGCCCGCCGCGATCACCGTCCCCGGCGACGTCCTCGCCGGAGCCCTGGCCGCCGGGCGCGGCACCGGGGCCCGCACCCTCGGCCTCGCCGCCTCCTCCGTCTGCCTCTACTGGGCGGGCATGGCCCTCAACGACTGGGCCGACCGCGAACTCGACGCGGTGGAACGCCCCGAACGCCCCCTGCCCTCCGGCCGGATCACCCCCCGAGCCGCCCTGGCGACCGCGGCCGCACTGACCGCGGCGGGCCTCGGCGTCGCCGCCCTCGCCGGCGGCCCCCGCACCGCCCTGCGCCGCACCCTGCCCCTGGCCGCCGCCGTGTGGGCCTACGACCTCGGCGCCAAGAACACCCCGCTCGGCCCCGCCGTGATGGCCGCCGCCCGCGCGCTGGACGTCCTCCACGGCACCGGCCCCGGACCGGCCCGCCCGGCCCTGGTGCCGGCCGCCGCCGTCGCCGCGCACACCCTGGGCCTGACCCGGCTCAGCCGGCACGAGGTCGACGGCGCACCGCCCCGCGAGGCGGCCCTGGCGCTGGCCGCCTCCGCCGTCGCGGCGGCCGGCACGGTCCGCCGTACGACCGGAGCGGCCCAGGCGGCCGCGCTCGCCCTGTACGCCGGCAGCCACGCCCCCGAGCTGGTCCGCGTGCTGCGCGGACCCGGCGCCGCCCCCGAGGTGCGCCGGGCCGTCGGCGCCGGCATCCACGCCCTGCTCCCGCTCCAGGCGGCCCTGGCCGTCCGGGGCGGCGCCCCCCGCGTCGCCGTGCCGCTCGCCGCGGCCCTGCCCCTCGTACGCCGCCTCGCCCGGAAGGTGTCCTCGACGTGAGCGCCCCCCACGGCCCGGCGCCCCGCTTCTCCTACGGCACCAACGGCCTCGCCGACCACCGCCTGGGCGACGCCCTGCGGCTGCTCGCCGACCTCGGCTACGAGGGCGTCGCGCTGACCCTGGACCACCAGCACCTGGACCCGTACGGCCCCGGGCTCGCCGCCCGCGTCGACGAGGTCCGGCGCACCCTGGAGGCCACCGGTCTGGCCGTCGTCGTCGAGACGGGCGCCCGCTACCTCCTCGACCCGCGCCGCAAGCACCGGCCCACGCTGTTGTCCGCCGCGCCCGAGGGTCGTGAGCTGCGCCTGGACCTGCTGCGCCGGGCCGTCGACATCGGCGCCGAACTGGGCGCGGAGGCGGTCCACTTCTGGAGCGGCGCCGCCGACCCGGACACCACCCGCGAGCAGGCCTGGCAGCGGCTGGTCGACGGCTGTGCCCGGCTCGTCGCGCACGCCGACGCGACCGGCGTCGACCTGGCCTTCGAACCCGAACCGGGCATGCTCGTCGCCGACCTGGCGGGATACCGCAGGCTCCTGGCCGACCTCGGCCGGCCGGAGCGCCTGCGGCTCACCCTGGACCTCGGACACTGCCGGTGCCTGGAACCCCACCCCGTCGCCCGGTGCGTGGAACTGGCCGCCGACCGCCTGGCCCACGTCCAGATCGAGGACATGCGCCGGGGCACCCACGAGCACCTGCCCTTCGGGGAGGGGGAGATCGACTTCCCGCCGGTGCTGGGCGCACTCGCCGACACCGGCTACCGGGGCCTGGTCTCCGTAGAACTTCCCCGGCACAGCCACGCCGGGGCCAAGACCGCCGCCGACAGCATCGCCTTCCTGCGCGCCGCCGCCACGCACCCGCGGGCGCGCCGGTCGACGGCGACACCGTCCCCGGCGGACCGGTTCCCCCCGCTCCCCGGGCCGTCCGGCTCCCCGGAGCGCCACGCGTCGAAGAAGGAGGCCGTACCGGCATGACCGCTCCCACCCTCGCCCCGCCCGCCCCGTCGGCGCCCGCCACCGCGTCCGACAACGCCGACCACGCCGACCGCGCCGTCCACGACGCGCTGACCCTGCGCACGCTGGAGGAGTCCCTGCGCTCCGTCCTCGACCAGGAGCACCGGGTCCGGCTGACCGCCGCCGTCGCCGCCGTGGCCGCGGACGGCCCCGCCGCCCTCGACCGCCGCTTCCCGGCAGCCGGCCGCGAGTACGGCCGCGGCCCCCTGCCCGGCTGGGCCGACTGGGCCGTCGAGGACGCCGTACGCACCGTCCTGCTGCTGGCCCTCACCCGCCACGGCTCCGGCTCCGTCACCGGGGAGGCCCTCGCCCGCGAGGCCGCCGACCGCTACGCGCACGGCGACGCCGCCGAGCGCCGGGGCGTCCTGCGCGCGCTGCCGTTCCTGCCGATCGGCGACCGCGCCACGCACCTGACCGACGACGCCGTGCGCACCAACGACAACCGGCTCATCGCCGCCGCCCTGGGCCCCTACGCCCGCGCCCACCTCGACCAGTACCGCTGGCGCCAGGCCGTCCTCAAGTGCCTGTTCACCGGCATCCCGCTGGCCAAGGTGGCCGGACTGCACGAGCGCCGGGACGCCGAACTGGCCCGCATGGCGCACGGCTTCGCGGCCGAGCGACGGGCCGCCGACCGCACCGTACCGGCCGACCTGTGGGCCGTGGCCGCCCTCGACAACTGACCCTCCCCCCACCCCCCTACCGGAGCCCGACCATGCGCATCTTCGACCCGCACATCCACATGACGTCCCGCACCACGGACGACTACCGAGCGATGCACGCCGCCGGCGTCCGCGCGCTGGTCGAGCCCGCGTTCTGGCTGGGCCAGCCGCGCACCTCCCCCTCCAGCTTCACCGACTACTTCGACGCGCTCCTCGGCTGGGAGCCCTACCGGGCGGCGCAGTTCGGCATCAGCCACCACTGCACCATCGGCCTCAACCCGAAGGAGGCGAACGACCCGCGCTGCACGCCCGTCCTGGACCTGCTGCCGCGCTACCTCGCCAAGGACGGGGTCGTCGCCGTCGGCGAGATCGGCTACGACACCGTCACCGACGCCGAGGAGCACGCCTTCGCCGTCCAGCTCGGCCTCGCCGTCGAGTTCGCGCTGCCGGCCCTCGTGCACACCCCGCACCGGGACAAGGCGGGCGGCACCAGCCGCTCCCTGGCCGTCATCCGCGAGTCGGGCATCGACCCCGGCTTCGTCGTCCTCGACCACCTCAACGAGGTCACCGTCCGCGAGGTCCACGACTCCGGCTGCTGGATGGGCTTCTCCATCTACCCCGACACCAAGATGACCCCCGAGCGGATGGTCGCCATCCTCAAGGAACACGGCACCGAGCGGATCCTCGTCAACTCCGCCGCCGACTGGGGCCACAGCGACCCGCTGCTCACCCGCGCCACCGGCGAGGCCATGCTCGCCGCCGGATTCGACGAGGACGACGTGGACCGCGTGCTGTGGCGCAACCCCGTCACCTTCTACGCGCAGTCCGGCCGGCTCGGCCTCGACGGGTACACGGAGGAGCAGGCCGCGGGCCTCTACGCCGGCAACTCGATCGCCCGCGGCGGAAACTGATCAGGGAAAGAGGAACCGCCTGATGCGCTTCCGCCACGCGGACGGCACCGCCGTCCACCTCTCGTACTGCACGAACGTGCACCCCGCCGAAACCCTCGACGGGATCACCGCCCAGCTCTCGGCGTACGCCGAACCGGTGCGCCGGGCCACCGGCGCCGCCGTCATCGGCCTCGGCCTGTGGCTGCCGGTGGACGCGGCGTCGGCCCTCGCCGCCGACCCGGCCGCCGTCACCCGGCTGCGTCGCGAGCTGACCGTCCGCGGGCTGGAGACCGTCACCCTCAACGGGTTCCCGTACAAGGGCTTCCACGCCCCCGTCGTCAAACGGGCGGTCTACTACCCGGACTGGTCGGAGCCCGCGCGCCTGGACTACACGCTGAACCTGGCCCGGGTCCTGGCGGGGCTGCTGCCCGACGACGCCGAACGGGGCTCCGTGTCCACCCTGCCGCTGGCCTGGCGCACCGCCTGGTCGCGCACGCAGGCCGCCGCGGCGATGCGGCAGTTCGACGCGCTCGCCGCCGGACTGCGCCGCGTCGAGGCGGAGACGGGCCGCACGATCCGGGTCGCCGTCGAACCCGAGCCGGGCTGCGTGGCGGAGACCACCGAGCAGGCCGTGGAGGTGCTCAAGAACGTCGACCACGAACGCATCGGGCTGTGCCTCGACACGTGCCACCTCGCGGTGGCACACGAGGACCCGGACACCGCCGTCGCCCGCCTGCTCACGGCCGGGCTCCAGGTGGTCAAGGTGCAGGCCTCCAGCGCCCTGGAGGCCGCCGACCCGAACGACCCCCGGGTGCGGGAGGCGCTGGCGGCCTTCGCCGAGCCGCGGTTCCTGCACCAGACCCGGGAGGCCGCGCCGAACGGGGGCGAGCTGCTCGGCTCCGACGACCTGGGGCCGGCCCTCGCCGGCGCCCTGCCCGGCGAGGCGCCCTGGCGGATCCACTACCACGTACCGCTGCACGAGGAGCCGGCCCCGCCGCTCGCCTCGACCTCGCCGGTGCTGCGCGACACGTTGCGGACGCTGTTCGGCGGTGCCCACGCCGTCACCGACCACATCGAGGTCGAGACCTACACCTGGTCGGTGCTGCCCGAGGAGGGGCGGCCGGTCGGCGGGGCCGGCCTGGCCCGGGGCATCGCCGCCGAACTGGACTGGACGGCGCGGGAGCTGACCGCCCTCGGCCTCAGGACCACCACGCCGGCCCCGACCACCACCCCGACCGTCACCACCCCGACCACCACCGCTCCGTCGACCACCACCGCTCCGTCGACCGCCACCCCGTCCACCGCCGCCACCCCGTCCACCGCCGCCACCGCCGCCCGAGCCGCCGCCACCGCGCAGAAGGAGCCAGGATCGTGACCGCCTCCACCCGCCCCTCCGCCCGGAGGAAGACGGCCGTCCTGTGCACCGTCGGCCTCACCCCGCGCCTGCTGCCCCACATGCCGAACCTGCGGGCCATCGGCGAGCAGGGCTTCGCCGCCCCGCTCGACACCGTGTTCCCCGCCGTCACCGCCACCGTCCAGGCCACGCTCACCACCGGCACCCTGCCGCGCGAGCACGGGGCGGTCGGCAACGGCTGGTACTTCCGCGACCACGGCGAGGTCATGATGTGGCGCCAGCACAACGCCCTCGTCGGCGGCGAGAAGGTCTGGCAGGCCGCCCGGCGCCACGACCCCGACCACACCACCGCCTACCTGTGCTGGTGGTGGGCGATGGGCGCCGACGTCAACACCGTCCTGACCCCGCGCCCCGTCTACCACTACGACGGCCGCAAGGCCCCGGACTGCTACACCGTGCCCGCCGCGCTGAGGGACGAACTGACCGCCGCGCAAGGCGAGTTCCCGCTGTTCAACTACTGGGGGCCGACCGCCTCGCTCACCTCCACCCGCTGGATCGCGGGCGCCGCCCGGCACGTCGCCGACACCCGCGACCCCGACCTGTCCTTCATCTACGTCCCCCACCTCGACTACGACCTCCAGCGGTTCGGCCCCGACAGCCCCGAGGCCGTCCGCGCCGCCCGCGAGGCGGACGCCGCCCTCGGACCGCTCCTGGACGACCTGCGCGCCCGCGGCACCACCATCGTGGCCCTCAGCGAGTACGGCATCTCCCCGGTCAGCCGGCCCGTGGACGTCAACCGCGCGCTGCGCCGCGAGGGCCTGCTGTCCGTGTACACCCAGCGCGGCATGGAGTACCTGGACCCGTACACCTCCCGGGCCTTCGCCGTCGCCGACCACCAGGCCGCCCACGTCTACGTGGCCGACCCGGTCGACATCCCGCGCGTCCGGGACGTGCTGAAGTCCCTGGACGGGGTCGACGAGATCTGGGACCGCACGCAACAGGCCGACTACGGCATCGACCACCCGAACTCCGGCGAACTGGTGGCCGTATCGGAACCCGACGCCTGGTTCACCTACTACTACTGGCTCGACGACCGGCGCGCGCCCGACTTCGCGCGGGGCGTCGAGATCCACCGCAAGCCCGGCTACGACCCCGCCGAGCTGTTCTTCGACCCCGCCGACCCGGCGGCCAAGGCGAAGGCGGCCCTCGCGGTGCTGAAGAAGAAGGCGGGGATGCGCGCACCGCTCCAGGTGGTGCCGCTCGACCCCGGCTGCGTCCGCGGCAGCCACGGACGTCTGCCCGAGGACGACCGGGACGGGCCGATGTTGCTCTGCTCGGACCCGTCCCAGGAACGGGCCCGCTACCACGCCACCGAGGTCAAGGACCTGCTCCTGCGCCTCGGCGGACTGACCTGAACAACACCCTCCAGGGTGAGAGGAGGATCCGATGACCAGCCAGACCCTGGCCGCGGCCCGCGGCCCCATCGATCACACGAACCGCACCGGGGCGCTGCCCGTGCCCGAGGCGGCCGCCCGGGAGGCCGCGCGACTGAAGGCCACGGGTGAGGCCCACGTCTGGTGGTGGCCCTTCGAGGACCACGTGGACCAGGCCGACTTCGACCTGCTCGACGAGGTCGAGCAGGTGCGCGCCCGCCGCTACCGCCACGAACGGGACGCCGCGGCGTTCACCCGCACCCGCGCCGGCGCCCGCCGCGCCATCGGCGAGCTGCTGGGCGTGGACGCCCGTACGGTGGCCCTCGGCCGCCGCGTCTGCCCCGGCTGCGGCGACCTCGAGCACGGCCCGCCGGCCGTGGCGAGCCCCGCCGTCGGGCTCGCGCTGAGCCTGACCCGCACCGGCGGGTGCGGGGTGCTGGCCCTGCACGCCGGCGACTGGATCGGCGTGGACATCGAGGCGCTGCGCCCGGTGGAGTCCGGCTCCCTCGCCAGTGTGGTGCTGGCGCCGGCCGAGCACGCGTACATCCTGTCGCTGCCGGCCGGCCCCGAGCGGACCGCCGCCTTCCACCGGGTGTGGACCCGCAAGGAGGCCGTCCTCAAGGGCGTCGGCCTCGGCCTGCTCGGCATCGACCTCAACGCCCTGGACGTGCGGCCCGCCGTGCCGGGCCCGCTCGTGGTGGACCACGGCTACCGGGGCGAGGTCAGCAGCTGGCAGGTCGACGACCTCGACCTCAACGGGAACTGGTCGGCCTCGCTGGCCCGGCCGATCGACGGCTCCCCGCTCGGCCCGATCCTGCGCCACGGCCCCTCGTAGCGCTCCCGCCGGCCCGCCGGCCCCCGCACCGCCCGGCCCGGACCCTCACCCCGTGGGGTCCGGGCCGGGCCGGACCACCCTCCCGCACGGTGAACCAGACCCCTCACGGAGTTCCTGATGGCCCAGCCCGCCACCTCCACCGCCGACCCCGCCACGGACCCCGCCCCGGGCACCGCCACCACCCCCGCCCCGGCGGCGGCCACCGCACCCGCACCCGCCGCGCCCGTGCGCAAGGGGCCGCCGCACACCCCGGCCCCCGGGCTGCGCGCCGTGAGCGCCGGGCTGCTCGTCGTCGCCCTGCTGCTGTCGACGGGCGCGCTCGTCGGCGGCTCCGTCCAGGAGTTCCTGGACGAGATGGCGGGGGTCTTCGCCCTGGTCTCGCTGTCCCTCTCCGTGATGCTGGGCCTCGCCACCGTCTTCCGCGACGTCCTCACCCCCGGCCGCCGGCAGCTCGCCCAGACCCTGCACCGGGCGGCCGGCCTGATCGGCGTCGGCTTCCTGCTGGTCCACATCGGCGTCAAGGTCGCCGGCGAGCGGATCGCCGCGACCGACGCCCTCCTCGGCACCGGCGACCTCCTGGTCGACCTCGGCACCCTCGCGGCGCAGCTGTTCGTCCTCGCCCTCGTCACCGGCCTGTGGCGGGGCGTCTTCGCCACCCGCCGCTGGATCCGCCCCTTCCGCATCCTCCACGGACTCGCCTACGCCGCCTGGCTCGCCGGTCTCGTCCACGGACTCGGCGCCGGACGCGCCCCCGCCCCGTGGGTCCTCGTCTGCTACGGCCTGTGCGTCGCCGCCACCGCGGCGGCCCTCGGTCACCGCTGGACGAGGGGCCGCCGAGGCCGCTGAACGCGACCGACCCACCCCGCGCAGACGGTTTTTGGCCGGAGGCTCCCCGCCCCCGGCCGAAAGGCGTACCTCCGGGCCTTCCCAGTAGAGGCAATATAGATCCGCGATCCAGGATCGGTGGCGTTGCATCCGCCACCCGTGCGGATGGGGCTGCTGACATTCCCCCCTCAAAAGCATTGGAAGGACTGGTCGCGCATGAGGACCGAGACGAACAGCCTCCGCGGGCGCAGCGCCGCCGGATCTCCCGGATTCGCGCTGCGCCTGGACGGCGTCGTGAAGGAGTACGGAAAGACCGGCCGGGGCGTGCGCGCGCTCGACGGGGTCTCGGTGGGCATCGAGCGCGGCTCGTTCACGGCCGTCATGGGACCGTCCGGTTCCGGAAAGTCCACCTTCCTGCACTGCGCGGCCGGCCTCGACAAGCCGTCCAGCGGCAAGGCCTTCATCGGGGACACCGAACTGGGGGGGATGAACGAGACCCAGCTGACCAAGCTGCGCCGCGAGCGCATCGGTTTCGTCTTCCAGGCCTTCAACCTGATTCCCGCGCTGTCCGTGCGCCAGAACGTCGAGCTGCCGCTGCGCCTCGCCGGCGAACGCCTCGACCCGGTCTGGCTGGAGGAGATCCTCACCCGGGTGGGCCTCGGCGGTCGGGCCACGCACCGGCCCGCCGAACTCTCCGGTGGCCAGCAGCAGCGCGTCGCGATCGCCCGCGCCCTGATCACCCGCCCCGACGTCATCTTCGGTGACGAGCCCACCGGCGCCCTCGACACGGTGACCGCCAAGGAGATCCTCTCCCTGCTGCGTTCCTGCGTCGACGAGACCGGTCAGACCGTGGTCATGGTCACCCACGACCCGGTCGCCGCCTCTTACGCCGACACCGTCCTGTTCCTCGCCGACGGCCGGATCGCCGACCGCATGCAGGCGCCCACCGCCGACCGCGTCGCCGACCGCATGACCCACCTGGGAGCGTGGGCCTGATGCTGCGCTACGCCCTCCAGACCCTGCGCGCCCGCAAGGGCGGCTTCATCGGGGCCTTCCTCGCCCTCTTCTGCGCCGCCGCGCTCGTCACGGCCTGCGGCATCCTCCTGGAGACCGGCCTTCGCGGCACGATCGGCACCGAACGCTACTCCGGCGCCCCGGTGATCGTCGGCGGCGACCAGAACGTCCACCAGGTCACCGTCAAGCAGAAGGGCGACAAGACCAAGACGAAGGAGAAGGAGAAGCCGCTCGGCGAGCGCGTCTGGCTCCCGGCCGACACCGTCACCACGCTGGCCTCCCTGCCCGGCGTCCGGGCCGCCCTGCCTGAGATCACCTTCCCGGCCCACGCGGTCACCCCCAAGGGGCAGGTCGTCCCCGGCGTGGACGGCAAGCCCTCCTACGGGCACTCCTGGACCTCCGCGGCCCTGACCCCCTTCACCCTCGCCGAGGGCGCCGCCCCCGTCGGCGCCGACGAGGTCGTCGTCGACCGTGAGCTGGCCCGCCGTGCCGGCATCGAGCCCGGCGCCCAGCTGACCGTCCAGGCGACCGGCTCCCCCCGCGTCTACCGGGTGAGCGGCATCGCCGCCCCGTCCGGCGGCGACCTCAAGCAGCAGACCTCGCTGTTCTTCTCGGACGCCGAGGCCGAACGGCTCTCGGGCCGCGCCGGCCAGGTGGCCGTCGTCGGTGTCCTGCCCAAGGACGGCGTGTCCACCGGCGAACTCGCCTCGCAGGTCTCCAAGGCCCTCGACGGCACCTCCGCCCAGGTGGTCACCGGCGGCGAGCGCGGTCCGGTCGAGTTCCTCGACGCGGCCAAGGCCCGCATCAAGCTGGTCTCCATGGGCGGCGCCATCGGCGGCACCTCGCTGCTCGTCGCGATCCTCGTGGTCGTCGGCACCTTCGCCCTCTCCATCCAGCAGCGCTACCGCGAACTGGCCCTGCTGCGCGCCATCGCCGCCACCCCCAAGCAGGTCCGCCAGCTCATCGGCCGCGAGGCGCTGATCGTCGGCTTCTTCGCCGGCGTCCTCGGCTCCGTCACCGGTCTGCCGATCGCCTACTGGCTGCACGGGAAGTTCGTCGGCTTCAAGGCCATCCCGGACACCCTCGAAGTCACCTTCAGCGTCTTCCCGTTCTTCGCCGCCATCGGCGCGGCGCTCCTGGGAGCCTGGGCCGCCGCCCGGATCTCGGCCCGCCGCACCGCCCGCATCCGTCCCGCCGAGGCGCTGTCCGAGGCCTCCATGGAACAGCGGAACTTCGCCTGGGGCCGCATCGGCACCGGCGTCGCCTTCCTGGCCGGCGGCATCGTCCTCCTCGTGGTCCTCGCCGCGCTGCGCAGCGAGCCCGCGTCCACCCCGGTGACCTTCCTGTCGGTCGTCGTCCTGTCGGCCGCGATCTCGCTCCTGGGCCCGCTGATCGCCCGCCTCGCGGTCGCCGTCCTCGGGATCCCGCTGCGGGCCTCCCGCGTCGGCGGCTACCTGGCCACGGCCAACGCCCGCGCCAACACCAAGCGGGTCTCCGCCGCGGTCACCCCGCTCGCCCTGCTGATCGGCATGGCCTGCACGGTGTTCTTCGTCCAGACCACGATGGGCGCCGCGGCCACCGCCCAGGCCAAGGCCGGCAACAAGGCCGACTGGGTCGTCGGCGCGGCCGGCCCCGGTGTCCCGGCGCAGGCGGCCGAGAACCTCCGCAAGGTCCCGGGAGTCTCCGCGGTGACCGAGGTCGTCCGCACCTCCGTGCGCGTCGGCCTGGAGAAGTACCCGGCGCAGGGCGTCTCCACCCAGGGCCTGACCCTGACGTGGGACCCGGGCGTCACCGCCGGCAGCCTGGAGGGCTTCGACGCGCAGAGCGTCGCCCTGAGCGACGTCGCCGCCGACAACCTGGGCAAGAAGCCCGGGGACAAGCTGAAGCTGACCCTCGGCGACGGCACCGAGACCGAGCTGAACGTCGCCGCGGTCTACGAACGGGGCCTCGGCTTCGGTGACCTGACGATGTCCCACGCGCTGGTCTCCAAGCACGTCGACAACCCGCTCGCCTCCTCGCTGCTCGTCAAGACGGCCGACGCAGGCAAGCCCGGCCGGGCCGAACTGCAGAAGGCACTCGGCGGCCTCCCCGGCGTCGGAGTCCTCGACCGCGACCAGGTGGAGGACCTCCAGGCGGAGGTGCAGCAGTCCAACGCCGAGGTGAACTACGTCGCCATGGGCCTGATCATCGCCTTCACGGCGATCGCGGTGGTCAACACGCTGGCGATGTCGGTCTCCGACCGCACCCGCGAGTTCGCGCTGCTCCAGCTGGTCGGCACCACCCGGCGCCAGGTCATGCGGATGCTGCGCATCGAGGCGGCCCTCGTGGTCGTCATCTCCTCGGTCCTGGGCACGGGCGTGGCCTTCGCGGTCCTGACGGCCTTCAGCGTCGGGATGACCGGCTCCGCGTCCCCCTCCATCGACGGGTGGATGTACCTCGGCGTCCTCGGCTTCGCGGCGCTCCTGACGGCCCTGGCCACGCTGGTACCGGGCCGCCTGGCCCTCACCGGCCGGCCCGCGGACGTCATCGGCTCCCGCCAGTAGCACCACAACGGCCGGAGGGCCGGCCCCCTCGGGGGGCCGGCCCTCCGGCCGTTGTCGCCCGGTGGTCGGGCGGTCGATCAGTTGAGGACGGCTCCGCCGTCCTTGCGGTCCACGCGGCTGCGGCGGTGGTCCAGGTGCGCGTACACCCGGTGGAGCCAGCGGTCCTGGCCGTCGTAACGAGGGGTGAAGGAGGTCCGGCCGTGCACCGCGAGCCGGTTGTCGACGACCGCGAGGTCCCCGACGCGCAGGGCCAGCGCCGACATCGTCCGCATGAGCGCCTCGCGCAGCTCGCCCATGGCGACCTTGGCCTCGTCGTCCAACGGGTGCGTCGCCGCGAAGTCGACCAGGATGTTCGGGTCCTTCGGATCGCCGACGAGCACCGCGTGCGCCGGAGTCACCGAATTCAGATCGCCGAAGGACGGCGGCGGCTCGGTCAGGAACCGCGGCGCGGACAATACCGAAACGGTGTGTTCGGAAAGCAGCGGAAGGGCCCGCCGAATGGAAGAGGTGCAGAGCTTCGCATCGCCCGTCGGGTCCTCGCGCACGCACAGCAGACCGACATAATCGGGCTTGTTGTCGTGGAAGGCGTTCTCGACGTGGAGTTCCAGGAGGACGGATCCCGCGTTGCTCTGCGAACGCTCGCTGCCCGGAACCGGGACGACGTTCTGCACCAGCGCGCCGGTCTTCTCGCTGCGATAGGCGATGACCTCGCCGAGCTGGAGCATCGCCGCCGTGACGAGCGCCGACGCCACGGCCGGCACCCGCTCCACCGAACCGGGGACGGTCGGGGTCTCGGGCAGCGGGTCGTTGGCCACCACCGGCATGTTGCGCAGCAGCAGCACCGCGTCGGGACCCGCGTCGTGCCGGAACCGGCGCAGCGCGGTGAGGACCGGACGGGGCAGCGCCGCGGAGGCGTCGCGGACCACGTCCAGCCAGGCCGGGTCGTCGATGAGCGCCGGCGTGGCGGCGAGGACCTCTCCGGCGACGGCGATCATCCCGTCGCGCTCCTCGTCGGTGAGGGTGAACGCGTCCGGGGTCGTCCCGGTGGCGGTGAGGGTGAGCGTGTGTTCCTGGGTCCGCGGCATGAAGAAATCCTCGGGTTGATGAGCGATGACCCGAGTCAGTTTCCGGACCTGTCCTATTTCATTCCTATGGGAATTTGTTCGCGGCAGGCCCGGCACATGCGTATAGGCAGGACATAGTGCCCCGCCTCATGGTGTGGGGGCGGCTTTGTCCACGGTTTCGCGGTGAAAGTCTTCGCGAATTCCGGTGGATCGCCGCGCGACCCGCACCATCCGACGGGGGAGAAGAAGGGAGGACTTCCATGGCATTACGTGAAGAGGGCTCCGCCCACGGCGCGGCGACGGCCGCGGCCGACGCGCTCGGCGTCCGCGGCGAGGCCCACGTCTGGTGGTGGCGGACACCGGAACGCACCGATCCGGACGATCTGCCGCTGCTGGACACCGAGGAGTTCCGGCGGGCGCTGTCCCTGCCCGCCGAACGGGACGCCGCCGCCTTCGTCCGCTCCCGCGCCGCGGGCCGGCGGGCACTGGCCGGGCTGTTCGACCTCGACCCCGGGGAGATCGCCCTGGGCCGGCGGGACTGTCCCGGCTGCGGAGACGGCAGCCACGGTCCGCCCCGGCTCGTCTCACCGCCCGTACGGATCGCCCTGAGCACGAGCCGTACGGCGGGCTGCGGGGTCTTCGCCGTCGGCGCGGGCACCGCGATCGGCATCGACGCCGAGTCCCTGCGCCCGGTGCGAACCGGCGCCACCCGCGACCCGGACCTCACCGCCTCCGAGCGGGAGTACCTGGGGCGGACGGCGCCCGGCCCGGAGCGGGACGCGGTGTTCCACCGCATCTGGACCCGCAAGGAGGCCGTGGTCAAGGCCACCGGCCTCGGGCTGTCCGGGGTCGAACTCGGCCTGCTGGAAACCCATCCCGCCCGCGTCGGTCCCGTACGGGTCACCCACACCCACCGCGGCCGCACCACCGCCTGGACCGTCGAGGACCTCCACCTGTTCGAGGACGTCGCGGTCGCGCTGGCCCGCCCGGCGGGACCCGCCGCGCACGGCCCCGTCCACCACCACACGGACCACTGACCCGATCACCCTCCGGTCGTCCCTCCCACGCGCCCCGCCGGCGCGCACCGCAACGCCCTGCTCCGCCCACCTTCAGAGACCGCCCCAGCGAAAGGCCACAGCCGCCATGACCATCGAGTCCTTCTTCCCCGTGGAACAGCTGATCGCGGAGAACGCCTTCCAGGCCGCCTCCGCCGGTGAGGCCCCCGAACAGCTGCTGGGACTGACCGACGAGGACCTGATCGCGTACTTCGACGCGATCGCCGAGGCCGTGGAACGGGACGACCCCGGTCCGGCCGCACGCGGCGGCTGGGAGGAGCGGGAGCGGCTGCGCTTCTCCACCTGGGTCCGCCAGGTCTGCGCCCACCCGCTCTCGCCCGCCGTCTTCGCGCTCCCGGCCGGCCGGATCGTCCGCGAGGCCCAGCTCGCGCAGGCCGCGGAGCTGGCGTTCCGCATCGACGTGGGCCGGGCCCGCGCGAAGGCCGCCAAGCCCTCCGCCGAGGTGCGGGCCACGGCCGCGGTGGCGGCGGCCTGGGCGATCGCCGCCGACGCGCTGTCGCGTTCCCCGCGGCCCCCGCGCGAGCGGATCGTCGGCGACGTGTGGACCATCGTGCGGGAGACCATCGAGCCGGCCCTGCGCCCGACGGGCACCACGGCCTGGCAGCGTTCCCGCAGCTCGTGGTGAGACCCGCCGCCCGGTCCGCGTCCTCCTGATCACGCCGGGCCCGCCCCGGCTCATCCCACCGCGGAGGGGAAGGCGTCACGGGTCGTGAGGGAACCCGCCAGCAGGCGTACCAGGTCGTTCCACCGGTACAGGGGCCTGCCCTGGGCGTCGAGCCCGGACAGTTCCAGCAGGGCGTGGTCCACCAGCTCGTCCAGCGACGATTCCGCCTCCTCCTCCGCGGTGCCGAGCACCAGCGCCGCGTACTGGGCGCAGAAGGGCTCCGAGTCCCCGTCGGCCAGTCCCGTCAGCACCGTCAGTTCCGCCGCGTGCAGCCGGCGCACCGAGTGCACCAGGGCCTCGCGCACGCTCACGTCGCCGTACGCCAACTCGCCCAGCCGGGTGTCGGGGTCGGCGAGCCGGGCCGCCAGGCGGCCCACCGGCCAGTGCGGCCTGGCCGCGAGACGGGCCCCCGCCACGTGCAGGGCCAGCGGCAGGCCGGCGCAGTACGCCACCAGGTCGTCGGCCGCGTCCGGGTCGTCCTCCAGACGGTCCCGGCCGACCAGGGAGGCCAGCAGCTCCGAGGCCTCCTCGTCGTCGACCGGGGCCAGCGCGGTGGTGTCCGCGCCGGCGACCCGGGCCAGGCGGGCCTGGCTGGTGATGAGCACCGCCGACTCCGGACCGCCCGGCAGCAGCGGGGCCACTTGGCGGTCGCCCACCGCGCCGTCCAGCACCAGCAGCAGCCGGGCGCCCGAGGTCCGGGTCCGGTACAGCCGGACCAGCTCCTCCAGATCGCCCGCCACCGCCGGCGCCGGCGGCTCGCCGAGCGCGCGCAGCAGCCGCACCAGCACCTCGGCCGGCTCCTTCGGGGCGCCGTCCGGGTGGCAGAGCTCCACGAACAACTGCCCGTCGGGGAAGTAGGCGGCGCAGTCCTGTGCCGCGCGCACCGCCAGCGCCGTCTTGCCCACCCCGGCCATGCCGGTGATCAGCAGCCGGCGCGGGCGGCCGTCCTCGCGGCCGAGCCGTCCGCGCAGCGCGGCCAGCTCCTCGCGACGGCCGGTGAACTCCCCGTACGGGGCCGGCAGCATCGCGGGGGCCTGGCGGCCCGGGGCCGGACGGTGCGCGGCCGGGGCCGCCTGGGCGGGGATCCGCCGCTCGCGGGGCGCCGGGGCGGACACGGCGTCCGTCGCGGGGACGGAGCTCCGCGGGGCGCGCGGGCCGGCCGCGCCGGGGCGACCTGCGGGCGCGGTGTCCCAGCCGAGGCCGCCGCCGAGCACCGCCTGGTAGGTGGAGCCGAGCGTCTCGCCGGGGTCCACGCCGAGCTGGTCGGCGAGGACCGCGCGGCCCTCGTAGTAGGTGTGCAGGGCGTCGGCCTGGCGTCCGCAGCGGTACAGGGCCGTCATGAGCTGGGCGCGCAGGCGCTCGCGCACCGGGTGTTCGGAGACCAGCCCCGTCAGCTCGGCCGTGACCTGCTCGTGCCGGCCGACGGCGAGGTCGGCCTCGATCCGGCTCTCCAGCGCGATCATCCGCGCCTCTTCCAGCCGGGGCAGCTCGGCCTCGATCATCTGCTCCGTCGCGTTGGCGAGGGCGGTGCCCCGCCACAGGTCCAGCGCGTCGCGCAGCAGAGTGCCGGCCTCCGCGAAGCGTCGCTCGGCGAGCGCCTCGCGGCCCAGCCGGTCGAGCCGGTCGAACTCGATCAGGTCGATCCACGCCCCCGGCGCGCGCAGCACGTAGCCGGGCTGGCGCCGGACGATCTCGACCTCCGAGCCGAGGTGCTTGCGCAGCCGCGACATGTACGTGTAGATCTGCGCGCCGGCCGTGGCCGGCGGGTCCCACCCCCACAGCAGTGCGCTGAGCCGGGCGTCGGAGACCACGCGTCCTTCGGACAGCAGCAGCGCCGCCAGCACCGTATGGACCTTGGAACCGGAGAGCGGGATCGTACTGCCGCCTCCCCGTTTGGCCTCGATCGGCCCGAGCAGCCGGAAGTCCATGCGGCACCCCCTTCTGGTGTGAGCATCCGTTCTGGATTCCAGAAGCTAATCGGGGGCCTTATTGGAGGGTTATCGCTCGCCGTGCCGCACCGGACGGGCCGCGATATCCCCCGGCCGGGACGGTGGGCGGGGGAGTGCGCGGGGGCCCGGCGCGGCCTCACGCGGCGTCAGACGGGCAGTCCCCGGGCCTCCTTGACGCGCTTCATGATGATCTGGGAGTTCACCTCGGTGACCCCCGACAGGGCCGTCAGCCGCTCGATCCACAGCCGTTCGTACGCGCGCAGGTCGGCGACCGCGATGCGCAGCAGACAGCCGGGGCTGCCGAACAACCGGTAGGCCTCGACCACGTCGGGGATGTCCTGGAGCGCCGCCTCGAAGGCCTCGACGGCCTCCCGGTCGCGGCGTACCTCCACCGACACCAGCACCTCGAAGCCGCGGTCCACCGCCTCCGGGTCGATGACCGCGCGGTAGCCCTGGATCACCCCGTCCTGCTCCAGCTGTCGCACCCTGCGCATGCAGGGGGAGGGGGTCAGACCCACCCGCAGGGCGAGCTCCTGGTTGCTGAGGCGTCCGTCGCGCTGAAGCTCGCGCAAGATTTCACGATCGATGGCGTCCATGACGCAATTATCCAGCAGTGTTTATTGCGGGGTGCGCCGCAACGCGCAATCGCATTGCGCGTAGATCTCACTATCATTGCTACCTCTAGCAAATCTGTACGAGGGCCCGCGTGGGACCCTTGTACCCCGTGTGAGGGAAGGGTGGCCATGGGACGCATCGTCGTCATCAGCACCGGTGGGACGATAGCCAGCCGGTGGATGGGCTCCGGCTTCGCCGCCGAGGCGGACGGCCGCGAGGTGATGGCCACGGCGCCGCTGCCCGAGGACGTCAGCGTCGAGGTCGTCGACCTGTTCCGGGTCAACAGCCCCCGCCTGACCACCGCCCACCAGCTGACCCTGCTGCGCACCGTCCACGAGGTCCTCGCCGACCCCACCGTGGACGGCGTCGTCGTCACGCACGGCACCGACACCCTGGAGGAGTCGGCCTTCCTGGTCGACCTCCACCACCACGACGCCCGCAGCGTCGTGTTCACCGGCTCGCAGCTGCCCATGGGGTCCGCCGACGGCGACGGCCCCGGCAACCTCTACGACGCCCTGCTCACCGCCGCCACCACGCGCGGCCTCGGCGTCCTGATCACCTTCGCGGGACGGGTGCACGCCGCCCGGGGCACCGTGAAGACCCAGGCCGTCGCCCTCGACGCCTTCGCGGACCCCTCGAAGGAACTCCTCGGCAAGATCGGCTTCGGCAAGGTCGCCGTCCTGCGCGAACCGCAGCGGCCGGAGCCCCTCGCCCTGCCCGCGATGCCGGAACTGCCGCCGCGCGTGGACATGGTGATGCACCACTGCGACGGTGACGCCCTCCTGCTGAACACCGCCGTCGAGGCCGGCGCCCGCGGCATCGTCCTGGTCGGCACCGGCGCGGGCAACGCCACCCCCGAGATCGTCGAGGCCGTCCGGGCCGCCGTCGCCCGGGGCGTCCTCGTCGCGCTGACCACCCGGGTCGCGGCCGGCCCGGTCACCGAGATCTACACCCACGGCGGCGCCGTCGACCTGGTCGCGGCCGGGGCCGTCCCCACCGGGACCCTGAGGGCCGGCCAGGCGCGCATCGCCGTCCTCTCCGCCCTCCTCGCCGCCGACGAGCCCGCCGAGCGGGTCCGCCTCCTGCGCCGCGCCCTGGGCACCCCGGACTCCGTCCTCGTCGACGCGTAGCACCCACCCCGCGGGGCCCGCGCCCCCGCGGAACGCGAAGCGCCCGCCCACCCCCGCGAGGGGGCCGGCGTGCGCTTCGCGCTTCCGGTCGGCGCCGCGCCGGTCGGCGCAGCACGTCAATCCCGGCCGAACGCCCCCAGGATCCGGTCCGCCGCCGAGGTCGCCGTCAGGGTCCCGGCGCGCACCTCGGCCTCCAGGGCGGGCGCGAGGCCCCGTACGGCCGGATCGGAGCGCAGCCGCTCCAGCAGCGCGTCACGGACCATCGACCAGGTCCACTCCACCTGCTGCGCGGCCCGCTTGGCCGCCAGCCGGCCGTCCGCCTCCAGCAGCCGCCGGTGCTGTTCGAGCCGGTTCCACACCTCGTCCAGGCCCGCCGACTCGCGCGCGCTGCACGTGAGGACCGGCGGAGTCCACGCCGCGTCCGAGGGGTGCATCAGGCGCAGCGCGCCGGACAACTCCCGGGCGGCGGCCTTCGCCTCGCGCTCGTGCGGACCGTCGGCCTTGTTGATCGCCAGCACGTCGGCCAGCTCCAGCACGCCCTTCTTGATGCCCTGGAGCTGGTCGCCGGTGCGGGCCAGGGACAGCAGCAGGAACGAGTCGACCATCCCGGCCACCGTCGTCTCCGACTGGCCCACGCCCACGGTCTCGACGAGGACGACGTCGTAGCCGGCCGCCTCCATGACGATCATCGACTCGCGGGTCGCCTTCGCGACCCCGCCCAGCGTCCCCGCCGAGGGGGACGGCCGCACGAACGCCGCCGGATCCACCGCGAGCCGCTCCATCCGCGTCTTGTCGCCGAGGATGGAGCCGCCCGTACGGGTGGACGAAGGATCGACGGCGAGGACCGCGACCCGGTGGCCCAGCCCCGTCAGCATCGTGCCGAACGCGTCGATGAACGTGGACTTGCCCACCCCGGGCACCCCGCTGACGCCGATCCGGCGGGCCCGCCCCGCGTGGGGCAGCAGCGCCGTCAACAACTCCTGCGCCAAGGCCCGGTGGGCGGGCAGGGTGGACTCGACGAGGGTGATGGCGCGGGCGATCACTGCGCGCTTCCCGTCGAGCACCCCCTTCGCGTAGGCCTCGATGTCGATCTTCGGCACCGGCGCCGCCTACAGCTCGTGGCCCAGATCCGCGGCGAGCCGCGTCACCAGGTCGTGGGCCGCGTCCGGGATGACCGTGCCGGGCGGGAACACCGCCGTCGCGCCCATTTCCAGCAGCGTCGGCACGTCGGCCGGCGGGATCACCCCGCCCACCACGATCATGATGTCCTCGCGCCCCTCCGCCGCCAGCTGCTCGCGCAGCGCCGGTACGAGGGTCAGGTGGCCGGCCGCCAGCGACGACACGCCCACCACGTGGACGTCCGCCTCGACGGCCTGACGGGCCACCTCCGCCGGGGTCTGGAACAGCGGGCCGACGTCCACGTCGAAGCCCAGGTCGGCGAAGGCCGTCGCGATGACCTTCTGGCCGCGGTCGTGGCCGTCCTGGCCCATCTTGGCGACCAGGATGCGCGGACGCCGCCCCTCCGCCTCCTCGAACCGGTCGACGAGCGCACGGGTGCGCTCCACGGAAGGGGACTCGCCTGCCTCGGTGCGGTACACACCGGAGATCGTACGGATCTGGCTCGCGTGCCGCCCGTACACCTTCTCCAACGCGTCCGAGATCTCGCCGACCGTCGCCTTGGCGCGCGCCGCGTCCACCGCCAGGGCGAGGAGGTTGCCCTCACCGCGCTCGGCGGCGTTCGTCAGCGCCCGCAGCGTGTCCTGCGTGACGGTCTCGTCCCGCTCCTCGCGCAGCCGCCGCAGCTTGGCGATCTGCTGGGCGCGCACCGAGGAGTTGTCGACCTTCAGCACGTCGATCTGCTCGTCGCTGTCCACCCGGTACTTGTTCACGCCGATCACCGGCTGACGGCCGGAGTCGATCCGCGCCTGGGTACGGGCGGCGGCCTCCTCCACGCGCAGCTTCGGGATGCCCGCGTCGATGGCCTGCGCCATGCCGCCGGCCGCCTCGACCTCCTGGATGTGCTGCCAGGCCCGCCGCGCCAGGTCGTACGTCAGCCGCTCCACGTACGCGCTGCCGCCCCACGGGTCGATCGACCGGCAGGTCCCCGACTCCTGCTGGAGCAACAGCTGCGTGTTGCGGGCGATGCGCGCCGAGAAGTCCGTCGGCAGCGCGAGCGCCTCGTCCAGGGCGTTGGTGTGCAGCGACTGCGTGTGGCCCTGCGTCGCGGCCATCGCCTCGATGCAGGTGCGCGTCACGTTGTTGAAGACGTCCTGCGCCGTCAGCGACCAACCCGAGGTCTGCGAATGGGTGCGCAGCGAAAGCGACTTGGCGTTCTTCGGGTCGAACTGCCTGACCAGCTTCGCCCACAGCAGGCGCGCGGCGCGCAGCTTCGCGACCTCCATGAAGAAGTTCATGCCGATCGCCCAGAAGAACGACAGGCGCGGAGCGAACGCGTCGACGTCCAGGCCCACGGCCTGACCGGCCCGCAGGTACTCCACCCCGTCCGCGAGGGTGTACGCCAGCTCCAGGTCGGCCGTGGCCCCGGCCTCCTGGATGTGGTAGCCGGAAATCGAGATGGAGTTGTAGCGCGGCATCTTCTGCGAGGTGAACGCGAAGATGTCCGAGATGATCCGCATCGAGGGCTTCGGCGGATAGATGTAGGTGTTGCGGACCATGAACTCCTTGAGGATGTCGTTCTGGATGGTCCCGGCGAGCTTGTCGGGGGAGACGCCCTGCTCCTCCGCCGCCACGATGTAGAGGGCGAGGACCGGCAGCACCGCGCCGTTCATCGTCATCGACACCGTCATCCTGTCCAGCGGGATCCCGTCGAACAGCTGGCGCATGTCGTAGATGGAGTCGATGGCCACGCCCGCCATGCCGACGTCACCCGTCACGCGCGGGTGATCGCTGTCGTACCCCCGGTGCGTGGGCAGGTCGAAGGCGATCGACAGGCCCTTCTGGCCGGCGGCGAGGTTGCGCCGGTAGAAGGCGTTGGACTCCTCGGCCGTGGAGAAACCCGCGTACTGACGGATCGTCCAGGGCTGGTTGACGTACATCGTCGGGTACGGGCCGCGCAGGTACGGGGCCACGCCCGGATAGGTCGCGAGGAAGTCCAGGCCCTCCAGGTCCCGCCCGGTGTACAGCGGCTTGACGCCGATGCCCTCGGGGGTCTCCCACAGCAGGTCGCCCGTCGCGGACCCGGTGGACTCCTTCACCGCGGCCCGCCACCGGTCCTCGGTCGTCCCGGCGGAGGGGCCGTCGCCGAGGGCGAGTTCGGAGAAGTCGGGGATGCTCACACGGTGCTCACTGTTCACGGGGCACTCCCATCCGGTCGAGTACGGAGGACAGCACGGCGACCGCGTCGCAGCCGGCGAAGACGTACTCGTCCACGGCGCCGGCCGAGGTGCCGGGCCTGCCCGCGAGGAACAGCGTCGTGGCGCCGGCCCCGCGCAGGGCCTCGGCCACCTCCGCCGCCCGCTCCTCGTAGAGGGCGTCACTGGAACACAGCACCGCCATGCCGTCCGCGCCGCTCGCCGCGTAGGCCTCGGCGGCGTTCGACGCGTCCACCGACACCGGGTCGTGGACCGGCTCGACGCCACCCGCCTGGAAGAGGTTGGAGGCGAACGTGGCGCGGGCGGTGTGCGCGGCGGCCGGGCCGAGCGCCGCCAGGAAGATCCGGGGCCGGGCGCCGGTGGCGGCCAGGTGCGCGTCGCTGCGGGCGCGCAGCGCCTCGTACGCCTCGTCGCGCCGGACGCGGGGCAGACCGCCGGCGGGCACGCCGGGCAGCGGCTCGCGCACGACGGGCTTCTCCGACAGCAGCGGGAACTCGCTGACGCCGGTGATCGGTTCGCGGCGCGTGGCCAGCTTCTTCGAGCGGGTCGCCCAGGTGGCGGCGAGCCGCTCCGCGACCAGCCCCGAGCGCAGCGCGGCGGCCTGACCGCCGGCCTTCTCCACCGTCTGGAAGAACTCCCAGGCGGCGTGCGCGAGTTCGTCGGTCAGCCGCTCCACGTACCAGGAACCGCCGGCCGGGTCGATGACCCGCGCCAGGTGCGACTCCTCCAGCAGGACGGTGGAGGTGTTGCGGGAGATGCGGCGCGCGAAGGCGTCGGGCAGTCCCAGCTCGCTGTCGAAGGGGAGCACGGTGACCGCGTCCGCCCCACCGACGCCCGCCGCCATGCAGGCGACGGTGGTGCGCAGCATGTTCACCCACGGGTCGCGGCGGGTCATCATCACCGGCGAGGTCACCGCGTGCTGACGCTGGGCGCCCGCGGCGGGCACCCCGCAGGCCTCGGCGACACGGGCCCACAGCCGGCGGGCGGCCCGCAGCTTGGCGATGCTGAGGAACTGGTCGGCGGTGGCCGCGTAGCGGAACTCCAGCTGGGCGAAGGCGGCTTCGGCGTCCGCGCCCGCCCCGGTCAGGGCCCGCAGGTAGGCGACACCGGTGGCCAGGGACAGCCCCAGCTCCTCGGCGGCCGAACCGCCCGCCTCGTGGTAGGGCAGGGCGTCCACCGTCAGGGTGCGCACGCCCGGCCAGGCGGCGGCCGTCTCGCGGGCCAGCGCGGCGGCGGCGGGCAGGTCCAGGGCCTCGCCCGTGCGGGCCTCGTGGCCCAGCGGGTCGACACCCAGGCAGGCGCGCGCCTCCTCGGGGGTCACGCCGCGCTCCGCGTACAGGGCGAGCAGCGCCCGCGTGGCCTCGGCGTAGGAGGCGCCGGGGTCGAGGACGACCGGCGCGAGGTCGAGGTAGACGCCCTCCAGGGCCCGGCCCAGGTCGCCCGCGGCCAGTCCGCCCGGTCCGACGGTCAGCCACAGCGAGGTGGTGCCGTTCTCCAGGTCGGCGAGGGCCGCCTCGTTCACCCGTACGGGGTCCCCGCCGGCGATCCGCTGACGGACGTCCCAGCCGGAGGCCGAGGTGCCCTCCGGCGTGCCGCCGCGCACGAACGGCGCGAAACCGGGGAAGCCGGTGTCCGGACCGTCCCCGTCGGGGCGCGCGGTGTACAGCGGGCGGGTGATGAGCCCGTCCTCGAGCGTGGTGGACAGGGCTGCTTCCGCCGCCTCGCCGGATACTTCCTTGCCCGACTTGCGCAGTACGCCTTCCACCAGGCGCTGCCACTGCTCATGCGTCGCGTCAGGAAACTCGGCGGCCAGGGAGAGCCCGTCGTCAGGCAGGACCGTCATGGCTCGAATGCTAGGGGGGCCGCTCAATCGAGACCATAAGCGCCGGATGTGATCTCGCACTCCCAGGTCAGACCGGCCGTACGGCCGCCGGATCCCGGAAGAGCGGCCCCAACAGGACCGTCGCCGCCGCTTCCGGGAGTACGGCGGGACCCGAGTGCGGCGCGACGATCCTTCCGGGGTCGACCCGTACGTGGGACCACTCGCCCACCGCGCCCCGGACCTCCTCCAGATAGTCCTCGTGCAGCACGCTGGACAGCTCGGTGACCACCATCACCGCAGGGTTGAACACGTCCAGCAGCAGGGCCGCGGCCCGCCCGACGGCGCGGGCCCGCTCCCTCAGGAGCCCGTCCGCCCGGGGGTCCCCGGCGGCCGCCGCGTCGACGACCAGGGCCACCGTCGGCTCCGGGACGATCCCGAGGCGCACCGCCTCGGCGCCGAGCGCGGTGTCGGAGGCCGTCGCCTGAAGACAACCCGAACGGCCGCACCCGTCGCACGCCACCCGGGACCCGGGCACCGGCAGGTGCGCCACGTCACCGGCGGCGGAGCCCGGACCCTGGTGGACGGTCCCCCCGATCCCGAAGGCCGCGTCGACCACGTTGCCGATGAACAGGTGCACCAGGCTGCCGCGGGCGTCGGGATGACCGAAGAGGATCTCCGCGCCCGCCACCGCCCGGGCGTGGTTGTCGATCCGCACCGGCAGGTCGAGCGAGGCCGCCAGGTCGGCGGCCAGCGGTACGTCGCGCCAGCCGAGCGCGTGGTGGTGCACGACCGTCCCCGTGTCGGGCCGGACCCGGCCGCCGAGCGCGACGCCGACCCCGAGCAGCGGCCGGCCGGAGCCCGACTCCCGCAGGAAGCGCCCGAGTTCCTCGCCGATGCGCTCGCGCAGCGCGGGGTCGGCGGGGTCGGGGTGCGGGAAGGAGCGGTGCGCCAGGATCCGCCCGCGCAGGTCGACGAGGCCGAAGGTGGACGACGGCACCCCGATGTGGAGCCCGGCGGCGACGGGCCCGCCCACCGCCCCGGTGTGCAGGTCCAGCGGGATCCGGGGCCGCCCTGACGAGGCCGCCGGACCCGGGGGCTCGGGCAGCTCCCGCAGCAGGCCGTCCCGCAGCAGCCCGGTCGCCTGCCGCGACACGGAGGCGGGACTGAGCCCGCACAGCTCGGAGATCCCGCTGCGCGCGACGGGCCCGTGCTCCAGCACGGTGCGCAGCACGGTGGCCGCGTTGGCGGAACTCCGGCTGTCGCCGGCCATTCGGGTCATCCCCCGATCATGCCGGTCCCCCGGCCCGGACCGTACGGCGCCGGCGGCAGGCGACGGTCCCGCACGCGACGCCGGCCCCCACGCCGGGCGCCGGTGGTCCGCGGGGTGGCGCGAGGTGTCACGGGGAGGCCGGTGCGGGCCCGTCCGGCCGGTGGCACACGGCGCCGTCGGCCGGTCGGGGGCGCGATGCGGCGTCTGCGGTGGGTCCGGCCGAGCGCGGACACGGGGAGGACGGGCCGGGCCCGGCCGGCGGGGGCGGCGTGGGCGCGTGCGGGTCGCGCGTGGCGGGCGCGTTGCGGGGCCGTGAAATCCGGCCACGGGTTTCGGCCGCCCGGGGGAGGAGAAGTCGCAGGTCAAAGGGGGTGCGGCCGGGGCGGGGCGGGAGCGCGGTCGGGGGTTGACCGGTGGCGGGCGCGCTGACAGGCTCCGAGCCATGACCGCGAACGACCACCTCGCCCCGCGGCTCCTCACCCCCGGCCCCTGTACCGCGCCGGGCGCGTGTCCGGGCCGCTGTCCGGCCCGCCGCCGCCCCTGACCCGGGCCCCGCGCCCCCGCGCCGCCCGTCGTCACGGGTTCGCATCGGGGTAGCCCCCGATCCGGTCGGTTCCGTCCGTTGCCCCCGTTCCGCCCGTTCCTCCGCTTCGGTCCGTTCGGTCCGTTCGTACGGGGGCGGTCGATCCTCGGGCGCGCCCCGGGAGCCGCGGTCCGAGGGCCGAGGGCGCCTCGCGTCCGGACCCGGGGTTCCGCCGTCCGTACGGGGCCGCGCCGGTGGGTCCGGGTCGGGCGGGGCTCCGCCGGCGCACCCGCCGGCTCCGCGACGGCGGGTGGTCCCGATCCCGTCCGACGGGTCCCGTACGCCACGCCACGCCACGTCACTCCACCACGCCGCGTCCCGGGGCGCCCGCGACCCCGTCCGCGCCGAACCCCGTCCGCGCCGAACCCCGTCCGTGTCCCCGGCCGCCGCCCCGCGAACCCGCTCGTGCACGCCCCGCGTCCAGCCGTAACCGCATTCCTTCCGCAGCGGAAATAAACCTCCGCCGTCACCTCAGGGAGCAACCGTGACCACTGCCACGACCACCACCACCGTCACCCGCATCGGCGGCCGCATCGGCGCCGAGATCGGCGGCGTACGCCTCGGCGGAGACCTCGCCCCCGAGACCGTCGCCGAGGTCCGCGCGGCCCTCCTCGCCCACAAGGTCGTCTTCTTCCGCGACCAGGACCACCTCGACGAGGCCTCGCACGAGGCCTTCGCCCGGCTCCTCGGCACCCCCGTCGCCCACCCCACCGTCCCCTCCGCCGACGGCCGCTACGCCCTGGGCATCGACTCCCACCACGGCGCCCGTGCCAACCAGTGGCACACCGACGTCACCTTCGTCCCCGCCTACCCCGCCTTCTCCATCCTGCGCGCCGTCACCATCCCGCCCTACGGCGGAGACACCCTGTGGGCCAACACCGCCACCGCCTACGCCCACCTGCCCGAGCCGCTGCGCGCCCTCGCCGACGGCCTGCGCGCCCTGCACTCCAACGAGTACGACTACGCCGCCCTCAAGCCCGGCGCCCTCCCCGAGGCCCTCGCCCAGTACCGGGACGTGTTCACCTCCACCTCCTTCGTCACCGAGCACCCGGTCGTCCGCGTCCACCCCGAGACCGGTGAACGCACCCTGCTCCTCGGCAACTTCGTCCAGCGCGTCGCCGGCCTGACCGGCCGCGACTCCCGGGCCCTGCTCGACCTCTTCCAGGCGCACGTCGAGAGCCCGGAGAACACCGTCCGCTGGCAGTGGCGGACCGGCGACGTCGCGATCTGGGACAACCGCGCCACCCAGCACTACGGCGTCGACGACTCCGACGACCACGAGCGCACCCTGCGCCGGGTCACCGTCGACGGCGACGTCCCGGTCGGCCCCGACGGCGAGCCCTCCCGCCTGGTCACCCCGGAGACCGTGCCGGACCCCTCCTTCGGCATCCCCTCCGGCGCCTCGACCGCCACCCCGGCCGCCTCCGCCTGACCGGAACGCCCGCGGCGCCCGTACGGGCCGTACCGCACCCGCACCCGCACGGGTGCGCGTACGGCCCGTCCCGCCCACGCACCACACGCCACCCGCGTCACCCGCGCCTCCCGTACCGCCGTCGATCCAGGAGCCTCCATGCCCAAGTTGCTCGCCCTCACCGGCAGCCCCTCCACCCACTCCCGCACCGCCGTCGTCGCCGACCACGTGCTGCGCCGCCTGACCCACTCCGGATTCGAGACCGCCCACCTCGCCGTGCGCGAGCTGCCCGCCGCCGACCTGCTGTCCGCCCGCCGCGGCGAGCCGGAGGTCCGTCGCGCGCTGGAGGCCGTCGCCGAAGCCGACGGCCTGGTCATCGCGACCCCGGTCTACAAGGCCTCGTACACCGGCCTGCTCAAGGCGTTCCTCGACCTGCTGCCGCAGGACGGCCTGGCCGGAAAGACGATCCTGCCGATCGCCACCGGCGGCAGCCTCGCCCACGTCCTGACCATCGACTACGCCCTGCGCCCCGTCCTCGCCGCCCTCGGCGCCCGGCACGTCACCGCCGGCCGCTTCGTCCTGGACTCCTCCGTCGAGCGCGGCGCCGGCCCGGACCGGCTGCGACCCGACGCGGAGCTGGACCTCTTCCAGGCCGTCGACGAGTTCGCCGACGCCCTGCGCGCCGCCGGGGTCGCCACCCTCACCCCCGCCCCCTGACCCGAGCCCCACCCCTCCACCGCGACAACAAGGATCCGTCATGCCCGCAGCCACCACCCCGACCATCCGCACCCGGCGCCAGTTCCTCACCCTGCTCGGCATCTCGGCGGCCGCGGTGAGCTGCGGCACGGCCACCGCCACGGGCGGCTCCGGGTCCGGATCCGGCAAGCAGATCACCACCCTCAAGTACCAGGGCGCCGTCGGCGCCGTCACCCTTCCCGAACTCGCCGCGGACCTCGGCCACTTCGGCGACGTCACCCTCGAATGGGTGGGCAACACCATCAGCGGGCCGCAGGACATCCAGTCCGCCGCCACCGGCCAGACCCACTTCGGCAGCGCCTTCAACGGCGCCGTCATCAAACTGGCCGCCGGCAAAGCCCCCATCAAGGCCGTCGTCTCCTCCTACGGCTCCGACCGCGAGTCCTTCGCCGGCTACTACGTCCTGGAGGACAGCCCGATCCGGTCCGCCCGCGACCTCATCGGCAAGAAGGTCGGCATGAACACCCTGGGCGCCCACTACCAGGCCCTCCTCGACGTCTACCTCAGCCGCAACGGCCTCTCCAAGGCCGACGCCGGCAAGGTCGAGGCCCTCGTGGTGCCGCCCGTCAACACCGAACAGGCCCTGCGCCAGAAGCAGATCGAGGTCGGCGTGCTCACCGGGGTCCTGCGCGACAAGGCCCTCGCGTCCGGCGGCATCCGCCCCCTGTTCTCCGACGTCGACCTGCTCGGCCCCTTCAGCGCCGGCACCTACGTGATGACCGAGCGCTTCATCAAGGAGAACCCGGACACCGTACGCACCTTCGCCACCGGCGTCGCCAAGGCCATCGAGTGGTCCCGCACCACCCCGCGCGAGCAGGTCATCGCCCGGATGACGGAGATCGTCAAGAAGCGGGGCCGCAACGAGGACACCGCGACGCTCCAGTTCTGGCGCTCCTACGGCATCGCCGAGACGGGCGGCCGGATCGCCGACAAGGAGTTCCGGCTGTGGCTCGACTGGCTGGGCGAGCGCGGCGAGATCCCGCAGGGCCGCCTGGAGCCGGCGGACCTCTACACCAACGAGTTCAACGGCTACGGGAAGGGCTGACGGCCACCATGGCGAAGATCGAGTTCCAGGACGTCACCAAGACCTTCCCCAGGAAGGCCGGCAAGGGCAGGGAGGCGGCGGAGTTCACCGCCCTCGACGGCATCGACCTGAAGATCGAGGCGGGCGAGTTCCTCGTGGTCGTGGGCCCCAGCGGCTGCGGCAAGTCCACCCTCCTCGACCTCCTCGGCGGGCTGACCCGCCCCAGCTCCGGCCGGATCCTGCTCGACGGTCGGCCGGTCACCGGCCCCGGCCTGGACCGGGGCATCGTCTTCCAGCAGTACGCGCTGCTGCCCTGGCGCACCGCCCTCGGCAACGTCGAGTTCGGCCTGGAGGCCACCGGTGTCCCGCGCCGTCAACGAGCGGCGAAGGCCAGGGAGTTCCTCGACCTCGTCGGACTCACCGGTTTCGAGGACCGCCACCCGCACGAGCTGTCCGGCGGCATGCGCCAGCGCGTCGCCATCGCCCGCTCGCTGGCGTACGACCCGGACGTGCTGCTGATGGACGAACCGTTCGCCGCCCTCGACGCCCAGACCCGCGAGTCCCTCCAGGACGAACTGCGCCGCATCTGGCAGCGCACCGGCAAGACGGTCGTCTTCATCACGCACGGCATCGAGGAGGCGGTGTACCTCGGTCAGCGGGTGGCCGTCATCACCTCGCGCCCGGGCCGGATCAAGGAGATCGTCCCGGTCTCCTTCGGCGACCGGGACGGCCGTGCCACGGGGGAGGACCTGCGCTCCAGCCCCGAGTTCGCCCGCCACCGCCACCACATCTGGACCCTGCTCCACGACGAGGTGGCCCGCGCCCAGCAACTGGAGAAGGAAGAGGCCTCCGTATGAGCACCGACACCGCCCCCGCCACCCACGCGGGAACGGCCGCGAAGGCCGATCCGGACACCGGGGACACGACCGCCGAGGCCCCGCCGGCCCCGGCCCCGGTTCCGCCCCAGGCTCCGGTCCCTGCTCCGACTGTTCCACGGGCCTCCCGTACGTCCGTACCGCGCGCGGCGGCCCGGTGGCTGCGCGCGGCGCTGATCCGCTCGGCGGCGATCCTCGCGCTGCTCGCGCTGTGGGAGACCGCGCCCCGGCTCGGGCTCGTGGACGCCACCTTCCTGCCCCCGGTCAGCGAGGTCGCCCGGGCCTGGTGGGAGCTGCTGGGCGACGGACAGCTCGGCGAACACGCCCGCGCCAGCCTGACCCGGTCCTTCGGCGGGTTCGCCATCGCCGTGGTCATCGCCGTCCCGCTGGGACTGCTCATCGGCTGGTACCGGCCCGTCGCCGCCTTCCTCGGCCCGCTGCTGGAGCTGTTCCGCAACACGGCCGCCCTCGCCCTGCTGCCGGTCTTCGTGCTGCTGCTGGGCATCGGCGAGACCTCGAAGGTGTCGATCGTCGTCTACGCCTGCGTCTGGCCGATCCTGCTGAACACGATCAGCGCCGTCGGGAACGCCGACCCGACCCTGGTCCGGCTGGCCCGCTCGATGGACCTGTCCACCCCGAAGCTCTTCCAGAAGGTGATCCTCCCGGCCTCGGTGCCGGCCATCTTCACCGGCATCCGGCTCGCGGGGGCGGTCTCCATCCTGGTCCTCGTCGCCGCCGAGATGATCGGCGCCAAGGCCGGGCTGGGCTACCTGATCAACGCCTCGCAGTTCAACTTCGCCATTCCCCAGATGTACGCGGGCATCATCACGATCTCCGCGATCGGCGTCGCCTTCAACCAGCTCCTGGTCACCGTCGAACGCCGCCTGAGCCTGTGGCGGGTCCCCACCTCCTGACCGCCGTCTCCTGACCGCCGTCTCCTGACCGCCACCACCGCCGCGGCCGGCGCCACCCCGGCCGCGGCGACCGGACCGGCCCTCCACCGCGTCCCGACCGGCCGTCCACCCGAACCACCCGCGGAGCGCCCCGCTCCGCCGTTCACCCCAGGGAACCGACATGTCCGCAGCCACGCCCCGCACCCTGCACCTCAACGCCTTCCTCATGAACGCGGGCCACCACGACGCCGCCTGGCGCCACCCCGACTCCAGCCCCGAGCGCGTCACCGACCTCGCCTACTTCCAGGAGCTGGCCCGTACGGCCGAGCGCGGCAAGCTCGACTCGATCTTCTTCGCCGACGGCCTCGCCCTGTGGGGCAAGGCCCGCCACAACGCCCTCGGCGGCTTCGAACCGCTCACCCTGCTCTCCGCGATCGCCGCCGTGACCTCGCACATCGGGCTCATCGCGACGGTCTCCACCACCTTCAACGAGCCCTTCCACACGGCCCGGAAGTTCGCCTCCCTCGACCACCTCAGCAACGGCCGCGCCGGCTGGAACATCGTCACCTCCGGCACCGTCGACGAGGCCCGCAACTTCAACCGCGACGAGCACCTCGCACACGGCGTCCGCTACGAGCGCGCCCACGAGTTCCTGGAGGTCGCCCGCAAGCTGTGGGACAGCTGGGAGGACGACGCGATCGTCCTCGACAAGGAGCGCGGCGTCTACGCCGACACCGACAGGCTGCACCCCGCCGCCCACCGCGGCGAGCACTTCTCCGTCGCCGGCCCCCTGAACGTCCCCCGCTCGCCCCAGGGCCACCCGCTGCTGGTGCAGGCCGGTTCCTCCGAGGACGGCAAGGAGTTCGCGGCCCGCCACGCCGAGGCCGTCTTCACCGCCCAGCAGACCCTCGCCGACGGACAGACCTTCTACAAGGACCTCAAGTCCCGCCTCGCCCGGTACGGCCGCACCGAGGACCAGCTCCTCGTCCTGCCCGGCATCGCGCCCGTCATCGGCTCCACCGAGGCCGAGGCCAAGGCCCTGGAGCAGCGGCTCACCGACCTCCAGGTGCCCGAGTACGGCCTCGCCCAGCTCTCCGGGATGCTGAACGTGGACCTGACGGGCCACCCCCTGGACGGCCCGCTGCCCGACCTGCCCGAAGAGCGCGACATCAACGGCAACAAGAGCCGCTTCACGCTCGTCGCCGAACTGGCCCGCCGCGACGGCCTCACCCTGCGCGAGCTGATCGCCCGCCTCGGCGCCGGCCGCGGGCACCGCGTCTTCGCGGGCACGCCCGAGCAGATCGCCGACCAGCTGGAGGAGTGGTTCACCCAGGGCGCCGCCGACGGCTTCAACATCATGGCGCCCGTCCTGCCCACCGGCCTGACCGACTTCGTCGACCACGTGGTGCCGATCCTCCAGCGGCGCGGCCTCTTCCGTACGGAGTACACGGGCACCACGCTCCGCGAGAACTACGGGCTGCCCCGCCCCGCCAACCGGTACGCGCGCTGAGGGCGCCGTCCGGCGCGCCGCGCGTCGGGGGAGGTGACGTACCCGTACACCTCGTCGCCCACGGAGTGGTCGTGGGTGTCCGGACCGAGGGCCTCGACCACGCCGGCCACGTCCCGGCCGGGTATGACGGGGTGGCGGACCTCCAGGACCGGATCGAGGTATCCGGCGGCGAGCTTCCAGTCGACGGGGCTGACCCCGGCCGCCTTGACGCGGATCAGCACCTCGCCGGGGCCGCCCTTCGGTTCCGGCGCGTCGACGAGCTCGAGGGGCGCGGGAGTTCCGCATGCGCTGTACGCGATCGCCTTCATGATCACCGCCAACCGGTGCGCGTCGCCGCCCGTTCCGGGGCCGGGCGCGGCTTCACGCGCCGTTCACGCGGGCAGCGAGTTGGGGTGCGAACGGCGTCGGGCGGCGCTGAGCAGGGCCTGGATCTGGGCGCCCGACTGCTCGACGTCGTCCAGCGGGGAGGGGAAGGGCAGCCGGACGTCGGTGTGGCCGCGCCGTTCCTCCAGGCGCAGGGTGATCCCGTAGCGGTCCAGGGCGAGCGGGAGCGCGCGCACGAGGGCGTGGGAGGGGACCGGTCGGACCAGGCGCAGCAGCAGGGTGACGAGTTCGGGGTGGTCGTCGAGGAGGTGGGTGAGCATGCCCGCCTCGTACGGGGCGAGCGGGTCGGGCCAGGCCTCGTCCAGCTCGTCCAGCCCGATGTACGAGATGCCCTCCGCGGTCTCCAGGATCGCCTGGCCGTATTCCACGCAGGTGGTGGCGCCGGGCTCGGACTCCTCGTCGGCGTACGGGGTCAGGAGCCGGCCCAGCACCGTGACGCGGGCGCGCACCCGGTCGCGCACCGGGGTGGGGGCGATGTCGGTGAACTCCAGCCGGATGGCGGGGCGCTCGTCGGTCGCCGACGAGAACGGGTGGCCGGCGGCGGGCGGGGCGGGGTGCAGGTGGAGCCGGCCGAGGACGTCGCTGCCGTCGAGGTGGCGGACCTCGCTGCGGACGCCGTCGGTGACCACGGTCATCGAGTGCGCGGCGGCGAGGATGGACCGCACCCGCTCGGCGTGGGTGGGCCGGGCGGCGGCGGGCATGGCGGCGGGATCACCGGGCAGGCGCATGCGGTCTCTCCATCGATCGGAGTGGGTTAGGTATGCCTAACCTAACCTAGCCCATCGGTCGTCCGAGCAGAACCCCGCCCCTCCGCTTCCGCGCACCCGCTCGTGTCGGTGTTGGGCTGAACGGGTGAAACGCGAGAGGATGGGCGGATGCACATGAAGCGCGAGGCCGAGGCGGCCCGGTGAGCAGGTACGACGTCACCGACGAACAGTGGGAGGGACTCGCGCAGGTGGTGCCGCTGCGCAGTCGCAACGAATGGCCCTCCCGGGTGGACCACCGCACGATCCCCAAGGCCGCCGGGGCCACCGCGGCGGAACAGCGGCGCTTCGTGGTGATCCGGGTTCAGATCTTCGCCGACGCCAGAGAGGTGGCGGAGTACCTGATCGCGCAGATCCCGGTCCTCCTCGACCTCACCGGCGCCGACAGCGAAGTGGCCAAGCGGATCCTGGACTTCAGCAGCGGCGTGGTCTTCGGCCTGGGCAGCGGGATGCACCGGGTCGACCGCAACGTCTTCCTGCTGGCCCCCGTCGGGACCGAGGTCGAGGGGATCGCGGCCGCAGCCGTCCCCCGATCGTAGGAAGGTCGCGACGACGGAACGGTTCGGCGGGCCCCCGGACACCCCGGGGGCCCGTACCGTCCGGCCATGGACGCCACCCTGGACGCGACCCTGGACGCGACGCCGACCATCCCGGCCCCCGCCCGCCGCACGCCGAGCACCCCGCCCCGGACCGAAGCCCCGCCCGGGCCGACGGCCGCGCCCCCGGACACGACCCCGTTACCCGGCGCGGTGACGCCGACCGCGAAGCGGAAGGCCGAGGGGGAGGCCGGAGCGGAGGTCGAACCGGAGGCCGGAGCGGAGGCCCGAGCGACCTCGACCGCACCCGCGGGCGGCCCGCTCCGCCCCGGCGTGACCGAGCTGCGCCTCGCCGCCTTCGGCCCGCACCGCGCCGCCCGCTTCGCGCTCGGCCCCGTGACCCTCTTCACCGGCCCCAGCGGCAGCGGCAAGTCCCAGGCCCTGGAGGCCTACGGGGCCCTGGCGGCCCTCGGCTCCGGCCGCACCCTGGACGAGGTCTTCCCCGACCCGTCCGCCCGCGTCCCCGAACGGGCCCGCCCCGACGCGGACGGCCGCCGCGGCTTCCGCATCGGCTGCACGGTCGACGGCCCCGTCGGCCCCGTCCGCCTCGACCTCGCCGTCCAGGCCGAACCCACGCTGCGGATCGCCGGCGAGCGCCTCACGCAGGACGGCCGCACCCTCTTCAGCACCGCCCAACGCGACCCCCGCCGGCGCTCCGTCGAAGCCGCCTGGCTGACCGGCGGCGCCGTCGGCGTCACCCGCGCCCCGCTCCCCGACGACCGCCTGGGCACGGCCCTGCTCCCGCTGCGCGTGGCCGGGGCGACCGCCGACCAGCGGCACGTCCTCGCCGCCGTCGAGCAGGTGGTCGTCGCCCTGCGGTCGGTCTTCCCCTGCGCCCCGAACCCCGCCCGCATGCGGACCCCGGTCCCCACCGGCGAGGGCCGACTGCGCGGAGACTGCGCCAACCTGGCCGACGTGCTGCGCCGGACCCGAGACGAATGCGCCACCCGCCACGCCCTGCTCGTCACGGCCGCCCGCACCGCCTGCGCCGGCCCCGTCGCCGACCTCGTGGCACGGGGCCCCGGCGGACCCGGCGGAGGACTCGTCACCGCCCGCCTGGACCGGGGACCCGACCGGCCCGCCACCGAACTCGGCCGCCTCGGCTCCGGCGAACTGCGCTTCCTTGCCCTGGCGCTCGTCCTGCTCACCGGACCCGGCGTGCTGGCCGTGGACCCCGCCGCCGAACTGCTCTCGGCCCGACAGGCCCTCACCGTCCTCGCCGACGGCCTCGACCGCGACCTCGACCGGAGCCAGCGCGCCGAACTGTTGCGCCTGGCCCTGCTGTCCTGCGCGCGCGGGCACGTCCGCCTGGTCGCGGCGACGGGAGCCGAGGGCGCCGCAACCGCGCGGGGGCTCCCCGGCGTCTCGGTGGTAGACCTGTCCCCATGAACAGCGCCCCCGAGGAACCCGAAGACGAACGACTCCACCGACTCCAGCGGCGGCTCGCCGAGTTCGCCGCCGCCCGCGACTGGGCCCCTTACCACACGCCCAAGAACCTGGCCGTCGCACTGAGCGTGGAGGCGTCGGAACTGGTCGAAATCTTCCAATGGCTGACGCCGGAACAGTCGGCGGCGGTGATGGAAGAGCCGGAACGCGCACACCGAGTGGTCGACGAGGTGGCCGACGTACTGGCGTATCTGCTGCAATTCTGTGAGGTTCTCGGGGTGGATGTGCTGGATGCGCTGGCGGCGAAGATCGAAAGGAACGAACAGCGCTTCCCGGTGACCGGTACGACGCCTTCTGATCGTCACTCTTCGGAGTGATGGCGTCGTCCACAACCATGTTTGTGTCCACAGATTTCCGAATACCCCTGGCTTTACTGGCTCGTTGCCTTCACTCTGGGTAGTGGAGAACGGCGGGATGTCGTGCGGACGGGGGACGGCATATGGATGCGGTACGGCTCATCGCGGCCGGCCGGCACGCTCTGGCACAGAGCGGCGCCGCGTGGGACATCGTGGGAGAGGCCTGGCAGGCCCAGGCGTTGGCGCAGGGGATCGGGGGATGGCTGGCGGTCACCGGGCCGCCGGAGCTCAGATCGGAGGCACGGGGACTGGGGGAGGCGGGAGGCAGAGGCTGCGGGGTCGTCGACCGGGCCGCCCTGCGCGGCGAGGGCAGCGCGCCCGAGACGCCGCCGAGGGCGGCGCGACTGACCGGCGTGGCCGATGTCCGCCAAGCGCTGCTCGGGATCCAGGCGCTGCTCGGGGAGGTCGGAATAGCCCTCGTGGGGGTGGCCTGCGCGACGGACGACGAAAGCCTGTACTGGCAGTGCATCGAGTCGATCGACGCGGCCGACGAGTCCAGCGACCGCGTGCGGGCGCTGCTGCGCAGGATGGCGGTACGGGAACGGGGCTCGGCCTCGGGCGTGGTCTGAGGACCCGGGCCTCACACGGGGTCGCGGGGTCCCGCCGCGCACGGCGGGACCCGCACGGTCGCGCCGACCGGTCGCGGGGGTCCGGTTCAGAACTCCCGGTCGGAGTGGGTCCCGCGGTCGCTCCCGGACACCTGGCCGGCCGCGGTCGTCGGCGCGGCGGCGGGAGCGCGGTCCGCGGTGTTCAGGTCGGCGTCGAGCCGGGACAGGTCGGCGTTCAGCGCCGCCATCAGCTCTTCCATCTGTTGCAGCAGCCCCTTCGGCGCGCTGCCCTGCGCGGGCACCGCGGACTCCCGGTGTGCCTGTTCGTGTGCTGCCTGTCCGGTGTGCCCGGTCTGTCGGGGGGTCTCCGGCACGACCTCGTGGGACATGGCGGCCTCCTCGGCCCTGGCCCTTCCGAGGCGGAAGGGGGCGGTGGACGCGTCGTCGGCAGGCCGCCGGCGCGCGGGCCGGGCGGTCCGGCTCCGACCGAGCCAACGATCACCGTCCGCGCAGGTCACTGGCGGGGCGAAGCGCGGACCGCCGGGTTGACGCAGATTCACCCTGCAGGGGTGGGAGGCGGGCAGGATGGAGCCATGGAGCTCCGAATCTTCACCGAACCCCAGCAGGGCGCCGACTACGACACCCTCCTCACCGTCGCCAAGGCCACCGAGGACCTCGGCTTCGACGCGTTCTTCCGCTCCGATCACTATGTGCGGATGGGCTCCGTCGACGGGCTGCCCGGGCCCACCGACGCCTGGATCACCCTCGCGGGACTGGCGCGCGAGACCAAGCGGATCCGGCTCGGCACCCTGATGACGGCCGGCACCTTCCGGCTGCCCGGCGTCCTCGCGATCCAGGTCGCGCAGGTCGACCGGATGTCCGGCGGGCGCGTCGAGCTGGGCCTGGGAGCCGGCTGGTTCGAAGAGGAGCACAAGGCGTACGGGATCCCCTTCCCGGCCGAACGGATGGCCAGGCTGGAGGAACAACTGGCGATCATCACCGGCCTGTGGGCCACCGAGCCCGGAGCCACCTTCGACCACCACGGCACCCACTACCGGCTGGAGAACTCCCCGGCGCTGCCCAAGCCCGCCCAGGCCAAGGTGCCGATCCTCATCGGCGGGCACGGCGCCCGGCGCACCCCGCGCCTCGCCGCACGGTACGCCGACGAGTTCAACATGCCCTTCGCCTCGGTGGAGGACAGCCGCCGGCAGTTCGCCCGGGTCCGCGAGGCCGCCGCCGGGGTCGGCCGCAAGGCCGAGGAACTCGTCTACTCCAACGCCCTGGTGGTGTGCGTCGGCAAGAACGACGCCGAGGTGGCCCGGCGGGCCGCCGCCATCGGCCGCGAGGTCGACGAGCTCAAGGCCAACGGCCTGGCGGGCTCCCCGGCCGAGGTCGTGGACAAGCTCGGCACCTACGCCGCCATCGGCTCCTCCCGCGTCTACCTCCAGCTCCTCGACCTCGACGACCTGGACCACCTGGAGCTGATCTCCTCCCAGGTCCTCGGCCGGCTCGGCTGACGAGCCACCGCACACAGGAGGACCCGTGCCCCGCGCGACCCGCCCCCTCGCCGACGCCCTGGCCGTCGGGCCCGTGCTCCTGGACGGCGGGCTCGCCGAACGCCTCGCCGCCCAGGGCTGCGACCTGTCCGGCGCCCTGTGGACGGGCCGGGTCCTCGCCGAGCACCCGGAACAGGTGGAGGCCGCCCACACGGCCTACGTCGAGGCCGGCGCCGAGGTGCTGATCACCGCCAGCTACCAGACCGGGTACGACCCCGCGCTGTCCGCGGCGTCCGTACGCCTCGCCGACCGGGCGGCGCGGGCGGCGGGGCACGAGGTGTGGGTGGCCGCCTCCGTCGGCCCGTACGGGGCCGCCCTGGCCGACGGCGGCGAGTACCGGGGCCGCTACGGGCTGGGCGGGACCCGGCTGGAGGCCTTCCACCGGCCGCGGGTCGAGGCCCTGCTCGCCGCCGGCCCGGACGTCCTCGCGCTGGAGACCCTCCCCGACACCGACGAGGTCCGGGCCCTGCTGCGGGTCCTGGCCGCGACCGGCGCGCGGGCCTGGGTGAGCTACACCGTCGAGGGCGAGCGCACCCGCGCCGGCCAGCCCCTCGACGAGGCCTTCGCCCTCGCCGCCGCCGCGCCCGAGGTCATCGCGGTCGGCGTCAACTGCTGCGATCCGCGGGACGTCCTGCCCGCCCTGGAGACCGCCGCCTCGGTCACGACCAAACCCCTCCTCGCCTACCCCAACGACGGCTCCGTCTGGGAGGCGACCACCGCCACCTGGCACCGCCCGCGCACCCCGCGGCCCTGGCCCGTCGACGCCTGGCTCCGCACCGGCGCCCGGATCGTCGGCGGCTGCTGCCGCGTCGGCCCGAGCGCCGTCGCCGCCCTGCGCCCCTCCCTGCGCCGGAGGTCGGGAGCCGGGTGAAAAAGCAGTAGGCCCGCGCCCGCGCGCGGCAGATACTGAAGCGCATGTTCCTCACGATCAGCACCACCGGCACGACGGAGAAACCCGCCACCGACCTGGGCTTTCTGCTGCACAAGCATCCGGGGAAGGCGCAGGCGTTCACCACCTCGCACGGCACCGCGCACGTCTTCTACCCCGAGGCCTCGGCCGAGCGGTGCACGGCTGCGCTGCTGCTCGAGGTGGACCCCGTCGCGCTCGTGCGGCGCGGTCGGGAGAAGGGTCGGGGCGGAGCCCCCGACGCCGCCCTCGCCCAGTACGTGAACGACCGCCCGTACGCGGCCTCGTCCCTGTTCGCCGTCGCCCTCGGCGGGGTGTTCCGCTCGGCCCTCAACGGCCGGTGCACGGCCCGCCCCGAGCTGCCCGGGCGACCGCTGCCGCTGCGGATCGAGATCCCCGTGCTCCCGGCGCGCGGCGGCGGCGCCCTCGTGCGCCGGCTGTTCGAACCGCTGGGCTGGGACCGGGTCGACGTCGAGCCCGTGGCGTTGGACGAGAAGTTCCCGGAGTGGGGCGACAGCCGATACGTACGGCTCGTGCTGGAGGGCGGCCAGAGGCTCGACGACGCCCTGCGCCAGTTGTACGTCCTGCTGCCCGTGCTCGACGACTCCAAGCACTACTGGGTCGCGCCCGACGAGGTCGACAAGCTGCTGCGGGCCGGGGACGGCTGGCTGGCCGGCCACCCCGAGCACGCGCTGATCACCGCCCGCTACCTGGCCCGGGACAAGCGGCTCACCCGGGACGCCATGGAGCGCCTGGAGCTCGCCCGCCTCGCCGAGGTCGACGGGAGCGAACCGGAGGAGGTCGACAACGCCGTCGACGAGGCGCGCGACACCGAGGAGCGGCCCGTCCCGCTGGCCGTGCGCCGCCGCGAGGCCATCCTGGCCGCCCTGCGGTCGGCCGGCGCGGCGCGCGTCCTCGACCTCGGGTGCGGGCAGGGGCAGCTGGTGCAGGCCCTGTTGAAGGACGTCACCTTCACCGAGATCGTCGGCGTCGACGTCTCGACGCACGCCCTGGCCGTCGCCGCGCGTCGCCTGCGCCTGGAACGGATGGGGGAGCGGCAGAGTTCCCGTGTCCGGCTGTTCCAGGGGTCGTTGGCGTACACCGACAAGCGGCTCGTCGGCTACGACGCGGCCGTGCTCAGCGAGGTCATCGAGCACCTGGACCTGCCGCGCCTGCCGGCGCTGGAGTACGCGGTGTTCGGCGCGGCCCGACCCCGCACGGTCCTCGTGACCACGCCGAACGTCGAGTACAACGTCCGCTGGGAGACGCTGCCCGCCGGGCACGTCCGCCACCGCGACCACCGCTTCGAGTGGACCCGCGAGGAGTTCCGTACGTGGGCGCGGCGCGTCGCCGACCGGTACGGGTACGCCGTGACGTACGTGCCCGTCGGCGAGGACGACCCCGAGGTCGGTCCGCCCACCCAGATGGCCGTCTTCACGGCCACCGGCGAACCCACCGCCACAACCGAACCCACCGCCACCACCGAGACCACCACGACCCCGAAGGAGGGTGAGGCGGCATGACCGTCACCGAGACCGACCGCGCGACCCCCCGCCCGGCCCACCGGGTCCTTCCCGTCACCGACCTGTCCCTCGTCGTCCTCGTCGGGGCCACCGGATCGGGCAAGTCCACCTTCGCCCGCCGGCACTTCAAGCCGACCGAGGTCCTCTCCTCCGACCACTGCCGGGGCCTGGTCAGCGACGACGAGAACGACCAGAGCGTCAGTCGCGACGCCTTCGACGTCCTCCACTACATCGCCGCCAAGCGGCTCGCCGCCGGTCGGCTGACCGTCGTGGACGCCACCAACGTCCAGCCCGAGGCCCGCCGGCAGCTGGTCCGCCTGGCCCGCGAACACGACGTCCTGCCCATCGCGATCGTCCTGGACATGCCGGAGGCGGTCTGCGCCGAACGCAACGCCGGCCGACCCGACCGCGCCGGACTGCCGCGCCGGGTCATCCAGCGCCACCGCGGCGAGCTGCGCCGTTCCCTGCGCGGCCTGGAGCGCGAGGGCTTCCGCAAGGTGCACGTCCTGCGCACCGTCGAGGAGGTCGAGTCCGCCGAGGTCGTCCTGGAGAAACGATTCAACGACCTCACGCACCTCACCGGACCGTTCGACATCATCGGTGACATCCACGGCTGCTCCTCCGAGCTGGAGACCCTGCTGGCCAAGCTCGGCTACCGGGACGGCGCCCACCCCGACGGCCGCACCGCCGTCTTCGTCGGCGACCTCGTCGACCGCGGCCCCGACAGCCCCGGCGTCCTGCGCCGCGTGATGGGCATGGTGAAGTCCGGCAACGCCCTGTGCGTGCCCGGGAACCACGAGAACAAGCTCGGCCGCCACCTCAAGGGGTCCAAGGTCCAGCGCACGCACGGTCTCGCGGAGACGATCGAACAGCTCGACCGCGAGCCCGAGGAGTTCGTCAAGGAGGTACGGGAGTTCATCGCCGGCCTGGTCAGCCACTACGTGCTCGACGGCGGCCGGCTGGTGGTCTGTCACGCCGGCCTGCCCGAGAAGTACCACGGCCGCACCTCCGGCCGGGTCCGCTCGCACGCCCTGTACGGGGAGACCACCGGTGAGACCGACGAGTTCGGGCTGCCGGTGCGCTACCCGTGGGCGGAGGACTACCGGGGCAAGGCGGTCGTGGTCTACGGCCACACCCCCGTCCCGGACACCACCTGGATCAACAACACCATCTGCCTCGACACCGGCGCCGTCTTCGGCGGCCGGATGACCGCCCTGCGCTGGCCCGAACGCGAACTGGTCGACGTACCGGCCGAGAAGGTCTGGTACGAGCCGGTCAAGCCGCTCGCCGCCGAGGCGCCGGGCGGCCACGAGGGGCGCCCGCTCGACCTCGCGGACGTCCACGGGCGCCGCGTCGTGGAGACCCGCCACCTGGGCAACGTCGGCGTCCGCGAGGAGAACGCCGCCGCGGCGCTGGAGGTCATGAGCCGCTTCGCCGTCGATCCGCGCCTGGTGCCCTACCTGCCGCCGACGATGGCCCCGACGGCCACCTCCCGCGAGGAAGGCCACCTCGAACACCCGGCGGAGGCCTTCGCGCAGTACCGCGCCGACGGTGTCGAGCGGGTCGTCTGCGAGGAGAAGCACATGGGCTCCCGCGCGACCGTCCTGCTGTGCCGGGACGCCGAGACGGCCCGGTCGCGGTTCGGGACCGACGGCGCGGCCTCGGGCTCGCTCTACACCCGCACCGGACGGCCGTTCTTCCAGGACCCCGGGGTCACGGAGGAGTTCCTCGGCAGGCTCCGGACCGCGGTCGACGCCGCCGGCCTCTGGGAGGAGCTGGACACCGACTGGCTCCTGCTCGACGGGGAGCTGCTGCCCTGGTCCCTGAAGTCGACCGGCCTGCTGCGCAACCAGTACGCCGCCGTCGGCGCGGCCTCCCGCGCCGTCTTCCCCGGCGCGCTGGCCGCCCTGGAGGCGGCCGCCGCCCGGGGCGTGGAGACGGGGGAGCTGGCGGCGCGCCAGCGGGCCCGTGCCGAGGACGCCGCCGCGTTCACCGAGGCGTACCGCCGCTACTGCTGGACCACCGACGGGCTGGACGGCGTACGGTTCGCGCCGTTCCAGCTGCTCGCGGTGGCCGGACGGTCCCTGGCCGACGTACCGCACGACCGGCAGCTGGCCTGGCTGGACCGGCTGGCCGACGCCGACGGGCGGACGGCGGCCCCGCTGCTGCGGCGCACGGCGCGGATCCACGTGGACACCACCGACGAGGCGTCCGTGCGCGCGGGCACCGAATGGTGGCGGGAGATGACCGCCGCCGGCGGTGAGGGCATGGTCGTCAAACCGCTCGGGGCGTACGTCCGGGACGGCAAGGGGCGGCTGGTGCAGCCGGGCGTGAAGGTGCGCGGGCGCGAGTACCTGCGGATCATCTACGGCCCGGAGTACACGCGACCGGAGAACCTGGAGAGGCTGCGTCAGCGCTTCCTCGGCCACAAGCGCTCGCTCGCGCTGCGCGAGTACGCGCTCGGCCTCGAGGCCCTGGACCGGCTCGCGGCCGGCGAGCCGCTGTGGCGGGTCCACGAACCGGTCTTCGCGGTGCTGGCGCTGGAATCGGAGCCGGTGGACCCCCGGCTGTGACGGGGCGTGCCGGCCGCGCCGCCGGCCGGTCCGCAGCGGGTGGGGGCCACGGGTCCCCGCCCGCTCGGTCCTTCCCGGCTGTAGGCGGTGGCACAATCCGCCTGTCGGGTCAAGCATTTGACGGACGATCATCCGCCACGGACGGGTGAACCTCGTCGCGGCCCGGCCCGGAAACGCCCTCACGTAGGCCTTATGAGGGAACTTTCGCCGGGAACTCCGGGGAAACCACCGGCGGGATCGTTCATCCAGGGCAGCGGAATGTCCGCGACCCTGGAAGGACGGAACGTCACCTATGAAGATGACCGCGCGCGGAAGCCTTGCGGCACTGATGACCTGTATGGCCGCGGTCGGAGCGGCCTCCCCGGCCGTCGCCGACGCGGTGCCGGTGGATGTGCCGCTGGACGCCGTCGAGACCACGCTGGGCGTGGCCGCCCCCCGCGTGGCCACCGGGGTCCCGATGCCCGTCGTCGGCGCCCCCGAGGCGCCCCGGCACCACAAGGGCGACCTGCTGCCGGTCCCACTGCTCCCGGTCGTCCCGATCGCCACCGAACTCGGCGACACCCGCATCGCCTCGGCGGTGCCGAACCTCGCGGGCGCGCCCGAGACGGACGGCGAGGGGTCCGTGGAGTCCCCCGAGACGACGCTGCGCACCCGCACCCCCGGCGCGGTCGTCGGAGCCCCGCTGACCATGCCGGACGGGAGCAACTTCGGGCTGCCGAACCTGACCGCCCCGAAGCTGGGTCTGACCGCCCCGGAGCTCGTCGGCGCCCCCTCGGCGCTCCTCGGCCTGCGCTGAGGGCCCCGTCCGGGGCCGGCGTCCGGCCGCGCCCGCGGGGCGGGTTCGACGGCGTCGGTACGAAAGGCCGGTTCGAAAGGCCGCTCGGTCTGGGAACGTGTACGGCATGGGATTCCATGTCGACTCCGAGACCGGGCGGCTCCGCCGCGTCATCCTCCACCGGCCCGATCTGGAGCTGAAGCGGCTCACACCAAGCAACAAGGACGCCCTGCTCTTCGACGACGTGCTCTGGGTGCGCCGGGCCCGTCAGGAGCACGACGGGTTCGCGGACGTGCTGCGCGACCGGGGTGTCGACGTCCACCTCTTCGGTGACCTGCTGTGCGAGGCCCTCGACATCACCGAGGCCCGGCACCTGGTCCTGGACCGGGTCTTCGACGAGAAGGAGTACGGTCCGCTCGCCACCGACCACCTGCGCGCCGCCTTCGACGGCCTGCCCTCGGCCGAACTGGCGGAGGCGCTCGTCGGGGGCATGACGAAGCGGGAGTTCCTGGAGCGCCACCCGGAACCGGTCTCCGTACGCTTCCACGCGCTCGACCTCGACGACTTCCTGCTGGGCCCGCTGCCCAACCACCTCTTCACCCGGGACACCTCCGCCTGGATCTACGACGGGGTGTCCATCAACGCGATGCGCTGGCCGGCGCGGCGGCGCGAGACCGTGCACTTCGAGGCGATCTACCGCCACCACCCGCTCTTCACCGGCTCCGGCCCCTTCCACTACTGGTCGCAGGGGCAGGCCGACTACCCCTCGACCATCGAGGGCGGGGACGTCCTCGTCATCGGCAACGGCGCCGTGCTCATCGGGATGAGCGAGCGCACCACGCCGCAGGCGGTGGAGATGCTGGCGCGGGGGTTGTTCGCGGCCGGGTCGGCGTCGACGATCGTGGCCCTCGACATGCCCAAGCGGCGGGCCTTCATGCACCTGGACACGGTGATGACGATGGTGGACGCGGACACCTTCACCCAGTACGCGGGCCTGGGCATGCTGCGCTCCTACACGATCCGGCCGGGCGAGGGGGCGAGCGAGCTGAAGGTCACCGACCACGCCCCCGAGCACATGCACCGGGCCATCGCGGCGGCGCTCGGGCTGGAGCGGGTGCGGGTGCTGACCGCCACCCAGGACGTGCACTCGGCGGAGCGCGAGCAGTGGGACGACGGGTGCAACGTGCTGGCCGTCGAACCGGGGGTGGTGGTGGCGTACGAGAGGAACGTGACGACCAACACGCACCTGCGCAAGGAGGGCATCGAGGTGATCGAGATCCCGGGGAGCGAGCTGGGGCGGGGGCGCGGGGGACCCCGATGCATGAGCTGTCCGGTGCAGCGGGACGCCGTCTGACCTGCTTCTCAGGCCCTCCAGCCCTGTATATCAATACGGAGTATCGTATATACTTCCACCATCCCCTGTCAGTGCCACCCTGGAGTGCCCCATGGCCAGCGACCTCTTCGGCCGCAGTTTCCTCAAGGAGCTCGACTTCACCGCCGCCGAGTTCCGCGGCCTGGTCGCGCTCGCCGCCGAGCTGAAGGCCGCCAAGAAGGCCGGAACCGAGGTCCCCCGCCTCCAGGGTCGCAACATCGCGCTGATCTTCGAGAAGACCTCCACGCGCACCCGCTGCGCCTTCGAGGTCGCCGCCGCCGACCAGGGCGCCCGCACCGTGTACCTCGACCCCGCCGGCTCCCAGATGGGCCACAAGGAGTCGATCAGGGACACGGCGCGGGTGCTGGGCCGGATGTTCGACGGCATCGAGTACCGGGGCGACAGTCAGCAGACGGTCGAGGAGCTTGCCGCGCACTCCGGCGTCCCCGTCTTCAATGGCCTCACCGACGACTGGCACCCCACCCAGATGCTCGCCGACGTGCTCACCGTGACCGAGCACTGCGACAAGCCGCTGGAGCGCGTGGCCTTCGCCTACCTCGGCGACGCCCGCTTCAACATGGGCAACTCCTACCTGGTGACCGGCGCCCTGCTGGGCATGGACGTACGCATCGTCGCGCCGCGGGCCTACTGGCCGGCCGAGGCCGTCGTGGACCGGGCCCGCGAGCTGGCCGCCGTCAGCGGCGCCCGCGTCACCCTGACCGAGGAGGTCGCGGAGGGCGTGGCGCAGGCCGACTTCGTGGCCACGGACGTGTGGGTGTCGATGGGCGAGCCGAAGGAGGTCTGGGACGAGCGGATCGCGGCGCTGGCCCCGTACGCCGTCACCATGGACGTCCTGCGCGCCACCGGCAACCCGGACGTGAAGTTCCTGCACTGCCTGCCCGCCTACCACGACCTGGGCACCAAGGTGGCCCAGGAGGTGTACGAGCGGCACGGGTTGGACTCGCTGGAGGTGACGGACGAGGTCTTCGAGTCCGCGCACTCGGTGGTCTTCGACGAGGCGGAGAACCGGCTGCACACCATCAAGGCGGTGCTCGTCGCGCTCCTCGCGCGGTAGGACGCGGCGGCCGTGCGCCGGTCGCCGGGCGTCGGCGCGGCTTCAGGCGCGGGCCGCCAGGGTGAACCAGACGACCTTGCCGCGTTCGGTGCGGCGGTGGCCGCAGGTCGAGCTGAGCGCCCGGATGAGCAGCAGTCCGCGGCCGTGCTCCTGCCAGGGGTCGATGTGCTCGGACCCGGGGCGGGTGGTCAGGTCGCCGGGCGGTCGCGGGTCGCCGTCGTGCACCTCCACCTGGCAGCCGCCGCCGCCCCCCGGCAGTTCGACGACCAGCTCGATCGAGGCCCCGCGCGCGGTGTGCTCGACGGCGTTGGCGACCAGCTCGGCGGTCAGCAGCTCGGCCGTGTCGCGGTCGGCGGACGGGTCGGTCTCGGCGAGGGCGGTGCGCACCAGTGCGCGGGCCATCGGCACGGCGGCGGTCGTGTGGGGGAGGGCGATCCGCCAGGCGGAGTCGTCGGGCACGGCTGGTCCGTCCTTCCGGGAGTCGTGGAGGCGGGGCAGGCGGGGCAGGGTGGTGCGGGCGGGGCGGGTGGCGGAAAGGTGAGCGGCGGGGGTCTGGGGCGAGAACTCCGGGTTTCGATTACACGTTCAACGATACGGAGCGCGCGCGTCACCCTGTAGGGCACCCCGGCCGAACGGCAAGGGACCACCGTCACCGACTGTCGGGACCTTCGGTCCGTGTCGCCGTCCCCACCGCGTTGTCGCGTTTCTGTGACGGCAGTCACCAGTCGGTGATACCGTCGACGACGTGAGCCCCTTCATCGGTTCCACACCAGCGACCGAACGGTGGCGCCACCTGCGGGTGACCCGGCAGGACGGCGTCGCCACCGTCACCCTCGACCGTCCCGAGAAGCTGAACGCGCTCACCTTCGGCGCCTACGCCGACCTGCGCGATCTGCTCGCCGAGCTGTCCCGCGAACGCTCCGTGCACGCCCTCGTGCTGGCCGGGGAGGGCCGGGGCTTCTGCTCCGGCGGCGACGTGGACGAGATCATCGGCGCCACCCTCGCCATGGACACCGCCCAGCTCCTCGACTTCAACCGGATGACCGGCCAGGTCGTGCGCGCCGTCCGCGAATGCCCCTTCCCGGTGATCGCGGCCGTCCACGGGGTGGCCGCCGGCGCCGGCGCCGTCCTCGCGCTCGCCGCCGACTTCCGGATCGCCGACCCCACCGCCCGCTTCGCCTTCCTCTTCACCCGCGTCGGCCTCTCCGGCGGGGACATGGGCGCCGCCTACCTCCTGCCCCGGGTCGTCGGCCTCGGCCACGCCACCCGGCTGCTGATGCTCGGAGAGCCCGTACGCGCCGCCGAGGCGGAACGGATCGGCCTGCTGAGCGAGCTCGTCGAAGAGGGCAAGGCCGACGTCCGGGCCGCCGAACTGGCCGCCCGGCTCGCCGCCGGACCCACCCTCGCCCACGCCCAGACCAAGGCCCTGCTGACGGCCGAGCTCGACATGCCGCTGGCCGCCTCGGTGGAGCTGGACGCCAACACCCAGGCCCTGCTGATGCACGGCCGGGACTACGCCGAGTTCCACGCCGCCTTCACCGGGAAGCGGCCGCCGGAGTGGAAGGGCAGGTAGCCACATGTCCGTGCGCGCCATGCGGGTGGCCGTCGTGGGCGGCGGACCGGGCGGACTGTACGCCGCCGCGCTGCTGGCCCGCCAGGGGCACGCCGTCGAGGTGTGGGAACGCGGCGCCCCCGACGACACCTTCGGCTTCGGCGTCGTGCTCTCCGACGAGACCCTCGGCGGCATCGAGCGCGCCGACACGACCGTCCACACCGCCCTCGGCGCCGAGTTCGTCCGCTGGGACGACGTCGAGATCGTCCACCGGGGCCGCCTGCTCACCTCCGGCGGCCACGGCTTCGCCGCCCTCGGCCGCCGCCGGCTCCTGGAGATCCTCCACGAGCGCTGCGCCGGGCTCGGGGTCCGGCTCCGCTTCCACACCGCCGCCCCCGACACCCGCGGGCTCGCGACCGCGTACGACCTGGTGGTCGCCGCCGACGGGGTGCACAGCCCCACCCGCGAACAGGGCGCCGCGCACTTCGGGCCCACGATCACCCCCGGACGCTGCCGCTACATCTGGCTGGCCGCCGACTTCGCCCTCGACGCCTTCCGCTTCGAGATCGCCGAGACCGAGCACGGCGTGATGCAGCTGCACGGCTACCCGTACTCGGCCGACTCCTCGACCGTCATCGTCGAGATGCGCGAGGAGGTCTGGCGGGCGGCGGGCTTCGACCTGTGCGACGAGGAGGAGTCCGCGACCCGCTGCGCCAAGATCTTCGGCGAGGCGCTGCGCGGACGGCCGTTGCGCGGCAACCGCTCCGCCTGGACCCGTTTCCGCACCGTCGTCAACGAGCGCTGGTCCCACGGCAACGTCGTCCTGCTCGGCGACGCCGCGCACACCGCGCACTTCTCCATCGGCTCCGGCACCAAACTGGCCGTCGAGGACGCCCTCGCCCTCGCGGACGCCATCGGCACCGGCCTCGCCGTGCCCGAGGCGCTCGCGCGGTACGAGCGCGAGCGCAGGCCCGCCGTCGCCAGCACCCAGCGCGCGGCGGCCGCCAGCATGCGGTGGTTCGAGGAGATCGGCGTCTACGTCGACCAACCCGCCCGGCAGTTCGCCTTCAACCTGCTGACCCGCAGCCGCCGCGTGACCCACGACAACCTGCGGCTGCGCGACGCCCGCTTCACCCGCGCGGTGGAACGGGACTTCGGCTGCGGGGCGGAGACGGCCGGCGTGGCGGGCGTGGCCGGCGCGGAGGGAGCCGAGGGGACGGAGGGGGCGGAGGCCGGGTCGGGCCGGGGCGTGCCGCCCATGTTCACCCCCTTCACGCTGCGCGGTCTGACGCTGCGCAACCGCGTCGTGGTCTCCCCGATGGACATGTACTCGGCCCACGAAGGGGTACCGGGCGACTTCCACCTCGTACACCTGGGCGGACGGGCCCTCGGCGGCGCCGGCCTGGTCATGACCGAAATGGTCTGCGTCAGCTCCGAGGGCCGCATCACCCCGGGCTGCGCGGGCCTGTGGACGGCGGAGCAGGCCACCGCCTGGAAACGGATCGTCGACTTCGTCCACACCTCCGCGCCCGGCGCGGCCCTCGGCGTCCAACTCGGCCACTCGGGCCGCAAGGGCTCCACCCGCGTCATGTGGGAGGGGATGGACGAACCGCTGCCGGACGGCAACTGGGCCCTGTCCGCGGCCTCGGCGCTGCCCTACCGGGCCGGCGTCTCCGCCGTGCCGCGCGCCCTGACGACCGAGGACCTGGGCGCCGTCCGCTCCGACTTCGCCGCCGCCGCCGTACGGGCCGCGGACTGCGGCTTCGACCTGCTCGAACTGCACTGCGCCCACGGCTACCTGCTCTCCGGCTTCCTGTCCCCGCTCACCAACCACCGCGAGGACGCCTACGGCGGCGGCCTGGAGAACCGGCTGCGCTTCCCGCTGGAGGTCTTCGACGCGGTCCGCGAGGTCTGGCCGGCGGACCGCCCCATGACCGTCCGGCTCTCGGCCACCGACTGGGCGCCCGGAGGCACCACCCCCGAGGACGCGGTGCACATCGCCGCCGCCTTCGCCGCGCACGGCGCGGACGCCGTCGACGTCTCCACCGGTCAGGTCGTCAGCGACGAGGAGCCGGAGTACGGGCGCTCGTACCAGACGCCCTACGCCGACCGGATCCGCAACGCGCTCGGCGTGCCCGTGATCGCCGTCGGCGCCATCTCCTCGTGGGACGACGTCAACTCGCTGCTCCTGGCCGGTCGCGCCGACCTGTGCGCGCTCGGCCGGCCCCACCTCTACGACCCGCACTGGACCCTGCACGCCGCCGCCGAACAGGAGTACGCGGGCCCCGCCGCGCCCTGGCCGGCGCCCTACCGGGCCGGCAGCCGCAAACCGCCGACCGGGCGGGGGTAGGGCCGGCGGGCCGGCCGCGGTCAGCTCCGTTCGAGCCGCACGCGGTCCTCGACGGGGGTGAAGCCGAGGCGGCGGTAGACGCCGTTGCTCGTGGGATTGGCCAGGTCGGTGAAGAGCACCACCTCCTGCGCCCCGGCCGCGTACGCCGCCCGGCTCGTGGCGTGCGCGATCCCGGCGGCGTAGCCGTGGCGGCGCTCCCGGGGCGGCGTGTAGACCAGCTGGACGCGGGCGACCGAGCCGACGGGGCGGGAGAAGGCGGCCAGGGCCCGCGGGGCACCGTCGCGCTCCCACAGCAGGGCGCCGCCGTACGAGATCCGCTCGCGCAGGGCGGCCTCGGAGGCGACGGCGGGCGAGCCGATCTCCGCGTCGAAGGCCCGCGCCCACTCCAGCAGCAGCGGGAGGTCCGACTCGACGGCGGTCCGCGCCCGTCCGTCCGGCGCCGGGTCCGGGTCCGCCAGGGCGGCCAGACGGAACAGCCGGTTCTCCTCGGTCACGCGGGCCGGCGCCCCCCAGGTCGCCGCCAGCACCTCGGCGTCCGCCCGGCGGGCGTTGACGGCGTCGACGTCGGCGAGCAGCGGTTCGGCCGTGAAGGCCGCGGCCAACGCCCGGAGAGCCTCCTCGGGCACCACTCCGAGCAGCAGGGGGAAGGGCGGGGTGCGCACCAGGGCTCCGGTGGCCGCTCCGGTCGGGTCCGTCCACCAGCCGAAGAGGGGGGCGTGCGGGCCGTAGGCGTGCGGTCCGCGCCGTTCCAGGGTGTCCAGGACGGTCACGAGGTGGGTGTCGACGACGGGCCGGGCGGTCACGGCCCGGCGCGCGGCGGGTGGGAAGGCCGCCGGATCGGTGCTGAAGGTCCAGGTCATGCCCCATCGTGCCGGGGCGCGCGGCGGGCCGCACCGGGATTTCGCACGGGACCGTCTCCCCCGTGCGGGGGAGCGGGTCCCCCCGCACGGGGGAGGGCGGGGGCCCGCGGTGTTGGGATCTTGCGGTGAGAGCGAAGGGAGGGTGCCGGACGGCACCCCGGGCCCCGCGGGGCCCCGGACGAGGAGGAACCGTGAACGGTCGGGCAGGGGCAGGGGCAGGGGCAGGGGCAGGGGCAGGGGCAGGGGCGAGGGCGTGGCGCTCAGGGGTGGACGAAGAGCGCGCCGGTGGCGTGCAGACGGCCGTGGAGTTCGGTGAAGACGGCGGCGGCGCGGTCGCCGGGCCAGTCCGAGGGCAGGAGGTCGCGCGGCAGCCCCGGGTCCGCGTAGGGCAGCCGCCGCCAGGTGTCCAGGACCTGGAGGTAGTCCCGGTAGGCCTGCTCGGGGGAGGGTTCGGGACCGCACTGGAGGGCGCGCAGGACCGGTTCGTGCCGGTCGAGGAACTCCTCGTGCTGTTTGGCGAGCGCGGCCAGGTCCCACCAGCGGGCCACCGCCTCGGCGGTGGGGGCGAAGCCGAGGTGGGCGCCCCGGAACAGCTCCACGTAGGCGGTGAGGCTCAACCGTTCCAGGGTGTGCCCGGTCTCCTCGGCCACCTGGGCGGGGGCGATCCACACCCCCGGGGCGACCGATCCGAAGCCCAGCCGGGCGAGGCGCGAGCGCAGCAGGTGCCGCTTGTTGCGTTCCTGCTCGGGGACGGAGAAGACGGCGACGAGCCACTCCTGCGACACCGGGGCGGTCCCGTAGATCCGCCGGTCCCCGTCGTCCAGCAGCTGCCGGGCCTCGTCCGAGAGGGCGTAGGCCGCCGCGCCGTCCGCGGCCTTGGCGGGCAGCAGGAAGCCGCGCCGCTTCAGCCGGGACACGGAGGAACGGACGGAGGGCGCGTCGACGCCGGCCGCGCCCAGCAGGCGGACCAGCGCGGACACCGGCACGGGCCCCTCGAAGGCCCGCCCGTAGGCGCCGTAGAACGTGACGATCAGGGATCGCGGAGTGTGCTGCTCGACCACGGGTTCACTCTAGATCGCGCAGCCGGAACCGCTGCAGTTTCCCGGTGGCGGTCCGCGGCAGCACGGGCACGAAGACGAAGGAGCGGGGGCACTTGTGCGGGGCGAGCTCGCTGCGCATGAAGTCCCGCAGGGCCTCCTCGCCGAGGGACACCCCCTCGCGCAGGACGGTGTACGCGACCACGACCTGTCCGCGGCGCTCGTCGGGCCGGCCGACCACGGCGACCTCCACGACGTCGGGGTGGCGCAGCAGGGCCTCCTCGACCTCCGGGCCGGCGATGTTGTACCCGGAGGAGATGATCATGTCGTCGGCGCGGGCGACGTAGCGGAAATAGCCGTCGGGATCGCGGACGTAGGTGTCGCCGGTCAGGTTCCAGCCGTCCCGCACGTAGTCGCCCTGCCGCGGGTCCGCCAGGTAGCGGCAGCCGACCGGGCCGCGCACGGCCAGCAGTCCCGGTTCGCCGTCCGCGACGGGCCGCCCGGACGCATCGACGATCCGGGCCTCCCAGCCGGGGACCACCCGCCCGGTGGTGCCGGGGCGGATGTCCTCGTCGGCGGCCGAGATGAAGATGTGCAGCAGCTCGGTGGCGCCGATGCCGTTGATGATGCGCAGTCCGGTGCGGTCGTACCAGGCCTGCCAGGTCGCGGCGGGCAGGTTCTCGCCCGCCGACACGCAGCGGCGCAGCGCGGACAGGTCGTAGGCGCCGGTGTCGTAGGGGCCCAGGGTGTCCAGCATCGACCGGTAGGCGGTGGGCGCCGTGAACAGGACGGTCACCCGGTGCTCGGCCAGGGCCGGCAGCAGCTGACGGGGTGCGGCCTGCTCCAGCAGCAGCGCGCAGGCCCCGGCGCGCAGCGGGAAGACGACCAGTCCGCCCAGACCGAAGGTGAACCCGAGGGGCGGGCTGCCGGCGAACACGTCGTCGGGTCGGGGGCGCAGCAGATGGCGGGAGAAGGTGTCGGCGACGGCGAGGAGGTCACGGTGGAAGTGCATGCACCCCTTGGGGCGTCCGGTGGTCCCCGAGGTGAAGGCGATCAGCGCCACGTCGTCGGCGGAGGTGTCCACGGCGGCGTAGGGGGCGGTGTGGGCCTCGGCCAGGCGCAGCAGATCGTCCGGTTCCCGGCCCCCGTAGGCGGTGATCCGCAGACCCGGCACCTGGGCCTTGGCCAGGTCGTCGAGGGCGTCGGTGTGACACAGGGCGTGCCGTACCTCGGCCATCGCGCACACGGTGGCCAGCTCCTGGGCCCGCTGCTGCGCCAGTACGGTGACGGCGACCGCTCCCGCCTTCATCACCGCCAACCAGCAGGCGGCGAGCCAGGGGCCGGTGGGTCCGCGCAGGAGCACCCGGTTGCCGGGGACCACGCCGAGGTCCTCGGTGAGGACGTGGGCGACGCGGTCGACGCGGTCGCGCAGTTCCCCGTACGACCACACCTCGCCGGATCCGCCGCGGAAGGCCGGGCGGTCGGGCCCGAACCGCTCGATGGTGGCGTCGAGGAGCTCGGTGGCGCAGTTCAGCCGGTCCGGATAGGCCAACTCGGGCAGTTCGAACAGCAGCCGCGGCCAGGCGTGCGCGGGTGGCAGGTGGTCGCGGGCAAAGGTGTCGGCGTGAGCGGAAGGCTTGAGCTCCAAGGCGGGTTCGCCCCCTTGCAACGTCCGGAATTGGGGTGGAGCCGGCCGTGCGGTCGCCTTCAAAGCGTATCGTGATGGTGACGGCAGTCAACAGGACGCGATAAGACTGGGGCATTCGGATGACCGGATTCGCGCTCGGGGCGGAAGAAGAGGAATGGTGCGCCGGTCTGCGCGCCATGGCGGGCGAGCGGCTCAGGCCGCTCGCCGAGAAGGGTGAACCCGGCCGGGTGAACCGGCCGCTGCTGGCGACACTGGGGGAACTGGGCCTGCTGGACCGGGTGTTCACCTCCGGGGCGTTGCAGTTGTGCCTGCTGCGCGAATCCCTCGCCTACGGGTGCACCGAGGCGGAGACGGCCCTCGCCCTCCAGGGTCTGGGCGCGGACCCGGTGCTGCGCGCGGGCACCACCGCCCAGCAGGACCGGTGGTTGCCGGGGGTGCGTTCGGGCCGGCTGGTGGCGGCCTTCGCGCTCAGCGAGCCGGGGGCCGGTTCGGACGCGGCGGCCCTGGCCCTGGCGGCGGAGCCGGACGGCTCCGGCTGGCGGTTGCGGGGGGAGAAGTGCTGGATCTCCAACGCCCCCGAGGCGGACTTCTACACGGTCTTCGCCCGCACGGGCGAGGCCCCGGGGGCGAAGGGCGTCACCGCCTTCCTGGTGCCGGGCGACCGTCCGGGGCTCACGGGCCGGGCCCTGGACATGCTCTCGCCGCACCCCATCGGCTCCCTGTCCTTCGACGGGGTGCCGGTCGGCCCCGAGGACGTCCTGGGCGAGCCCGGGCAGGGCTTCGCCGTCGCGATGCGGACGCTGAACCTCTTCCGGCCGAGCGTGGGCGCGTTCGCCGTCGGCATGGCGCGGGCGGCCCTGGACGCGACCCTGTCCCACACCCGCGACCGCACCGCCTTCGGCGGGGTGCTGGCGGACCTCCAGACGGTCGCGCACCGCGTGGCGGAGATGGCCACCCGCACCGAGGCCGCCCGCCTGCTGGTCTACGCGGCGGCGGGCGCCTACGACCGGGGCGCCCCGGACGTGCCGAGGCGCGCGGCGATGGCCAAGCTCCTCGCCACCGAGACCGCCCAGTACGTGGTGGACCACGCCGTGCAGCTGCACGGGGCGGTCGCACTGCGGCGCGGCCACCTGCTGGAGCACCTGTACCGGGAGGTGCGCGCCCCCCGCATCTACGAGGGGGCGAGCGAGGTGCAGCGGAGCATCATCGCGAAGGAGCTCTACCGGGAGGTGGCGGCCCGATGAGCCCCGACCGTGCCGACGCGCCGGGCGCGGGCGGCCTGGAGCGGATCAACCCGGTGGAGCTGTCGCCCGCGACGGGATTCACGCACGCCGTCACCGCCACCGGGGGCCGGCTGGTGTTCCTCGCCGGGCAGACCGCGTTGGACGGCTCAGGCAAGGTCGTGGGGGAGGACCTGCCGGCGCAGTTCGAGCGGGCCCTAGGCAACCTCCTCACCGCCCTCGCGGCGGCGGGCGGCGCCCCGGCGCACCTGGCCCGGGTGACGGTGTACGCGGTGGACGTGGAGGCGTACCGCGCCCACGCCCCCGAGCTGGGCCGGATCTGGCGCGCGCTGGCGGGCCGGGACTACCCGGCGATGGCGGTGGTCGGAGTCGTCCGCCTCTGGGACACCGAGGCCCTCCTCGAACTCGACGGCATCGCGGTCCTCCCCTGACGACCCGGCCCCCTCCCTTCCCCACGCTGCCGCCCGGGCGGTCCGTCCGGATGCCTTGCCGACCGGACGGAGCCGGGGCGGGGTGGGGGATCGGCGCGATGGGTGGTGGCGGTCCCGTCGCGCCGAGCGGCCGGGCCGCGCCACCGCTCGACGCGCGCGGCCCACGGCCCGACCGTGTGATCGCCGTCTCCGACCGCTTCGACCCCGACGGCCCGTAGGATGCGAGGCCGGATGACCGAGAACTCCTGGACCCCCGCGCATCAGGCCGTCGAGGCGGGCGACTTCGACGGGTTGATCCGCCTCCTCGACGAGGGGGCGGGCGTGAACGAGGTCTGTAGTGGGGTGACCCTGCTGGAGCACGCCATCGACCTGGAGGGTGACGCGGCGCTTCGGTCGGGAAGCCCGATCGACAGTCGCCTCACCGTGATTCTGCTGGCCTACGGGGCGGATCCGATACCGCGGCCACCCGGGCGGATGAGCGCGGTCGACCTGGCCGACTTCCACGGCCACGACATCGCGTACCGCCTGATCGACCGCATCACCGAGGCCACCGCCGCCGCCGACCGCCCGCGCGGTGCGCCGTGGTTCCGCAGACGGAGCCGGTAGGCCCGGACTCGCCCCCGGGGGGCGGGTGTTCCGGTCACGACACCACGACCTGTCCGATAGCGGACCAGCCAGGTGACTACGTGCCGGACACGCCTTGGCTCATCAGCGGCGAGCCGACCAGTTGCCAGGTGATGGCGCCCTTCTTGTCGCCCTCGATGTCGTAGACGACCGTCGCGTCGCCGGACCACTGCTTGCTCGGGTCCAAGGTGGCCTCCGGGCTCAGGCAGGTGAAAGCGCCGTTGTTCGTGGCGTTGATGTCGGCCGTGAGGTCACAGGTCTTGCTGTTGACCACGACGTCGGTGCCGCCCGGCACACGGCTCTCCAGCCGCGTCGTGACCTTGAACGAGGCGAAGCGCTTGCTGTTGTCGATCTCGCCGTCGTTGATGAAGCCCCAGTTGACGGTCGCCTTCCCGCGGACCTTGTTGCCCGGGAGGGCCTCGACGCAGGTCGGCACGTAGAGCTGCGCCTCGGGGATCGTGCCCGGCATCGACTGGATCCGCCCGTTGGCATCGGCCGCTGAGCAGGTCTGCGCCGCGGCGGCGGACTGCGAGACGGAAATGATCCCCGAGAAGACGACGGAGGCTGCGGCGACCGCGGAGGCCCGGAGAAGGTGCTTGTTCATAAGGATGTATCCCCCATGTGATTGGGAGTCGATCTTAGGCGGCCGCACTCGACCCGGAGAGCGTTTTTGCAAGTCAGAGCCTATGTGGCCGGCATTCACCCCCCGCCCGGAACCGTGGGGAAGGGGCGCTGGACCCCTGCCGTTGCAGGCGCCGGCCGATGCCGCGACACAAGCGGAATCCGGGCGCGGCGGAGGCGAGGCGATTATTGGCCGAAGCTTCACGGTGGCCGTGGTCCCGGCTTCGACAAGGCGATCCACCGTGACCGCGACCTGGTCGCGGCAGAGCGCGCTTTGCCCCTCCCAAGCGGTTCCGTGCGATCGCGACCAGGTCCGATCGGCTCGCCGGCCGCCACCGTTCCGGAATCCTCCCAACCCCGCTGATCCTCTGACTCCACGAGCCAGAGGATCTTTTGTCGGACACGCCCTACCCGTTCAGGAGGTTGCCCATCCACTCCTCGATGGCCGTCGGCGTGCGCGGCAGGGCCCCCGACATCAGGCGGGCTCCGTCGGCGGTGACGACCAGGTCGTCCTCGATGCGTACGCCGATGCCGCGCAGTTCGGCGGGGAGGGTCTCGTCGTCGGGCTGGAGGTACAGGCCGGGTTCGACGGTCAGGACCTGACCCTCCTCCAGGACCCCGTCGAGGTACGTCTCGGCGCGGGCCTTGGCGCAGTCGTGGACGTCGAGGCCGAGCATGTGCCCGCTGCTGCACAGGGTGTAGCGCCGGTGCAGGTCGCCGTCCGCGTCCTTGAGCACCCCCCACTCCGTCAGGCCCTCCGCGATGACCCGCATGCCGGCGCGGTGGAAGTCCCGGAAGCTCGCCCCGGGGCGCAGCGCGGCCATGCCGGCCTCCTGGGCGGCCAGGACCAGCTCGTACACCTGGCGTTGGACCGGCGAGAAGCGGCCGGACAGCGGCAGGGTGCGGGTGATGTCCGCGGTGTAGAGGGTGTCGGTCTCCACGCCCGCGTCGAGGAGCAGCAGGTGGTTCGGGTCGAGGGGGCCGTCGTTGCGGATCCAGTGCAGTACGCAGGCGTGCGCGCCGGAGGCGGCGATGGTCTCGTAGCCGGTGCCGTTGCCCTCGGCCCGGGCGCGCAGGCCGAAGACGCCCTCGATCCAGCGTTCCCCGCGCGGGTGCGCGAGGGCGCGCGGCAGGGCCCGTACGACGTCCTCGAACCCGGCGGTGGTGTGGTCCACGGCCAGTTGGAGCTGTTCGACCTCCCAGGCGTCCTTGACGAGGCGCAGTTCGGACAGGGCGCTCGCCAGCTCGGCGTCCGTGTCGGCGCGGCGGGCCGGAGGCGAGCCGAGGGCGTCGAGGTGGGCGCAGCGGATGCCGGTCAGGGTTTCGGCCTCGGCCAGGTCCGGGCGGCGGCCGACCCAGAACTCGCCGTAGCGGCGGTCGCGGAAGAACTCCTCGTTCCCGTCGGCGCGCGGTGAGCGCGGCCGCAGGTACAGCACCGCCTCGTGACCGTGCGGCCCGGACGGTTCCAGCACCAGGACGTGACCCACCTGGTCCTCGCCCGTCAGTCCGGTCAGCCAGGCGTACGCGCTGTGCGGGCGGAAGCGGTGGTCGCAGTCGTTCGTGCGCACCTTCAGCTCGCCGGCCGGGATGACGAGCCGCTCGCCGGGGAAGCGCGCGGAGAGCTTGGCCCGGCGAGCGGGGGTGACGGCGTGGGCGGGCACGCGAGCGGACGCGGAGAGCGGTGATGCCGCCCAATTCCCCGCCATGAAGCGGGACAACTCCGCCGATACCGGCAGGTCGTGGCTGCCGATGTTGAGGCGCGAGCGGGTGTCTGTCACGGAGGCTCCCTCAAGAAGCGCTGAACTGGTGGGCGCACAGGTCTTGCCAGTGCAATTTCACATTACTATGTTACAGCTCACACCGCGGCACGTTAATCCCCGTCAAACGCCGCGTGAAGCAGGGCAGTTCACGCAGATTTCCCCCACTCCCCTCCACGCCAGGAGTTTTCGGTGTCCCAGCACAGAGCCGTGCGTACCTCCCTCCTCTCCGCCGCCGTCGCGGTCACCCTCCTCGCCACCGCCGGCCAGGCCGTGACCCAGGCCGCCGAGCGGGGCGCCCCCGTGGCGGCGAACGGCGCCACCGCGCCCGCGACCTTCGCCTCCGGGGCCCCCGGTTCCACCGCGCCGAACCCCTTCGACGAGGTCGAGCACGTGGCCGACGCCCGGCAGCCCGTCGCCGCCCCCGCGCCGGCCCCCGGCGGCAAGGCCGCCTCCGACGGCCGGATCCCCGGCGCCGCCCCGGCCGTCTCCACGCCGAACTCCACCGCCTCCGCCGAACGCGCGGAGAAGAGCCGCGCCGCGGCGGCCGCGCCCACCGCCCGGAGCGTGGCCGGCGGCGTCCCCTGCACCCTCGACGGGATCACCGGCCTCGGCCCCGAGCAGTTCGCCGACTTCCTCGGCGACCAGGCCGTCCTCGCCGACGGCTGCCTGCGCGGGCTGATCTGGACCTGGGACGCCCGACTGGCGCCCGTCATGTCCGACGCCCACGTCCAGGCGGTCGCCCGCCGCATATCCGGCCTGGCCGCCGCCCACGACGGCGCCAACTCCTCCCACCTGGAGGAGATGTTCACGTACCTGCACGCCGTCGCCTACCACGACTTCTCGCGCGACGAGATCGACACCACCGACGCCCCGACCGTCGCCGCCGTCCGCAAGGCCATCGACGACTTCGGCAACGCCGCGCGCACCTTCGACGCGACGCCCTCCAACGCCCGCACCCTGCGCGAGGCCCTCTACGCCGCGGGCCCCGGCCTGCGCCAGCACCAGCTCGGCCTGATCAAGAAGGTCCTGGCCACCCTCGACGCCTCCCACCCGGCGACCAACCGCGACCCCGGCTGGGGAGGCGCCGCCCTCGCCGCGCTGTCCACCAACTACCTGGGCGTCTACCCGGGCAACAACGACGCCGCCTTCCACGCGGCGGCCAAGGCCGACCCCTCCTACCGCGAGGCCTTCAAGGCCCTCGCCGGGTACACCCACCTCAAGGGCACCGCGAACGCCTGGGTGGTGCGCGACGCGCTCGGCGAGTACGGCCGCTTCGGCCAGATCGCGGGCCTGCGGGACTCCGTCGTCGCCGACCTCGGCGCCCTGCTGGGCCCGGTCAAGGCGGACTTCGGCAGCGAACCGTGGGCCAAGCTCGTGTCCTGGCTGAACTTCTACGAGGCCTGCAAGCCGTACGCGGTGTGCAAGGACGACATCGAGAAGCAGATCTTCCCGTACACCTACTCCTACGACGGCGGCGCCATCAAGGTCCGCACCGCCCTGGACCGGGCCACCGTCGACCAGCTCTACTACGCGAGCAAGCAGGTCAAGTCGCAGTTCCACCGCGTCATAGGCACCGACCAGCCGCTCGCCGGGGACCCGAACGCCACGCTGAACATCGTGCTCTACGCCTCCCGCGCCGACTACGAGAACTACCACCCGATCCTGACCGGGTACGACACCAACAACGGCGGCATCTACATCGAGAACGGCGCCACCTTCTACACCTACCAGCGCCGCGTCCCCCAGGATTCCTCGCTCACTCTCGAAGAGCTCTTCCGCCACGAGTACACGCACTACCTCAACGGCCGTTTCGCGGTCCCCGGCTTCTTCGGCCAGGGCCCCTGGTACGAGGGCGACCGGACCACGGCCATGGACGAGGGCACCGCCGAGTTCTTCGACGGCGCCACCCGCGACAACGGCATAGCCGTGCGCAAGTCCCTGGTCAAGAGCATCATCGGCGACACCGCGGGCGGCGGACCCCGCATGACGGTGCAAGAGATCCTCAACGCCACCTACGACGGCGACGGATTCCGCTTCTACAGCTACGCCGGCACCTTCTTTGAGTTCCTGTGGGCGGAGAAGCCCTCGGCGCTGCGCGAGATGTACACGCACCTGCGCAACAACGACGTCGCCGGATACGACGCCTGGCGCGTGCGGATGGGCTCGGACTCCTACCTCCAGCGCGACTACAACCGCTTCCTGGACGCGCAGATCGCCAAGGTCGACCAGCTGTTCGTGCCGAACACCACCTTCACCCCGAACGAGCAGCTGCGCGACTCCGCCCTCGCCTCGGTCAAGTCCTCCTTCGCGACGGCCACCTACAACACCCCGGACTGCGTGGAGAACGGCGAGCCCGGCAAGCGCCGCTTCACCTGTACCGGGCGGATCACGGCGAACCTGAAGAACTGGCGCAGCGACGACCAGAACTTCAAGGACATGTCCGAGACGGTGGACTACTTCATCCTCGACCGGGCGGGCGCCGCCTCGAACAACCTGGCCGACATGAACTGCTCCTTCGGGCCGTTGGAGATCTGGTCCAACAAGACCGCGGGCACCTCCTCCTACAACTGCGAGGGCCCGCTGCGCGGCTGATCCCGGCCGCCGCAGGCCCCAGGCCGGTCCCGGACCCGAACGGGGGGCGGGACCGGCCGGGGCACCCCAGGAGTCACTGGGAACCTTCTAAAGAATGTGACATATTACTGCCGTGTCCCAGACCCCATCCCCGGACGTCGTGATCATCGGCGCCGGCGTCGTCGGAGCCGCCTGCGCGTACTACGCCCGCGCCGCCGGCCTCTCCGCGGCCGTGGTCGACCGCGGCCCCGTCGCCGGCGGTACGACCGGCGCCGGGGAGGGCAACCTCCTGGTCTCCGACAAGGAGGCCGGCCCGGAACTCGACCTCGCGCTCCTGTCCACCCGCCTGTGGCGCGAGCTGGCCGACGTCCTGCCCGCCGAGACGGAGTACGAGGCCAAGGGCGGCCTCGTCGTCGCCCCGGAGGAGACCACCCTGAAGGCCCTGCGCGCCTTCGCGGAGGGCCAGCGCGCCCGCGGGGTCGAGGCCGTCGAGGTGGACCGCGACGCGCTGCGCGAGCTGGAACCGCACCTGGCCCCCGGCCCGGCCGGAGGCTTCCTCTACCCGCAGGACGCCCAGGTCCAGCCCGCGCAGGCCGCCGCACGGCTGCTCGCCGCCTCCGGTGCCCGCACCCACCTGGGGGAGGAGGTCGTCGAGGTGCTCACCTCGGACGGCGCCGTGCGCGGCGTGCGCACCGCGGCCCGGACTCTCCTGGCCCCGGCCGTGGTCAACGCGGCGGGCACTTGGGCCGGGGAGGTCGCCGCCCTCGCGGGGACCACCCTGCCCGTCCTGCCGCGCCGCGGGTTCGTCCTCGTCACCGAACCCCTGCCCCGGGTGGTCCGCCACAAGGTCTACGCCGCCGACTACATCGCGGACGTGGCCAGCGACTCCGCCGCGCTCCAGTCCTCGGCGGTGGTCGAGGGGACGCCCGCGGGGCCGGTGTTGATCGGCGCGACCCGTGAGCGCGTCGGGTTCGACCGGGGCCTGTCGCCGCAGGCCCTGCGCCGCCTCGCCGCGCAGGCGGCCGCGCTCTTCCCCGTACTGGCCGACGTCCGCGTCATGCGGACCTACCACGGCTTCCGCCCCTACCTGCCCGACCACCTCCCGGCGATCGGCCCCGACCCCCGGGTCCCCGGGCTGTTCCACGCCTGCGGCCACGAGGGCGCGGGCATCGGCCTGGCCCCGGCCACCGGCGCGCTCCTCGCCGCCGCCCTCACGGGCGGTGAACCCCCGCTGTCCGCGCACCCGTTCCGCCCCGAGCGGTTCGACGGGGCCCCGGAGGGGGAGAGCCCGCCGGACGGGCGGTCCCGTAGCGTTCCGAGGAGGAACCCCTGATGCGCCGTCGCAGCCCCCGCTCCCTGGTGGGCGGCGCCCCCGAGCCCGCGCACACCGTCACCTTCGACGGTCGTGAACTGCCCGCCCTGCCCGGCCAGTCCGTCGCCGCCGTGCTGTGGGCCGCCGGGATCCTCGCCTGGCGCACCACCCGCGAGGGCGGCGCCCCGCGCGGCGTGTTCTGCGGGATCGGCTCCTGCCACGACTGCCTCGTCACCGTCAACGGCCGCCCCAACCAGCGCGCCTGCCTCGTCCCGGCCCGCCCCGGGGACGCCGTCACCACCCAGGAGGGCACCGGCCATGGCGACCTCGCCGTCTGAACCGTCCCGCGGCGCGTCCGCCCCACCGTCCGCCGCGCCGGCCGCCCCACCGTCCGCCTCACCGGGTCGCGCCGAACCCCCCGCCCGCGCCGCGACGCACGACCTGGCCGTCGTCGGCGCCGGCCCCGCCGGCCTCGCCGCGGCCGTCACCGCCGCCGACCTCGGCCTGCGGGTCGCCCTGCTCGACGCCGGCGAACGCCCCGGCGGCCAGTACTACCGCCACCCCGCCCCCGGCCTCGGAGCCGCCCGCCCCCAGGCCCTGCACCACGACTGGCGGGCCTTCGCCGCCCGCGAAGCCGCCCTGCGCGCCCACGTGTCGGCGGGCCGGGTCGCCTACCTGCCGCTGCACCACGTCTGGACGGTGCTCCCCGAGGGCGACGGCTGGATCCTGCACGCCGTCGCCGGCCCCGAGGAGGCCGCCGCGACCCTGCGCGCCCGCCACGTGCTCCTGGCCACCGGCGCCCACGAGCGCCAACTGCCCTTCCCGGGCTGGACCCTGCCCGGGGTCATCGGCGCGGGCGGGGCGCAGGCCATGCTCAAGGGCGGTCTCGTCCTGCCCGGCCGGCGGATCGTCGTCGCCGGCAGCGGCCCCCTGCTGCTCGCCGTCGCCGGGTCGCTGGCCGCCGCCGGTGCGCGCGTGCCCGCCGTCGTCGAGGCCGCCTCCTACACCGGCTACGCCTCCGGCGCCGCGGCCCTGCTGCGCAACCCCGGCAAGCTCGCCGAAGGCGCCACGTACGGCGGAGCCCTGGTGCGCCACGGCATCCGCCTGCTCACCCGGCACGCCGTGACCGAGGCCCACGGCCGGGCCCGGGTCGAGGCCGTCACCCTCACCCGCCTGGACCGCGACTGGCGCCCCGTGCCCGGCACCGCGCGGCGCGTGCCCTGCGACGCGGTCGCGGTGGGCCACGGGCTCGTGCCCCAGCTCGAACTGGCCACGGGCCTCGGCTGCGCCACCCGCCCGGCCCCCGACGGCACGGTCGCCCTGGAGCTGGACGCCGCGCAGCGCACCTCGGTCCCCGGGATCTGGTCCGCCGGCGAGACCGGAGGCATCGGCGGGGCCCGACTGGCGCTGACCGAAGGGGAGATCGCCGCCCACGCCATCGCCGGCCGGTCCGTGCCCGCCCGCCTCGGGCGGGCCCGCGCCCGGCTTCGGGCCTTCGCCGGGGCGATGGCCGCCGCCCACCGCCCCGGATCCGGCTGGACCGACTGGCTGACCGACGGAGCCGACGTGTGCCGCTGCGAGGAGGTGCCGGCGGGCACGATCCGCGAGGCGGTCCGCGACCTCGGCGCGCGGGACGCCCGTACGGTCAAACTGCTCACCCGGGCCGGGATGGGCTGGTGCCAGGGGCGGATGTGCGGCCCCGCCGTGGCGGCCCTCGCGGGGGCGGAGCCGACCGCCGACCGCCGACCGCTGTCCTGCCCGGTCCCGCTGCGCCACCTCGCGGCGCTGCCGGAGACGCCGCCGGCCCCGTAGCCCGCGCGCCGCGACCCCGGCGTGGTCGCCACCACCGAACTTCCCCCGTCCGGCCGCCGATCGGGCCCCTCCGGGCCCTTGTGGCCGACTCGCACCCACTAGTAAAATGTCACACACCACACTAGGGAGCCACCCATGACCCACGCGCCCACCCCCGCGCCCCGTCCCGACACCCGCACCCGCCCCTGGCACGGCATCATGGTCGCCACCGCCCTGCCCCTGCGCGAGGACCTCGGCGTCGACTACGACGCCTACGCCGAACACGTCGCCTGGCTGATCGCCGAAGGCTGCGACGGCGTGGTCCCCAACGGCTCCCTCGGCGAGTACCAGACCCTCACCGACGAGGAGCGGGCCCGGGTCGTGCGCACCGCGGTCGAGGCCGCGGGCGACGGTGCCCGCGTCATGCCCGGCGTCGCCGCGTACGGGAGCGCCGAGGCCCGCCGCTGGGCCGAACAGGCCGCCGAGGCCGGAGCCGGCTCCGTACTCCTGCTGCCGCCCAACGCCTTCCGCGCCGACGAGGTCACCGTCCGCGCCCACTACGCCGACGTCGCCCGCGCCGGGGTGCCCGTCGTCGCGTACAACAACCCCATCGACACCAAGGTCGACCTCACCCCCGACCTGCTCGCCCGACTGCACGGCGACGGCAGCATCGTCGCCGTCAAGGAGTTCAGCGGCGACGTCCGCCGGGCCTACGAGATCGCCGAACTCGCCCCGGGCCTCGACCTGCTCATCGGCGCCGACGACGTGCTCCTCGAACTGGCCCTGGCCGGCGCCGTCGGCTGGATCGCCGGCTACCCCAACGCGCTGCCGCGCTCCTGCGCCACCCTCTACCGGGCCGCCGTCGCCGGCGACCTCGACACGGCCCTGCCGCTGTACCGGTCCCTGCACTCGTTGCTGCGCTGGGACTCCAAGACCGAATTCGTCCAGGCCATCAAGCTCTCCATGGACCTGGCCGGACGCCCCGGCGGAGCCACCCGCCCGCCGCGCTTCCCCCTCACCGGGGAGATCGACGCCGCCGTCCGCGCCGCCACCGAGAAGGCCCTCGCCGAGGGACTCCACTAGGCCCTCCCTTCCGGATCCGGCCCGTACCGGCCCGCGTCGTTCGGCATCACGTCCCGACGCCGCGGGCCCGACCGGCGGGATCCGGGGAAATGATCCGGGACGATCCGGGGTGATCCGGGCCGTCCCCCAGGGGGACCGACGAGCGGCCGGCCACCGGCCCGCAGACAGGAGGGGGCACCCGATGCGCACACGTCACGTCTACCACGCGGTCGACTCGCACACCGAGGGCATGCCGACCCGGGTGATCACCGGGGGAGTCGGGGTGATCCCCGGCGCCACCATGGCCGAGAAACGGCTCCACTTCATGGCGCACTCGGACCGGGTCCGGACCCTGCTCATGTACGAGCCGCGCGGCCACGCGGCGATGAGCGGCGCCATCCTGCAACCCCCCACCCGACCCGACGCCGACTTCGGCGTCCTCTACATCGAGGTGTCGGGACTGCTGCCCATGTGCGGGCACGGCACGATCGGGGTGGCCACCGTCCTCGTCGAGACGGGCATGGTCCCGGTCGTCGAGCCGGTCACCACCGTCCGCCTCGACACCCCGGCAGGGCTCGTCTCGGTCGACGTCCGCGTCGAGGACGGCGCCGCCACGGCCGTCACCCTCACCAACGTCCCCTCCTTCTGCGTCGGCCTGGACCTGAAGGTCGACGTCCCCGGCTTCGGGACGGTCACCCACGACCTCGCCTACGGCGGCAACTTCTACGCCTTCGTCGAACTGGACGACCTCGGGCTGCCCTTCGACCGGGCCCGCGGGGACGACCTGCTCGCGGCCGGCCTCGCCGTCATGGAGGCGATCAACTCCTCGCCCGGACGGCCCGTCCACCCCGAGGACCCCGCCATCGCCGGCGTCAAGCACGTCTACCTCGCCGCCCCCGGCTCCGACGCCCGCCGCTCCCGGCACGCCATGGCCATCCACCCCGGCTGGTTCGACCGTTCGCCCTGCGGGACGGGCACCAGCGCGCGCATGGCCCAGCTGCACGCCCGGGGGCTGCTGCCCCTGGACACCGACTTCGTCAACGAGTCCTTCATCGGCACCGAGTTCACGGGCCGCCTGATCGGGGAGACCACCGTGGGCGGGGCGCCCGCCGTCGTCCCCACCGTCACCGGCCGGGCCTGGATCACCGGCACCGCCCAGTACTTCCTCGACCCGTCCGACCCCTTCCCGGGAGGGTTCCTGCTGTGACGCCCCCACCCACCGCGCCGACCGGCGTCCGCGCCACCGACTACCACACGGCGGGCGAACCCTTCCGGATCGTCGACCTCACCACCGACCCCGTCGCCCCCGCCCCCGGGGACACCGTCGCCGAACGCTGCGCCACCGTCATCGGCGCGGGCGGCTCCGGCACCGCCCCGCGCCGGGGCCCGCTGGACGACGTACGACGCCTGCTCGTGCAGGAGCCGCGCGGGCACGCCGGGATGTACGGCGGGTTCGTCGTGCCGCCCGACGACGACGGCGCCCACTTCGGGGTGCTGTTCTGGCACAAGGACGGCTGGTCCACCGCGTGCGGCCACGGCACCCTCGCGCTCGGCGCCTGGGCCGTGGACACCGGGCGGGTGGCGGCCCCCGCCGACGGGGACGTCGAGGTGCGGATCGACGTCCCCTCCGGCCGGGTCGCCGCCACCGTCCACCGGACCGCCGGCCGCACCACCGGGGTCACCTTCCGCAACGTCCCGGCCCGCGTGGGCGCCCGCAAGGTACCCGTCGCCACCACCCTCGGCATGGCCGAGGTCGACATCGCCCACGCCGGCGCCTGCTACGCCTCCGTCGCGGCCCGGGACCTGGGCCTGACGGTCGACCGGGCCTGCCTGCCCGAACTCGTCCGCGTCGGCCGCGAGATCCGCTCGGCGCTCGCCACCCACCCCGCGACCTGGCACCCCGACGGACCGCTGCTCTCCGGCGTGTACGGGGTGATCCTCCACGAGGAACTGCGCGACACCCCCTTCGGCCCGCACCAGCGCAACGTCACCGTCTTCGCCGACGGGCAGGTCGACCGCTCGCCCTGCGGCTCCGGGACCTCGGCCCGGCTGGCGCTGCTCGCCGAGGACGGGCGCCTGGGGGCGGGGGAGGACCTGCTCCACGAGTCGGTGGTCGGCACGGTGTTCACCGGTCGCGCCCTCGCGGGAGGGGTCACCGAGGTCACCGGCACCGCCTACCGCACCGGCGAGCACCTCTTCACCGTCGACCCGCACGACGCCCTCGCCGCGGGCTTCACCCTGTGACGGGCCGGGCGTCGACGTCGACCCCGGCCGCCCCGCTGCCGCAGTTCGGCGCGGAGCGGACGGCCGCGCTGCTCACCCCCGCCCGGGCCGCGGACGCCCTGGCCGACGCCCTGCGCGCCGGACTCGACCCGGAGGGCTGCCCGCGGCGCACCGCCGTGGCCACGCCCGGCGGCGAACTCCTGCTGATGCCGGCCGCGTCGGAGGCGTACGCGGGCGTCAAGATCGCCGGGGTCGCCCCCGGGAACCCGGCGCGCGGCCTGCCCCGGATCACCGGCGGCTACCTCCTCCTCGACGGTCCCACCCTGCGCCCGCTGGCCCTGATGGACGGCGAGGCCCTCACCGCGCTGCGCACCCCGGCGGTCTCCGCGCTGGCCCTGCGGCGACTGGCCCCGACCGGGCGGGCGCTGCGACTGGTGCTGTTCGGCTCGGGGCCGCAGGCGTACGGGCACCTCGAAGCGATCCTGGAGCTGCGGGAGTTGGCGGAGGTGATCGTCGTGGCCCGGGATCCCGGGCGGGCGGGCCTGCTGGTCGCGCACGCCCGCTCGCTCGGCGCCGACGCCCGGACGGGCACGTCGGAGGCGGTGGCGGAGGCGGACCTGGTGGTCTGCTGCACCAGCACGCGCGAACCGCTGTTCGACGGGCGCCTGGTGCCCGACGGGGCGGTGGTGGTGGCGGTCGGCTCGCACGAGCCGGACGCCCGGGAGACGGACACGGCCCTGGTGCGGCGGTCCGCCGTGTACGTGGAATCGCGCGCGGCGGCGCTGCGGGAGGCGGGGGACCTGCTGGTGCCGGAGGCGGAGGGGGCCATCGGGCCCGGTCATATCACCGCCACCCTGGCCGACCTGGTCGCGGAGCGGATTCCCGCGGGAGGGCGGGCGGGTTGTCCACAGCTCTTCAAGAGCGTCGGCATGGCCTGGGAAGATCTTGCCGTGGCGGTCGCGCTCTACGAGGCCGCCGGAGCAGATGGCACAACGTGACATTGTACGCTGGTGCTCCTGCCCAACTGTGGCGGTGTCGGGGGTCTCGGAGGAAGAGCACATGGGTGACCTGAAGCAGAACAGTCTCATCAAGGCCCAGGAACGGCTCCGCGACCAGGTCGGCCACGCCCTCCGAGCGGCCCTGATAGCGGGCGAGCTGCGCCCGGGAAGCGTCTACTCCGCGCCCGGCCTCGCCGCCGAACTCGGCGTCTCGGCCACGCCCGTGCGCGAGGCCATGCTCGACCTGGCCCGCGAGGGCCTGGTCGAGCCCGTGCGCAACAAGGGCTTCCGCATCACCGAGGTCAGCGAGCGCGACCTCGACCAGTACACCGAACTGCGCACGATGATCGAGGTCCCGACCATCGGCCGGATCACCGAGATCGCCACGGCCGAGCAGCTGGAGGCCCTGCGTCCGGTGGCCGAGGAGATCGTCGCCAACGCGCGCGAGCACAACCTCATCGGCTACCTGGAGGCGGACCGCCGCTTCCACCTCGGCCTCCTCGCCCTCGCGGGCAACGACCGCCTCGTGGAGACCGTCGGCGACCTGCGCAAGCGCTCCCGCCTGTACGGCCTGACGGGCCTGGACGAGGCGGGCAAGCTGGTCTCCTCGGCCGAGGAGCACATCGAGCTGCTCGACCTGATGCTCACGGGCGACGCCGAGGCGGCCAAGGCCTGCATGCAGCGCCACCTCGGACACGTCCGTTCCCTCTGGGCCCAGGGCCGTGACGAACCCGTGGGCCGCCCGTCCGGCGGTCTCGGCTCGGGCGTCTAGGACTTCCGGAGCCCTCCGGGGCCCTCGGGCCCGCGTCGGGGTCGAGGGCGGGACCGTACCCGCGTACGCGCGACGGGCGCGGGTGGAGAAGTGGGTCGCGAGCGGCCGGCGGGGGTTCCCGCCGGCCGCTTCCGCGTGCGCGCCGGCCGACGCTTCGGGAGCCCGGCCGCGGACCGGCGCCCGCGGACCGCGGACCGGCGCCCGCGGACCGCATCGGGTCGCGTCAACGGGCCCTGGACCGCGCCGATTTGGACACGGCTGGATAACGGCGCCGCCAACCCCTTGTCAGTACAATTTCACATTACTATGTTACCGGTCACATCATAGAGCGCGGCCCTTCACTGGAGTGACCCATGACCAAGCGCACCCAACTCGCCCTCGCCACCGCCCTGGTGGCGGCCCTCGCACTCGGCGCATCGGGCTGCTCCGACAACGCGAAGGCCCCCGCGGCGAGCGGCGGCGGCGTCAACCCCGCCGCCGCCAACGACGGGAAGATCCTCGGCGGCACCCCGGTCAAGGGCGGCACCCTCACCGTCCTGTCCAACCAGGACTTCGCCCACCTCGACCCCGCCCGCAACTGGGTCATGCCGGCCATGGACTTCGGCACCCGCCTGCTCTACCGCACCCTCGTCACCTTCAAGGCCGAACCCGGCAAGGGCGGCAGCGAACTGGTCCCCGACCTCGCCACCGACCTCGGCACCCCCTCCGACGGCGGCAAGACCTGGACCTTCACCCTCAAGGAGGGCGTCAAGTACGAGGACGGCACCCCGATCAGGGCACAGGACATCAAGTACAACGTCGAGCGCTCCTTCGCCCCCGACCTCACCGGCGGCCCCGACTACGCCGCCCAGTACCTGGCCCGCACCGAGGGCTACAAGGGCCCCCTCCAGGGGCAGCACCTCGACTCCATCAAGACCCCCGACGACCGCACGATCGTCTTCGAACTCAAGCGCCCCGTAGCCGAGTTCTCCGCGACCGCCACCCTCCCCACCTTCGCGCCCGTCCCGCAGTCGCAGGAGAAGGGCACCCAGTACGACGCCCGCCCCTTCTCCTCCGGCCCGTACCGGATCGACTCGTACGACCGCGACAAGAAGCTCGTCCTGGTCCGCAACGAGCACTGGGACCCGAAGACCGACACCGTCCGCAAGGCCTACCCCGACCGCTTCGTCGTCGTCATGGGCCTCAAGGGCGGCCAGATCGACGACCGCATCATCGCGGGGGAGGGCGCCGACGCCTCCACCGTCCAGTACGCCGACATGCGCCCCGAGAGCGCCCCCAAGGTGCTGCCCAAGCCCGACGTCAAGGCCCGCCTCCTCGCCGAGTCCCAGGGCTGCACCGAGATGCTCCACCTCAACAACTCCCGCGCCCCCTTCGACGACCCCAAGGTCCGCGAGGCCATGCAGTACGCCGTCGACAAGGAGGCCGTCATCACCGCCGGCGGCGGCCCCGCCCTCAACGAGGTCGCCACCGCCTACCTGCCGCCCGCCCTCTCCGGCGGCAAGCAGGCCGACACCCTGAAGATCCCCGCCGCCGGCGACCCGGCCAAGGCGAAGGAACTCCTCAAGGCGGCCGGCAAGGACAAGCTGAAGGTCTCCCTCGCCGTCTCCACCGGGGACAAGGGCAAGGCCGAGGCCCTCCAGCAGGGCCTGGCCCGCGCCGGCGTCGAGGTGGTCGTCGACACCATCGACCCCGGCGCCTACTACGACGTCATCGGCGACCTCTCCACCACCCCCGACATGACCCTCTCCGGCTGGTGTCCCGACTACCCCTCCGGCTCCACCTGGATCCCCTTCGTCTTCGACGGACGCACCATCAAGGAGAAGGGCAACCAGGGCAACAACAGCCAGTTCCGCGACGAGGCCACCATGAAGCGGATCGACGAGATCAACGCCATGGCCGATGCCAGGCAGGCCAACCAGGCCTGGATCGACCTCGACGCCGAGATCATGAAGAAGTCGCCGTCCGTCCCGCTCCTGCTGGAGCGCAAGCCGCTGCTGGTCGGCCCCAACGTCGCGGGCGCCTACGGCCACCCCGTGTGGACCGGCAGCATCGACTACGCCACCGTCGGCCTCAAGGACCCGTCGAAGAGCCAGGGCTGAGGAAGCCGGAGCCGACGACACCATGACCACCACCGCACCGGACGCCGGCGGGCCCACGCCCCCGGCCCCGGACGGCGCACCGGCCCCGACCGCCCGCGAGGAGGCCGTCGCCAAGGAGGCCATCGCCAAGGAGGCCATCGCCAAGGAGGCCGCCCGCGAGGGGGACGCCCGCGCGACGGCCCCCGGCAGCAGCCCCTGGCAACTGGCCCGACGGGAACTGGGCCGCCGCCCCGCCGTCCGCGTCAGCCTCTGCGTCGTCCTCCTGTTCGTCCTGATGGCCGTCGCCGCGCCCTGGCTGGGCGCGCTCGGCGGCTGGTCCCCGGACGAGTTCGACAAGACCGCCATCGACCCCTACCTCGGCGGACAACCGCTGGGCTCCCTCGGCGGCATCAGCGCCGAGCACTGGCTCGGCGTGGAACCCGTCACCGGCCGCGACCTGTTCGCCCGCGTCGTCCACGGCGCCCAGGTCTCCCTCCTCATCGCCTTCGCCGCCACCGCCATCGTGGTCCTGACCGGCACCGCGGCCGGCATCGCGGCGGGCTACTTCGGCGGTCGCGTCGACGCCGCGCTCTCCCGGCTGATGGACCTCACCATGTCCTTCCCCTCGCTGATCTTCATGATCGCGATGCTGTCGGTGGCCAAGGACGTCAACCGGATCGTGCTCATGACCGCCGTCATCGGCCTCTTCGGCTGGCCCGGCGTCGCCCGCGTGGTCCGCGGCCAGACCCTCTCCCTCAAACACCGCGAGTACGTCGACGCCGCCCGCGTCGGCGGCGCGACCTCCTGGCGCATCCTCACCCGCGACATCCTCCCCGGGGTGTCCGGACCGGTCATCGCCTACACCACCCTGCTGATCCCCGGCATGATCAGCACCGAGGCCGCGCTCAGCTACCTCGGCGTCGGCGTCCGCCCGCCCACCCCGTCCTGGGGCCAGATGATCGCCGAGTCCGTCGCCTTCTACGAGACCGACCCCATGTACTTCGTGATCCCGAGCGTCTTCCTCTTCCTCGCCGTGCTCGCCTTCACCCTCCTCGGGGACGCCCTGCGCGACATCCTCGACCCGAGGGGCGGCCGCACGTGATCCTCTACCTCCTGCGCCGCCTGATCGCCCTGGCCGCGGTGCTCCTGGCCATCGCCGCCGTCACCTTCCTCATCTTCTACGTCCTGCCCTCCGACCCGGCCGCCGCCGCCTGCGGCAAGACGTGCAGCGCCGAACGCCTCGCCGACGTACGCGTCCACCTGGGCCTCGACCAGCCCCTGTGGCGACAGTTCGCGGACTTCGTCACCGGCATCTTCACGGGCCGCACCCTCGGCACCGGCCAGTACGCCCTGCACTGCGACTTCCCCTGCCTCGGCTACTCGTACGAGAACTCCCTGCCCGTCTGGGACCTGCTGATGGACCGGCTCCCGGTCTCGGCCTCCCTCGCCCTCGGCGCGGCCGTCCTGTGGATGGTCCTGGGCCTCGGCGCCGGCGTCACCGCCGCCCTGCGCAAGGACTCCGCCACCGACAAGGCCCTGATGGTCGGCGCCGTCGCCGCCGCCTCCCTGCCGGTCTACTTCACCTCCGTCATGCTCATCTACGGAGTCATCCGCATCGCCGGACTCCTGCCGTACCCCACCTACCGCGCCCTCACCGACGACCCGCTCGCCTGGGCCGGCAACCTCCTGCTGCCCTGGATCGCGCTCGCCCTGCTCTACGCCGCCATGTACGCCCGCCAGAGCCGCGGTTCGATGATCGAGGCGATGGCCGAGCCGTACATCCGCACCGCCCGCGCCAAGGGCATGCCCGAGCGCACCGTCGTCGTCAAACACGGCCTGCGCTCCGGAATGACCCCCATCCTGACCATCTTCGGCATGGACCTCGGAGGCCTCCTCGCCGGAGCCGTCATCACCGAGTCCATCTTCGGCCTGCCCGGCATCGGCCGCCTCTTCTACGGGGCGCTCGTCAACTCCGACCAGCCGGTGGTCCTCGGCGTCACCCTGCTGGCCGCCTTCTTCATCGTCGTCGCCAACCTCGTCGTCGACCTCCTGTACGCCGTCATCGACCCGAGGGTGAGGTACTGATGCCCCCTCCCACCGCCACCCCCGACGCCCCGCTGCTCCACGTCCGCGACCTGCGCGTCACCTTCACCACCCCGCGCGGCACCGTCCGCGCCGTCGACTCCCTCGACTTCACCGTCGAGGCCGGACGCACCCTCGGCATCGTCGGCGAATCCGGCTCCGGCAAGTCCGTCACCTCCCTCGCCGTCATGGGCCTGCACCGCGAAGGCGCCGAGGTCACCGGCTCCGTCACGCTCGCCGGACGGGAACTGAACGGCCTCGGCGAGAAGGAACTCTCCGCCGTGCGCGGCCGGAGGATGGCCATGATCTTCCAGGACCCGCTCTCCAGCCTGCACCCCTACTACACCGTCGGCGAGCAGATCGCCGAACACTTCCGGGTCCACTTCAAGGCCGGCCGGGCCGCCGCGCGCAGACGCGCGGTCGACATGCTCGGCGAGGTCGGCATCCCCGAACCCGCCCGACGCGCCGGGGAGTACCCGCACCAGTTCTCCGGCGGCATGCGCCAGCGCGCGATGATCGCCATGGCCCTGGCCTGCGAGCCCGACCTGCTGATCGCCGACGAACCCACCACCGCCCTCGACGTCACCGTCCAGGCCCAGATCCTGGAACTGATCGCCCGCCTCCAACAGGAACGCGGCCTCGGCGTCGTCATGATCACCCACGATCTGGGCGTGGTGGCCCGCGTCGCCCACGAGGTGCTCGTCATGTACGGCGGCCGGGCCGTCGAACAGGCCCCCGTCGACGCGCTGTTCGCCGACCCCGCCCACCCCTACACCCGCGGACTGCTCGACTCCCTGCCGCGCCTGGACTCGGCCGACGACGTCCCCCTGCCCTCCATCCCCGGCTCCCCGCCGTCCCTGCTGGCCCCCGCCCCGGGCTGCGCCTTCGCCCCGCGCTGCCCCCGCGCCGCCGCTGCCTGCACCGGGACGCGTCCGCCGTTCGAGACGTACGGGGACCACCCGGAGCGCGGCGTCGCCTGCCACTTCCCGGGAGACCCGCGGCCGGCCGGCGCGGGGACCCGTAGCGCCGAGGAGGCGGCCCGATGAGCCAGAACCCGCCCGCCGGGGGCGCCGCCGCGCCCCTGCTGTCCGTACGCGACCTGACGATGACCTTCCCCGGGAAGCGGACCCTGACCGGGCGCCGGGGGGCGCCCGTGCGGGCCGTCGACGGGGTCTCCTTCGACCTGGAGGCCGGCCGGACCCTGGGGCTCGTCGGGGAGTCGGGCTGCGGCAAGTCCACCACCGGCCGGATGCTGGTCCGGCTGCTGGAGCCCACCTCCGGCAGCGTGACGTTCGAGGGCAGGGACATCAGCCGGCTCTCGCAGGGGGCCCTGCGGCCCCTGCGCCGGAACATCCAGATGGTCTTCCAGGACCCGCACTCCTCCCTCAACCCCCGCCAGACGGTGGCCCGCATCATCTCCGACCCGCTGCTGGTCCAGGGGTGGAGCGCGGCCGACGCCCGCCGCCGGGCCGCCGACCTGATGGAGCTGACGGGACTGATCCCCGAGCACATCGACCGCTATCCGCACGAGTTCTCCGGCGGACAGGCCCAACGCATCGGCATCGCCCGCTCGCTGGCCACCAACCCCCGGCTGGTCATCGCGGACGAACCGGTCTCCGCCCTCGACGTGTCGGTGCAGGCGCAGATTGTCAACCTCATGGAGCGGCTGCGCGCCGAACTCGGCCTCGCCTACGTGTTCATCGCGCACGACCTGTCCGTGGTCAAGCGCGTGTCCGACCGGGTCGCCGTCATGTACCTCGGCCGGATCGTCGAGATCGGGGACAAGCGGTCCCTCTACGAGGACCCGCAGCACCCCTACACCCGGGCGCTGCTGTCCGCGGTCCCGCTGCCCGACCCGGCGGCGGAGCGGCGGCGCGAGCGGATCGTGCTCCTCGGTGATCCGCCGAGCCCGGCCTCCCCGCCGCCGGGGTGCGGCTTCCACCCGCGCTGTCCGAAGGCGCAGGAGGTCTGCCGCACCGAACGGCCGGTACTGAGAACGGCCGCCTCGCGCGAGGTGGCGTGTCACTTCCCGGGTGACTGACGGGGATCCACGGGAAGAGGAAGGGCCCCGGAGCCGATGAAGCCTCCGGGGCCCTTCCGCGTGCGCGTCGAGCACCGTACGCCGTCTAGACGGCCAGGACCTCGCGGAAGAAGGCCAGCTCCTGGGCCATCACCTTCTCCCGGGTGCCGTGCGGGGTCATGTGCGTGACGCCGGGCAGGGCCAGCAGCCGGTGCGGGCGGCCCGCGTCGGTGAGGGCGCGGGACAGGCGCAGGGTGTGCGAGGGGTGGACGTTGTCGTCGGCCAGGCCGGTGACCAGCAGCAGGGGCCGGCTCAGCGAGGGCGCGTCGGGGATCAGCGAGTCCCGTTCGTACACCTCGGGGTGCTCCTGCGGCAGGCCCAGGTAGCGCTCGGTGTAGGCGGTGTCGTAGTGGCGGAAGTCGGTGGGCGCGGCCCCGGCGGCGGCCGCGTGGAAGACGTCGGGCCGGCGCAGCACGGCCAGGGCGGACAGGTAGCCGCCGTAGGACCAGCCCCGTACGCCGACCCGGCCGAGGTCCAGGTCGCGGTGGCGGGCGCCCAGGGCCCGGAGCGCGGCGACCTGGTCCTCCAGGGTGACGTCGGAGAAGCCCCGGTGCACGGCGTGGGTGAAGGCGGGGGAGACGTAGGGGGTGCCCCGGTTGTCGACGGTGACCACGGCGAAGCCCTGGTCGGCCCACCACTGCCGGGCCTGCCAGCGGCGGGGCTCGGCGCAGACGTCCTGGAAGCCGGGGCCGCCGTAGCTGTCCATCAGGACGGGCAGTCGGTGTCCGGGCACGTGGTGGCGGGGCAGTACGAGTGCGGTGGGGAGGCCGTGCTCGGTGACGCGTTCCAGGAGGGGGACGACCCGGTGGGGCAGCGGGGCGGACAGGTCGGCCGGGGCGAACTCCCGGCCGTCGGCGGTGCGTCCGGCGAAGCGCACTCCGTCGGCGTCGGCGGAGGTCAGCAGCAGGGCGCCGGCGTCGGCGGCGGCCACGGAGTGCACCCCGGGGCCGTCGGCGAGCGGGGTCCGCTCGCCCGTGGTGGGGTCGAGCAGCAGGACCTGCTGTTCGGAGGGGTCGCGCAGGCCGGCCTCGACGATCAGGCGTCCCTGGTGGACGCCGACCACGCGGCGCACCTGGATTCCTTCGTCGGTGAGGGGTTTGCCGTCGACGGCGAGCCCGCGGGCGGCCCCGTCGGGGGTGTCGACGGCGGTGAGCGTCCGTCCGTCGGCCAGCCGCGCCGGGGTGCCCGGCACCATCGGGTCCACCCAGCGGGGGTGCGTGGTGCGCGACAGCTCGCGGGTGCGGCCGGTGGTGGGGTCGGCGGTGAGCAGCAGGACGGTGCGCTGGAGCCGGTCCTGGACGGTCAGCAGGATCTCGCCCGGGCCCGCGTCGCCGTCGCCGTCGCCGGTCCAGTCGACGTCGGAGACGTACGGGAACTCCTCGGCGTCCCAGTCGAGGCGCACCCGGGCGCCGTCCGGGCCGAGCACCCACAGCCGCACGTCGGCGTTGGGTCCGCCGGCCTCCGGGTAGGCGAAGTCCTCGGCCGGCAGCTCGGGGTGCGCGGGGTCGGCGAACCAGCGTCGCGGCAGGGCGCTCTCGTCGACGCGGGCGGCGAGCAGGCTCTGCCCGTCCGGTGCCCACCAGTGGCCCCGGGCGCGTCCGAGTTCCTCGGCGGCGGCGAACTCCGCGATGCCCCAGCGGGCCCCGTCGTCGGGGCTGATCCGCCCGCCCGGGACGGTGTGGAGGGCGTCGTCGTCGCCGACGTAGGCGGTGCGCGAGCCGTCGGCGTTCGGGCGGGGGTCGAAGGCGGGGACGGCGGTCGGCAGTTCCTCGGGGGGCGCGTCCGCGCCGGCGGTCACCGCGTGGAGCCGTCCGTGGAGGGAGAACACGGCGCGCCGGCCGTCGGCGGTCAGGGCGTAGGAGCCGATCCCGTCGGCGACCAGGCGGGTCCGTTCGCGCAACCGGCGCTCGGCGAGCGGGAGTCGGCCTCCGGGGACGCGCAGGGCGCGGGGGTCGGCCAGCAGGGTCTCGGCGCCGGTGGTGGTGTCGAGGACCCAAAGGGCGTCGAGCGGGTCGGTGGGGCCGGACGAGCGCAGGAACCACAGGAGACGGCCGTCGTCGCCGAACGAGAAGGCGCGGGGGGCTCCGTGGGTGAAGCGTGCGGTGTCGGCGGAGAGCCTGAGGAAGGGGTCCATGACGGCAGTGTGGCATGTGAAATATCACATGGCCTAGCCCATTCGAGTGGTGGTCCTTGAAAACCGGACATAGCGTCGACTAGTGGACCCGAACGCTCAGCCGACCAACAACGGGACCGACGGCACGGTCCGAGGGAGCGGAAACGGACTGGCCCTGTTCGTCATCGCCTCCTGCCAGCTCATGGTCGTTCTCGACATCACCATCGTGAACATCGCGCTGCCCCACATCCAGACCGCGCTCGACTTCTCGACCGAGAGCCTGTCCTGGGTCGTCAACGCCTACACCCTCACCTTCGGCGGACTCCTCCTCCTCGGCGGACGCACCGGCGACATCCTCGGTCGCAAACGGGTCTTCATCTTCGGCGTCCTGCTGTTCGGCCTCGCCTCCCTCCTCGGCGGCCTCGCCCAGAACGCCGGCCAGCTGATGGCCGCCCGCGCCCTCCAGGGAGTCGGCGGCGCCATCGCCTCCCCGACCGCCCTGGCCCTGATCACCACCACCTTCCGCGAAGGCCCCGCCCGCAACCGCGCGTTCGGCGTCTTCGCCGCCGTGTCGGCGGGCGGCGGCGCGATCGGCCTCCTCGCCGGCGGCCTCCTCGTCGAATGGCTCGACTGGCGCTGGGTCCTGTTCGTCAACGTCCCCATCGCCGCGCTCATCGCCGTCCTCGCCGCCCGCGTCCTGCGCGAATCCGAACGCCGCCCCGGACACTTCGACCTCGCCGGCGCGCTGCTGTCCACCGGCGGCATGGTCGCCCTCGTCTACGGGTTCATCCGCGCCTCCCAGGAGGGCTGGCGCGACGGGGTGACGCTCGGCTCCTTCGCCGCCGCCGTCGTCCTGCTCGCCCTGTTCGTCTTCAACGAACGCCGCTCCCCCCAACCCATCACGCCGCTGCACATGTTCGCCGACCGCAACCGCGCCGGGACCTACGGCATCATGCTCTTCCTCGCCTGCGCGATCTTCGGCATGTTCTTCTTCCTCACCCTCTTCGTCCAGAACGTCCTCGGCTTCAGCCCGCTCCGGGCCGGCCTCGCCTTCCTCCCGGTCAGCGTGATGATCGCGCTGGCGGCCGGCTTCGCCTCACAGCTGCTGCCCCGCTTCGGACCCAAACCCTTCATGGTCGCGGGCGCGCTGTGCTGCGCCGTCGGACTGGCCTGGCTGACGCGTACGGACGTCGACTCCACGTACCTGGGCAGCGTGCTGGGGCCGATGGTGGTCTTCGCCACCGGCATGGGCCTCCAGTTCGTGTCGCTGACCCTGATGGCCCTGTCCAACGTGCCCGACCGGGAGTCGGGCGCGGCCTCCGGCCTGCTCAACACGATGCAGCAGATCGGCGGGTCGCTCGGCCTGTCCATCCTGGTCACCGTCTTCGGCACGGCGAGCCGGCACGAGGCCAAGGTGCAGGTGCCGGCCTTCCTGGAGAGCGCCGGACCCGTACAGAAGGCCCTCTTCGCGCGCACCGGGCAGCTGCCCGGACCGTGGGCCGAGCGCGTCCTCACCTCGGGCGTGAGCGCGTCCTTCGTCGCGGCGTCGCTGTTCACCCTCGTCGGCGCGGTGATCGCGGTGTTCGTCATCCAGGTCCGCCCCTCCGACCTGGCACGACTCCAGGGCAACCACACCCCGGCACCCGTCCCGGGCGAAAAGGGTCTGTAGGGTCGACGGATCATCGGACCACGGGGGGACACCAATGTACGGATCGACCATGCGCCGCGCGGCGCTCGCGACGCTCACCGTCACGCTGGCGGCGTTCGCCGTCGGCTGCGGCGGCGAGGAGAAGCCGGCCGCGCCCACCGCCAAGCCCCCGGCCTCCGCGCCCGCTTCGGCTCCGGCTCCGGCCTCGAGCCCCTCCGCCTCCGCCTCGGCCTCCCCGTCGAGCCCGCGCGGCGCCTCCGCGTCCCCCGCGTCCCCCTCGGCCTCCGGGGGCACGACCGCCACGCCGCCCGAACTGGTCCGCGACGCCTTCGCGGGGCTCCAGGCCACCCTCCAGGAGTCGTGCACCCCGGGCAACTGCGCGTACTTCCTCGGACGGGTCCACGACGAGCTCCACCGCATGGACCGCGCCATGAAGGCCGACGCCAAGGGGCCGGGCCACTTCCCCGAGCCGATCGCCCTGATCGCGAAGCTCGACAAGGAACTCGGCGGGGACCGGACCTTCGAGAACCTGAAGAAGCACCAGAGCGTCCTGATCTCCACCCGCGACGAGATCAACAGCTGGATGCAGGACCACCCGGACGACTACCGCTAGTCCGGTCCCGGTCCCGGTCCCGGCCCCGGCCCGGCCCCGGCCCCGGCCCCGGTCCGGGGCCCGGGGTCACCTCCGCCAGAACAGGTGGTGCGTGACCTCGCCGCCCGGGCTCGGCACCACCTCCAGGTGGAACCGGTCGAGCAGCTCGGCGGGCGACTCCCACAGCCGCGCCCCCGACCCCAGGTCGACGGGGGACACCGCCACGTGCAGGGTGTCGACGAGGTCGGCGTCGAGGAACTCCCGGATGACGCCGGCCCCGCCACCGAGGCGCACGTCCTTGCCCCCCGCCGCCTCCCGCGCCCGTGCGAGCACGGCGGCCGGCTCGCCGGCGACGAAGTGGAACGTGGTGTCGGAGAGCGTGAACGACGGGCGCTCGTGGTGGGTCATGACGAACACCGGGGTGTGGAACGGGGGCTCGTCGCCCCACCACCCGCGCCAGTCGTGGTCGCGCCACGGACCGCGCTGGGGTCCGAACTTGTTGCGGCCCATGATCTCGGCCCCGATGTTGTGCCCGAAGTCCCGGGTGAAGTAGTCGTCGAGGCCGCGGCTCCCGCCCGGCTCGGTGCGCCCCGGCCAGCTCGCCGTCGCCCCGGCCCAGGCGAACATCTCCGCGGGCTCGGCGTGCCCGAACGGCCGTTCCAGGCTCTGCCCCTCGCCGGCGCCGAACCCGTCGCGCGAGACGTTGAAGTTCTGGACCCTCAGCAGTTGCTCCACCCCGCCATCCAACCCGCACCGCCCCCCGCCCGCGACCGCCAACCCGGGGAATCCCGCGCCGCGCGGGACCGCGGCGGACGACACGGTCGGCTCAACGGTCCACCCGACGGATCCGGCAGCGCGAGGGACCCTCCGTACGCAGGGTGATCCCGGCGCTCACCGGGACCTCGGTGTCCACGGCCTCGAACTCGTACGCGCGCAGGATCATGGCCAGCGCGATCACCGACTCCAGCATCGAGAAGTGCTGGCCTATGCAGGCGCGCGGCCCGCCGCCGAAGGGGAACCAGGCGTAGCGCGGCCGCGCCGCCTCCGCCTCGGGGGTGAACCGGGACGGGTCGAAGCGGTCCGGCTCGCTCCAGTAGGCGGGGTGGCGGTGCGTCACCCACGGCGAGAGGATCACGTCGGCCCCCGCCGGGATGGTGTACCCGCCGATCTCGGTCGCGGCGACGGCCCTGCGCCCGATCACCGGGGCCGCCGGATAGAGCCGCATGGCTTCCTTGAGGACCCGGGTCAGGTACGGCAGACGGTCCAGGTCCGCCGCCTCGGGCGTACGGTCGCCCAGTACGCGGGAGACCTCCTCCCGGGCCCGCGCCTGCTCCTCGGGGTGACGGCCGAGCAGGTGCAGGGCGAAGCCCAGCGAGGTCGCGGTCGTCTCGTGACCGGCCAGCAGGAAGATCAGCACCTGGTCGCGCAGCTCGGTGGCGTCGAAGGCGGCGTCGTCCGCGCTCTGCGCGGCGGCGAGCAGCGTCAGCAGGTCCTCGCCCGGGCCCTCGCCGCGGGAGGCGTCGCGCCGCCCCGCGATGATCGCGTCGCAGACGGCGTACAGCTCGTCCATCGCGGCGGCGGCCCGCCGGTTGCCGGGGGTCGGCCAGCCGCGCGGGATGTTGGCGGGGGAGTAGCCGCGGCGCAGCACGTACTCGGTGATGACCGGGAAGCACCGGTCGACCACGTCCACGGTGGTCTCCACGTCGGTGCCGAAGAGGATGCGGGCGACGGCGCGCAGGGCCAGGTGCATCATCTCGGAGGAGACGTCGACGATCCCGTCCCGCGCCCGCGCCCAGGAGGCGAGGACGGCGTCGGTCTCGCCGGCCACGGCCGTGGCGTACCCGTCGACGCGCCTGCGGGTGAACAGCGGCTGCACCAGTCGGCGCTGCCGCAGGTAGTCCTCGTCCTGGCTGGTCAGCAGTCCGTTGCCGAAGGAGGTGCGGACCTCCTGGTAGAAGGTGTTGTCCTTGCGGAAGTTGGCCGCCTCGCCGGCCAGCACCCGCTGGGCGCCCTCGGCCGAGAACACGCAGTACAGCTCGGCGCGCAGGCCGGGCGGGCCGGCGAGGACCCGTACGACGTCCCCGTGCCGCCGGTTGGCGCGCAGGTAGGTGCCGAGCGAGTCGGCCTTCAGGTCCGGGAGCGATCCGAGCAGCGGGACCCCCTCCAGGTCGGGGATCGACGTACCCGTACCCGTGCCGTGCCCGGTGTCCACTGCCATGGCCGCCCCCTCGAAACCGTACCGACGGACCGATTCTGACGCTCGAACCCGTGTTCCGGCGAGGTCGTCTTCAGGTCATCCGGCCAAAAGGCACCGGCTCGCCGCACCTTTGGCACGTACGCCCCGACCCGCTCCGAAGACGTCGCGGGGGCGGCCCCCGCGGCGTGCGGGGACCGCCCTCCGGAGGACGTCATGACCTGCGACCGGGTTAAATGTCCCGGAACTCTGCTGCATGCATTCCGACCTGCGGAAACTAGGCTCTGCCAAGATCACCTTGCGCAAGCCCTGCACGAACGGGCTGGTCTGCATATCGGGCGGCCCTCTCGTACATGCTCCGGACCGCCTGACGGACCTTCGCACCTGCCCCAGAGACCCGGTGGACTTGCCTACGGAGAGTAAATGCCGGAGTAGCGTGTCCGAGGCGGTCCGCGAGGGTGTAAATGTCGACTTCGTTCGCCAGCGCCGTGTTGGCGATGCGGTGTCGGAGGGCGCGCATGTCCTTGTTCCGCGACCTTGAGGCGACATACCGGCCACGAGGTCCTGCTATGCGGCGGGGCGCCCATCCACCGGCCAAACCAGGACCTCGTGGCCGTCCGGGTCGATCACCCGCAGAGAGCCCGGGATGTCGCGGGGGCCCCGCGGGGTGACCGGCACGTTGTACTTCTCCACCATGGTTGTGATGCGCGCCGGGTCCGAGGTCTGCACGGTGAACTGCAACGGTCCTGCCGTCGGAGTGTCCAGGGGGCCCGACATCTCCAACAGGGCCAGCCAGGGCGTCACGTACAGCACAGGCCCTCTGTCTTGCACAGGAAGCCCGAGTACCTCGCCGTAGAACTTCCGGGTCTCAGCGAGGTTGCGTACGTGGATGGCCATGCGGGTCACCGTCGCGGTGGGGGCGGCGCGCGGTTCCTGGCCTACGAGGGCCGGAGACCCTCCCCGCTTCACCGCGCGATCCACGTACATCGACTGGCCATCGTCCAGGGTCAGTGCGAAGCGCGTGACGTCCTGGCTCTTGCTGTCCAGGCTGTAGTGCCGCACCTGTGTCACAGCGCGGCCGTCAACGAATCGCTCCGTGCTCCCGTCCTTCGTGAGGGAGCTGAGCCACTGGGCCTGTTGCACCTCCCGGCGATCCTTCTCGGTTGCGTCCGAGGCAGGGAGAGGTTCAATCAACGCGGCGGCCGTGCGCGAGAGGCAGGCGTTGTCCTGCACCTCGCGCATGAGCGGCGCAATCCAGTCCGTGCCGTGCAGAGCGCCGAGCAGAGCGGCGGTCATCGAGGCGAGCGTGTCGGTGTCGGCACGGTCCAGGAAGGCAGCCCTGAGTAGCCCCATGGTCGGACGTACGGAGGAACGCGCCGCCAGGTAGCAGGCGGCGGCCGCCGAGACGGTTCCTGCGCCATTGCGCTGCTTGTCGAAGCAGCCGAGCGCCGCGAGGGTCTGCGCGTCGTCGGCAAGGGCAGCCCGCTCCAAAGATGATCGCGCCGTTGCGAGCAGCGTGTCCATCTCCCGAGCGGTGTCGGCCCATACTGTCTCGAACGAACCACCGGTGGCGTCCGTGAAGGCGGCTGACCAGCCCTCGGGGAGGCCCCCGCGCGCGAGGGCGGGGTCGCGCCACTGTGGCATGTCGGCCAGGGCGAGCACGACGTCCCCGTACTCGCCGGCGTCCTGCTGACGTAGTGTGTGTCGGATGGCCAGGGCGTAGACCGCCGCGCCTAGCAGCGCGCGCGGATGCCCGTGGGTTAGAACCCCGTCGGCCACCACGCGCGACATCAGTCGCTCGGGAGAGGAGTCGGTCAGCGTGTGGACGGCGTGGGGTGCGATCCTCATGGCCACACCGTTGGCCCCGGCGTTGAAGTAGGCGCCGGTTTTCGTGCGTTGACCCTCCCAAGGGCGGGCACCGGCCTGCCAGCTGCGGCACGCGCTGAGCACGGCCCGACCGCCACCGCGCTGGTAGAGCGGCCATGCCGGGAGCTCGACTTCGGTGAGCCAGGTCCGCCAGTCGTCTCCGCGTAGGCAGGCGCGCGCCGTGGCGAGCAGTAGCTGGGTGTCGTCGCTGTACTCGCCCGCTGCGACCGGGTCCCGGTAGCGGGTGTACTGGCTGCCTGCCCAGCGCGCCCACGGACGGAAGGCGAGAGCCGGGGCTATGGTGCGCGAGGCCTGACCTCCGACGATGCCGCTGCGCTGCTCCTGTGGCCAGCCCAGGGCATCACCGACGGCTGCCCCGAACAGCAGCCCGCGGGTACGGTCCAACAGGTCTGCCGGCTTCTGTCCGGTCACCGGGTCATCCCATCACTCTGCGGCGGCACCCAGACGGCCTCGGTGAGGGGAGGCCCGTTGCGCACGCGGCTGCTCAGTCGATTCCTATCAAACAGCACCGGCTCCACGAGCCAGGTCAAAGGCGGTACTTCTGCCTTGAGGACGCGTAGCCGTGCCAGCTCGTTGCCCACCGCCTCGTGGCTGGGCATGGCGACGGCCAGTATGTGTTTGAGTTCAATGGGGCCCGGTACCAGCACCTCCGCCTGCAGGTTGGTGGCGGCCCCTTGGAGATGGGCAGCTCCGCGCGGCCAGCCATCGCTCGTTGCGGCGAAGAGTTCCATCAGCGCGTCGGGGCCAGGGCGCAGTCGCGCGCCGTTCTGCTTCGCTGCGTTGCACGGTGCGAAGAGCGTGCCCTCGCGCAGGGCTAGCTCCACGTCGAGGAACAGGCAGATCCAGTCCGGGTAATTCTGGTGGTCGGGCTTCTGCCGAGCCTGTGCGAGGTAGTAGCCGTTGGGGAACTGGAAGGTGCAGCACACCTTGTCGGGCTGTTGGTCGAACCTCTGGCGATCGGTGGGGGTGAACTGCTCGGGTGCCGCTTCAGCGAGGTCCTTGCTGCTGCGGATCGCCCCGTCGCGCAGGATATGCGGGAAGCTACGGGCAGGGGTGAAGTGAGCGAGCCGGGTGGCGTTGCTCCGTCGCAGCGCTTCGGCCAGGGCGAGGCCGCTGGTGCGGGTCATGGCTGCACCTCCGCGCACAGGCCGTCACCCTCGGGCAGCAGGCGCGTCTTCGTTCCGCTGTAGGTGATGACCAGGTCCGACTTGGCGCGAGTGATCCCGACGTAGAGGAGCTTCGACTCCCGCTCGAACGCGTCGTCCACGCCCAGTGCCTTGACCACTTCGGGAAGGGGCACTGCGTTCTCAGAGCAGAAGGGCATCAGGACTGTGTCGAACTCGAGGCCCTTCGCTGAGTGGTACGTGGTGCAGTACACCCCCGGCGCGTAGTCCCAGCGGAACTTCTGGTCCTTGTCGATCCGGCGAGCCGTCAGACCCGTGCAGGCCTCGTCCACGTCGGCCCAGGTACGGCCGAGTACGGCGACTGTCCCCACCTGGCCCAACTGCCGGGCGGTCGACTGGATCACCGAGATCTCCTGTGCGCGGTCGGTGCACGCGACGAGAGTGGGCAGCGAGCCCTTGGAGCGGGGCGCGATCGGTGGCACAAGCTCGTCGGTGCGGCCGAAGAAGGGCAACTCGCTCAGCGCAATGGCGAAATCAGCGATGGCGGTGGAATTGCGATAGTTGTCCTTGAACATTTCGACGCGGGCCACTTTCAGGCCGCAGGCCCGCCACGACATCCCCTGCCCGTAGATCTGCTGGGCGTAGTCGCCGAAGAAGGTCACAGAACCCTCGGGGTCGACCACCTCCGCGAGCGACCGGATCTCCTCCGGGGAGAGGTCCTGGCCCTCGTCGATGATCACGTGCCGGTATATTCGCGGCCCGTCATCCGCGGCCTGATGGTCGCGCACAGCGGCGGCCATGTCGTGCCAGTCGTACGTGTGGCTCTCCGCTGCCCGCCGCAGCCGGTACTCCTGCGCGATCTCCCAGACGACCTCGCGCAGCGAAACGCTGAGGGGCGTCCGGCGGCCCAGTCGGTCTACGGCCTCGTACGCCTCCCAAGTACGCAGGCCCATGCCGGAGATCCAGGCGATCTCGTCCTCGAACCATCCGGGATCCCTCTCGAAGAACTTGTGCGTCGCGTATCTCGAGGACACAGCCTTCAGGGCGGACCGGATCAGCCGCCGGCGAGCATGGGACGAGGCGATCGCCTGGCCCTTCATCGCGCCGTGGTGATGCAGGAAACCGCGGGCGAACCGGCCGTAGGTGCGGATGTCGAGTCGGTCTGTTTCGCCGGCGAAGTGTTTGAGGTAGGAGACGAGAGCGTTGTTGTAGGTCACGAGCAGAGTTCTGCCGGAGCCCGCCACTCCTGGATCTGACAAGTACAGCGCCCGCAGCATGGCCATCACGGTCTTGCCGGTTCCCGCCGTACCGAGAACCACGTGATGGCCGACCGCGGGCAGGTACGCCACGTCCGACTGCCGTCCCACCGGCTCCGGAAGCCCCATCCCCCACCCCTTCAGCTCTGAGGCACCGTCAGTGCCTCTGTGAAGGATGCCTGTTCTGCCCGGATGGTCCAGATGGTTTTGCGCCAAGGGCCCCGCCAGGGCCAGGCGGGGCCCGGATTCCGAGTCCCTCAGATGTCCCGGAAGATCTCGATCTGCGCGCCGACCGAGTTGAGGCGCTCGGCGAGTTCCTCGTAGCCGCGGTTGATGACGTAGACGTTGCGCAGGACCGAGGTGCCCTCGGCCGCCATCATCGCGAGCAGGACGACCACCGCGGGGCGCAGGGCCGGCGGGCACATCATCTCGGCCGCGCGCCAGCGGGTGGGGCCCTCGACCAGGACGCGGTGGGGGTCCAGGAGCTGGAGGCGTCCGCCGAGGCGGTTGAGGTCGGTCAGGTAGATGGCCCGGTTGTCGTACACCCAGTCGTGGATCAGGGTCTGGCCCTGGGCCGCGGCCGCGATGGCGGCGAAGAAGGGGACGTTGTCGATGTTGAGCCCGGGGAAGGGCATCGGGTGGATCTTGTCGATCGGGGCTTCGAGCTTCGAGGGGCGCACCGTCAGGTCGACCAGGCGGGTGCGGCCGTTGTCGGCGACGTACTCCGCGGAGCGGTCGTGGTCGAGGCCCATCTCCTCCAGGACCGCGAGCTCGATCTCCATGAACTCGATCGGGACCCGGCGGATCGTCAGCTCCGACTCGGTGACCACGGCGGCGGCCAGCAGGCTCATCGCCTCGACCGGGTCCTCGGAGGGGGAGTAGTCGACGTCGACGTCGATCACGGGGACGCCGTGGACGGTGAGGGTGGTGGTGCCGATGCCCTCGACCTCGACGCCCAGGGCCTCCAGGAAGAAGCAGAGGTCCTGGACCATGTAGTTGGAGGAGGCGTTGCGGATGACGGTGACGCCGTCGTGGCGGGCCGCGGCCAGCAGGGCGTTCTCGGTGACGGTGTCCCCGCGCTCGGTCAGCACGATCGGGCGGTCGGGGGAGACGCCGGCCTCGACCTGCGCGTGGTAGATGCCCTCGGTGGCGGTGATGTCCAGGCCGAAGCGGCGCAGGGCGATCATGTGCGGCTCGATGGTGCGGGTGCCGAGGTCGCAGCCACCGGCGTACGGCAGGCGGAACTGGTCCATCCGGTGCAGCAGGGGGCCCAGGAACATGATGATGCTGCGGGTGCGGCGGGCCGCCTCCGCGTCGATGGCGTCCATGTCGAGGCGGGCCGGGGGGACGATCTCCAGGTCCACGCCGTCGTTGATCCAGCGGGTGCGGACGCCGATGGAGTTCAGCACCTCCAGGAGGCGGTAGACCTCCTCGATGCGCGCGACCCGACGCAGGACCGTACGACCCTTGTTGAGCAGCGTGGCGCAGAGCAGGGCCACGCAGGCGTTCTTGCTCGTCTTGACGTCGATGGCGCCGGAGAGCCGTCGGCCGCCGACGACGCGCAGGTGCATCGGGCCGGCGTAACCCAGGGAGACGATCTCGCTGTCGAGCGCTTCGCCGATTCGGGCGATCATCTCAAGGCTGATGTTCTGGTTGCCGCGCTCGATGCGGTTCACGGCGCTCTGGCTCGTGCCGAGCGCGTCGGCGAGCTGACTCTGTGTCCAGCCACGGTGCTGCCGGGCGTCACGAATGAGCTTGCCGATGCGTACGAGGTAGTCGTCTGCCATGGGTGCACGGTATCTCAGATATGAGATGGAGATCGCTTCGGGCGGGGCGGACGGGTGTTACTGCCCGTCAGTTCGCGCTCCCGGTGCGGCGGGTGCGCGGGGTGTGAGCTGCGTCGTTGTCCGTCGGGGCGGGTGGGGCTGTTGTTGTTTCCGGAACACAAAAGGAAGTTGGTCCGTTTTGCGCGTCCTGTGATGAATTGGAGCACGGTGTACGGGGCTCCGCCCGGCGGGTTCGGCCGTTCGGTGGCACCGACGCCTCCCGACCCCGGCGCCTCGTCGCCCCCTCCGCCCGCCCCGACCGCCGGCCCGCGCGCGACCCCGCCGGGGGAGCGGGCGGGCCTCGTCCGCGGCTCCCGCGGCGGCTCGGCCGGGGGTGTCCGACGCGGGCGTCCGGGCAGGCCCGTGCCCCCGGTCGACGGAAGGTCGCGACGGGTCGTGGGGCGCGCGCCTCGTCGTCGCCCCGGACATGTACTAGAGTTATCTCGACATCGAGATATCTGCCGAAGGCGTACCGCAGCCGCCCCCGCTGGTAAGGGTTACCTAACTTAGCCTTACCTTAGCGGATTGGCCAGAGGGCGTGGCGGCAGGATTGCGGTAATACGCGCGAATCATGCATGAAGGAGACTGTCGTGTCGGCGAACAGCTTCGACGCCCGCAGCACGCTGCAGGTGGGCGACGAGTCGTACGAGATCTTCCGGCTGGACAAGGTCGAAGGCGCCGCCCGCCTTCCCTACAGCCTGAAGGTCCTGCTGGAGAACCTGCTCCGTACCGAGGACGGCGCGAACATCACCGCCGACCACATCCGGGCGCTCGGTGGCTGGGACTCCCAGGCCCAGCCCAGCCAGGAGATCCAGTTCACGCCGGCCCGCGTGATCATGCAGGACTTCACCGGCGTCCCCTGCGTCGTCGACCTCGCCACCATGCGCGAGGCCGTCAAGGCGCTCGGCGGCGACCCGGCGAAGGTCAACCCGCTGTCGCCGGCCGAGATGGTCATCGACCACTCGGTCATCGCCGACAAGTTCGGCACGAAGGACGCCTTCGCGCAGAACGTCGAGCTGGAGTACGGCCGCAACAAGGAGCGCTACCAGTTCCTGCGCTGGGGCCAGACCGCCTTCGACGACTTCAAGGTCGTCCCCCCGGGCACCGGCATCGTCCACCAGGTCAACATCGAGCACCTGGCCCGCACGGTCATGGTCCGGGGCGGCCAGGCCTACCCCGACACCCTGGTCGGCACCGACTCGCACACCACCATGGTCAACGGCCTGGGCGTGCTGGGCTGGGGCGTCGGCGGCATCGAGGCCGAGGCCGCGATGCTCGGCCAGCCGGTCTCCATGCTGATCCCGCGCGTCGTCGGCTTCAAGCTGACGGGCGAGCTGCCCACCGGCACCACCGCCACCGACCTCGTGCTGACGATCACCGAGATGCTGCGCAAGCACGGCGTCGTCGGCAAGTTCGTCGAGTTCTACGGTGAGGGCGTCGCCGCCACCTCCCTGGCCAACCGCGCCACCATCGGCAACATGTCGCCGGAGTTCGGCTCCACCGCCGCGATCTTCCCGATCGACGGCGAGACCCTGAAGTACCTGCGCCTGACCGGCCGCGACGCCCAGCAGGTCGCGCTCGTCGAGGCGTACGCCAAGGAGCAGGGCCTGTGGCTGGACCCGGCCGCCGAGCCGGACTTCTCCGAGAAGCTGGAGCTCGACCTCTCCACGGTCGTCCCCTCCATCGCCGGCCCGAAGCGCCCGCAGGACCGCATCGTCCTCGCCAACGCCGCCGAGCAGTTCGCCGTGGACGTACGCAACTACGTCAGCGACGACGAGGAGGCCGGCAAGGAGTCCTTCCCGGCGTCCGACGCCCCGGCCGCCGCCAACGGCGTCCCGACCCGTCCGACCCAGGTCACCCTGGCCGACGGCACCTCCTTCGAGATCGACCACGGCGCCGTCACCGTCGCCGCGATCACCTCCTGCACCAACACCTCGAACCCCTACGTCATGGTCGCCGCGGCGCTCGTGGCCAAGAAGGCGGTCGAGAAGGGCCTGACCCGCAAGCCCTGGGTCAAGACCACCCTGGCCCCCGGCTCGAAGGTCGTCACCGACTACTTCGACAAGGCCGGCCTGACCCCGTACCTCGACAAGATGGGCTTCAACCTCGTCGGGTACGGCTGCACCACCTGCATCGGCAACTCCGGTCCGCTGGACGAGGAGATCTCGAAGGCGATCAACGAGCACGACCTCGCGGTCACCTCGGTCCTCTCGGGCAACCGCAACTTCGAGGGTCGCATCAACCCCGACGTCAAGATGAACTACCTGGCGTCCCCGCCGCTGGTCGTCGCGTACGCCATCGCGGGCTCGATGAAGGTGGACATCACCAGCGAGGCCATCGGCACCGACGCCGAGGGCAAGCCGGTCTTCCTCGCGGACATCTGGCCCTCCGAGGCCGAGGTCAACGACGTCGTGGCGAACGCCATCGGCGAGGACATGTTCAGCAAGTCCTACCAGGACGTCTTCGCGGGCGACGCCCAGTGGCAGGCGCTGTCGATCCCGACGGGCAACACCTTCGAGTGGGACCCGCAGTCGACCTACGTCCGCAAGCCCCCCTACTTCGAGGGCATGACGATGGAGACCACCCCGGTCTCCGACATCGCCGGCGCCCGCGTGCTGGCGAAGCTGGGCGACTCGGTCACCACCGACCACATCTCCCCGGCCGGCGCGATCAAGGCCGACACCCCGGCCGGCAAGTACCTCACGGAGCACGGCGTCGAGCGCCGCGACTTCAACTCCTACGGTTCCCGCCGCGGCAACCACGAGGTCATGATCCGCGGTACGTTCGCCAACATCCGCCTGCGCAACCAGATCGCGCCGGGCACCGAGGGCGGCTTCACCCGCGACTTCACGGTCGAGGGCGCGCCGGTCTCCTTCATCTACGACGCCTCCCAGAACTACCAGGCCGCCGGCATCCCGCTGGTCATCCTGGCGGGCAAGGAGTACGGCTCGGGCTCGTCCCGCGACTGGGCCGCCAAGGGCACCGCGCTGCTCGGCGTCAAGGCCGTCATCGCCGAGTCCTACGAGCGCATCCACCGCTCGAACCTGATCGGCATGGGCGTCCTGCCCCTGCAGTTCCCCGAGGGCGCCACCGCGGCCTCGCTCGGCCTCACCGGCGAGGAGACCTTCTCCTTCACCGGTGTGGAGGAGCTGAACGACGGCACCACCCCGCGCACCGTCAAGGTCACCACCGACAGCGGTGTCTCCTTCGACGCGGTCGTCCGCATCGACACGCCGGGCGAGGCCGACTACTACCGCAACGGCGGCATCATGCAGTACGTGCTGCGCAACCTGATCCGCGGCTAAGGACCAGGGCACGCCAGGCGGAGGCCAATCAGTCTCCCCGGCGCCGACAGTCGGCACCATAGGGCCGTATCCCCTGCGAAGGGGATACGGCCCTTCCGCTTTTCGCGGCGAGGTCTCAGATGACGGACAGGTCTCAACTCGGAAAAGCCGGGAACGATCCTTGTGCACGATCTTGCTCCGGCGAGCGGAAGTGGACTATACCTGTGCCCGTCCGGGGCCACCGCGCGACGAGCGGGCCCGGACCGGGGGATGGCGGTGACCTGCGATGATGCCCTCCTGGGCAGCAACTGCCGTGATTTCCGGCCTCCTTCACACTTCTGACGAAGGCGAGGACATGAGCATGGGATCCACTGGTGAGGGCCTCGGCCGCCGTGATCTGATCAAGCGTTCCGCGGCGCTCGGACTGATCGCCGTGCCGACGATGAGCTTCCTGTCGGCCTGCGCCTCCGGCGGCGAGGACACCTCCACGAAGGGCCCGGACAAGGGGCTCGTGTCCAAGGAGAACCCGTTCGGCGTCGCCAAGGGCGGCAAACTCGACGTGGTCGTCTTCAAGGGCGGTTTCGGCGACGACTACGCCAAGGCCTGGGAGGCCGCCTTCGACAAGAAGTGGGGCACCACCAGCTCCCACCTCGGCACCCAGGAGATCGCCGCCAAGCTCCAGCCCCGCTTCAACGGCGGCAACCCGCCGGACGTCGTCGACGACTCCGGCGCCCAGCAGATCAAGGTCGACGTACTCGCCAAGGGCGGCCAGCTGGCCGACCTCACCGTCGTGCTCGACGCCCCCTCGCTCGACGACCCGACCAAGAAGGTGCGCGACACCCTCATCGCGGGCACCGTCGAACAGGGCACCCAGGGAGGCAAGTTCGTCTCCCTGAACTACGTCTACACCGTGTTCGGCCTCTGGTACTCCGGCAAGCTCTTCAAGGAGAAGGGCTGGACCGAGCCCAAGACCTGGGACGAGTTCCTGGCCGTGTGCGCCAAGGCCAAGGAGGCCGGCATCGGCGGCCTGGCCCACCAGGGGAAGTACCCGTACTACATCAACGTCGTGATCATGGACCTGATCGCCAAGAAGGGCGGTCTGGAGGCCATGAAGGCCATCGACAACCTGGAGCCGAACGCCTTCGAGGGCAACGCGGCCGCCCTGGCCGCCGTCGAGGCGGTCTACGAGGTGGTGGAGAAGGGCTACCTCATGCCCGGCACCAACGGCCTCACCCACACGGAGTCCCAGACCGCCTGGAACCAGTACCGGGCGGCCTTCATCCCCTCCGGCTCCTGGCTGGAGAACGAGCAGCTCAAGCAGACCCCCGACGACTTCGACATGAAGTTCCTGCCGGTGCCGGTCCTCGCCGACAGCAAGCTGCCCTTCACCGCCATCCGCGCCGGCGCCAACGAGCCCTTCATCGTCCCGGAGAAGGCCGCCAACAAGGCCGGCGGCCTGGAGTTCCTGCGCTCCATGCTCTCCCGCGAATGGTCGACGATCTTCGCCCAGCAGGCCAACTCGCTCACCGTCGTCAAGGACGGCGTGGACCCGAGCGTCAAGCTCCGCCCGGGCACCCAGTCGGCCGTGGCCGCCGTCAAGACGGCCGGGGAGAACACCTTCAACTACCTCTACCCCGACTGGTACAGCGAGATGGACACCGAGATCCAGAACGCGTCCAATGAGCTGATGGCCCAGCGGATCCAGCCAAAGGAGTGGATCAAGCGGGCACAGGCTGCGGTAGACAAGGCTGCCAAGGACCCCAACGCCAAGAACAACCACCGCAGCTGACCCCACGTCCACCGGCAGCGTCATCAGGGACGGACACCATGAGCCAAGTAGCCAGGGGCAGGGGACGGACCGGCTTCATCGCCGGCTTCCTCATCCTGCCGCTCGCCCTGTATCTGACTTTCGTCATCTGGCCGTACGTTCAGACGTTCGGCTACTCCTTCACCAACTGGTCGGGCCAGTCGCCGACGTTCGACTTCGTCGGCCTGGAGAACTACTCGGCCCTGATGAAGGACGAGGTCTTCCGCGGCGCCCTGTGGCACAACCTGCTGCTCCTGGTGTTCGTCCCGACGATCACCATCCTGCTCGCCCTCTTCTTCGCCTTCATGGTGAACGCGGGAGGGCGCAGCGGGGCCGGCGGGGTGCGCGGCGTCCGCGGATCGGCCGTCTACAAGATCGTCTACTTCTTCCCGCAGGTCCTCTCCCTCGCCATCCTCGCCGTCCTCTTCGGCGCCGTGTACCGCAGTGACGCAGGCGGCCTGCTGAACGGGTTCCTCGCCAAAATCGGCCTCGTCGACCCGGCCCGTCCCGTCGAATGGCTCAACCAGCCCAACCTGGTCCTGTGGTGCCTGCTGCTCGTGGTGGTCTGGCACGGCGTCGGCTTCTACCTGGTCCTCTTCTCGGCCGCCATGCAGTCCGTGCCCAAGGACATCTACGAGGCCGCCCTGCTCGACGGCGCCGGCCGCGCCCAGACCTTCGTCAAGGTCACGCTGCCCCTGCTCTGGGACTCCGTACAGACCTCGGCGGTCTACCTGGGCATCGCCGCGATGGACATGTTCGTCCTGGTGTCGACCATGACCTCCGGCCAGTTCGGCGGCGGCCCCGACCACCACAGCGAGGTCATGGCCACCGTCCTGATGCGCAACTTCCTGTACTTCGGCAAGAGCGGCTACGCGTGCGCCATGGGCGTCGTAATGCTGGTCCTGACGATGATCCTCTCCGTCATCACGCTGCGCGCCACCCGCCGCGAGCGCATCGAGTTCTGAGCGGGAGACACCGTGACCACAGTCATCAAGGCACCCGGCGAGTCCGCCGCCGAGAAGTCGGGCGGCGGCGGCAGGCCGAAGGGGGACCGGAAGACCGGCTCCGAGGGCGTGGTGCTCAACGTCTTCTCCCACGGCTTCCTCGCCCTGTGGGCCATACTGATCGTCCTGCCCCTGATCTGGTTGGCGCTCGGCTCCTTCAAGACCGACTCGCAGATCGGAGGCTCGGCCCTCAGCTGGCCCTCCAACTGGCACTTCGACGCCTTCGCCCGGGCCTGGGACAAGGGCATCGGCGGCTATTTCGGCCACACGCTGATCGTGCTGGCCTTCTCCGTGCCGCTGACCATGCTGCTGGGCTCGATGGCGGCGTACGTCCTGGCCCGCTACCCCTTCCGGGGGAACCGGATCGTCTACTACTTCTTCGTCAGCGGGGCGATGTTCCCCGTGTTCCTGGCGCTCGTCCCGCTGTTCTTCATGGTCAAGCGCCTGGACATGCTGAACACGTACCAGGGGCTGATCCTGGTCTACGTCGCCTACTCGATGCCCTTCACCGTCTTCTTCATGCACTCCTTCTTCCGCACCCTGCCGACGGCGGTGCACGAGGCGGCGGTGATCGACGGGGCCTCCGACACCCGGATCTTCTTCCAGGTGATGCTGCCGATGGCCAAGCCCGGCCTGATCAGCGTGGGGATATTCAATGTCCTGGGCCAGTGGAACCAGTACATCCTGCCCTCCGTGCTGATGCAGCCCCAGAGCGGATCGGACCCCGAGCGCTACATGCTCACCCAGGGCCTGATCCAACTCCAGTACCAGATGGGCTACGAGACGGACCTGCCGGTGCTGTTCGCCGGCGTGACCATCGCGATGATCCCCATGCTGGTGGTCTACCTCTCCTTCCAACGCCAGATCCAGGCCGGACTGACCTCCGCCACCCTCAAGTAGCGCGCCCGGCGGCGGCGCCCCGCGTCGGCGGGGCGCGCCGTCAGCGGGCGCCGTCGGGGACCACCGACCAGCCGACCGCCGAGACCGACGGGTCGAGCGAGAGGTTGCCCACCGCCTCCTCCAACGCGCGACCCTCCTCGCCCTCGGCGGTCAGCAGCGCCGAGACCGTCACCAGTCCCGGGGCCGGGCCGTCGACACTGCGGATCTCCCGCAGTCGGCAGCCCGGCCGGCCCAGCGCGTCGACCACGCGGCGGCGGAGGTGGGCCTCCTCCGCCTCGGGGCAGACCGCCTCGAAGTGGTAGTCACGGGCGACCTCGGCCCCGCCGCGCGGCGCCCGGTCCAGCCGCCGGCCCAGCGGGCGCAGCAGCAGGTTGGCCCCGACGACGCCCGCCGTGCCGCAGGCCGCCAGGACGAACAGGCCCACCCCGGCCAGGCAGCCCACGGCCGCCGAGCACCACAGGGTGGCGGCCGTGTTCAGGCCCTGGATGCCGAGCCCGTCCCGCATGATGACCCCGGCGCCGAGGAAGCCGATCCCGGAGACGATCTGCGCCGCGACCCGCGAGCCGTCGTACCCGACCTCCGAGACCGTGCTCAGGAAGCCGTACTGCGAGAGCAGCACGAACAGTGCCGCCCCGCCCGCGACCAGGGCGTTCGTCCGCAGGCCCGCCATTCGGGCCCGCCACTGCCGCTCCAGGCCGACGATCGAGCCGAAGCCGAGCGCGGCGGCCAGGTGCGCGGCCATCTGTCCTTCACTGATGATCGTGCTCATCGCCGTCCTCCTTCCCCGCCTCCCGGCGCGGTGTCCGTTCCGGCTACAGCCAGGTGCCGAAGCGGCGGATGTACCGGGTCTTCACGAACTGCGTGAGCGTGCAGTACGCGAGCAGCACGCCGACCAGCCACGGGAAGTAGGAGGCGGGCAGGGCCACGAAGCCCAGCGAGGGGGCCAGCGGCGAGAACGGCAGCCACAGCCCCGTCAGCACCGCGAGGACGGTCATCACCATGACCGGCCAGGAGGCGCGGGACTGGACGAAGGGGATCTTCCGGGTGCGGATCATGTGGACGATCAGGGTCTGCGAGAGCAGTCCCTCGACGAACCAGCCGGACTGGAAGAGCGCCTGGTGCGACTCGCTGTTCGCGGCGAACACGTTCCACATGATCGCGAACATGGCGATGTCGAAGATCGAGCTGATCGGGCCGATGGTGACCATGAAGCGGAGGATGCCCTTGGCGTCCCAGTTGCGCGGCTTGCGCAGGTACTCCTCGTCCATGCGGTCCCAGGGGGTGGCGAGCTGGGAGATGTCGTAGACGAGGTTCTGCACCAGGAGCATGATCGCGAGCATCGGCTGGAAGGGGATGAACGCGCTCGCCACCAGGACCGAGAAGACGTTGCCGAAGTTCGAGGACGCCGTCATCTTGATGTACTTGATGGTGTTGCCGAAGGTGGTGCGGCCCTGGACGACGCCCTGCTCCAGGACGGTGAGGTCCTTCTCCAGCAGGATGATGTCCGCCGACTCCTTGGCGATGTCCACGGCGGTGTCCACGGAGACGCCGACGTCGGCGTCGCGCAGCGCGGCCGCGTCGTTGATGCCGTCCCCGAGGAAGCCGACGGTGTGCCCCTCGGCTTGGAGGGCCCGTACGATCCGGGCCTTCTGGACCGGGTTGACCTTGGCGAAGACGCTCGTACGCGCGGCCAGCTCGCGCAGCGCCGTGTCGTCGAGGCCGTCGACCTCGCCGCCCGAGACCACGTGGCCGACCTCGATGCCGACGTCGGCGCAGACGCGCGCGGCGACCAGCTCGTTGTCGCCGGTGACCACCTTGACCGTGATGCCCTTGTCGGCGAGGCCGCGCAGGGCCGCGGCGGCGGAGGCCTTCGGCGGGTCGAGGAAGGCCAGGAAGCCGACCAGGGTCAGGCCGTCCTCGTCGGCGACGGTGTAGGTGTCGCGCGGGGCGTCGACGGTGCGCGTGGCGACGGCCAGGACGCGCAGGCCCTGGCGGTTGTGGTCCTCGGCGACACGGGTGACGCGGTCGCGCAGCCGCTCGTCGAGTTCCACCGTCTCGCCGCGGTCGCGCAGGTGGGTGCAGAGGGCGAGGACCTCCTCCACCGCGCCCTTGGTGATCACGACGTGCTCGGCGGGGCCGGCGCCGGCGGCGAGGGCGTTGCGGGACAGGACCACGGACATGCGGCGTCGGGCGAAGTCGAAGGGGATCTCGTCGACCATCGAGAACCGTGCGTCGACGACAACCTCCTCGGCCTCGTCCACGCGGTCGATGACCGCCCGGTCCATCAGGTTGCGCAGGCCCGTCTGGAAGTGGGCGTTGAGGTAGCCGTACTCCAGGACCTCGCCGTCCTCGGCGCCGTGCACGTCGAGGTAGCGGTCCAGGACGATGCGGTCCTCGGTCAGGGTGCCGGTCTTGTCGGTGCACAGCACGTCCATCGCGCCCAGGTTCTGGATCGCGTTGAGCCGCTTGACGACGACCTTCCGCCGGGACATGGCCACGGCTCCGCGCGCCAGGTTGGCGGAGACGACCATGGGCAGCATCTCGGGGGTCAGGCCGACCGCCACCGCGACACCGAAGAGGAATGCTTCGTTCCAGTCGCCTTTGGTGAACCCGTTGACCATGAAGACCACCGGGACCATGACCAGCATGAAGCGGATCAGCAGGAAGCTGACCCGGCGCACGCCGTTGTCGAAGTTGGTCTGCGGGCGCTCGCCGACGAGCGAGCCGGCCATGGAACCGAACCAGGTGTCGGCGCCCGTGGCCACGACGACGCCGGTCGCCGTGCCGGAGGTGACCGAGGTGCCCATCAGGCAGAGGTTGTCGGCCTCGACGGGGTCGCCGGAGCCCTCCCGCCCGAGGTCGTCCGGCCGGGTGTCGGCCTTGGCGACCGGCAACGACTCGCCCGACAGCGCGGCCTGAGCGACCATCAGGTCCTTGGCGGTGACGAGCCGCAGGTCGGCCGGGACGATGTCGCCCGCCGCGAGCCTCACCACGTCGCCCGGCACCACCCGGTCCATCGGCACCTCGAAGGTGGTGGGCGCCGCGCCGCTGCCGACCCGCCGCTGGACCGCGCAGGTGGTGGTGACGAGCCGTTGCAGCGCGTCGGCGGCGCGGCCCGAGCGGTACTCCTGCCAGAACCGCAGCAGACCGCTGACCCCGACCATCACGCCCAGGATGACGACGCCCGGATCGGCGGGGTCCTGCCAGAACATCACGGCCGCCAGGAAGACCAGGACGCCGATGAAGGGGTTGCAGTACGCCTTGGCGAGCTGGACGAACCAGCGCGGCGCGCGCTCGCGGTCGACGGCGTTCGGACCGTGGAGCTCCAGGCGCAGCGCGGCCTCGGCGTGGGTGAGGCCCTCGCGCGAGGAGTCGACGTCCTGGAGCACCCGCACGACGGGGCGGGCGGCGACGGCCGCGAGGCGCTCGGCGACCCGGCGGGTCCCGGCCTCCAGTTCGGCGGCCCTGCGCTCGCGGCGGGTGCGGCCCGGCGGCGCGAGCTTGGTCGGGGTACGGGGGGTGAGCATGGTCATGACGAATCCCTCCCTCCACGGTGCCGGAGCGGCGCGCGGCCGCGCGGTCACGTGGAGTGGTCATGGTGCGGCGCGGCGTGGCGCGAGGGGCCACGGCCGAGCCGAGGGGCATGGGTGGCGCGTGCCCGGCACGAAATGCGGGGCATGCGCGAGGAATGAAAAGATGCACGGAGCGGCGAAAGGCGGTGCCGCACGTACGCGCGGAAGGTCGGCCGGCCCGGAAGGGTCAGCGGACGTGAGCGCTGCGAGGACTTCGGTCGGGACTCATCCCGAACACCTCCTTGCGTAGCGCTGTCATGGCGGGCGCCCGATCCGACCGGAAAAGTCGCAGATGACCGGCGCCTCAGCGACCGTAGCACGATCTCGGAGCGCCGTTGTTCATACTTTTGGTCGGACGTGTCCGGTTCGTGCCGTGTCAGCCTCTTGACGTCGGGAGGGGCAAAGGCTCGACTTAAGGTTCACAAGTTGGAGAGACGCCGGGGTCCTGGAACTCGCATCCGCGACGCCCGGCCGGGGGGCGACGGCCGGCCGTCGCTTATGGGCAGGAGTGGATGAGTCGTGCAGACTCCCGGATCGCAGTCGTCACTGCATCGCGCGAATCTCGAACGGGTCGTGCGGGCCGTACGCCTCGCGGGATCGCTGACGCAGGCGGAGATCGCCCGCACCACCGGACTGTCGGCGGCCACGGTCTCCAACATCGTCCGTGAGCTCAAGGAGGGCGGGACGGTCGAGGTCACCGACACCTCCGCCGGGGGTCGGCGGGCGCGCAGCGTCTCCCTCAGCGGGGACGCGGGCATCGTCATCGGGGTGGACTTCGGCCACACCCACCTGAGGGTGGCCGTCGGCAACCTCGCCCACCGGGTGCTGGCCGAGGAGTCCGAGCCGCTGGACGTGGACGCCTCCTGGGTGGAGGGCTTCGACCGGGCGGAGGCGCTGGTCGGACGCCTGGTCGAGGGCATCGGCGTCAGTCTGGACAAGGTCGTCGGGGTCGGTCTCGGCGTCCCCGGTCCCATCGACGTGGAGTCCGGGACCCTCGGCTCCACCGCCATCCTGCCGGGCTGGGCCGGGATCAACCCCCGCGAGGAGCTCTCGCGCCGCCTCGGGGTGCCCGTCCACGTGGACAACGACGCCAACCTCGGGGCCCTGGGCGAGTCGGTGTGGGGCAGCGGCCGCGGGGTCAAGGACCTCGCGTACATCAAGGTCGCCAGCGGCGTCGGCGCGGGCCTGGTGATCAACGGTCAGATCTACCGGGGTCCGGGCGGCACCGCCGGGGAGATCGGGCACATCACCCTGGACGAATCGGGTCCCGTCTGCCGCTGCGGCAACCGCGGCTGCCTGGAGACCTTCGCCGCGGCCCGCTACGTCCTGCCCCTCCTCCAGGGCAGCCACGGACCGGAGTTGACCATGGAGCGGGTGGTCGAGCTGGCCCGCGACGGGGACCCCGGATGCCGTCGGGTGGTGACCGACGTGGGCCGCCACATCGGCAGCGCGGTGGCCAGCCTGTGCAACCTCCTGAACCCGAGCAGGGTGGTCCTGGGCGGCTCCCTGGCCGAGGCCGGTGAACTGGTCCTGGCTCCGATCCGTGAATCGGTGGGGAGGTACGCGATCCCCAGCGCGGCGCGCCGTTTGTCGGTCCTCACCGGGTCGTTGGGCAGCCGCGCCGAGGTCCTCGGCGCGCTGGCCCTCGTCCTGAGCGAGATGGGCGATTCAACGCTTTTGGCGGAAAATGGGTCTGGGGTGCGGGCACCCGCGGTCATGTCTTCAAACAGATAACGGATGGCACCGTTGTCATCTCGTTAAGGATTCACTCCTTGACGGCAAACTCGCGGCCGGGGTTGACTCACATCCACCTCGGCCGCGGTGTTGCGGCCTCGTCAGGGAGGTTCAACCCATGAACACGCGTATGCGTAGAGCCGCCGTTGCCGTCGCCGCCGGCGCCATGGCCGTTTCGCTGGCCGCCTGTGGCAGTGCCAAGGAAGCGGGCGACAAGCCGAAGGAATCGGGCGCGGCCAAGGGCGACGCGATCAAGGTCGGTCTGCTCCTGCCGGAGAACCAGACCGCGCGCTACGAGAAGTTCGACAAGCCGCTGATCGAGAAGAAGGTCGCGGACCTCACCGGCGGCAAGGCCGAGGTCGTCTACGCCAACGCCAAGCAGGACGCGACCACGCAGAACTCCCAGGTCGACACGATGATCACCAACAAGGTGGACGTGCTGATCCTCGACGCGGTCGACGCCAAGGCCATCGCGGGCGCGGTCAAGCGGGCCAAGGACGCGGGCATCCCGGTCGTCGCCTACGACCGCCTCGCCGAGGGCCCGATCGACGCCTACACCTCCTTCGACAACGAAGAGGTCGGCAAGGTCCAGGGCAAGGCCCTGCTGGAGGCGCTGGGCGACAAGGCCAAGGACGGCCAGATCGTCATGATGAACGGTTCGGTCACCGACCCGAACGCCGCCCTGTTCAAGAAGGGCGCGCACTCCGTCCTCGACGGCAAGGTGAACATCGGCAAGGAGTACGACACCGTCGAGTGGAAGCCGGAGAACGCCAACACCAACATGGCGGGCGCCCTTTCCGCGCTCGGCAAGGACAAGGTCATCGGCGTCTACTCCGCCAACGACGGCATGGCCGGCGGCATCATCACCGCCCTCAAGGCGGCCGGCCTGTCCCCCCTGCCCCCCGTCACGGGCCAGGACGCCGAACTCGCCGGTGTGCAGCGGATCGTGTCCGGTGAGCAGTTCATGAGCGTCTACAAGCCGTACGCCCCCGAGGCCGCGGCCGCCGCGGAGATGGCCGTAGCCCTCGCCAAGGGCGAGAAGATCGACGGCGTCATCAACAACAAGGTCGACAGCCCGACCACCAAGGGCGTCCCGTCCGTGCTGATCCCGGTCGTCTCCCTGACCAAGGCCAACATCAAGGACACCGTCGTCAAGGACGGCGTCTACAAGGTCGAGGAGATCTGCACCGACAAGTACGCGGCCGCCTGCGCCACCCTCGGCCTGAAGTAGGCCCCGCCGCCTCCCCTCCGGGGGACCCGGCCCTCCTGCCCTGCCCGGCGCCCCGCCCTCTCCACCCCGCCACCCGCGGGGCGCCGGGCAGAATCGTTTCCCCGCTTTTCGCTCGTACCCCCCATCCGCCCCGCTCCTGCTCTTTTGCACGACATCCCCGCCGGTCAGGCGGCGAAGGAGATGGTTCATGTGTCCGCTGCGCCCGTGCTGGCGTTGCGAGGGGTCTCGAAGCGGTTCGGCGCCGTCCAGGCCCTGACCGACGTAGAACTCGAGATCCACTCCGGTGAGGTGGTCGCCCTGGTCGGCGACAACGGCGCCGGCAAGTCCACGCTGGTCAAGACGATCGCCGGCGTGCACCCCATCGATGACGGAGTCATCGAGTGGGAGGGCCGCCCGGTCTCCATCGGCAAGCCCCACGACGCCCAGAACCTGGGCATCGCGACCGTCTACCAGGACCTCGCGCTGTGCGACAACATCGACGTCGTCGGCAACCTCTTCCTGGGTCGCGAACTCAAGCGCTTCGGCATCCTCGACGAGGTGGAGATGGAGCGCCGCGCCCGCGAACTCCTGACCACCCTGTCCATCCGGATCCCCAGCGTCCGCATCCCCATCGCCTCGCTCTCCGGCGGTCAGCGCCAGACCGTGGCGATCGCCCGCTCCATGCTGGGCGAGCCCAAGCTCGTCATCCTCGACGAGCCCACCGCCGCCCTCGGCGTCGAGCAGACCGCACAGGTGCTCGACCTCGTGGAGCGGCTGCGCGAGCGCGGTCACGCCGTGATCCTCATCAGCCACAACATGGCCGACGTCAAGGCCGTCGCCGACAAGGTGGCGGTCCTGCGGCTGGGCCGCAACAACGGTGTCTTCAGCGTCGCCGACACCTCGCAGGAAGAGATCATCTCCGCCATCACCGGGGCCACGGACAACGCCGTGACCCGCCGGGCGGCCCGCACCGGGGAGGCCCGCAAGTGAGCACCCACGACCCCGTCGTCGATCCGCTGGGCAAGGGTCCCGTCGGAGAGCCGGCCGACCGCGGACACGTCGACCCGGTCAACCCGGCGGCCGCGGCCGACGCGATCCCCGCGGTCGACCCCCGCCTGCTCGTGCGCGAGCAGGGCCTCTCCGGTTACCTGAACGAGTTCCGTCGCAAGTTGAAGGCCGGTGACCTGGGCTCCGTACCGGTCGTCCTCGGCCTGATCGTCATCTGGAGCATCTTCCAGGGGCTGAACTCGAACTTCCTCTCCCCGGAGAACCTCACCAACATCGCGATCACGATGGTCGCCACCGGCATGATGGCCGTCGGCATCATCTTCGTGCTCCTGCTCGGCGAGATCGACCTGTCGGTCGGCTCCGTCAGCGGTGTCTCCGGGGCGATCGTCGCCGTCCTCGCCGTCACCAACGGCGTGAACGAATGGGTCGCGATCCTCGCGGCCGTCGCCGGCGGCGCGCTGATCGGCTCGATCCACGGCTTCTTCTTCGCCAAGGTCGGCGCCCCCGCCTTCGCCGTCACCCTGTCGGGCCTGCTGTTCTGGTCCGGCGCCATGCTCCAGATCCTCGGCAGCAACGGCACCATCAACCTCGACTCCGAGGGCGTGGTCGGCAAGCTCACCACGTACTACTTCTCCGACGTGGCCGCCGGCTACGGGCTCGCGGCGGTCGCCGTGGTGGCGTACTTCCTCGCCACCTACTTCGACAACCGTCGCCGCGAGGCCGCCGGGGTCCCCTCGCGGCCCCTCACCGAGATCCTGCTGCGCACCGGCGTCCTGGCCGTCTTCACCTTCGGCCCGGCCGTGGTGTTCAACCAGTACAAGGGCCTGCCGCTCGCGGTCGTGCTCTTCATCCTCGCGCTGGTCGGCACCGACTTCCTGCTGCGCCGCACCACCTTCGGCCGCAACGTCTTCGCCCTCGGCGGCAGCGTCGAGGCCTCCCGCCGCGCCGGCATCAACGTGGCCGGGATCCGCATCGCGGTCTTCTCGATCGCGGGCACCTTCGCGGCCATCGGCGGCCTCTTCTGGGCCTCCAAGATCGCGGCGGCCAACCAGAGCGCCGGCGCCGGCGACCTGCTGATGAACGTCATCGCCGCGGCCGTCATCGGCGGCACCAGCCTCTTCGGCGGCCGGGGCCGGACCTGGAACGCCCTCCTCGGCGTGATGGTCATCACCTCCATCCAGTACGGTCTGGCCCTGGAGGGCATCGCGACCCCGATCCAGTACATGATCACGGGCGCGGTGCTGCTCGCCACGGTCGTCATCGACTCGGTCACCCGCAAGACCCAGAAGTCGGCCGGGCGCGCCTGACACCCGGCCCCACCTGGACGTACCCGTCACGGTGCCCGGTGCCACACTCCGTGTGGCACCGGGCACCCGTGCGTACACCTGCGCGCACAGCCGTGCGGGTATACGCCCGTATGAGAGGTGTGACGGAGCGACGGGGTGTACAGGTATGACAAAGGTGTGACCCTGGCGGTACCGCCCGATGACGGCCCGCGCGAGCGGAACATTAGACTCGACAGACCAGCAAGCAACTGCAAGGAGGCACGGGTGCTGCTGACCCGCATCAAGGGACCGCGCGATCTGGACCGGCTCGGCCGCGAGGAGCTCGACCAGCTCGCCGACGAGATCAGGTCCTTCCTCGTCGACGCCGTCTCCAAGACCGGCGGGCACCTCGGCCCCAACCTCGGCGTGGTCGAACTGACGATCGCCCTGCACCGGGTCTTCGAATCGCCCAAGGACAAGGTCCTCTTCGACACCGGCCACCAGGCCTACGTCCACAAGCTGCTCACCGGCCGCCAGGACTTCGGCAACCTGCGCTCCAAGGGCGGCCTCTCGGGCTACCCCTCGCGCGCCGAGTCCGAGCACGACGTGATCGAGAACTCGCACGCCTCCACGGTCCTCGGCTGGGCCGACGGCCTCGCCAAGGCCAACGAGGTGCTCGGCCGCGAGGACCACCACGTCGCCGCCGTCATCGGCGACGGCGCCCTGACCGGTGGCATGGCCTGGGAGGCGCTGAACAACATCGCCGCCGCCAAGGACCGCCCGCTGGTCATCGTCGTCAACGACAACGAGCGCTCGTACGGCCCCACCATCGGCGGCCTCGCGAACCACCTCGCGACCCTGCGCACCACGGACGGCTACGAGCGCTTCCTGGCCCGCGGCAAGGAGCTCCTGGAGCGCACGCCGGTCGTCGGCAAGCCGCTCTTCGAGACCCTGCACGGCGCCAAGAAGGGCCTGAAGGACTTCATCGCCCCGCAGGGCATGTTCGAGGACCTGGGCCTGAAGTACATCGGCCCCATCGACGGCCACGACATCGAGGCCCTGGAGTCCGCGCTCCAGCGCGCCAAGCGCTTCAGCGGCCCCGTCATCGTCCACTGCCTCACCCAGAAGGGCCGCGGCTACACCCCGGCCCTGGAGCACGAGGCGGACCGCTTCCACGCGGTCGGCGTCATCCACCCGGACACCGGCCTGCCGGTGAAGACGGCCGCCGCGAGCTGGACCTCCGTCTTCGCCGACGAGATGGTCAAGCTCGGCCACGACCGCGAGGACGTCGTCGGCATCACCGCCGCCATGCTCCACCCGGTCGGCCTCAACAAGTTCGCCGAGGCCTTCCCGGACCGGATCTACGACGTCGGCATCGCCGAGCAGCACGGCGCCACCTCGGCCGCCGGCCTGGCCACGGGCGGCGTCCACCCGGTCTTCGCCGTCTACGCCACCTTCCTCAACCGCGCCTTCGACCAGGTCCTGATGGACGTGGCCCTGCACAAGTGCGGCGTCACCTTCGTCCTGGACCGCGCGGGCGTCACCGGCGACGACGGCGCGTCCCACAACGGCATGTGGGACATGTCGATCCTCCAGGTCGTCCCCGGCCTGCGCCTGGCGGCCCCGCGCGACGCCGAGCAGCTGCGCGCCCAGCTCCGCGAGGCCGTCGAGGTCAAGGACGCCCCGACCGTCGTGCGGTTCTCCAAGGGCGTCGTCGGCCCGGCCGTCCCGGCCGTGGGTCGCATCGGCGGCATGGACGTCCTGCGGGCCCCGGCCCCCGAGGTCACCCGTCCGGACGTGCTCGTCGTCGCCGTCGGCGCCCTCGCGCCGATGTGCCTGGAGATCGCCGACCTCCTCGACAAGCAGGGCATCACCTCGACCGTGGTCGACCCCCGCTGGGTCAAGCCCGTGGACGAGGCCCTGGCCCCGCTGGCCGACCGCCACCGGGTCGTCGTCACCGTCGAGGACAACGGCCGCGCGGGCGGCGTCGGTTCCGCCGTCGCGCAGGCGCTGCGCGACGCGGGCGTCGATGTCCCGCTGCGCGACTTCGGCATCCCCCAGCGGTTCCTCGACCACGCCCTCCGCAAGGAGATCATGGCCGAGATCGGTCTGACCGCCCCGGACATCGCCCGCCAGGTCACCGGGCTCGTCGCCAAGCTGGACGGACGCTACGAGAGCGAGCAGGCCGCCACCGTCGACTAGCCGAGGGGCCGCCGAGGCGGCCGGATCGCGCGGTTGCACGTCACGGGCCGGGAGATCACCCTGGAAGGGTGGGCCTCCCGGCCCGTTCGTGCGTCGTCACCTCTCGGAGGCGTCGGTGAGCAAGGATCTGAACAGCCCATTCCGCACCAAAACGGTGGAGCAGTCCATCCGCGACACGGAGGAGCCGGAACACGCGCTCCGCAAGTCGCTCTCCGCCTGGGACCTCACGGTCTTCGGTGTGGGCGTCATCATCGGCACCGGCATCTTCGTCCTCACGGGCATCGCCGCCCGGAACAACGCCGGTCCGGCCACCGCCCTGGCCTTCGTGGCGGCGGGCATCGTCTGCGCCCTCGCGGCGCTCTGCTACGCCGAGTTCGCCTCCACCGTCCCGGTGGCCGGCTCGGCCTACACGTTCTCGTACGCCTCGATCGGCGAGCTGCCCGCCTGGATCATCGGCTGGGACCTGGTGCTGGAGTTCGCGCTCGGCACCGCCGTCGTGGCGGTCGGCTGGTCCGGCTACGTACGCCATCTCATGCACACCAACCTCGGCTGGGACCTGCCGGCCTCCCTGTCCGGCCCCGATGGCGGCGGCACCTTCGACCTGCTGGCCTTCCTGCTGGTCCTGGTGCTGACCGCGATCCTGGTGGTGGGCACGAAGCTCTCGGCCCGGATCACCGCGGTGGTCGTCGCGATCAAGGTCACCGTGGTGCTGCTGGTCATCATCGCGGGCCTGTTCTTCATCAAGGCGGACAACTACAGTCCGTTCATCCCGCCCGCCCAGCCGCAGGAGGCCGGCGGCGGCCTGCACGCGCCGCTCGTCCAACTCCTCTTCGGCTACGAGCCCACCAACTTCGGCGTCATGGGCATCTTCACCGCGGCCTCCCTCGTCTTCTTCGCCTTCATCGGCTTCGACGTCGTGGCCACGGCGGCCGAGGAGACCAAGAACCCCCAGCGGGACATGCCGCGCGGCATCCTCGGCTCGCTCCTCATCTGCACGGTGCTCTACGTCGCCGTGACGCTGGTGGTCACCGGCATGCAGAAGTACTCGGAGATGTCGCCGACCGCACCGCTCGCCGAGGCCTTCAAATCCGTGAACCAGCCGTTCTTCGCCGGTGCCATCAGTCTGGGCGCGTCCGTCGGTCTGATCACGGTCTGCATGATCCTGCTGCTCGGTCAGACCCGCGTGTTCTTCGCGATGAGCCGTGACGGACTGCTGCCGCGCGTCTTCTCCGTCACCCACCCGAAGTACCGCACCCCGTACCGGGCAACCCTCCTGCTCGGCTGCGTCATCGCGGTCGTCGCCGGGTTCACCAGCCTGGCGAAGCTCGCGGAACTGGTGAACATCGGCACCCTGTTCGCCTTCGTGGTGGTCGCCCTCGGTGTGATGGTCCTGCGCAAGACCCGCCCCGACCTGCACCGTTCCTTCCGCACCCCGTGGGTCCCCGTGGTCCCGATCCTCTCGATCGCCGCCTCGCTCTGGCTGATGCTCAACCTGCCGGCCGAGACCTGGATCCGGTTCGCGATCTGGATGGCCCTCGGGTTCCTCGTCTACTTCGCCTACGGCTACCGCAACAGCCGCCTGCACAAGACCGGCCGGGACGCGGAGTTCTGAACACCCGCCGACCGCCCGGCAGGGCGCGGCGGGCCCCGCGGGAAGCACCTCCCGTACGGGCCCGCCGCGCCCTGCCGCGTCGGGCGCCGGGGCTCACCCCTTGGCGGGGGCCTTGGCGGGGGAGTCCTTCGCCGACGCCGGGACCTTCTCGTCGTTGCGCAGGGCCTCCCACAGCCGCGTCGCCTGCGGCTCGGCCACGACCACGCGGTTGCGGTCGACCTTGTCGTAGTCCACCGGCAGCATGATGGTCTCCATCGTCCCCGGGTCCACGCCCTTCACGCTCCGCGCGAAGTCGGACAGGGCCGTCAGAGAGGCCAGCTCCTTGTCGGTGGTCAGCGACTTGGTGGCGGCGTCGGCGAGCTTGTAGAGGCGGGCCGGGTTGCCGAAGGCGTCCTGCTTCTTGATCTCGCTCAGCATGGCCAGCATGAACTGCTGCTGGAGGCCTATGCGCCCGAGATCGCTGCCGTCGCCGTACCCGTAGCGGGTCCGGACGAACTTCAGCGAGTCGGTGCCGTTCAGCCGGTGCGTGCCCGCGTCCAGCTTGAGGCCGCCCTTCGAGCCCTTCATCGGCTTGTCCAGGGTGACCGTGACCCCGCCGAGGGCGTCCACCAGCCCCTTGAAACCGGCGAAGTCCACCTCGACGAAGTGGTCCACGCGGATGCCGGACATCTGCTCCACCGTCTTGACGACGCAGGCCGGACCGGCCAGCGCGTAGACGGAGTTGAACATCACCCGCTGCGCCCCGGCGACCGTCTCGCCGTCCGCGTCCTTGCACTCGGGCCGGGTGATCAGGGTGTCGCGCGGGATGCTCACCGCGGTCGCCCGGGCCCGGCCCTTGGGTATGTGCACCAGCATCGCCGTGTCGGAACGGGCCCCGCTGACGTCGCCGTGGTCGAGGTCGCCGTTGGCGCCGGCCCGCGAGTCGGAGCCGAGCACCAGGATGTTCTGCGCGTCCGCGACCACCTTGGCGGGGCGGTTGTCCGTGCCGATGGCCTGGTCCAGGTCGACGCTGTCGATGTTGCCGTTGAGGTGCTCGTACGCCCACCAGCCGCCGCCGGCCGCGACGAGGACCAGCCCGGCCGCCGTCCAGGCCAGACCCCGCCGGATCCGGCGGGCGCGCGAACGGGGCGGGCGGGGGGTGTCCGGCCGCGGCGACGGGTCCGCGTCCTCGACCGTCTTCGTCGTGGCGCTGGTGTCTGCTGTCATGCCCGGGGACCGGCCTTCCGAACGGATGTGTGGATTCTCGCGGGCTACAACATAGGGCAGGAACACGTCAGAAAGCCCCCGGGGTATCCTCGTTCTCTCTTTGAGGGCGACGGGAAAGGACTGTCCGGGGTCCATGGGCACGCGATCGAAGAGCGGGACGCGCACCTCCCCGACCCGACCCTCCGGACCGGGGACCTCCCCTGCGCACGAGCGCAACCCCGCCGCCGCGGGCCCCCTGGCGGGACGCTGGCTCCTCGCCGGCAAGGACGGTCGCCTCAGCGCCTACGCCCGCGCCGAGGGCGGCCTGCTGCGCTGGACCGAGCGGAGCCCCGGCGGCCCCGACTGGGACGGCCCCGACCTCTTCCCCACCGACGGCCTGACCGACCTCGCGGTGGGTCAGGGACTCGACGGGTACGCCCACTTCGTCGGCCGGCGCCGCACCCGCGACGGGGACACCGAGACCGTCACCTACCACCACGCGGTCCAGTACCAGAGCGGCCGACCCCTGGGCCCCTGGGAATCCCTCGGCACCCTCTACCAGCGGCGCGAGCAGTCCCACCGGGGCGGCCCGCCGAGCGTCGCGGTCGACGGCGGGGGAGCCCCGTACGTGTTCGTCCGCAACGCGGGGCGCGGCTTCCACGTACGCCGCCAGGACGCGAAGGGCGCCTGGGTCGCCTGGCAGGACCTGCACGGCAGCAAGACCTTCGAAGGGGGCTGCGCCGGCTCCACCTCCGAGGGCCGCGTCCTGCTCGCCGCGCCCGGCGAGAAGGGCGTCTCCCTGTGGGCGCAGGGACGCGACGGCGGCCCGCCGGCGAAGGGCGCGGACGTCCCCCACCCGGCGCGGGACGGCTCGCTGTGCCTGGTGGAGACGGCGCCGGGCCGCACCACCCTCTTCTGGCACGCGGCCGACGGCAGCGGGGTGTTCGGCCACCGCGAGGGGGCCGGCGTCCTCGCCCTGGGCGGGGGCCCGGCCGGCCGGGGGGCGCTCGCCGCCGTCCGTACCGTCGTCGACGGCCACGACTGCACGGTGCTGGCCCACCGCGCGGCCGACGGGCGCTGCGCGCTGGCCGCGTACCCCACGGAACTCGAGGCCGCCGGGCTGTGGTGGACCGAGATCGGCGAGGAGGGCCTGGAGGCGCCGGCCCTCGCCGTGGACGCCCTGGGGCGGGTGGTCGTCGCCTCGATCGGGGTCCGGGGCGAGCTGCTGGTGACCCGTCAGAAGGACAGCGCGTCCCTGTCGCTGGGCTCCTGGCACCGCTGCTGACGGTACGCCCGCCCCCGGCCCTGCGGCGGGACGCTCGCCAGGCCGTGCCGGGCCACCGCCAGCGCGGAGATCCGGCGCAGGAAGTCCACCGAACGCTCCGCCGTGTCGGGGGTGATCCACGCCTCGTCGAGCTCGCACAGCTCCACGCGCACGGGCGAGCCCGCGAGGACGATCGGCAGGGTGTAGGCGACGGTGGACGCGAACGTCAGCACCGTCTGCCCGATCGGCTCGGTGAGCGCGGTCAGTTCGAGCGGCAGCTCCGGGTGGACGATCTCCAGGCCGGTGGCGACCGCGATGCGTTCCAGCTTCGGCGGGCTCTCCCGGCGGTGCGCCAGGTAGCGGCGCGCCGAGCGGGCGCGGGCGATCCAGCCGATGGCCTCGACGTACCGGTCCTGGTCGACGACCCCGGTCTCCACCAGGGAGCTGCCCGCGAGGTCGGCCCCCGCCCGCACGCGCACCGGCCCGAAGGTCTCCCGGCTCCAGGCGTACTCGTTGGCCCGCACCTCGGTGCCCGGCGGGGCGGTGACGGGCATGCAGGTGAAGAAGGTCGCGCGGTCCAGCTCGGCGCGGGCCAGCCACCGGTTCACGGCCCCGCCCTTGGCGGCCGGCCTGGCCTCGCCCTGGTGCCACCGGGTGAGCTGCGCGCCCTCGGTGAGCAGGCTGACGAGTTCGGTCGTGGCGGTGCCGTCGTCGACCACGACGACCTCGCGCGCCTTGGAGCGCGGCAGCAGCAGTTGGATGGTGCGGGAGAACAGGTCCCCGATCACCAGTCGGTCCGCGCCCGCCACCGCCCGTCCGAGCCGCACCAGTTCGTGCGCCCGCCCGAGGTAGCCGGCGCGGACCTCGTAGCGTCGCCAGACCAGGCGGGCGCGGGAGGCGAAGGCGCACAGCCGCCGGACCTGCGCGCGGGAGCGCGGGTCCGTCGGCTGGAGGACGGCGATGGTGAGGGACGCTGCCTCGCCCGGGTGGACGTGGGCCCACTCCAGGACGTTCAGTAGTTGAGCCGGGCTCTCCACCAGGGCGAGGGTTTCGGTCATGCCGAGGCCGTCACGCCTTCGCCGGCGAGGACGCCCGGGACGCGGCGGAGCTTCCTCATCGGGGCGAGTTCGGAGTCGTAGACGCGCTTGACGCCGTCGCCGAGGGCGGTCTCGATGGTGCGGATGTCGCGCACGAGGCGGGTGAGGCCGCCGGGCTCGACGGAGGCGGCCTGGTCGGAGCCCCACATCGCCCGGTCGAGGGTGATGTGCCGTTCGACGAAGGTGGCGCCGAGGGCGACGGCGGCCAGTGTGGTCTGGAGGCCGGTCTCGTGGCCGGAGTAGCCGATGGGCACGTTCGGGTAGGCCTCCTGGAGGGTGTTGATCACCCTCAGGTTCAGCTCCTCCGCCTTCGCCGGGTACGTCGAGGTGGCGTGCAGCAGGACGGTGTTCTCGCTGCCCAGCACCTCCACGGCGTGCCGGATCTGCTGCGGCGTGGACATGCCGGTCGACAGGATGACCGTCTTGCCGGTGGCGCGCAGCGCGAGGAGCAGCTCGTCGTCCGTCAGGGAGGCGGAGGCCACCTTGTGGGTGGGCACGTCGAACTTCTCCAGGAAGGTGACGGCCTCGGTGTCCCAGGGGGAGGCGAACCAGTCGATGCCGCGTTCGGCGCAGTGCGCGTCGACGGCGCGGTATTCGGTCTCGCCGAACTCGACGCGGTGGCGGTAGTCGATGTAGGTCATCCGACCCCAGGGGGTGTCGCGTTCGATGTCCCACTGGTCGCGCGGCGTGCATATCTCGGGCGTGCGCTTCTGGAACTTCACCGCGTCACAGCCCGCGTCGGCGGCCGCGTCGATCAGCGCGAGGGCGGATGCGAGGTCGCCGTTGTGGTTGATCCCGATCTCGCCGATCACGTAGGTGGGCCGGCCGGGGCCGACCTCACGGTTCCCGATGCGGCGGATCCGGTTGCTGTGCACCACTGTTCAGAGTTCCTTTCGGGGGTACTGCGGGGTTCGCGGCGGGGAGGGGGCCGCCGGGTTCTGCCGGGCCGCCGGCACCCCGCCCGGGGGCGGGGCGTCCAGCAGGGGGGCGAGGGCGCGGGCCCGGGCGAGGTCGCCCGGTTCGTCGATCTCGATGGCCCGCTCGGGGGCCGTGGGCACGAGCTGGACGCGTCCGAAGAAGCGGTGGCCGTGCGCGCGGAAGCCGTCGGCGCGCATGGCGTAGACGGAGCCCGTCTCCAGGTACTCGGGCGTACGGTCCTGGCGGCGCGGGCGGAAGGAGCTGTCGTGGTTGACGCCGTCCGCCCGGTGCCCGGGGCCGGCGTCCGGCGTGGCGCTCCACAGGAAGCCGTGGAAGGGCGCCGCGGTGAAGGAGCAGTCGGCGCCGTCCCGCACGACGGCGAGGACGCAGGCGTCGACCTCCTCGGCCGTCAGGAACGGGCTGGTGCACTGGACGAACACCAGCACGTCCACCGGGGGCGCCTGGCCCTCCTCCAGCCGGTCCAGGGCGTGCGCCAGCGCCGACTCGCTGGAGGCCAGGTCCGAGCCGAGTTCGGCCGGGCGCTCGACGACCTCGGCGCCGGCGGCGCGGGCGGCGGCGGCGATGGCGCCGTCGTCGGTGGACACCACCACCCGGGTCACGTGGGCGGCGTCCCGGCAGGCGCGGACGGCGCGGGCGACGAGGGGGACCCCGCCCACCTCGGCGACGTTCTTCCCGGGGATGCCCTTGGAGCCGCCCCGGGCGGGTATGACGGCGGTGACGTTCACGAGGTTCTCCCCGGGGTGTCGAGGGTGGCAGGGCGGGTGGTGCGCGGGCGGGCGGCCCGGTGGCGGGCGCCCCGGGGGGCGCGGGCGCGGACGGCGGTCACACGCCGCCCCACTGCTGGATCTTCGGGGCCACGCGCTGGACCCCGAACCGGTAGGCGACCCGCAGGACGCGGCGCGAGGTGCGCCGCATCGGGCCGGAACCGCGCCCGGGGACCGCCCCCGCGCCGGGCGAGCCGTCGGGGTCGAGGCCGCGGCGGCGCAGCAGCGTACCGACGTATTCGGGGGCGCTGTCGGCCGTGTAGTACGGGGAGATCGGGGGCAGTGGAATCCCGCGCAACGCGACGATCCGTTCGCGGAGTTCACCGAAGGGATCGGCCGAGCGGATTCCCTGGTCGACCGTCCAGGATTCGTGCGCGAGGGGAGCGGCGCCCTCGTCTATGGCCGACCAGTCGGTGACGCAACCCGAGCCGACGAAATAGTGGTTTCCGTGTATTTCCCGCACGCCGAGATCGCTCAGGATCGCGGTCGGCATTCCCCGGTGCATCGATTCCAGGGCGGCCGTGGAACTCACCGTCACCAACAGGTCGGTGCGGTCGAGGGTCTGGGACATGTTGCCGTACACGAAATGCAGATTGGGCGGCAATGGCTCGTCGAGTTGTTCGGCGAGCGACTGGTAGTGATAGGCCTCCACATGGGTGGTCGCCTCGCCCGGCTTGCTGCGGAGTTTGACGAGGACGTCCCGGCCGGGGCGCAGTCGCGCGTGGGATATCGCGCGGCGCAGCATGTACAGACGGCCGTTCCGGTCGGCGGGCACGGACGGTTGAACGGCGAAACACACGGTATAGGGGTGTTCGGCGTGCGTCCGGTTCATGTCGTAGGGCCGTTGGTCGAGAAAGGGCAGGGCGGTCTGCACGATGCAGGATCCGGGAATTCCGAGGGGCTCGTACGTCTCGCGGAAACGACGCCGGTCGAAGGGGCTGTTCGCGAGGACGATGTCGGCGCCGGCGCGCAGCAGGAGGCCGTCCGCCATCTTCTCGTAGACCACGCCGACGTAGCCGGTCATCAGGATCGGCCGGCGCGGGGATCCGGCGAAGCGGCGGGCGAGGGCGTGCAGGGCCGCGTGCGTGGCGCCGCCGACCGTGCCCAGGATGATCAGATCCGCCTCGTCGAGTTCCGGGGCCGCGGCGAACTCGGCGAGTGTGGCCTCGGTGAGGGAGGCGGGGGCGATGCCCACCTCGGCCAGTTGGCGGGCCGTCGGGGTGCTCCGGCCGCGGAGCATGTGGGCGTGGACCTCGCTGCCCGGTGCCAGACCCACCGCGAGCCCCGCGCCCCATTTCCAGCGGGTGTCGGAGTCTGCGAGCACGTGGATGCGCACTGGTGATTCCCGGTTCGGTGGGGGAGGCCCAACTGCCTTCGACATACCCACAGGTGGGCGGTGGCACAGCCTGGATCGCCGCGCAGTCCGACAGAACCATACATGCTGATCTCGGCTTTACATGTCACGGGGACGCGTCGATGGAGAAGGAGTTGTACGTCACACCCCGGTGATCGTTCGGGGTCGCGTACGGCTTCTGCCATGATGGCCGATGTGTTACCCGAACGTAGGCCGGTGGAGTGCGCGGACACCCCGTCCGGGCGGCCTGGCGAGGGTGTGGTGAAAATGGGGAGATGGTGAGTGCTTCCGATGGTGACCCTTTCGGTGATCGTCGCGATGTGTGACGTCAGGGACTACTGCCGGACGGCACTCAAATCCCTGGCGCTGAATGCGCGGGAGGATTTCGAGTTCATCGTCGTGGACGACGGATCCGTTGACGGAACGTCAGAGATTCTCCAGGAGATGGTGCCCCGGATTCCCGGCGCCCTGTTGATACGCAATCAGCGGAACCTGGGCATATCGGCCACCCGGAACATCGGTCTCGCGGCCGCCCGCGGGCGGTTCTTCACCTTCCTCGACGGGGACGACTGGTACGCCCCGGGATATCTCGCGCAACTCGTCGGCTGGATGGGTCAGTCCGGCGTCGACTTCCTGCGCACCGGCCACGTCCGCGTCTACGGCAGGAAGCGGAAGATCGTCACGGCGCCGCTCGCCCCCCGCGCGCTTCCCCTCGACCCCACCGACTACATCGGACCCGTCGACGCCTCCACCTTCATGGACTACCCGCAGTCCTGGGCCGGCATCTACGACCGCGAGCGCCTGCGCGAGGTCGACGCCCTCTACTTCGACGAGAGCCTGCGCACCGCAGAGGACCGCCCCTGGTTCTACAAGCTGCACCTGCGCACCCGTTCCTTCGGGGTCGTCGACCTCCACGGTGTCTTCTACCGCCGCGACGTGTCGACTTCGCTCACCAAGGCCCCCGACGAACGACAGCTCGACTTCCTCCCCGCCTTCCGACTGATTTTCGAAGAGCTCGCCGGCCACCCCCGCGGATATGAACTGTCCTTCAAGGCGATGCGAACTCTGTGCGCCCTCGTCGTCATTCACATGGACCGCGCCGAGTCGTACGAGGAACTCACCCGGACCCTGCTCATGGAGCGCGCCGCACTGCTCCTCGACGAACTGCCCCGGGACGTCCTCGAAGGGACACTGGAGGGAATGGACTCCGTACGCGTGAACAAGCTCAGGGCACTGCTCTCCCACCGGCAGGGCGTCGCCGGCCGATGACCCGCATATTCGCCGCCTCCACCCTCTACGGCGCCATGACCGTCGCCGCCGCCATCGACGCCGGCCAACTCGGCGACGACGACCGCGAACGCGTCCTGCTCGTGTGCAACAACGTGGACATCCCCGAAGTCGCCACACCGCTGCACCACATGCCCGGCGCCGCCCCCGTCCTCGAACGCTTCCACCGCGTCGTCTACTGGAACGACCTGATCTACCCGTTCCACCCGGCCCTGTGGTCCCCGCGCGACGAGGACGCCCCCCTGTGGCGCACCGTCATGGCCGAGAAGATGGGACTGCGCCCCGGCCCCCTGGAACTCGTCGTCGAGTCCATCCAGGTCAAACCCGCCCAGACCCTCTGCAAGATCTTCTCGGACGCCACCCTCGCCGTCTACGCCGACGGCGTCATGAGCTACGGCCCCACCCGCAACGACCTGCCCCGCTCCCTGCACGGCCGGATCACCCGGGTCCTCTACCTGGACCTGGTCCCCACGCTGCTGCCCATACTCCTGACCGAGTACGGGATCCCCTCCGAGCCCGTGCACACCGGCGCCGTCCTCAAGCTGATGGCGGAGGTCACCGAGGAGTGCGGGCCGATCCTCGAACGGGTGATCCCCGCCGACCTGGCCGCGCGCGGCCCCGAGACCGCCGTCCTGCTCGGCCAGTACCTCTCCCCGCTCGGCATCCTCACCGAGGAGGAAGAGGAGGAGCTGCACCTGCGCATGTTCCACGGCGCGCTGCGGCTCGGCTTCACCTCCGTGGTCTTCAAACCGCACCCCAGCGCCCCCTCCAGCCTCGCCGACACCCTCGGCGAGGCGGCCCGCGCGGCGGAGGTCCCCTTCCTCGTCCTGGACGTCCCCGTCCTCGCCGAGGCCGTCTTCGCCCACCTGGCACCGCGCCGGGTGATCGGCTGCTTCTCCACCGGCCTGTTCACCGCCCGCGCCCTCTACGGGATCCCCGTGGCCCAGATCGGCGCGCTGGAGGTCATCCGCCGGATGCGGCCGTACGCCAACAGCAACCGCATCCCCGCCACCCTCACGCACGCCCTGCTGCCGGACCTGGAGGAGGAGGCGGGCACCGTCGAGGACCGGGTGCTCGACGTGGAGCACATCCGCTCCGAGGTCACCCCGTACGTCCAGGCCGTCGGCTACTGCATGCAGCCCAAGCGGTACGCCTTCCTGCGCGAGGTCGCCGAGTCCTACGTGGCCGCCGCCGTCGAGCGGTGGGACGAGCGCCCCGAGCTGTCCATGCACTTCAACGAGCGCACCCGCGTCCGCCTGGACCTGCCGGGCCCGCGGACCTGGAAGTGGCGCCGCGGCACGGGCTGGACCTTCCTCGCCACGCGCGAGCGCGGCCTGGACGACGCGCCGTTCACCGACATCACGCTCGGCGGGTTCGCCTCCCTGGTGGAGGCCAGGGACGACCGGGGCGTGCTGGAGGTCGGCGCCCGCCTCCTCGCCGAGTACGAGAACCTCGACCTGCTCGTCGGCATGGCCCAGGCGCACATCCGCCGCAAGGAGACCGAGCAGGCCGAGCGGCGCCTGCGGCGCGCGATGGAGATCTCCGCCGACAGCGGGCGGGCCCTGGTGTGGCTGCGGATCGCGGAGACCGCCGCGAAGATGGGCCGGGCCGGCGACGAGATGCGCCGCGAGGCGGGCCGCAACGCCCTGCGCATCAACCCCGAGTCGCCCGCCGCGCAACGCCTGGTCAAGCCGGGCCGCCTCGGCCGCAGGAAGTGACCCCCGCCGGCCGGCGGCGTACGCCCGCCGGTCGGCCGCCGGCCGCGCACGCGGAAGGGCCCGCCCGCACCCCTGGTGCGGACGGGCCCTTCCACTGTCGCGCGGACTAGGCGGGGACGCTCGCGGTGCCCGGGGCGAGGAACCGCTTGCCGTTCACCCGCTCCGAGACGCCCTCACGGTCCAGGTACGGCGTGATGCCGCCCAGGTGGAAGGGCCAGCCGGCGCCCGTGATGAGGCAGAGGTCGATGTCCTGGGCCTCGGCCACGACACCCTCCTCCAGCATCAGGCCGATCTCCTGCGCCACCGCGTCGAGGACGCGGTCGCGGACCTGCTCCTCGGTCAGGACGGAGTCGCCCTGCACCAGGAGGGCGGCGACCTCGGGGTCCAGCTCCGGCTTGCCGGAATCGTAGACGTAGAAGCCGCGCTTGCCGGCCTTGACCACGGCCGCCAGGTTCGGGGAGACCGTGAAGCGCTCCGGGAAGGACCGGTTCAGGGTCTCGGAGACGTGCAGACCGATCGCCGGGCCGACGAGCTCCAGCAGCACCAGCGGGGACATCGGCAGGCCGAGCGGCTCGATGGCCTTCTCCGCCGTGGCCACCGGGGTGCCCTCGTCGATGACGTTCTGGATCTCGCCCATGAAGCGGGTCAGGATGCGGTTCACGACGAACGCCGGGGCGTCCTTGGTGAGGACCGCGGTCTTCTTCAGCTTCTTGGCGACACCGAAGGCCGTGGCCAGCGAGGCGTCGTCGGTCAGCTCACCGCGGACGATCTCCAGCAGCGGGAGGATCGCGACCGGGTTGAAGAAGTGGAAGCCGACCACGCGCTCGGGGTGCTTGAGCTTCGAGGCCATCTCCGACACCGACAGCGAGGAGGTGTTGGTGGCGAGGATCGCGTGCGCCGGGGCGACCGCCTCGACCTCCGCGAACACCTTCTGCTTGACGGACATCTCCTCGAACACGGCCTCGATGATGAAGTCCGCGTCCGCGAAGCCCTCGGCCTTGTCCAGGACGCCGGTCACCAGGGCGGTCAGGCGGTTGGCCTTGTCCTGGTTGATGCGACCCTTGCCGAGCAGCTTCTGGATCTCGGCGTGGACGTAGCCCACGCCCTTGTCCACGCGCTCCTGGTCGATGTCGGTGAGGACCACCGGCACCTCCAGGCGGCGCAGGAACAGCAGCGCCAGCTGCGAGGCCATCAGGCCCGCGCCGACGACGCCGACCTTGGTGACCGGACGGGCCAGCGACTTGTCCGGGGCACCGGCGGGGCGCTTGCCGCGCTTCTGCACCAGGTTGAAGGCGTAGATGCCCGAGCGCAGCTCGCCGCCCATGATCAGGTCCGCGAGGGCCCGGTCCTCGGCGTCGAAGCCGGCCTGGAGGTCGCCGTCCTTGGCCGCGGCGATGATGTCCAGCGCGCGGTAGGCGGCCGGAGCGGCGCCGTGCACCTTGGAGTCCGCGACGAAGCGGCCCTTGGCGACGGCCGCGTCCCAGGCCTCGCCGCGGTCGACGTCGGCGCGGACGACCTCGGTGGTGCCGTTCAGGACGTTCGCCGTCCAGATCAGCGACTGCTCCAGGAAGTCGGCGCCCTCGAAGATCGCGTCGGCGATGCCGAGCTCGAAGACCTGCTTGCCCTTCAGCTGCCGGTTCTGGTTGAGCGAGTTCTCGATGATGACCGAGACCGCGCGCTCCGCGCCGATCAGGTTCGGCAGGATGGCGCAGCCGCCCCAGCCCGGAACCAGGCCGAGGAAGACCTCGGGCAGCGAGAAGGCCGGGATGGCCTTGGAGACGGTGCGGTACGAGCAGTGCAGACCGACCTCGACGCCGCCGCCCATGGCCGCGCCGTTGTAGTACGCGAAGGTCGGGACGGCCAGCGCCGAGAGGCGCTTGAAGACGTCGTGGCCGCCCTTGCCGATGGCCAGCGCCTCGTCGTGCGCCTTCAGCAGCTCGACGCCCTTGAGGTCGGCGCCGACCGCGAAGATGAACGGCTTGCCGGTGATGCCCGCGCCGACGATGGAGCCCGCGAGGGCCTCCTGCTCGACCTGGTCGATCGCCGCGTTCAGGTTGGCGAGGGACTGCGGGCCGAAGGTGGTCGGCTTGGTGTGGTCGAAACCGTTGTCCAGCGTGACGAGCGCGAAGCGCCCGGCGCCGAACGGCAGGTCCAGGTGACGGACGTGCGCGGAGGTGACGACCTCGTCCGGGAACAGCTCGGCCGCACCCTTCAGGAGCTCGGCGGTGGTGCTCACTTGGCGTCTCCCTCGGCGGTGAAGTTCGGGTTCTCCCAGATGACGGTCGCGCCCATGCCGAAGCCGACGCACATCGTGGTCAGGCCGTAGCGGACGTGCGGCTGCTCCTCGAACTGGCGGGCCAGCTGCGTCATCAGGCGGACGCCGGAGGAGGCCAGCGGGTGACCGAAGGCGATCGCGCCGCCGTACTGGTTCACGCGGGCGTCGTCGTCGGCGATGCCGTAGTGCTCCAGGAAGGCCAGCACCTGGACGGCGAAGGCCTCGTTGATCTCGAACAGGCCGATGTCCTCGATGGACAGGCCCGCCTGGGCGAGGGCCTTCTCGGTGGCCGGGATCGGGCCGTAGCCCATGACCTCCGGCTCGACGCCCGCGAAGGAGTACGAGACCAGGCGCATCTTGACCGGGAGGTTGTTCTCGCGGGCGAAGTCCTCGGACGCGATGATCGCGGCCGTGGCCCCGTCGTTGAGACCGGCGGCGTTGCCCGCGGTGACCCGACCGTGCGTACGGAAGGGGGTCTTCAGGCCGGCCAGGTTCTCCAGGGTGGTGCCCGGACGCATCGGCTCGTCGGTGGTGACCAGGCCCCAGCCCGTCTCGCCGACCTCCGCGTTGGTGTTGCGCACCGAGATCGGGACCAGGTCCTGCTGGATCTTGCCGTCGGCGTACGCCTTGGCGGCCTTCTCCTGCGAGCGCACGGCGTACTCGTCGGCGCGGAGCTTGGTGATCGTCGGGTACCGGTCGTGCAGGTTCTCGGCGGTCATGCCCATGAACAGGGCGGACTCGTCGACCAGCTTCTCGGAGACGAAGCGCGGGTTCGGGTCGACGCCCTCGCCCATGGGGTGGCGGCCCATGTGCTCGACACCGCCGGCGAGGGCGACGTCGTAGGCACCGAAGGCCACACCGCCCGCGACGGCGGTGACGGCGGTCAGCGCGCCGGCGCACATGCGGTCGATGGAGTAGCCCGGGACGGACTGCGGGAGGCCCGCGAGGATGCCGGCCGTGCGGCCCAGCGTCAGGCCCTGGTCGCCGATCTGCGTGGTCGCGGCGATGGCGACCTCGTCGATCTTCTTGGGGTCCAGGTCCGGGTTGCGGCGCAGCAGCTCCCGGATGGCCTTCACGACGAGGTCGTCGGCGCGGGTCTCGTGGTAGATGCCCTTCGGGCCCGCCTTGCCGAACGGGGTGCGGACGCCGTCGACGAAGACGACGTCCCTGACGGTACGAGGCACGTTGGCTCTCCTCCAGGTGCGGGTGTGCACTGCCGCGCGGGGGCGTCCATCGCTGAGCGCCCGCTCACCCCGCCATGCTACTTGCGAGTAACTGGTGTGGACACCCCCTCGCCGAGGAGCGGCGAACGTCACACTCCGCCCTCCGCCCGCGCCGGGGTCGCCGCGGGGCGCCCCACCCCCGCCCCGGCGCTCCCGTCGCGCATCGCCGAGGCCATGGCGGCCGAGTCGCGCACCACGCCCGCGACGAAGGAGCGCCGGTCGGTGCCGAGGGCGCGCAGGGCCGGCCCGTGGTCGGCGGCCACCACGACGGCCCGCCCGCGACCATGGCCCGCCAGCCCGCGACCGCCGCGCGGCGGGCCGGTCCGGGGAGCGGGGCCAGGCCCTCGTGCAGCCGCCGGCAGTGGAAGGGGACGTGGCGTTCCTCGTCCGCCACCAGCCGGGAGGCGACCTCGGCGGTGAGCGGATCGCCGACCCCGTCGCGCAGGGCCCGGTAGTACCCGAGGGCCACCGACTCGGCGACCATCAGCACCATCAACTCCAGCCGCAGCCCCATCAGTCGCCGGGCCTTCACGAAGACCGCGTCGCTCCAGTGGCCCGTCAGGGTCGGCGCCCCGGCGGCCGCGAGCAGCAGGGCCAGCAGGCGGGCGTGGTTCTGTTCCTCGGCGATGAACAGGCGGATCGCCGCGGAGTACGAGGCGTCCCCGGCGCCGTCGGCCTTGGCGCGCAGCGCGGAGCCGTCGCCGTCCTCGCCGACCTGGAACGTCTGGAGGCTGCGGACCAGCTCCGGGGGCAGGTGGGCCCCGATGCTCCAGTCGGGGTCCCCGAGGGTGGCTCGCCGCTCCCGCTCGGCCTCGAAGTCGCGGACCCATGACGCGTACAGATTTTTGATCATGTTCAAGAAAATAGATCTTCTTGAGCGTGTTCAAAAGAGTGTGGATGTCATGACCGCGTAACAGAACCGCGTAACGGAAGAGCCCCCGGCGGGAAGCCGGGGGCTCTTGACGTCGTGCGGGGGTCCGCTCAGGCGGTCGCGCCGAGGGCGGTGACCAGGGCGGCGGTGACCTGCTCGATCTGCCAGGGGCGGGCGCCGTACCCGGCGAGGGCCGCCGCCACCGTCTCGGGCGTCGGTCGCTGCGGGGGCTCCCAGCACAGCCGGCGCACGGTGTCCGGGGTGATCAGGTTCTCCTGCGGCAGGTTCAGCCGCTCGGCCAGCGTGGTGACGGCCGTGCGGGCCGCCGACAGGCGTGCCGCGGCGGCCGGGTCCTTGTCCGCCCAGGAGCGCGGCGGAGGCGGACCGGCCGGGGTGGCACCCGGCTGGGGCAGCTCGTTCTCGGGCAGCTCCTTGGCCCGGTCCACGGCGGCCATCCACTGGTCCAGCTGGCGGCGCCCCATCCGCTGCCCGTACCCGGGCAGGGCCGACAGCGCGTGCACGTTCGCGGGGAGGGCCAGGGCCGCCTCGACGATCGCGGCGTCCCCCAGCACCTTCCCGGGGGACACGTCACGGCGCTGCGCGATCCGGTCGCGGGACTCCCACAGCTCCCGTACGACCGCCATCTGCCGGCGGCGGCGGACCTTGTGCATGCCGGACGTGCGCCGCCACGGGTCCTTGCGGGGCGGGGCGGGCGGCGCGGCGGCGATGGCGTCGAACTCCTGACGGGCCCACTCCAGCTTGCCCTGGCGGTCGAGCTCCTTCTCCAGGGCGTCGCGCAGGTCCACGAGCAGCTCCACGTCCAGGGCCGCGTAGCGCAGCCACGGCTCGGGCAGCGGGCGGGTGGACCAGTCGACCGCGGAGTGGCCCTTCTCCAGGACGTAGCCGAGGACGCTCTCGACCATCGCGCCGAGTCCGACCCGGGGGAAGCCGGCCAGTCGGCCCGCGAGCTCGGTGTCGAACAGCGTGGTCGGGGCCATGCCTATTTCGCGCAGGCACGGCAGGTCCTGGGTGGCGGCGTGCAGGATCCACTCGGTGTCGGAGAGGGCCTCGCCGAGCTCCGACAGGTCCGGGCAGCCGACCGGGTCGATCAACGCCGACCCGGCGCCCTCGCGGCGCAGCTGCACCAGGTAGGCGCGCTGGCCGTAGCGGTATCCGGAGGCGCGTTCGGCGTCGACGGCCACGGGGCCGGTGCCCGCGGCGAAGGCCGCGACCACCCGGGCGAGGGACTCGGGGTCGGCCACGACCGGAGGGATCCCCTCACGGGGTTCCAGCAGGGGAATGGGCCCATCGGACGAAACCTCTTCGTCCGGGGGGCCGCCCCCGGTGGTGGTGCGCAGGTGTGCTGCGGTCTCTTGGGCGTCGGTCACCGGTCAAGGGTATCGGTGGATGTGACGCGCCCGTCGCCGGAACGTTCCGTCGACGGGCGCGAGGGGGGAGAGGGGGCGTTTCCGGGGGTTCCCCGGGGGTTCGCCCGGGGTATTCCGGACGGGCTCAGTGGATGATCCCCGTCCGCAGGGCGACCGCGACCATTCCGGCCCGGTCGCCGGTGCCCAGCTTGCGGGCGATCCGGGCGAGGTGGGACTTGACGGTGAGGGCGGACAGGCCCATCGAGACGCCGATGGCCTTGTTGGACTGGCCCTCCGCGACGAGGCGCAGGACCTCGACCTCGCGGCCGGAGAGCTCTCGGTAGCCGCCCGGGTGGCTCGGGGCACCCGGGGGGCGGCGGTGCATGCGGGCGGCGGCGGCGCCGATGGGGGCGGCGCCGGGCCGGGTGGGGAGCCCGATGTTGGTCCGCGTACCGGTGACGACGTAGCCCTTCACACCGCCGGCGAGGGCGTTGCGCACGGCACCGATGTCGTCGGCGGCGGACAGGGCCAGGCCGTTCGGCCAGCCGGCGGCGCGGGTCTCGGAGAGCAGGGTGAGACCGGAACCGTCGGGCAGGTGTACGTCGGCCACGCAGATGTCGCGCGGGCTGCCGACGCGGGGGCGGGCCTCCGCGATGGACGACGCCTCGATCACGTCACGGACTCCGAGGGCCCACAGATGGCGGGTCACGGTGGAACGGACGCGCGGGTCGGCCACGACGACCATGGCCGTCGGCTTGTTCGGGCGGTAGGCGACCAGGCTTGCGGGCTGCTCGAGAAGAACGGACACCTAGGCCTCCTGGGGGAGTGGCGGGACGGGCCGGCTCGGGGAAGGAAGCCGGTGCGAACCGTGCGGATGGTCACTGACTCCTTCGGCACGTCACCCGCCCGGCTTTAGGGAATGATCACGATTTGGTGAGTAACAATTCGGGCAATTCGGACGCACGATCGATCACGGTACGGTCAGAAGCCCGCAGCGCGCGCACGGTTTTGACAGCCCGTCAACGCCGCGATCGGCCGTCGCCCCCCTCGCGCGCGCCCCCGGACGGCCGCGGGGCCGCGTCCGATCGGCCCCGCGCGCCCCGTCGCCTACGGGTGGTGCGGACCCCGACGCTGTGGCAGGGACACCACGCCCGTGGCCGTGTCCGTCGGCCCCACCGGGGGCAGCCCCGCGACCTGGCACAGCAGCTCGCACCACGCCGACAGGTGCGCCGGGGTGTCCGGCACCCCACCCACCCCCTCGCGGGGCGTCCACGAGGCCCTGATCTCGATCTGGGTGGCCGGACGCCGCTCCCCGAGCCCGCCGAAGTAGTGCGAGCTCGCCATGGTGACGGTGCCGCTCGCCTCCCCGTACGTCAGCCCGCGTGCGTCCAGCGCCCCGGTCAGCCAGGACCAGCAGACCTCCGGCAGGAGTGGATCGGAGGCCATCTCGGGCTCCAGTTCCGCCCTGACGAGCGTCACCAGCCGGAAGGTGCCCCGCCACGCCTCGTGCCCGTCGGGATCGTGCAGCAGGATCAGGCGCCCGTCGGCCAGATCGTCCTCGCCGTCGACGACCGCCGCCTCCAGCGCGTACGCGTACGGCGCCAGGCGCTGCGGCGGCTTCGTCGGGTCGATCTCGATCCCGGGCCGCAGTCTCGCCTTCCTCAAGCCCTCGACCGCCCGCCGGAACGGGAGCGGGACGGAGGTCTCCTTCGCGCTGTCCGTACCGTCGGCACCATCTGAAAATCGTCCCTGAGCCGCAGCCATGCCGGGAAGACTAGGCGGAACGAGCGGCCGTACGGCGCAGGGACACCCGGGCCGGGCCGGGCACTTCTTCATACGTGCGAAGATTTGGGTCGTGAGCGCCAACGAACCCCTCAAGGGCCAGCCGAGTCAGACGTACGATTCCGCCTTCCTGAAGGCGTGCCGGCGGGAGCCGGTGCCGCACACCCCGGTGTGGTTCATGAGGCAGGCCGGCCGCTCACTCCCCGAGTACCGCAAGGTGCGCGAGGGCACGGCCATGCTGGAGTCCTGCATGCGCCCCGACCTGGTCACCGAGATCACCCTCCAGCCCGTGCGGCGCCACGACGTCGACGCGGCGATCTTCTTCTCGGACATCGTCGTCCCGCTGAAGGCCATCGGCGTCGACCTCGACATCAAGCCGGGCATCGGCCCTGTCGTGGCCCAGCCGATCCGCCGCCGCGAGGACCTCGCACAGCTGCGCGACCTCACCCCGGAGGACGTCTCCTACGTCACCGAGGCGATCGGCATGCTCACGGGTGAACTGGGCGGCACCCCGTTGATCGGCTTCGCCGGAGCGCCTTTCACCCTCGCGAGCTACCTCGTCGAGGGCGGTCCCTCGAAGAACCACGAGCACACCAAGGCCCTCATGTACGGGGACCCCGGGCTGTGGGCCGAGCTGCTCGACCGGCTCGCCGAGATCACCTCGGCCTTCCTGAAGGTCCAGATCGAGGCCGGCGCCTCCGCGGTGCAGCTCTTCGACTCCTGGGTCGGCGCGCTCGCCCCGGCCGACTACCGCCGCTCCGTGATGCCCGCGTCGGCGAAGGTCCTGGAGTCCGTCGCCTCGTACGGCGTCCCGCGCATCCACTTCGGCGTGGGCACGGGCGAGCTCCTCGGCCTCATGGGCGAGGCGGGCGCGGACGTCGTCGGCGTCGACTACCGGGTCTCCCTCGACGAGGCCGTCCGCCGCGTCGGCCCCGGCAAGGCGCTCCAGGGCAACCTGGACCCCGCCGTCCTCTTCTCCACCCCCGAGGCCGTCCAGGCCAAGACCGACGAGGTCCTGGCCGCCGCCGCGGGTCTGGAGGGCCACGTGTTCAACCTCGGCCACGGCGTCCTGCCGACCACCGACCCGGACGCCCTGACCCGTCTCGTGGACTACGTCCACACCCGGACGGCCGTCTGATCCACCCGCCGGACGCCGGCGCCGCCGCGGGAGCGGGGGCGCCGGCGTCCGCGCGTCCGGCCCGGCGGGGCGCCTACACCCCCGCCGCGCGGACCGCGGTCACCGCCTTGCGGGCCGCCACCAGGACCGGGTCCCAGACCGGGGAGAACGGCGGGGCGTAGCCCAGGTCCAGCGACACCACCTGCTCCACCGTCATCCCGGCCGTCAGCGCGACCGCCGCGACGTCCACCCGCTTCGCGGCCCCCGCGCCGCCGACGATCTGCACGCCGAGCAGCCGCCCCGTACGCCGCTCCGCCAGCATCTTCACCGTCATCTCGGCCGCGCCCGGGTAGTACCCCGCCGTGTTCGTCGAGCGGATGGTCGCCGTCACGAACCGCAGGCCCGCCTCCAGGGCGTCGCGCTCCCGCAGCCCCGTACGGGCGATCTCCAGGTCGCAGACCTTGCTGACGGCCGTGCCGACCACCCCGGGGAAGGTGGCGTAGCCGCCGCCCACGCCCGAGCCGATGACCTGGCCGTGCTTGTTGGCGTGCGTGCCGAGCGGGATGTGCCGGTTGCGGCCCGCCACCAGGTCCAGGACCTCCACGCAGTCACCGCCCGCCCAGATGTCCTCGTGGCCCCGCACCCGCATCGACAGGTCCGTCAGCAGACCGCCCGACTCGCCGAGCGGCAGCCCCGCCTCCCGCGCGAGCGCCGTGCGCGGCTCCACGCCGATGCCCAGCACCACCACGTCCGCCGGGTACTCCTCCCCGGACGCGGTGGCCACCGCGCGGGCCCGGCCCTCCTCGTCCGTGAGGACCTTCGTCACCTCGGCGCCGGAGACCGTACGGATCCCCATGGCGTTCATCGCGCTGTGCACCAGGCCGCCCATGTCCGGGTCCAGCGTCGACATCGGCTGCGCGCCCCGGTGCAGGACGGTCACCTCGAAGCCCCGCCCGACCAGGGCCTCCGCCATCTCGACGCCGATGTAGCCGGCGCCGACGACCACCGCCCGGCGGCCCTCCACCCGCTCCAGCGTGCCCATCAGGCGGGTGCCGTCGTCCAGCGACTGCACCCCGTGCACCCCGTGGGCCCCGATCCCGGGCAGCTTCGGACGCACCGGCCGGGCGCCCGTCGCCAGGACCAGCTTGTCGTAGTCCGTCCAGGACTCGACGCCGCTGTCCAGGTCCCGGGCGCGCACCCGGCGGCCCGCCACGTCCAACTCCACGACCTCGGTGCGCATCCGCAGGTCGATGTCGCGCTCCCGGTGCTCCCGCGGCGTCCGCGCGACCAGCTCGTCGCGCTCCGCGACCTGCCCGCCGATCCAGTACGGGATCCCGCACGCCGAGTAGGAGGTGAAGTGGCCCCGCTCGAACGCGACGATGTCCAGCTCCGCCGCGCCCCTCAGCCGCCGGGCCTGCGACGCGGCGGACATCCCCGCCGCGTCGCCGCCGACCACCACCAGTCGTTCCTTCGCCATCGTCCGCCCCGTTTCCGTCCCGTGTTCGGTTACGGGGACACGCTACGGGCGGACGCGCGCTCAGCCCTCCCCGTCGTCCCCGCCCCCGGTGGGCACGGCGGACGGCCCGTCCGCGGGTGCGGCGGCGGGTGCGGCGGCGGTATCGGTGGGAGTCGCCGCGGGCCCGGCCTGGCGCGGCACCCGAACCGGCCCGCGCCCCTTGCCCGGCGCCGCCGGACGCAGCCGCCGGTAGGTCCGCCAACCGAGCAGCACCAACGCGGCCGTCAGCGCGAACGGGGCCACCGCGGCCAGCGCCAGCAGCAGGTACCGCACCAGCGTGGCGAACACCGACCAGCCGCCGGCCAGGGCGTCGCCGAGTCCCGGCTCCTTCTCCTTCTCCTCCTTCTTCTCCTGCGGCTTCGGCGCCGGCTCGGAGACCGACAGCGTGATCGTGCCCATCGCCGTCCGGTCCTTCAGCGCGGCCTGCTGGGCGAGCAGCGACTCCAGGTCGGCTTGGCGCCGGCTCAGCTCGCTCTCCAGCATCACCACGTCCGACAGGCCCGAAGCCTTCTCCATCATGTCCCGCACCCGGGCCACGCTGGCCTGCTGCGAACGGACCCGGCTGTCGACGTCCGCGACCCGCTCCGTCACGTCCTGCGCCTCGACCTTGCGGTTCAGCAGCTTCCCGCCGCCCTCCAGGGCGGCGATCACCGCGTCGAAGCGCTCCCCGGGCACCCGCACGGTCAGCGTCGAGCCCATCCGGCCGCCCTCGCCGCGCTCCGTCGACTCGTTGCCGACGTAGCCGCCCGCGTCCTCGGCCGCCGTACGGGCCGCCGCCAACACCTTCTGCGGCTCGGTCGTCTCGATGGACAGACTTCCCGTACGGATGACGTGCGGGCGGACCGCGGCCGGCTGCTGCCCGGCCTTCGCGTCCGCCGCCGAAGGGGCCGCCGCGGGAGGAGCGGCCTCGGCCGCCCCCGGCTTCGCCGCACCCTCGGCCGCGCCGGCCCCCGGCTTCGCCCCCGGCCCGGCTCCCGCTTCCCGCGGGGCGACCGCGGCCTTGTCGGAGGCGGACGTGGCCCCGTCGGCCCCGCACCCGGTCACCGCGAGCACCCCGGCGAGCGCCATGGCCGCCAGACCCGCCGTCGAACGACGTCTGTGGAACGCGTGCATCGTGAATACCCCCCGAGGGATCGGCTGATGTCGCCGTTTCGACGTCCAGGGTCCCGTCCCGGGTTTCGCACGCACGGCATCGAGGCGGTCCCGATGAGGTCACGGTCCGGCCTCACCGAGCGGTCTGAGACGATGTGTCCATGAACGAAGCGGACATGCGTACGGGTCGGCCGGCACCAGCCGGCCACGTCGTCGTCGTGGGCGGCGGGATCGCCGGCCTCGCCGCGGCACACCGGCTGCTCGCCGACGGCCTGCGCGTGACCCTGCTGGAGGCCGCCCCCCGCCTCGGCGGCAAGCTGCGCGCGGGCGAACTCGCCGGACTGCGCGTCGACCTCGGCGCGGAATCCGTCCTCGCCCGCCGCCCCGAGGCCGTGGCCCTGGCGAAGGCCGTCGGCCTCGCGGACGCCCTCCAGGCCCCCGCCACCACCACCGCCCACCTGTGGACCCGGGGCGCCCTGCGGCCCATGCCGCGCGGCCACGTCATGGGCGTCCCCGCCGAGTCCGGCCCGCTCGCCGCCTCCGGCGTGCTCTCCCCCGAGGGACTGGCCCGCATCGACGCCGAGCGCACGCTCGACCCCGTCGAGATCGGCGAGGACGTCGCGGTCGGCGCGTACGTCGCCGCCCGCCTCGGCCACGAGGTCGTCGACCGGCTCGTGGAACCCCTCCTCGGCGGGGTCTACGCGGGCGACGCCTACCGCATCTCCCTGCGCGCCGCCGTCCCCCAGCTCTACGAGGCCGCCCGCACCCACGCCCTGCTCGGCGAAGGCGTGCGCGAGATCCAGCGGCGGGCCGCGCGCTCGCCCCAGGCCGCCGGCCCCGTCTTCGCCGGCATCGACGGCGGCATCGGCCGGCTCCCCGAGGCCGTCGCCGAGGCCTGCCGGGCCGCCGGGGCCGACCTGCGCACCGGAGCCCCCGTGCGCGAGGTCGCGCGCACGCCGCACGGCTGGCGGGTCGTGACCGGCGACGAGGCCATCGAGGCCGACGGAGTCGTCCTCGCCGTCCCCGCCGAACCGGCCGCACGCCTGCTCGCCCCCCTCGCCCCCGCCGCCGCCGAGGCGCTGCGCACGGTCGAGTACGCGTCGATGGCCCTGGTCACCATGGCCTTCCGCCGCTCCGAGCTGCCCGAGTCGATCACCTCCGGCGAGGCCAGCGGGTTCCTCGTACCCCCCGTCGACGGCCGCACCATCAAGGCCTCCACCTTCTCCGGCAACAAGTGGGCCTGGGCCGGCGCCGACCCCGACCTCTTCCCGCTGCGCACCTCCGTCGGCCGACACGGCGACGAACAGGACCTGAAGCGGGACGACGGCGAACTCGTCGACGTCTCCCTCGCCGACCTCCGCGAGGCCGTCGGCCTGACCGCCCGACCGGTCGCCTCCACGGTCACCCGCTGGGACGGCGGCCTGCCCCAGTACCCCGTCGGCCACCTCGACCGCGTCGCCCGGATCCGGGACGCCGTCGCGCCGCTGCCGGGCATCGCCCTGTGCGGCGCCCTCTACGAAGGGGTCGGCATTCCGGCCTGCGTCGCCAGTGCCGGGAAGGCGGTCGACGCGGTGCTCGCCGCGATGGCCACCCCTGGCGCAGACCACTGATCAGCACACGGGACAATGGACACATGACTGCACCAGAGAAGATTCCCAACGCGGGGAAGAAGGCGAAGGACCTCAACGAGGTCATCCGCTACACCCTGTGGTCCGTCTTCAGGCTGAAGGACGTCCTGCCGGAGGACCGCGCCGGCTACGCCGACGAGGTCCAGGAGCTGTTCGACCAGCTGGCCGCCAAGGACATCACGGTCCGGGGCACCTACGACGTGTCCGGCCTGCGCGCCGACGCGGACGTCATGATCTGGTGGCACGCGGAGACCGCGGACGAGCTGCAGACCGCCTACAACCTGTTCCGCCGCACCCGCCTGGGCCGCGCGCTGGAGCCGGTGTGGTCGAACATGGCCCTGCACCGCCCCGCCGAGTTCAACAAGTCGCACATCCCGGCCTTCCTCGCCGACGAGGTCGCCCGCGACTACGTCAGCGTCTACCCGTTCGTGCGCTCCTACGACTGGTACCTGCTGCCCGACGAGGACCGTCGCCGCATGCTCGCCGACCACGGCAAGATGGCCCGCGGCTACCCCGACGTGCGCGCCAACACCGTCGCCTCCTTCTCCCTGGGCGACTACGAGTGGATGCTCGCCTTCGAGGCCGACGAGCTCTACCGCATCGTCGACCTCATGCGTCACCTGCGTGCCTCCGAGGCCCGCATGCACGTCCGCGAAGAGGTGCCCTTCTACACCGGGCGCCGCAAGTCCGTCGCCGATCTGGTGGACGGGCTCGCCTGATACCTCCCCTGGGGGGAAGGACCGGAGGACCGCAGACCAGCGGCCCCCGGTGATCGGGAGGCCCTGCCCCCGAATCGACGCAGCCGGAGACCCCGCCCCGGAAGTTCAGACGACGTGCGGCGCAAGCGCCCTGGGAGCGCTTGCCGCCCGGTCGTCCAGCGACACCGGCGCGGGCTCCGGATGCGGCGCGCACGCGACGCGCCACCCCGGAGTGGCACCCGTCAGCAGGTACCGCTCCACGTGCCCGTCCACGCAGCCGTTGCGTCCCCCCACCACCCCGTGCGCCCCGGCGCCCCGCTCGGTGACCAGCGCGGCCCGCGGCCCGAGCCGCCGTTGCAGCTCCAGCGCCCCCGCGTACGGGGTCGCCCCGTCCCGCTCCGCCGCGACCACCAGGGTCCCCGCGAGCGGGGCCACCTCCCCCTCCCGCGCGCCGACCGGCGTCGGCCGCTGCCGCACGGGCACCGGCCAGGACGCGCACGGCAGGTTGAGGAAGGCGTTCGCCCAGGTCTCGAAGGGCGCCCGGCGGGCCAGTTCGGTGTTGTCGCGGTCCCAGGTCTCCCAGTCGGCGGGCCACGGGGCGTCGTTGCACAGCACCGCCGTGTACACCGCGGTCGCGTTCGCCGCCTCCCGCGCCGTGTCCGGATCGGGCGCCGCCTGGGCGACGAGCGGACCCGGATCGCCCCGCAGGAACGCTGCCAGGGCGGCCGCCCGCCGCGGCCACACGTCGTCGTAGTAGGCCGCCTGGAGGTACGCGGCGTGCAGTTCGCCCGTCCCCACGACCCCGCCCGCCGGGGTGCGGGCCACGGCCCCGCGGACCCGCTCGTAACTCTCCCGCACGGCCTCCGCGGTGGTGCCGAGCCCGTACGTGGCGTGGTGGCGGGCCGCCCAGGCCCGGAAGTCGGCCCAGCGGCGTTCGAAGGCGGGGGCCTGGTCGAGGTTGTTGCGGTACCAGACGCGGCGCGGATCGGGGTCCACCGCGGAATCGAGGACCATGCGCCGGACCCGGTCCGGGAAGAGGGTGGCGTACACGGCCCCCAGATAGGTGCCGTACGAGGCCCCCATGAAGGTCAACCGCCGCTCCCCGAGGGCCGCGCGCAGCACGTGCAGGTCACGGGCGTTGTCCAGGGTCGTGTAGTGCGCCAGCGCCGTCCCCGCGCGGCGCGCGCAGCCGAGGGCGTAGGCGCGGGCGGCGGCCCGCCGCTCCTGCTTGTAGGCGGGGGAGGGATCCGCCGGCACCTGGGTCGGAGGGCGGCGGCGTTCGCCCGGGTCCTCGCAGGTCAGCGGGGCGGAAGGGCCGACGCCGCGCGGGGCGTAGCCGACGAGGTCGTAGGCGGCCGCGATCCGCCTCCAGGCGGGCCGCGTCGCCAGCAGCGGGAAGTACGTCCCGGAGGCGCCCGGCCCGCCGGGGTTGTGGACCAGCGCGCCCTGACGAGCGGCCCCGTCCCGCCCGGTGGCGGGGACCCGGCTGACGGTCAGGGGGATCCGGGGGCCGTCGGGGCGGGCGTAGTCGAGCGGGACGCGCAGGGTCGCGCAGCGCACGGGGAGCGGGAGGCCCTCGGCGGCGGGGCAGGGGCCGAAGGAGAGGCCCTTGCCGGCCCCGGCCCGCGCCGCGGCCTCGGCGGCGACCCGCTCGGCTCCCGCGTTCTCGACGGAGCCGAGGACGGACGGGCCGTCGTCCGCGCGGGCCTGTGCCGGGGCGCTCAGGGCGAGGCACAGGACCGCCGCGACGGTGCCGTGGCGTGCGAGCGTCGTCCGCATGGCGCCCCTCTCATCTCATCGACAAGTCCGATGAGATGCCGCCGGCGGCGCCCTGTACAGGTCCGCCGCCGGGTGTCGGGCGCCGTACCCCCGTTCGCCCCAACCGCGCCCGACCCGCAGGGGGTGACGGAGCCTCAGGAACTGCTGGAACAGCTCGAACCGGAGCTGGAACTCGAACAGCTCGACCCGGAGCTCGACCCGGAGCAGCTCGACCCGGACGAACCGGAGCAGCTCGACCCGGAGGACCCGCACCCCGAGGACCCGCCGGAACCGCCGCCGTCGCTCGCGGCGCACCACACCATGGGGGCGGCGGCGCAGGAGTCGGAGGAGCCGGAGGCACGGTGCGAGCCGTTGCCCGACCCGTACCCGCGCGCCTGGGCGGCGGCCAGCCGGGTACTGCGGGCGGCCGGTACCAACTGCTCGCGCAGGTACGGGTCGTGCAGCCCGGTCAGTCCGAACAGCGAGACCGCCGTCGAAGCGGCCGGGTCGCTCTCGTGGCGGGCCCGCACGGCCAGGAGCGCCTGCCGTCCCGCCGGGGTCAGCCGCCTCCCGGCCCGCTTCGCGCACACGGTACCGATGACGATCCCGGCGAGCAGGGCGGGGAAGACCTGGACGATGAACGGCACCCCCGGGTCCGACTCCAGGGCCAACGCCACGAAGGTCAGCGGCAACGAGAAGGGAACCAGCAGCCCGCACACCACCGCCAGGGCGACGCCCCACCGGCGCAGGCGGCGTCCGCCGCCCGGCGGCAGCAGCAGCCCGCGCGCCGCCAGCGCGTCACCGACCGCCTGCACGGCCGGGTCCAGCATCGCGGCGTAGCGCACCTGGTAGAGCCAGCCGGAGGAGGCCCGCAGGAGGGCCTCGGCCACGGCGTTCTCGGCGGGGCCGACCGCCCGCGCCCCGGTCCGCATCCGTACGATCCCGGGGCCGCCGACCGTCAGCCGGCCGTCCCCGAGCAGCGAGACGAGGGCCGCGTCGATCACGTTCCCCGGGCCACCGACCAGGAACGCGGCCTCCGCCAGGTCGTGCAGGGCGGGGGAGGCCCCGGCCGTGGCGGACCGCGAGCGGTACAGGCCGCGCAGCAGCACCGCGGCCGAGGCGATCACGCCGATCCAGATGACGGCGGCGATGACGTCGAAGGGGCTCACGCGGCCCTCCCCACCAGGGCACGGGCCCAGCGCACGATCCGCCGGGGCGGTCGGGCCCCGGAGCGGTCCCGCCACCAGGCGGTGAGCCGGCGGCGGGCCGCCGGGTCCCGCGGCAGGTCCTGGATCAGCAGGTGTTCGGCGAAGTCGAGGGCGTCGCGACGGTACCCGGCCGTCATGGGACGGTGACGGGCGTAGCCGAGGAAGGCCTCGCGGTAGGGGGCGGGGCCGCCCAGGATCCGGGGGAGCTCCGGCGCGACCTTCGCGACCACCGAGGCGCGCTTGGCGGCGAGCGCCCGCGCCTGGACGCGGACGCGCCGCCGGTCGAAGCCCTCGGGCACGGGGGTCCCCGCGACCAGGGCCGACAGCAGGGCCGCCTGCCCGAGCGCGACGCGCGTGCGCGCGGCGTCGTCGACCGCGCCGACCCCGGGCGCCCCGGCCGCCTCCGGGGTACCGCCGATCTCCGGGGCACCGCCGGCCTCCCCCGTACCACCGGGCTCCGCCGCCTGCTCCGCGTCCTTCGCGGCGTCGGCTTCCGCCTGGGTCGCGTCGGCTTCAGGCGCCGCGTCGGCTTCAGGCGCCGCGCCGGCTTCCGGAGCCGTGGCGGCGGCGCCGGACCGTCCTCGGGCGGTCGGCCGCGGGGTGTCCTTCGGCGCGGTGCCCCGGGCCGTCACCACCTCGCGGATGCGGGCCAGTTCCCCGGCCAGCTCCTCCTCGGGCGGGAAGTCGTCGTCCCGCTCCAGCAGGACGCCCGGCGGGTCGACCCGATCGCGCAGCCCCGCCAGGACGTCGAGGACCACCGGCGGCACCGGGTGCGCGTGCGTGTCGTGCCAGACGCCGTCGCGCTCCACCCCACCGGCCACGTGCACGTACGCGAGCGCTTCCAGCGGGATGCCGTCCAGTACGGCGGCGGGGTCCTCGCCCCGGTTGACGCGGTTGGTGTGCAGGTTGGCGACGTCCACGAGGAGGCGTACGCCGGTCCGCTCCACCAGCTCCGTCAGGAACTGTCCCTCGGTCAGCTCCTCCCCGGGCCAGGACAGCAGCGCGGCTATGTTCTCCAGCGCCAGCGGCACCGGCAGCGCGTCCTGCGCGATCCGGACGTTCTCGCACAGCACGTCCAGCGCGTCCCGGGTCCGGGCCACGGGCAGCAGGTGCCCCGCTTCGAGCACGGGAGAGGAGGTCCGTACGAAGGCGATGTGCTCGGTGACCAGCGGCGCCCCCAGGGCCACCGCCCGCTCGCCCAGCGCGGCCAGCTTGCCCGCGTCCGGACGGTCGGCGCCGCCCAACCCCAGCGACACCCCGTGCGGGACCACGCGCACCCCGCGCTCGCGCAACCGCAGCAGCGACTCGGGCAGGTGGCCCGGGCAGACGTTCTCCGCCACCACCTCGACCCAGTCCAGGCCGTCGAGCCGCTCGACCGCGTCCGCGATCTCCGGCCGCCAGCCGATCCCCACCCCCAGGCGTTCCATGGGCTTCATGTCCCCCTCGCCCCCTCTCACTGTTCCTGTGCCGGTGTCATCGCCCCGACCTGGTCGGGCCAACCGTGAGGAGGGGACGTTCAGAGCAACATTTGAGGTTCCGGGCTCCGGGGCCGTCTCACCTGGCGGTCCGCCCGGATCGCTCAGAGCCGGGCGCGCAGGGCGGGGTGGTCCGAGACGACCGTGCAGGAGCCCGGAGCGATCTCCGTGAACCCGGCGTCCCGCACCACCGGGAGCCCGCTCCCGCTCAGCTCGGCCCACCGCTCGCGCGGGGCGGTGCGCACCGCCAGGCGGAAGCCGTCGGCCAGCCACGCCCGGCGCTCGGCACCGGTCAGTTCCCACCACGCCAACTGCGCGGCGTGCCCGGCCTGGGCCATCGCCTTGCCCGCCGACATGTCGAGGTCCGGGTTCAGCCACAGCACCGGCAGCCCCGCCGGCGCCTGCGCGACCGGCTCCGGGTCGTCCAGGTCGGTGCCCGACACCTGGAGCTTGGCCAGCTCCTTGGGCCAGCCGTCGAGCGGGACCGGCGGGAAGACCCGTACCTCCGCGGCCTCGCCGTGCACGGTGACGCCGGCCAGCGCGCCCGCCTTGCGCCACTCCGCGCCGCGCGCCCGCCGCACCACCTTGCGGATCCGGGCGTCCTGCCAGTCCCGTACCGCGGCGGCCCACTCGCCCTCGCCGCGCGCCCGCTCGTCCGTCAGCAGCACCAGCACCGCGCGGGCCGCCGTCTCCAGGGCGTCCGTCCGGGCCGGCGGCGCGTCCTTCTCGATGCGCACGACCAGCGGCAGCACGAACTGCGGGGCCTCGTCGCGGATCGCGTGCTCCTGCCGGAACGGGCTGTCCGCCCCCACGGCGGGTACGTCTCGGGTGTCATGCGTGTGCCGGGTGCTCATCCCACCAAGGATGCCAGGCTCCACCCTGAGGAGGATGTCGAGGGGGCGGCGGCCCGGCGAGGATCGACGGCATGAAGAGTGACCTTTTCGCGTCCGAGAACCTCGCGCGGGCGTCCGTCGCGCCCGGCATGACCCTGCAGAACGCCAAGTCCGTCAAGTACACCGTCGACGGCGAGATGTTCGCCCGCCAGGGTTCGATGGTCGCCTTCCGGGGCGACCTGAGCTTCGAGCGCAAGGGCCAGGGCATAGGCGGCATGCTCAAGCGGGCCGTCACGGGCGAGGGCCTCGCCCTGATGTCCGTACGCGGGCGCGGCGAGGCGTGGTTCGCACACCAGGGCGGGCACTGCTTCCTCGTCGAGCTGGAGCCCGGTGACGCGCTGACCGTCAACGGCCGCAACGTCCTGTGCTTCGACCCGACGCTCTCCTACGAGATCAGGATGGTCAAGGGCGCCGGCATGACCGGCGGCGGCCTCTTCAACAGCCTCTTCACCGGCACCGGCAAGCTCGCCGTGGTCTGCGACGCGAGCCCGATCGTCATCCCCGTCACCCCGCAGGCGCCCGTCCACGTCGACACCGACGCGGTCGTCGGATGGAGCGCGGCCCTGGAGACCGGGCTGCACCGCTCCCAGTCCGTCGGGTCGATGATCCGCGGCGGCTCCGGCGAGGCCGTCCAGCTCAGGCTGAGCGGCGAGGGCTTCGTCATCGTCCGGCCCAGCGAGGTGACCGAGGCGGCGGCCTCCCACTGACCCGACCCCGCCTCCGGCGGCCCCGACTAGGCTCGGGGGCATGGAACGCGAGCGCGCACCGCAGCACCGTCCCGCCGAGCCGGCCGGACACGTCGAGTCCACCGAGCCGGCGGACGCGGCCTCGTACTGTCCCGCGCCCGCCGTACCGGCCGGGCGGGTGCCCGGTCCGCCGTACGCCGACTGCGTGCGGTGCGGCGAACCCACCGAGTACGGGGTCGCCACCCCGGGCGTCGTGCTGTGCCCGGTCTGCGAGTGGCAGGACGCGCAGCGCTCCGCCTGCTCGGGCTGACGCGACGACCCCCTCCCGCGGCCGGCCCGGCTACTTCCCGATCAGCTCGGACACCTTCACGAACCGGTAGCCGCGCTTGCGCAGCTCCGGGACGATCTTCCGGATGGCCTCCTCGGTGACGGGCGCCGCGCTGCGCGTGCAGTGCATGACGACCACCGAGCCGGGCTTCACCCCGGCCAGCACCTGCTGCGCCACGGCGTCGGGGTCCTTGGCGAAGGCGTCTCCGCTGACCACGTCCCACTGGACCGCGGTGACCTTGGCGGCGGAGATGGCCCGCAGCGCCCGGTCGTCGTAGCAGCCGCCGGGGAAGCGGAAGTAGGGGACCGTGTTGACGGCCCCGGCCGTGCGGAACGCGGCGAAGGCCCGGTCGACGTCGGCCCGTGCGGCCTCGTCGTCCAGGGCGGGCAGCCCGTAGCAGGGGGACGTGAAGGCGTGGTGGCTGTAGGAGTGGTTGGCGATCTCGAAGTTCGGGTCGGTGCCGATGGCCTTCGCCTGGTCCGGGTACTCCTCCGCCCAGCGGCCCGTCATGAAGACGGTCGAGGGCACCTGGAGCCGGCGCAGGGTGGCGATCAGGTCCGGGTTGTCGAACCTCTCGCCCGAGGCGGCGCGGGGGCCCTGATCGGAGGTCATGTCGGCGTCGAAGGTCAACGCCACGACCTTGTCGGTCTGCGCGCGGGCCCGCTCGAAGACGGGGGTCAGGCCGTTCGGGCCGGGGGCCATGGTCGGCGCCCTGCCCGGGGCGCCGGGGCGCGGGGAGACGGGCGCGGCGGCGGACGGGGAGGCCGGGGCGGAGCCCGGTGCGGAGGCCGCCGGCTTGCCGATGCGTGCCTGGCCGCCGTCCTGCGACGTACCGGTGCCGCCCCCGCATCCCGCGAGGGCGGCACTGAGCGCGGCCACGGCCGCCACTTTGCGTACAGAAAGGGTCACGTACGCAAAATATATGACTATGTGGCAAGCAGACGTTTACGGCACTCGGCGACGTCGAAGTCGCCCGGCGGGTACTTCGGGCCGATCTCCTCCAGGTGCTCCAGCAGGAGGGTGCCGACCGCCCAGTCGCGGTACCACTTGTGGTCCGCCGGGACGACGTACCAGGGCGCCGCCTGCGTGGAACACCTCTCCAGCGCCACCGCGTAGGCCTCCTGGTACGCGGGCCACCTGCCGCGGTCCTCGATGTCGCCCGGAGCGAACTTCCAGTGCTTCTCCGGGTCGTCCAACCGCTTCAGCAGCCGCTCGCGCTGCTCCTCGCGGCCGATGTGCAGGAACACCTTGACCACGGTCACGCCGTCGTCGACGAGGGACCTCTCGAAGAGGTTGATCTCCTCGTAGCGCCGCTCCAGCCGCTCGCGCGGCACCAGCTCGCGGACCCGGGCGACGAGGACGTCCTCGTAGTGCGAACGGTCGAAGATGCCGATCTCGCCCGCGCGGGGGAGCGCCCGCATGATCCGCCAGAGGAAGGGGTGGTCCCGCTCCTCGGGCGTGGGCGCCTTGAAGGCCGTGATCCGGCAGCCGGACGGGTTGAGCAGGCCGATCACGTGCTTGACCGTGCCGCCCTTGCCGGAGGTGTCCATGCCCTGGAGGACCAGCAGCAGCCGACGCCGGTCCCCGCCCGTGCTCGCCGCGTACAGCCGCTCCTGGAGCGTGGCCAGCCGACCGGCCGCCGCGGCGGTGGCCGCGACCCCGGCCGCCTTGTCGACGGGGCCGCCGGGGAGGGAGTCGGTCCGGTACGAGCCGAGGTCCACGCGCGCCCCGGGCGCCACCCGCAGCGATGCCCGGAGCGGGCCCTCAGGGCCGGCGCCGCGCTCCGCGTGCTCCCGTTCCCCGCCCCGTCGCGAGGTGCCGCTCTTCTTCGCCACCGCCGGCCACCCGCCTCCGTCGATCCCGTCCGCCGCCCTTCGATCCTCCACCGGATCGAAGGGGGCCGCGACGCGGCGGCCACGGCCACGGCCAGGGGCGCGGCCCCGGCCCGCTCACCGCCAGGGCCCCGTCACCGCGAACGTCGTCCCGGGGGCGTAGGCGTTGACGTACAGGGTCCGCCGGTCCGGGGAGAAGGTCACCCCCGCGAACTCCCCCCACTCCGGTGCCGCCGGCCCGCCGATGTCCTGCGCGTTGCGGGCGACCGGGTAGACCTCGCCGTGCGGGGTCACCCCGAAGACGTACTGTTCCCCGGCGCCGTCCTCGCACACCATCAGCCCGCCGTCGGGTGCCGGGCAGATGTTGTCGGGGGAGTCCCCCGGCAGCCGGACGTCCGAGGACGGGCCGAAGCGGACGTCCAGCCGCAGCCGGGAGCGCAGCGGGTCGAGGAACCAGACCTGCCCGTGGTGGTCGGCGCCGGCCCCCTCGGCCGCGCGGGCGAAGCTGGAGACGAAGTACACCCCCGTGCCGCCCCAGTAGCAGCCCTCCAGCTTCTGGGCGTGCGTGATCCCGCCCGGCCCGAAGTCCTGGAACCGGATCGGCGTCCCGGCGGCCGACGGATCGGGTACGGGCACCCACTCGACGGGGAACTCCGCCCCCGGCTCGTCCACCACGGACAGGTCGGGGAGACCGGGCACCCGCAGGGCCTCCAACCGCCCCCCGGCCCGAAGCGAGCCGGGGCCGCCGAGGGGGCGCGCGGGCAGGAAGCGGTAGAAGAGGCCGAAGGGGCGCACGAAGGCGTCCTCCGTCTCGTAGACCACACCGCGGTACGGGTCCACGGCGACGGCCTCGTGGGCGAAGCGCCCGAGCGCCGTCAGCGGGACCGCGCCCAGTCGGTGGGGGTCGGCGGGGTCGACCTCGAAGACGTGGCCGTGGTCCCGGGCGTACCCGTCGGTGCCCGCCCGGTCCTCCGTCTCCTCGCAGCTCAGCCACGTGTTCCAAGGGGTGCGGCCGCCCGCGCAGTTGACGGCGGTACCGGCGAGGGCCACCCGCTCGACGCGGACCCCGCCCGCCGCGTCCAGCTCCAGCACGGTGCAACCGCCCCGGGCCGCCGGGTCGTACGTGAGCCCCTCCACGGCCGGCACCCGCAGCGCGGCGCCGACGCGGTTCTCGTGGTTGCGCACCAGACGGACCCGCCCCTCGCCCGCGTCGAACGCGGCCATGCCGTCGCAGTTGGCCGGTACGGGGCCCTCGCCCGAGCGCAGCGGGTCCCCGGCGCGCGACAGGACCCGGTACGAGAACCCCTCGGGCAGGTCGAGCAACCCGCGCGGATCGGGCCGCAGGGGCCCGTACCCCCCGAACCCGGCCGTGGACCCGCCGGCCGTGGACCCGCCGGCCGCAGACCCGAACCCGGCCGCCGACCCGGGCGGGGCGCCGGGCGCCGGCCCTGCGGGGGGCACGGCCGCGCGGCTGCCCGCCGTCCCGGCGAACAGGGCGCCGAGCGCTCCGCTGAAGGCGATCGTGCCGGCCGCGAGCAGGCTGCGTCGGGTGACGGACATCGGCAACTCCCCGGTGGGCGACTGGAGATGACCGGCCCGTGGTACCACGCGGGGCGGGCGCGGAGCCCGCGACGCGAGCGCCGTCGCGGCGGCCTCACCCGGTCCGTCACCCCACCGGGCCCCCGCACGACGCGTGCGGGGGCCCGGTGGGGTGGACGGAACGCCGCCGATCGGAGGATCAGGCGAGTTCGGCGCTCAGGGTGATCGTCGTACCGGTCAGCGCCTGGCTCACCGGGCAGTTCTTCTTGGCGTCCTCGGCGGCGGCGGCGAAACCGGCCTCGTCCAGACCCGGGACCTCGCCCTTGACGGTCAGGTGGATGCCGGTGATGCCCTCACCCGGCTGGAAGGTGACGTCGGCCTTGGTCTCCAGGCGGGTGGGCGGGTTGCCCGCGCCGGCGAGACCGTGGGAGAGGGCCATCGAGAAGCAGCTGGAGTGGGCGGCGGCGATCAGCTCTTCCGGGCTGGTCTTGCCGTTCGCGGCCTCGGCGCGGGAGGGCCAGGAGACGTCGTACGAGCCGATGCCCGAGGAGTCGAGGCTGACGACGCCCTTGCCCTCCAGCAGGTTGCCTTCCCAGACGGTGTGCGCGTGACGCGTGGTGGCCATGGTGATCCCTTCGCAGACGTGGAAACGGCCGGGCCCAAGGAGCGCCCGGCCGTCCCAAACCTACTGGGCCACCAGGGGTTTCGCGTCGCGCGCGAGCGCGGTGAGCCGCGATATCGCGCGGAAGTACTTCTTCCGATAGCCGCCGTTGAGCATTTCTTCACTGAAGAGCCGGTCGAAGGGGACCCCGGAGGCGAGGACGGGGACCTCGCGGTCGTACAGCCGGTCGGCGAGCACGACCAGGCGCAGTGCGGTCGACTGGTCCGGCACCGGGACGACGTCGGTCAGGCAGACCGCCGCTATCCCGTCCGTGAGGGCGCCGTAGCGGCTCGGGTGGACCTTCGCCAGGTGCTCCAGCAGTCCGGGGAAGTCGTCGAGGCTCGCGCCGGCGGTGGCGTACGCGGCCTTCGCGACCTGCTCGTCGGAGAAGGGCGCCGGTGCCTCGGGCAGGCCGCGGTGGCGGTAGTCCTGGCCGTCGATGCGCAGGGGGCGGAAGTGCGAGGACAGGCCCTGGATCTCCCGCAGGAAGTCGGCGGCCGCGAACCGGCCCTCGCCGAGCTTGCCGGGCAGGGTGTTGGAGGTGGCGGCGAGGGCCACGCCCTGCTCCACGAGGCGGCTGAGCAGGGAGGAGACGAGGACGGTGTCGCCCGGGTCGTCCAGCTCGAACTCGTCGATGCACAGCAGGCGGTGTCCGCCGAGGGTCTGGACGGTCTGCTGGAAGCCGAGGGCGCCGACCAGGTTCGTGAGCTCCACGAAGGTGCCGAAGGCCTTGAGGGCGGGCTCGGCGGGGGTGGCGTGCCACAGGGAGGCCAGCAGGTGGGTCTTGCCGACGCCGTAGCCGCCGTCGAGGTAGACGCCCCGGGGGCCGGCGGCGGGTGCGGCGGGCTTGCGGGAGAACCAGCGGCGCTTGGCGGGACCGGTGGCGTGCGCGCCGCCGAGCCCGGCGGCGAAGTCGGCGAGGACGGTGACGGCCTCGGCCTGGCTGGGCTGCGCGGGGTCCGGGTTGTAGGTGTCGAAGCGGACCGAGTCGAAGCGGGGCGGCGGCACCATCTCGGCCACCAGCCGTTCGGCGGGTACGCGCGGCTCGCGGGCGCACAGGGCCTGCGGACCCGCGTCGGCTATCGGGGGCCGCCCGGAGGCGGGACCGGGGGTGGAGAGAGAGGTCGACACAGCTCTTAACTCTACGGGGCGTGTCAGACTGCACCGATGCGCCGCCTGTTCCCTGTGACCGATCAGACATCCGCCCCGTCCCGGGACCTGACCGACCGCGCGTGGTCGCTCGACGAGCTCGCCGAGGCCTACGCCTATCCGCCGCTCGCCCCCGAGGCCCACTGGCTGCGGGCGAACATGGTCTCCACCCTCGACGGCGCCGCGCAGCACGACGGGCGCTCCCAGCCCATCTCGGGCGAGACCGACATGCGGATCTTCGGCACCCTGCGGGCGCTGGCCGACGTGGTCGTGGTGGGCGCGGAAACGGTTCGCCAGGAGGGGTACCGCCCGGCCCGCGCCCGGGAGGCCTTCGCGGCCCGCCGCGAGGCCGCCGGGCAGGGCCCGGCGGCGGCCATCGCCGTGGTCACCGCCGGCCTGGACCTGGACTTCGGCCTGCCGCTGTTCACCTCCCCGCTGGTGCCCACGCTCGTGCTCACCGGCTCCGGCGCCCCCGCGGACCGGGTGGCCGAGGCCCGCGCGGCCGGGGTCGAGGTGGTGGTGGCCGGTGACGGGGCCGCGGTGGACCCGCTGCGGGCCGTACGGGAGCTGGCGGCGCGGGGGCTGCGCCGGCAGCTGACCGAGGGCGGTCCCCGGCTGCTGGGCCAGTTCGTGGCGGCCGACGCGCTGGACGAGCTGTGCCTGACGATCTCCCCGACCCTGACGGCCGGCAACGCGCAGCGGATCGCCGGCGGGCCGTCCGTCACGGTTCCGCACCGGCTCGCGCCGGCCTGCGTACTGGAAGAGGCCGGGTTCCTCTTCACGAGCTACCGTCGGATCTGAAGAGAGGCGGAATTTGTCGTTCCGCTTCGCTTCCGGTGGGCACATTCCTGGGCACATATATCTGCGCAGGCCCCGCGTCACAGCGGGGCAGGATGGTTTCCGCCGGGGCCGGCCGACCCGCCCCGGCGCACGAAGGAGAGGGCGTCCGTGTTCACGAGCGTATTGATGATCGAGCAGCCGCTGACCACGGTCGACGTGGACTTCGTCACCACCCTGCACGGAGACGACCGGGTCTCGTTCGTCGTCCTCATGCAACCCAGGGGCGACCAGGACCGACTGCTCCGCGCCATCGACGACGTCGCGCTCGGCGAACTGCCCGAAGCACTCCACGAGGCCGACGTGCCCGAGGGCGACGCCGCCCGCGGCCCCGCCGCCCAGGCCCTCGAACACTCCCTCGCCGCCCTGCGCAAGAAGGGCGCCACGGCCGTCGGACACCTCGTCGAGAACCATCCCCTCGACAAACTCAAGGCCGTCGTCGACGAGACCGCGGCCGACGAGGTGATCGTCCTGACCGCCCCCCACTTCGTCGAGGAGTTCTTCCACCGGGACTGGGCCTCCCGGGCCCGGCACAAGGTCGGGGTTCCCGTGCTCAAACTGTTCGCCCACAACGAATAGGCTGGGCGGGCACAGCCCCCGCACGACGCACCACGCGGCACGCACCACCACACGCAGCACGCACGACACCACGCAGTGCGCACGACACCACGGAGTGCGCACGCACACGATCCTGGAGCGACCTGAATGAAGCCCGGCCTGCCGACCGCGATGGAACGGCCCCACTTCATCGGCATCGGCGGCGCCGGCATGTCCGGCATCGCGAAGATCCTCGCCCAGCGCGGCGCGAAGGTGGCCGGCAGCGACTCCCGAGACTCCGAGACCGCCCAGGCGCTGCGCGCCCACGGCGCCACGGTCCACCTCGGGCACGCCGCCGACCACCTCGCCGCCGACTCCACCTGCGTGGTCGTCTCCAGCGCCATCCGCGCCGACAACCCCGAGCTGGCCCGCGCCGCCGAGCTGGGCATCCCCGTCGTGCACCGCTCCGACGCCCTCGCGGCCCTGATGGACGGCCTGCGCCCCATCGCCGTCGCCGGCACCCACGGCAAGACCACCACCACCTCGATGCTGGCGGTCTCCCTCTCCGCCCTCGGCCTCGACCCCTCGTACGCCATCGGCGGCGACCTGGACGCCCCCGGCTCCAACGCCCACCACGGCGAGGGCGACATCTTCGTCGCCGAGGCCGACGAGAGCGACCGCAGCTTCCACAAGTACACGCCGCGGGTCGCGATCATCCTCAACGCCGAACTCGACCACCACGCGAACTACGCGTCGATGGAAGAGATCCACGAGTCCTTCGAGACCTTCGTCGGCAAGATCGTCCCCGGGGGCACCCTCGTCGTCGCCCACGGCCAGGAGGGCGCCGCCGAGATCGCCCGCCGCGTCGCCGACCGCGACGGCCTGAACGTCGTCACCTACGGCGAGGACGAGGCCGCCGACGTCGGCATCACCAAGATCACCCCGCGTGGTCTGACCAGCGAGGTCACCGTCCTCCTCGACGGCCGGATGCTCACCTTCACCGTCTCCGTGCCCGGCCGCCACTACGCGCACAACGCCGTCGCCGCCCTCGCCGCCGGCGTCGCCCTCGGCATCCCGGCGCACAACCTCGCCTCCGCCCTCGGCAAGTACACCGGCGTCAAGCGCCGCCTCCAGCTCAAGGGCGAGGCCGCCGGCGTCCAGGTCATCGACTCCTACGCGCACCACCCGACCGAGATGACCGCCGACCTGGAGGCCATCCGCGGCGCCGCCGGCGACGCCCGCATCCTGGTCGTCTTCCAGCCGCACCTCTTCTCCCGCACCCAGGAGCTGGGCAAGGAGATGGGGCAGTCCCTCTCCCTCGCCGACGCCTCCGTGGTCCTCGACATCTACCCGGCCCGCGAGGACCCGATCCCGGGCATCACCAGCGAGCTGATCATCGCCGCCGCCCGCGCCGCCGGGGCCGACGTCAACGCCGAGCACGACAAGGGCGCCGTCGCCGACGTCATCGCGGGAATGGCCAAGCCCGGCGATCTCGTTCTCACCATGGGCGCGGGCGACGTCACGGATCTGGGACCGCAGATCCTCGCCCGCCTGTCGAACTGAGGGAGCGGGAACGTCATGGCGTACGAGGTCCAGAAGACGGACGAGCAGTGGCAGGCCGAGCTGACCCCGTCCGAGTACCAGGTGCTGCGCCTCGCGGGCACCGAGCCGGCCTTCCGGGGCGAGTACACCGACACCAAGACGGAGGGCGTCTACTCCTGCCGCGGCTGCGGCGCCGAGCTGTTCCGTTCCTCGGAGAAGTTCGAGTCGCACTGCGGTTGGCCGTCGTTCTTCGACCCCAAGGACAGCGAGGCCGTCGAGCTGGTCGCCGACGCCTCCCACGGCATGGTCCGCACCGAGGTGCTCTGCGCGCGCTGCGGTTCCCACCTCGGCCACGTCTTCGAGGGCGAGGGCTACCCCACCCCGACCGACCAGCGGTACTGCATCAACAGCATCTCCCTGCGCCTGAACCCGACGCAGGAGGGCTGACCCCCCGGCCGCCCGGCGGCCGACCCCACGGGTGTCCGTGAACTCCCCGAGGGCCCTCCCGCATCCGCCCCGCGCGGATCGGGAGGGCCCTCGGGCCGTGTTCAGGCGTTCCGGACCACCTCCGCGAGGTGGTCGTCCAGGGTGCGCCCGGGGATCCAGCCGCGGGACCGGGAGCGGGCCAGGTCCAGGACGACCGGATGCGACAGCTGGTCCACCGCGTAGCGGCTGAGGACCGGCTCCCCGCCCGTCAGGCGGGCCGCCGCCTGGGCCGCGCGGGCCGCCGTACGGGCCACCGGGAGCGGCAGGTGCCGGATCCGGGCCCGCACCCCGTGGGCCCGCAGCACCGCGCCGACCGCCGCGTCCCGCCCGTAGGGGGCGGCGTCCGCCACGTTGTACGCGCCCGGGGGCCAGCCGACCGCCGCCAGGCAGGCGTCCGCGAGGTTCTCCACCGCCGTCAGGCTCAGGCGCACGTCCGGACCCGGCAGCAGCAGGGTCCCCGCCCGGACCCGGGACAGCAGGCGGGGCAGCAGCTGCGTGTCACCCGGCCCGTACACCGCCCGGGGCCGCAGCACGACCGCCCCCGCCGCCAGGGCCAGCGTCTCGCCCGCCGCCTTCGTACGGCCGTAGGCGTTCAGCTGTCCCGTCCGCGGATGCCCCTCGGCGATCCGCTCCCGGCCGGAGCGCGGGTCGTACACACTGGCGCTGCTCACCCACACCACCGGCCGGCCGGCGGCCGCCCGCAGCAGCCGGGCCGTACCGTCCACGTTCACCGCCCGCATGGCCGCCTCCGCCCGCGCCCCCGGCGCGGGATCGCCCACGGCCGCCGCGCAGTGCACCACGACGTCGACGCCGCTCAGGTCCGGCTCGGCGCGCGCGGCGTCCCAGAACCGGTGTTCCCCGACCGGGCCCGGCCGGCGGCCCAGCCCCACGACCGAGGCCCCGCGCGCGGCGGCCTCCCGGGCCACCCACCCGCCGCAGAAGCCGCTCGCCCCCGTCACCGCGACCCGCGCCCCCCTCACGCCGGGCCCCCCGCGCCGCCGCCCGCCGGGCACGCGCCCGCCGGGGCGGGGCCCGTCGCCGCGAGGCCTGCGGGGCCGTGGCCCGCTTGCGCGCAGCCGTCCGGCGCCGGGCCGCCCCCCGCCGGGCCGCCCCCCGCCGGGCCGTCCGGCGCCGGGCCGTGGCCTGCCGCCGCGAGGCCTGACGCCGCAGGGCCTGACGCCGCGGGGCCTGGCGCCGCGGGGCCGTGCCCCGTCTCCGCGTGGCCTGCCGTCGGGCCGCCGTGCGCCGCCGTTCCGGCGTCCGCCGCGCAAGCGCCGGGGCGCGGGCGGGTGGGGGCCTTCGGGGTGGCGCCGGGGCGTACCGTCAGGCGCCGCCAGCCCGGCAGGGCGGCCCGCCGGTCGACCCGGGCCCGCGCCACCACCGGCCGGTGCGGCGCCAGCGCCTCCAGTACGTCGCCCAGCAACACGACCGCCAACCGGGCCCCGGGACACGCGTGCGGCCCCGCCCCGAACACCAGCCGGGCCACCCCGGGCGCGACCGGATCCCGCCCGTCGGGGTCACGCCGGTGCGCCCCGACCGCGTGCCGGGCCACCAGCAGCAGCCGGTCCCCGCGCCGCACCGGGCACCCCCCGACGGTTCCCGCCCCGGCCGCTACCCGGGGCAACACCGGCGAGGCCGCCGTCACCCGCAGCAGTTCGTCCACCAGGGCGGGCCGCGTCGCGGCGTCGCCCGCCTGCCCCCACAGCCCCGCGTCCGCGCACCAGGCGACCGCCCGGGGCAGTGCCGCCACGGTGGTGTTCACCGCCGCCACCGCCACCATCGCGGGCAGCGCCCCCCGCCCCGGACCCAACAGCCCCCGCAGCCGCGCGGCGCTCCGCTCCGCCCGCGCCCGCGCACCCGGCCGGGGCGGGCCCGGCAGGTGGCTCCGTACGGAGGCGGCGGCGGCCTCGGCGGCGGCGCCTGCCAGCTCCCGCGCGTCGGCCTTCACGTCCAGCAGGGCGCACACCACCGACCCCGAGAGGACCCGGGCCAGCGCGACCACGTCGACCTCCCCGCCCCGGGCCAGCGGCGCCAGCTCCCGCGCCAGCAACGGCCGCCACACGGCCCGCAGCTCCTCCACCCCGGCCGCGCCGAGCCGCTCCGCCAGCGCCCGCCGGTCCGCCCGGTGCCCGCCGCCCTCCTGGTCGAACAGCACGCCCCCGTCCCCGCGCAGCGCCTCCCGGGCGGCCCCGCCCGTGGTGCCGGCCGCCGCCCGGTCCAACGGCAGCCGCGTCAACGCCTCCCGGTACGCGTCGGAGCCGTGCACCAGCACGGTCCGGCCGAGCCGCCGCACCGGACGGCCCCGACCGGCCCCGAGCAGCGCGAACAGCAACGGCCGGGCGAACAGGTAGACCCTGCGGTCCCGGCGTCGGGCCGCGGCCCGGTAGGTGGTCATGGGACGGTGAACCTCTCCGGAGACGGTGGTGGTGTACGCGTACGGGCGCTTCCCGGGCCGGCTCACGCCCGGCCCCCCGCGCCGCCGGCCCGCCCGGCGGCCAGCCGTCGGGCCGCGAGGGCCGACACCGCGGCCCGGTCCGGTTTGCGCGAGCGCCCCGACAGCGGGATCCGGGCGAACAGCAGCGCGTCCGGCCGGGCCGCGCCCATCCGGCTCAGCGGCCCCGACAGGGCCGCGCGCAGGGCGGGTTCGCCGACCCCGGGCCGCGGCTGGACCACCGCGACGAGCCGTTCGTCGCCGTCGCCCGCCGGAACCCCGACGAGCACCCCCAGCTCCACCCCCGGCACGTGCAACCCGGGCTCGTACAGGCCCGGGTAGATGTTCTCCGCCCGCCGCAGCACCATGTCCTTGCAGCGGCCCTCCAGCACGATGCGGCCCGCGCCGTCCAGCCGCGCCCGGTCGCCCGTACGCACCCACGGATCGGGTTCCTCCCCCAGGTAGCGGTCCCGGGCCGCGGGCCCGGCCAGCAGCAGCTGCCCGTCCGCGTCCGGTACGGCGCGCACCCCGGGCAGCGGGGCGCCCACCAGGTCGCCCGCGCCCTCGAAGGCCGCCTTCTCCCGGGACTCCACCGCCGCCGCCGGGAACAGCTCGGTCAGCGCGTACACCCCCCACGCCTGCTCCGCGCCGGCCTCCCGCACCCGCCCGAGCAGCGCCGCGCTCGCCGGCGCCGAACCGGTCCACACCCGCCCCCCGAACCGGGCGCCCGCGCCCAGCGCGTCCCGCAGCTGCGGCGGCGTCAGGTACGTGTCCCGGGGCCGCAGCCGCGCCAACTGCCGGGCCAGCACCCGCGGGGAACGGGCCGGCAGCGCGACGGGGGCCCCGCGCGTCAGCGAGGGCACGAGCACGAAGAACGTGCCGCCCAGCACCGGATCGCCCGCCCGCCCGGCCCCGCCGCGCCCACCGGCGGCGCCGGCCGGGCCCGCGCCCCCGCCGAAGCCCCCGCCCGAGCCGCCGCCGAAGCCGTGGCCGAAACCGTCTCCGCCGTCGAACAGCGCGGCCACCGTCTCCATCCCGGCCGCCAACCCCGCCCGGGTGTGCACCACCGCCCGGGGCCGCGAGGTGGTCCCGGAGGTGAACACGATCACCGCGTCCGCGTCCTGGGGCCCCGCGTACACCGGCACCCCCACCCGCGCGGCCGTCAGGTCCAGCGCGGGCGCGCAGCCCGGCAGCCTCGGGCCGACCGTGGCCACCGGCCCCAGCCCCGCCAGCTCCGGCAGTTCCAGCGCGGCCCGTCGGGCCAGCGGGCGCGCCCAGCCCGCCACCGCCTGCGCCGCGGCGTCGGCCAGCACCAGCGCGGGCCGCGCCAGCGCGAGCCGGGCCCGCAGCACCTCGGCCCCCGCCCCCGGGTCCAGGACGGCCCCGCGCAGCCCGAGCCGCCACAGGGCGAGCAGCACCGCCAGCGCGCGCGGCCCGGGCCGCACCGCCACCCCGACGGTGTCCCCGGCGCGCAGCCCGCGCGCGTGCAGCGCCGCGGCGAACGCGTCGGACAGCTCGGCGAGTTCACCCCGCGTGGCCCGCACCCGGGTCGCCCCCGAACGGGCCGCGGTCAGCACGGCCGGCCGCTCCGGGCGCGACCGCAGCGCGTGATCGAGTCGGTCCAGCATCAGCGGGGGTCCGTTCCGTGCGCGCCGCTGCCCTGGTCCAGGTACCAGCGGGCGGTGCCCGCGATCCCGTAGGCCCGCAGGCGCCGCGTGGAGTTCTCCACGACCATGCCCCGGCAGCGGCTGATCCGGTCGGTGTGACGGCGTACGGCGTTCAGGAACAGCCGGTCCGTCGGCGAGGGGCGCCGGGGCATCCCGCCCACGGCCAGGTACAGATCGGCGGTGATCGCCATGTTGTTCCCCGCGTGCATCCGGTACGGGGCCCGGTAGCCGTGCCGGCGCGCGTGCAGCGGTCGCAGCCGCCCGAACAGCGCGGCCAGCGCCACCAGGGACGCGAAGAGCGTCCGCCCGAGGGGGCCGTGCTCGTCGCGCCGCGCCGTGATCCGCCCGCACACCAGCCCTCCGCGCAGCGACAGCGCGGAGCGCGCGGAGCCCGCCCATCCGGGTCCCGGCAGGCAGTCCGCGTCCGTACGGGCCAGCAGGACGGCGCCCCGGTCGATCGCGTACCGGAAGCCGGTGTCCACCGCCGACCCCACCCCCTTCTCGGGCTCCTCGATGACCTCCACCGGGAACGGCGCCCGCGCCGCGAACTCCCGCGCGATCCGCCCCGTACCGTCAGAGGAGGCGTTGTCGACGACCAACAGCGTGAAGTCCCGGTCGTGTTGGGCCGCGAGCGCCGACAGCGTCCCGGCCAGTCGGGCCTCCTCGTCGTGCGCGGGGACCACCACCCACATCGGCGCGCGCCCGCTCACGACTTCTCCCAGACCATCGTCATGATGCTGATCCCGCCGCCGAGGCCCACGATCAACACCCGCTCACCCGGAGCGAGTTCTCCGAAAACCCGGTCCAACTGGACGCCGATGGAGGCGCTCGCCACGTTCCCCAGCTCCGGAACCGTCACCACCAGCCGGTCCGACGGCACGCCCGTCAGCTCCGCGAACCGCTCCAGGTACGGCACCGTCACCTGGTGCACCAGCACCTTCGCGAAGCCGTCCACGTCCATGCCCACCCGGTGCAGCGTCCGGTCGACGACCGCCGTCCCCACCTTCTCGAACACCCCGCGCAGCTCGTGCCCGTCGCCCCGGAAGTACGTGTACGCGTCCCCGCGCGGGTGGCGCGAACCGCCGCCCGGGATCCCCCCGACCTCCCAGTGCTCGGAGTGGGTCTCGCTGTCCACGTCCAGGATCCCGCCGCGCTCCACCGCCTCCACCACGACGGCCGCCCCCGCGTCCCCGAACGTGTAGCCCGCGAAGCCCGCCCGGAACTCCGCCAGGTCGGCCGGATCGGTGCGCACCGCCCGGCTCGGGGTCTCCCCGGTGACCACCAGCGCCCGCCGGGCCCGGCCGGCGAGGATCGCGCTGCGGGCCAGGTCGACGCCGTTGACGAAGCTGTTGCAGGCGTTCGTGACGTCGACGGCGTGCGCCCGGGAGCCCAGGTCGGCCTGCACGATGTGGGCGGTGGCCGGCTCCACCACGTCCCGCGAGGCGGAGGCGAACACCAGCAGGTCCACGTCCATCGGGCCGAGCCCGGCCGCGTCCAGGGCCCGACGGGCCGCGCCGGCGGCGAGCGTGGAGGCGTACACCCCCGGCGCCGCCACCCGGCGCGAGACGATCCCGGTGGCCAGGGTCAGCAGCCTCGGCGGCAGGCTCAGGCCGCTGCGCCGGGCCACCTCCCGCTGGAGGTCGTCGGAGGACAGGACGTCCTCGGGCAACAGGCTGCCGACCGCGGTGATCCCCACCCGCGGCCGTGGATCGTGTGACTGTATGAGCATGCCCCCACGATGGCGACCGGCGTCCGCCCGGTCCTGAGTACGGATGCTCAGATCCCGTACGGGGAGGCTGAGTAGGCCTGGGCGCTCCCCCCTACGGCCACCCCGCCGCACCACCCCCGACAGGGACTGTCGAACCCCTGGGCCCGGCCGACCCGTATCCGTATCGTGGATCGACCACAGGGGGAGGGGACATGGGGGAAGGCAGAGGATTACAAGGCCTCGTCCCGTACGGGGACGACGCCACGGACCGGTGGCTGAGCGCCACCGTCCACCTCGACGAGGAGTTCGCCCGCGAGGCGGCGGCCGAACTCGTCGAGGACCGGCTCACGGCCCTGGGGCCGGCCCTGGGCGTCGACCTGGTCGGGCTCGCCCGGCACGCCCGACTGGCCCGACGTCGGGGCGACGTGCGCGACGCCCTCCTCGTCGGCCTGTTCGCGGTCCTGGCGGGCTGCGTGGTCCTGGGCTGGCACGGGGTCGTGGAGGGGCGCCCCGAACTCCTCGGCCGCTCCCTGCTCGGGCTCGTGGGCACGTGCGCCGCCGCCTGGGCCCTGGTGCTGACCTTCGAGCACCGCGGCCGGACGCTGGCCCTGGAGGTCATCGAGGCGGCCGCCCCGGCCGCCACCCTGGCCCCGCCGCTGGGCGAGGCGCTGGAGGAGCGCCTGCGCGAGCAGGAACGGGCCAACGTCATCCCGTACTGGGCCGGCGCCGAGCGCGAGCACCCCTTCGTCGGCAGCGGCGTGTCCCTGCGCGAGCGGGTCTGGCAGCCGATCGACGTCGGAACCCCGGCCGCGGCCCCGTCGGGCGACGGAACGCTGGAGATCGTCCCGTTCGACGTGGTCGAGCTGCACGCCTTCGTCGTCGAACAGATGGGGAGCATCGCCGGACTGGGCGGACTGCGCGCCGGCGAGAGGCTGTACGTCCTCGGCACGCGCGTGGGGTACGCGGACGCGGCCCTGCTGCCCGACCGGCTGGGCCGGCCGCGCGCCGTCGTCCCGCCGGAGATGGTGCGGGCCGCCCTGGCCGCCCCCGGCTCGGGCATGCGCACCTACGTGTGCCTGGAGCGGGCCGGCGAGGGCGGCCGGGTCATCGTCTCCATGCACCTGCGGGCCCGCCTCCAACACCCCAGCCTCACCTGGGAGGTGGCCGCCTACGTGGTGCCCCCGCTCGACTTCCGCTTCGACCGGGTGCGGGCCCTGCGGCTGGACGCCTTCGGCCGGTGGCTGACCCTGTTCACCTCGACCACGCGGCGGTTCCTGCCCGACCTGTGCACGTCCCCCCTGCGGCTGCTCCGCAAGGGCCGGGCCGTGCTCGCGCACCGGTGGGGGCTGTGGCACGCGCGGTGGCTCATCGGCCGGCAGCACCTGGAGTACGACTACGGGGCCACCGGCAGCCTGCGCGCACGCGTCGGTTCCTGGTCCCGGATGGGCTTCTCCGACAACACCGACACCCTGGACTACCTCCAGCGCCTCCAACAGGGCGTCCTCACCGCGACCGAGCGGTTCCTGAAGGACCACAACGTCGACACCACCTCCTTCGAACAGGCGAAGCAGGTGATCAACCACCACAGCTACACCTTCCACGGCCCGATCAACGGTCCGGGCAACTACGGCTCCCACGGCACGATCGACCTGGCCGGCCCCGGCCCCGGGCGCGAGCCCGGCAAGGGCCAGGGGCCCGCGGGCCCCGGGGGTCAGGCCCCGGCCCCCGCCCGGCCCTGAACCCGTACCCGGCGCGAGAGGACCGCGATGGGCACCTACCACTTCCACGGGGACGTCAACGGCCCCGGCAACTACGGCGACCACGGCGTGATCCACGTCGGGCGGGTGCCGGACGAGGACGACGACGCCCGGGTGCTGCGCCTGGCCGCCGAACTCGCCCGGCGGCTGGACGAGGAGGGCGCCGCCGAGGAGGGGGTCGAGGCGGCGCGGATCCTGAACGACGAACTGGAGGAAGCGGGCCGGGAACACCGCGCTCCCGAACCCGGCCTGATCCGCCGGTGCCTGGAGACCGTCACCCTCGGCCTGGGCGCGGGCAGCGGAGCCCTCGCGCTGACCCGCGAGCTCACCCTCCTCCTCGGCGGCTGACGGCCGGCCCGTACCATCCGGGGGACAGGGGGCTCGCACGCGTCCCCGGACAGGGGGCTCCATGCGGTCGACCGTCTCGCGGCCGGTGCCGCGGCGGCTCGGCGGTGCCGTCGCGGCCGGCCTGGCCCTGGCGGCGACCTCGGGGTGCACGGCTCCCGTCGACGCCGTCGCCGGCATCTCCGTGACCGCCGACGGCCGCCTCCTCGGCGTCATGATGGTCTGCGGGCACCGGATCGACGGCGCGACCCTCCACGTCGACGGCGACGGCGTGGACGAGGCCGTGACGGTCGGTTCGTGGACCGCCGACCGCCCCCTCACGGCGGGTCTCGCCACCTGGCCCCTCGAATCCCCCGCCGCCGGCTGGACCGCGACGCGACCCCCCGGACCGCTCGCCGCCGGGACCACCTACACCCTGTACGGCTGGACCGAGGACGGCTCGTCGTCCTCGCTCCAGGTCTCCTTCACCCCGGCCGACCGGGAGGGGCTCACCCCGGGAACGGTCCGCCGCGCCGCGGTCCCGGACGGGGTCGGCGCGTCCGCGACCACCGTCCCCGTCGCGGAGTTCGAGGCCGGGGCCTGCCACGACGTGTAGGCCGTCGGGCTTCCGTCACCCCTCGGGATCCCGTCGGTCCCGACCCGAGAACAGGCCGCGCAGGCGTCCGAGGCCGGGTGGGCGGTGCCAGGCACGGAACTCCTCCGCCCCGCGAGCGCCCGTCCGGGCCAACTCCGCCTCTACGGAGGCCAGTTCCCCGCGCCCCAGGCTCCGCACGGCCGGCAGCAGGATCCCGTCGAGCAGCTCCGTACGGGCCTGACGCCACAGCGGGCCGCCCTGCGGATGCGCGGACCAGTCGACGAAGCGGTCCGCGACGTAGCGCGGGGACCGGCGCAGCCGCTCCGCCACCGCCTCCTCGTGGGCGGCCGTCCGGTACGCGGCGAGCAGTGCGGCGTCCTCGCACCCGGCCAGGGCCCGGGGGCCCCCGTCGTCGGGGCGGTCCGGGCGGAGCAGCGCCCGGGACAGCGCCCCGTACGCCCGGTCGCGGGCGCCCGCGTCGGGGGAGAGGGCGCCGAGCTCCAGGGTCCGGCGCACGGTGGCGGCGTCCGGCCCGACCGTGCCGGACCGCAGCTGCCCGGCCAGTTCCAGGAGCAGCAGCGACGGGCGCGCCGCCGCGGGCAGTTCCGCGCCGAAGGCCGCCAGCAGGCGCGGCGCCAGCTCCTGCGCCGCCGGGTCGGAGGCGGGGGCGCGGGCCGCCGCGAGGACGAGCGGCTCCCAGGTGCCGGCCTCGTGGTGCAGCGGGGCGCCCGTCAGGGCGAGGACCAGCCCGGCCTCGTCCGCCCGCATCGGTTCCCCGCCCCACACCAGCCGCAGGGCGGTCCGCAGCACGAGCGGTTCGGCGTACGGGGAGACCCCGGCCGCCGCGAGCAGGGAGTTCAGCGCGCCGACCCGGTCCGGCTCCCGGTCCGGGGGGCGGGCGGCGGCCCGCGCGCACATCGCCAGGTGCGGCTGCGTCCCGGTGGCCCCGAGCCGGGGGCCGGACCGGGCGAACAGTCGGACCCCGGCGTCCGGGTCGCCCGCGGCGAGGGCGTCCAGCCGGTCGAGCACGAGGGTCCGCAGGACGGGCAGGGCCGCCATCTCGGCCAGGGCCCCGGCGCCGCCGGGCCCCTCGGGGTCGGCCAGCAGCGCCGACGCCAGCCGCCGGGCCGTCTCGTGCGGCGCCGCCCCCGCACGCGGCGCGGCAGGTCCCGATGCCGGGGCCGGAGCCTGGGGCGGGGCAGGTGCCGGAGCCGGAGGCAGGGGCTCGGCCGGGACCGGTGCCCTGGTCGGGACCGGGACCGGGGGCGCGGCAGGTGGCGGAGCGTGGGGCGGTGCCGGGACCGGTGTCGCGGCCGGTGTCGGAGCCGGGGCCTGGGGCGTGGCAGGCATCGGCGCCGGGGTCGGAGCCCGGGGCGAGGCCGGTGCGGGGATCGGCGGCGCGGCGGGTGGCGGGGCCGGGGCCCGGGGCGGGGCAGGCATCGGCACTGGGGTCGGGGCCGGAGCCCAGGGTGCGGCCGGTGCCGCTGCCGGGATCGGTGCCGGGGGTGCTGCCGGGGGCGCCGAGGGCACGGCCGGTGCCGGAGTCCCGGGCGGGGTCTGGGGGGCGGCAGGCGCCGCGGCCTGGGCCCGGGTCGGGGCCGGGGGCGCGGCAGGTGTCGGGTGCGGAGTCGGTGTCGGCGGTGTGTCGGGGCGCGGTGCGGGGAGGGTCGGCGGGGCGGGGTCGGCGGGTATGCCGGCCTCGGCGGCGAGGGCGTCCAGGCGGGCGGCGTCGTACGGGTCCCCGGGCAGGCGGCGTATGCGCGCGAACAGTTCCGGGCGCCCCGCCCGCCAGACCCGCGCGGCCGACCGCGCCCACGGGTCCGGGGTCGCCCCGGGGTCGGGGGCGGGCCCGCGCGTGGCGTCGTGGATCCGGTAGCGGCGTTCCGCCAGGGCCGACCCGTCCGCGTCCTCGGGCAGCACCCCGACGAGCTCCTGGCGGGCGGAACCCGGGTGCCGGGTGTAGGTGGTGAAGGTGAGCCACTGGGCCCGCTCGTGCGGCAGCACGCTGCACGCGAGCATCACCCAGCGGGCCACGGCCGCGCTGTCGGGCTCGACCAGCGCGATCGGCGGGGCCGCCGGATCCTGGGCGAGCCGTCGCACGTCGGCGAAGAACGCCGGCAGCCACGGCCCCCGGGCGGCGACGAACTCCGTCAGGGCGGCCCGGTCGTGCGGGCCGGGGACGGGGATCCGGGCGAGCGGCGGGGGCGGACCGTCCGGCGGGGTCCGCGCGGCCCACTGCGGGGAGTCCCAGGCCGTGATGGGCAGCGCGCCCGTCGCGGGCGCGAGGTCGGACCACGGCAGGTGCACGGCGTGCGCGTGGAAGCCCCCCGGGTCCGTGCCGTCCGCGTACCCCGCGCGGGCGAGCAGCCGGCTGCCGTCCGACAGGAGACTCAGGCTCAACGCCACCGGGAGCGCCGCGCGTTCCCGTGCCGTCGGGCGCGCGGGGGCGCCGGCCGGCGGCTCGTAGCGGACCAGCTCCCCGGCCTCCTCCGCCGCGCTCGCGGACACCCCGGAGGTGGCGGCGCTGGGGAGCCACCGCGGACCGGGCCCCTCGGGCGCGCTCGCGTAGTGCAGCTGCGGCAGGTTCACGGCCGACCCCCCGCCCGCCCCGGCTGCGCCCGTTCGGGCTTCGCCAGGCCCGCGTTCGCCAGGCCCGGCCGCGCCCGTTCCGGCTTCGCCAGGCCCGTGTCCGCCCGACCCGGCTGCGCCCGTTCGGGCTTCCTCAGGCCCGCGTTCGCCAGGCCCGGCCGCGCCCGTTCCGGCTTCGCCAGGCCCGCGTTCGCCAGGCCCGGCGTCGTCCGGCCCGCGTCCGTCCGGCCCGGCCGCGTCCGTCCTGACGTAGTCCCGCCCGGCCGCGTCCGAACCGCGTGCGTCCGCCGGCGCGCGTCCGTCCCGCCCGGCCGCGTCCCGCCCGGGGCGCGCGGCGCACCCGCGGGCCCGGGGGCCCAGGCGGTCTGTCGCCCGGGGCGCGCTCCGCCGTACCGTTCGACCGGCGGCGCGCACGCACCGCCGAGGCCACCGCCGTTCGACGCGCCGCAGCCCGCCGTCCGGGCACGCCCGGACACCTTCCCCGCCATTCGCTCCACGCCCCCCGTGCCGTGTGCACCGCACCGCAGGAGGACATTGCAGCAGATCCGCACACCGTTCGGGAGACGCACCCCCCGCCCCGCAGGCCTTCCGTTCGCCCGCTGTACGGCCGGACGTCGGCCGCCGATCCCCGTCCGGTACCCCGGGCCCGCTGTCCTTGGGGCGCCCCTCGCCTCCCCCCCCGTCTCATCCCCAGAGGTCGTCACCCATGACAGAGCTGAACCGTCGCAGGTTCCTGCGGATCGCCGGCGGAGCCGCCGCCTTCACGATGCTGAACGAGAGCATCGCGCGGGCCGCCGCCATTCCGGCGCAGGGCGCCACCGGGACGATCCGGGACGTCGAGCACGTCGTCGTCCTCATGCAGGAGAACCGTTCCTTCGACCACTACTTCGGGGCGATGAAGGGCGTACGCGGCTTCGGCGACCCCCGACCGGTCCTCCAGGACAACGGCAAGTCCGTCTTCCACCAGTCCAACGGGACGAAGGACGTCCTCCCCTTCAACCCGCAGGTCGAGGACCTCGGGATGCAGTTCCTGGAGGGACTCAACCACGACTGGGCCGGCGGCCACCAGGCCTACAACAACGGCAAGTACGACAAGTGGGTGCCCGCCAAGACGGCCACGACCATGTCGTACATGACGCGGAACGACATCCCGTTCCACTACGCCCTGGCGGACGCCTTCACCGTCTGCGACGCCTACCACTGCTCCTTCATCGGCGCCACCGACCCCAACCGCTACTACCTGTGGACGGGTTACACGGGCAACGACGGCGTCGGCGGCGGTCCGGTCCTCGGCAACCAGGAGGCCGGGTACGGCTGGAAGACCTACCCCGAACGGCTGGAGGCGGCCGGGGTCTCCTGGAAGGTCTACCAGGACATCGGCGACGGCCTGAACGCGGCCGGCTCCTGGGGCTGGATCAACGACGCCTTCCGGGGCAACTACGGCGACAACTCGCTGCTCTACTTCAACGCGTACCGCAACGCCCAGCCCGGCAGCCCCCTGTACGAGAAGGCCCGCACCGGCACGAACGCCAAGGCGGGCGAGGGCTACTTCGACCGGCTGCGCGCGGACGTGGTGAACGGGACCCTTCCGCAGGTCTCCTGGATCGCCGCCCCCGAGGCCTTCAGCGAGCACTCGAACTGGCCGACGAACTTCGGCGCCTGGTACATCTCGCAGGTCTTGGACGCGCTGACCGCGAACCCGGCGGTGTGGGCGAAGACCGCCCTGTTCATCACCTACGACGAGAACGACGGCTTCTTCGACCACGTCGTCCCGCCCTACCCGCCCGCCTCGTCGGCCTGGGGCCTGTCCACGGCGAGCGTGACCGGCGACCTCTACGCCGGGGGCGGCGGCTACGCGGCGGGCCCCTACGGACTCGGCCCGCGCGTCCCGATGATCGTGGTCTCCCCGTGGAGCAAGGGCGGTTACGTCTGCTCCGAGACCTTCGACCACACCTCGGTGATCCGCTTCATGGAGCAGCGGTTCGGCGTGCGGGAGCCCAACATCTCGCCGTGGCGCCGCGCCGTCTGCGGCGACCTCACCTCGGCCTTCGACTTCGCCCGGGCGGACTCCGCGCCCGCCGCGCTGCCCTCGACGGCCGGGTACGTGCCGCCGGACCGCAACCGTCACCCCTCCTACCGCCCGACCCCGCCGGCGACCGGCACGCTGCCCCGGCAGGAGGCCGGCTCCAAGCCGACCCGCGCCCTCGGCTACAGCCCGTACGTGGACGGCAGGGCCACCGTCTCCACCGGCAAGTTCACCCTGACCTTCGCCTCCGGTCCCACGCTCGGTGCCCACTTCCACAGCACCTCCGGCAACCGCACGGACGGCCCCTGGCCCTACACGGTCGAGGCGGGCAAGACCCTCTCGGACACGTGGAGCACCAGCTCCTCCACCGGCAACCGCGTCGACCTCACCGTCTGGGGCCCGAACGGCTTCCTGCGCACCTGGAAGGGGCCGGCGAAGAAGGCGGGCCCCGAGGTCACGGCCCGCCACGACGCCGCCACGGGCAACCTCGCCCTCGCCCTGACCAACTCCGGTACGACCGCCGTGAACCTGACGGTGACGAACGCCTACGGCGGCGCGCCCAGGACCCTCAGGGTCGACGCGGGCGCCACGGTCGCCCACGCGGTCGACCTGAGCGCGACGGGCCGCTGGTACGACGTCTCGGTCGCCTCCGACGCGGACGCCGGCTTCCTGCGCCGCTTCGCCGGACACGTGGAGACCGGCGCCCCGGGCGTCTCCGACCCGGCGATCAGGACCGTCTGAGCCGCTCCCGCGCCCGCGCGGGGCCGCCGCTCCGGGGCCGCGAGGCCGCCGGGGCGGCGGTGGTCCCCGTCCGACGGTCCGTCGTCCGGCTCCGGGAGGGATGTCGGCCGGACGGTGTGATCGTAGGCCCGGCGGGCAGAACGTACGGCGTCGGTTTTCCACGTCATCGTCACCGAGGGAGAACGCATGGCCATCGCCCACCGTCGGATCGGCACCGGACCCGTCCGCGTCATCGTGCTGCACGACTGGTTCGGGACCTCCGCCAACTGGGGCTCCGTGCTGGACTACCTGGACCCCGAGGGGTTCTCGTACGCCTTCCTCGACTACCGGGGCTACGGCGACCGCCGCGACGTCGCCGGCGCCCACACCCTCGCCGAGATCGCCGACGACGTCCTCGCCCTCGCCGACCAGCTCGGCTGGGACACCTTCTCCCTGCTCGGCCACTCCATGGGCGGCAAGGCCGTCCAGCAGGTCCTCGCCCGCTCCCCGGAGCGGATCGAGAAGCTCGTCGGCCTCACCCCCGTGCCCGCCGCGCCCTACGAGATGGACGAGGCCACCCACGCGCTCTTCCACGGCGCCGCCGAGGACCCGGAGAAGCGTCGGATCATCCTCGACCTGGTCACCGGCAACCGGGCCGGCCGGTACTGGATCGACCGGATGGTGGCGCACTCCCTGAGCGTCTCCCGCCCCGAGGCCTTCGCCGCCTACCTGACCGACTGGCAGTCCCTCGACCTGACCTCCGCCGTGAAGGGCAGCACGGTCCCGGTCCTGGTCCTCGTCGGGGAGTACGACCTCGCCCTGACCGCCGAGGTGATGCGCGTCGGCTGGCAGGGCCTCTACCCGAACTGCCGCGTCCACACGATTCCCGGGGCCGGCCACTACCCGCCGCACGAGACCCCGGTCGCCTTCGTCACGGAGGTCGAGGCCTTCCTGCGCCGGCCCTGAGGCCGGAACGCGAAAAGCCCCGTGGCGTACGAGGCGAACCTCGTACCCCACGGGGTCGAAGGGTGAGTGACGGGACTTGAACCCGCGGCCACCTGGACCACAACCAGGTGCTCTACCAGCTGAGCTACACCCACCACGACGGGCGGCGTACCGCCCGTTCGTCGTGCACGCACAGCATAGCCGATCGAAAGGGTGCTCCCGCGACGGGATATTCGCCGGTCGCCCAGCCGGTCGCCCAGCCGGTCACTCAGCCGGCCGCCCGGCTCGCGGCCAATGTGGCGGCCAGGCGGGTCGTCAGGCCCTCGCGGCGTCGGGCGGCCCGTGCCACGGCGGCCTCGGCCAGCGCCCGGATCGCCGGATGCGGACGCGACCCGTCGCCCGCCAGCTCCGGCTGGAAGAGCGTCGCCAGGAAGAAGGGGTGCCCGGGCAGCTCCGCGATCCGCACCCGCCCCTCCTCGTCACGGCCCGACATCCGCAGGCCGTGCGCGGTGAGCGTCGGCAGGTACCGGGGCGAGGGCCCGTAGTCGCAGTGGTAGCGCTCCACGGACCGTTCCGCGCCCAGCGCCGACTCGGCCAGCGAGCCCGGCTCGGTGCGGACCAACCCCTCGTGCCCCACCAGCGAGCAGGCCAGCGGTGCGATCAGCGGCTCCACGGCGTCCGGCTCCTCCTCGGCGTGCGCCGCGTCCGTCAGCCCGCAGACCGTACGGGCGTACTCCAGCAGCGTGTGCTGGAAGCCGCCGCAGGTCCCGAGGAAGGGGATCCCCTCCTCGCGGGCCACGCGGATCGCGGCCAGCGCCCCGGCCGTGCTCGCGTACGGACTGCCGGGCAGCACCCACACGGCGTCGAAGAGGGCCAGGCCGCCCGAGGCGGCCTCGGTCCCCGCGTCGGCGGTGGGGATCCAGTAGGCGTCCAGGACCAGGCCCTCGCGCGCCGACAGCGCCTCCAGCAGGACCGGGATCCGGGTGTGGGACTTCACGTGCGGGGAGCGGTCCCCGACGAGGGCGATCCGCGCGACGGGACGGACACCGGACCCGTTGCCGGTGCGACCGGACGGCCGGTCGGACGGTCGGTCGGACGGTCGGTCGGACGGTCGGGCGGAGGGCCGGTCGGAGGGCCGGTCGGAGGAAGAGCGGGTGACGGGACCGGTGTGCGGCGCGCTGGTGGAGGTCATGGAGCCCATCCTGCGACCCGATCCGCATTCAGCGCCAACGATTGTTCCTGCACCCTCGATAAGCATCACTGATGGACTGCGTCATGCTGGACCCATGGACCCCCACCTCCTGCGCACCTTCGTCACCGTCGCCCGCCTCGCATCCTTCTCCGCCGCCGCCCGGGAACTCGGCTACACCCAGTCCGCCGTCTCCCAGCACGTCGCCGCCCTCGAAGGCGACCTGCGCACCGAGCTGCTCACCCGTCGCCCCGTCGCCCCCACCCCCGCCGGGGCACGGCTCCTCGAACACGCCGGACCCCTGCTGCTGCGCCTGGACGCGGCCCGCGCCGACGTCCTGCGCCTGGCCGCCGAACCCCCCGGCCGCGTCACCCTCGCCGCGTCCCCGCTCGCCGTCGGCCCCCGCCTCCTCGCCGCCCTGCCCGCCACCGGGGTCACCCTGCGCGTCCTGCCCCCGAACGAGGTGCCGGCCGCCGTCGCCGGCGGGCACTGCGACCTCGGCCTCGTCGACGGACTCGCCGCCCCCAGCGACCCGCTGCGTCTGCCCGACGTGGCCCCGCTGACCGTGACCGGGGTCACCGAGGAGGAGCTCGCCGTGCTCCTGCCCGCCGACCACCCCTTCGCCGCCCGGACCACCGTCCGCCTCGACGACCTCGTCGACGCCCGATGGCTCGACGCCCCCGATGTCGGCCTGCCCCTCACCGCCGGGCGCTCCGCCCTGCGCTACGACGGCACCGACCTGCTGGCGCTGTGCGCCCTCGCCGCCGCCGGCCACGGCATCGCCCTGCTCCCGCGCCGCGTCGCCGAGGCGGCGGGCGTCGGCGTCGCCCTGCCGCTCACCTCCACCCCGCGCCTGGTGCACCGTACGGAACTGCTCGCCCCGGGCACGCCGACCGGCGCGGCCGCGGCCCTCGCCGCCCGCCTCACGGCAGTCGCCTAGGCCCCGCCGGCGCCCGGCGCACCACGGCCTACGGCCCCAGGACCACCGCCGATTCGCCCGGTACGTGGATCCGCCCGTCCGCGCCCGGATGTTCGACCGGCTCCCAGGCGGCCAGCACCCGCACCCCGTTGCGCCCCAGCGCGATGGTCACCGGCTCGGGCGACAGGTTCACCGCCACCCGGACGTCGCCGCGTCGGAAGGTCAGCCAGCGCCGCTCCTCGTCGTGGGCGACCCGCACCGCCGCCAGGTCCGGATCGCGCAGGTCCGGCTGGGAGCGGCGCAGCGCCACCAGGGTCCGGTACCAGTCCGCCAGCCGGGCGTGCGGCTGCGTACCGGGCTCCGACCAGTCCAGGACGGAGCGGTCGCGGGTCGCCGGGTCCTGCGGGTCGGGAACCTCCTCCGCCTTCCAGCCGTGCGCCGCGAACTCCCGCCGCCGGCCCGTGCGGACCGCCTCCGCCAGCTCCGGGTCGGGATGGTCGGTGAAGTACTGCCACGGGGTCCGCGCCCCCCACTCCTCGCCCATGAACAGCATGGGCACGAACGGCCCCGTCAGCGCCACCGTCGCCGCGCAGGCCAACAGGCCCGGGGACAGGGAGGCGGAGGGCCGGTCGCCGAGGGCCCGGTTGCCGACCTGGTCGTGGGTCTGCGTGTAGCCCAGGAACCGGTGCGCGGGGGTCCGCCGGCGGTCCACGGGCCGGCCGTGCGTGCGCCCCCGGAAGGAGGACCAGCCTCCGTCGTGGAAGAAGGCCCGGGTCAGGGTCTTGGCGAGGGCGCCGAGCGGGGCGAGCGCGAAGTCCGCGTAGTACCCCTGCGATTCGCCGGTCAGCGCACAGTGCAGGGCGTGGTGGAAGTCGTCGTTCCACTGGGCGTGCACGCCCAGCCCGCCGGCCGCGCGGGCCGTGGTGAGGCGGGGGTCGCACCGATCAGACTCGGCGATCAGGAACAACGGCCGCGCGCTCTCCACCGCCAGCTCGTCCACCGCCGCCGCCAGCTCCTCCAGGAAGGTCAGCGCCCGCCCGTCGGCCAACGCGTGCACCGCGTCGAGCCGCAGCCCGTCGATCCGGTAGTCCCGCAGCCAGGCCAGCGCGCTGCCGATCAGGTACGCGCGGACCTCGTCCGAGCCGGGCGCGTCCAGGTTCACCGCCGCGCCCCAGGGCGTGTGGTGGGTGTCGGTGAAGTACGGCCCGAAGGCGGGCAGATGGTTGCCGGAGGGCCCCAGGTGGTTGTGGACCACGTCCAGCACCACGCCCAGCCCCGCCGTGTGCGCGGCCTCCACGAACCGGGCGAGACCGGCCGGGCCCCCGTACGGTTCGTGCACCGCCCAGGGCGCCACCCCGTCGTAGCCCCAGCCGTGCCGGCCCGGGAAGGGGCACACCGGCATCAGCTCCACGTGCGTCACCCCCAGCGAGGCCAGGTGCGGCAGGCGCTCGGCCGCCGCGTCGAAGGTGCCCTCCGCGGTGAAGGTGCCGACGTGCAGCTCGTACAGCACGGCGTCCTGGAGCGGGGTGCGCGGTCCCGGGGAGGTGGGGGTCAGGGCGGCGAGGTCGACCACGGCCGACAGGCCCTCGGGGCCGTCCGGCAGCCGGCGCCCGCGCGGATCGGGGCGCGCGACGGGGTCGTCGCCCAGCAGGAACCCGTACCGGTCGCCGTCGCGCGCCGGGGCGTCGACGTGCCACCAGCCCCGACGGTCCGGTCCCGGGTCCGGTGTCATCTCGTAGGAGGTGTCGTTCAGTCGCATGGCGACCCGACCTGTCAGCGGTGCCCAGACCTCGAACTGCACGGACGGTCCCCTCGTCTCCGGCGGTGTCCAGCATGCGTATCGTGCCCATCATTCCGCCGACGCCGGGGGAGTTCTGGACACTCCGCACCCGACGGGCCGACAATCACCCTGTGACGTCGAGTTTCGAGTTCCCCGCACACCCCGCCCCGCGGGTCTCCGACGCCGAGCGCGACCGGGCGCTCGGGCAGCTCAGGGAGGGTGCCGCCCTGGGCAGGCTCTCGCACGACACCTTCCTGCGCCGCATGGAACTCGCGCTCGTGGCCCGCCGCTCCGAGGACCTCGCCGTGCTGCTCGCCGACCTGCGCACGCGCGAGGGCCCCGCCGGCGCCGAAGGGCCGTGGAGCCGTCGGCTGTTCGGCTGGGTGGGTCGTGCCTCCGCCGTGTCCGCGGGGGTCCGCCGCGCCTGGCACGTGGAGCGCCTGCCCAAGCTGCTGCTGCCGCACCCCGCGACGGGTCCGCTGCGCATCGGCCGGGACCCGGGCAACGGCCTGAGGCTCAGCCACGAGACGGTCTCGCGGGCCCACGCCGAGCTGGGCCTGCGCGACGGCGCGTGGATCCTGACGGACCTGGGCTCCACCAACGGCACCACCGTCAACGGCCGGCGGGTGACCGGGTCGGCCGTCGTCCGCGACGGCGACCAGATCGGCTTCGGACACATGAACTTCCGGCTCAGCGCGCACTGAGCCGCCGCGGGGCGGGGTCCCGTTCCGTCGCAAGGTCGCGTGGCCGGGGTGCGGTGCGAGCGTGCGGTGCGCGCGGGAGTCGGGGCCCCGACGGCGGCGCGCGGGATGGCCGAGCCCCAGGATGGGCCCATGACCCGTACACCCGTCGTCCGCCCCGCCCGCCCCGAGGACCTCCCCCGCCTGGTCGAGCTCGTCCACGAGCACATCGCCTTCGAGCGGGCCGCGCCCCGCCCCGACGGCCTCGCCGACCGGCTCGCCCCGCTGCTGTTCGCCGATTCGCCCCGGCTGTGGGTCCTGTTGGCCGAGGACCCCCGGGGCGCGGTGGTCGGATACGCGGCCTGCTCCGAGGAGTTCTCCTTCTGGGACGCCGCCCCCTACCTGCACATGGACTGCCTCTACCTCGCGGAGGAGGCCCGGGGCCACGGCCTCGGCGCTGCCCTGACGGCGGGCGTCGCGGACCTCGCCCGGGAGCGCGGCCTGGCCCGCGTCGAATGGCAGACGCCCGACTGGAACGAAGGGGCGATCGCCTTCTACGACCGGCTCGGCGCGGACTCCCGGCCCAAGCGGCGCTACTCCTGGCCGGTGTAGCCGGCTCAGGCCCCGGCGGCCGGCGCGGGGATCGCGTGCTCCGCCGCGCGGCTGACCTCCTCCCAGGCCGCCCACGTCTCCATGCGGCGGCGTGACACGTCGAAGGCGACGTCGTAGACCATGCTGCCCAGCAGCAGGCGGCTCGGCGGCTCCTCGCTGTCGACGAGGGTCAGCAACGCGCGGGCGGCGAGGCTCGGGTCGCTGTCGACGGAGCCCTCGGCGTACTGGCGGGCCAGCTCCTCGCGGAGCGGTCCGTAGGCGTCCAGGGGGTTCGTGTTGCTCATCGCGGTGTAGAGGCCGGTCCAGTAGCCGCCGGGCTGGACGATGCTCACCTTCACGCCGAAGGCGGCCGCCTCCATGGCGAGGGACTCGCTCATGCCCTCCAGGGCGAACTTGCTCGCGCTGTAGAGGCCGGTGCCGGCGAAGCCCGCGAGGGCGCCGATGCTGGAGATCTGCACGATGTGTCCCGAGCCCTGCGCCCGCAGGGTCGGCATCACGGCCTGGCTCACCCACAGGGCGCCGAAGAAGTTGAGGTCGAACTGGGCGCGGGCCTCGGCCTCGGTGAACTCCTCGACCATGCCCATCGCCAGCGCGCCCGCGTTGTTGACGACGATGTCGAGCCGTCCGAAGTGGTCGACGGCCCGGGCGACCGCCGCGAAGACCGCCTCCCGGTCGGTGACGTCGAGTCCGAGGGGCAGGACCCGCCCCGGGTGGGCGGCGGCCAGCTCCTCCAAGGGGGCGAGGGTGCGCGCCGCGACGGCCACCCGGTCGCCCGCCGCGAGCGCGGCCTCGGCGAAGGCCCGGCCGAGACCCCGGCCGGCACCGGTGATGAACCAGACGCGGTCGGTGGGTGTGGCTGAGGTGCGCATGCGGGCTCCCGTTCGGTAGGGCGAGACGTTTCGTCTCGCTCATGTCCCCAGTGTGGATCATGCGGCGGGACATTGTCAAGACGAGACGTCTCGTCTCGTTAAACTTTCTCCCGGACGCCCGAACGCCGCCCGGCGCCTCCCGGGCGGCGTTCGCCTCGACGGCGGTTCATTCGAGCGGCCGGTCGCGGTCGTTCAACCGCCCGTACGCCGCCAGCACCGTCCGCGACTGGTGCTCGACCTGCGTGGCCACCGGTACCCACCGGGCCTGGAAGCGGTCCGCGAACTCCTCGCACCACCCCGTCACGAGCCGGTCCAAGCCGGGCGCCGCCGGGTGCCCCTCCGCCCGCAGCACCCGCAGCAGCATCGCGGCCGCGCGCAGCGACAGCCGCCGCCCGAAGGCGTCGATGCTGCCGATGGACGCCGCCGTGGCCTCCGTCGGCGCCCCGGCGCCCGTCCACTGCGCGGCCACCGCGGGGATCAACCCCAGGGTCCAGTCCACGGCGCGCAGCAACGCGACCCCCGGCCCGGCCCCCCGGGCGCCGCCCCGCAGGCGCGCCACCCGCGCGGACTCCTCGACGAGCCGCTCCGCGAGCATCCTGAGCGCGCCCCGGGGGTCGGGGTGCGGAGCGGGGTCGTCCACCCGGTCGGAGGCCCACATGGGCACCTCGACGATCGCGGTGGTGCCCTGGTGCCGGTGGGCGCGGTACCAGGTGCTGAGCCGGACGTCCTCCGGGTGGAAGGCCCCGGACGGCCGGTCCCGCTCCGGCATGACGTAGATCCCGGGCCCGGGGGAGGTCCAGCCGGCGGCGTCCGAGGCCCCGGTCTCCACCGGGATCCGCAGCTCGGCGGCGGAGATCCCGAAGGGCTCGGCGAGGCCCGGGATGTCCCGCGTCAGCTGCACCCAGGACCCGCCGAGGTCCGTCCCGTGCAGGGAGACCTGGAGGACGGGCCGCAGTTCGTCGATGAGCGCGCCCAGCGCGAGCGTCTCGGGCGGGAGCCGGTCCGGGGTCAGTAACGACGGCGCCCACTCCGGCTGTTCGGGACCGGGCGGCCGGAAGAAGTTGCGGTGGTAGTCGGCCAGCGAGCGCGGGCGCGGGGTGCGGTGGAGGTCGGCCCCGTCGGGGTCGGCGCAGAGCAGGAAGTGCCACCCGGCGTCGCTCCCGCCCGCCCGGATCACCCGGCGGGCGAGGCCCAGGGCGGTCGCCCCGCCGACGGGCTCGTTGGCGTGGGCCCCGGCGACCACGAGCACCTCGCGCGGCCGGACGCCGCGCCGCCGGGCGACGCTGAGCAGCCACAGCGGTCGCCCCGCCCGGGAGGTCCCGGCCTGACGGAGCCGTACGAGCCCGGGATGCTCGTCCGCCAGGGCGTGTGCGGCCAGGGCGAGTTCGCGGGGGCTGGGGTAGCGCATGTCACGGAGGAGGGTCACACCCCATGCCATGCCCGCCCGACCGGCGGACTACCGCGCGAGGGCGCGCCGATCGCCGTCCGGAGCGGCCCGGGCCGTGCCTTTCGTATCGGGTCGGGCCCGCGACGCCCGGCGCCACGGGGTCTCCCCGGGCCCGCCGGGCCGGGGGAGGCCTCGCGACGTTCCCGTCGGACGCGCCGCGGCCCGATCCGACCTGATCCGGTCCGATCCGGCCCGATCCGAAAGGCAGCGAACTACCGCTGGTGCAGTCCCCGGCCCGCCAGGCTCAGGAAGGCCTCCCCGACCGCCTCCGAGAGGGTCGGGTGGGCGTGGACGTGGCGGGCCACGTCCGAGGGCTCCGCGTCCCAGCCCACGATCAGCTGGCTCTCCGCGATCATCTCCGACACGTGCGGCCCCACCAGGTGCACCCCGAGGACCCGGCCGCCGCGTTCCGCGACCACCTTCACCGTGCCGCCCTGCCCGTGCACCATCCCCTTCGCCACCGCCGTCAGCGGCATCGTGTTCATCACCACGTCGTACGACGCCTCCCGGGCCCGCGCCTCCGTCAGCCCCACCGACGCGGTCTGCGGCGTCGAGTACGTCACCCGCGGCACCGCCGCGTAGTCCACCGGGGCGCTCGCCACCCCGGCCAGGGTCTCCGCCACCAGCAGCCCCTCCGCGAACGAGGCGTGCGCCAGCCCGAGGGAGGGCGGCGGCAGCAGGTCGCCGACCGCGTGGACGCCGGCCGTCGCCGTCTCCAACCGGGACCAGTCCGCCGGTGCGACGAACCCCCGCGCGTCGGTGGTCAGTCCGGCCGCGGCCAGGTCCAGGCCGTCGGTCACCGGAACCCGGCCGACCGCGACCAGCAGCCGTTCGGCGGTGACCTCCCGCACCTCCCCGCGCTCCGTGCGCACGCTCGCCCGTACGCCGCCGGCCGCGAGCCGCTCGACGCCCTCCACGCGCGCCCCGGTGCGTATGTCGATCCCCCGCTTGCGAAGCCCCCGCGCCAGGTGCCGCGAGACGTCCGCGTCCTCCAGCGGGACCAGCCGCTCCGCCGCCTCCACCAGCGTGACCGCGGCCCCCATCGAGCGGTGGAAGGAGGCGTACTCCACCCCGATCGCCCCGCCGCCCAGCACCAGGACCGAGGCCGGCATTCCCGGGGCGAAGAGGGCGTCGTCGCTGGTCACGACCGTGTGCCCGTCGGGCTCCAGACCCGTGGGGGTGCGCGGGCGCGAACCGGTGGCGAGGACGATCCCCCGGGTGGCGGTGAAGGAGCGGCCGTCCTCGGTGCGGATCGAGCGCGGGCCGGTCAGCCGGGCCCCGGAGCGCACCACGAACACCCCGGCGTGTTCCAGGTGGCCCTCGACCCCCTTGTGGTTGCGCGAGACGATGTCGTCGCGGGTGGCCGTCAGCGCGGCCCAGTCCACCGACTCGACGCTCGCCCGCACCCCCCACCGCTCCCGGGCCTCGGTCACCGCGTCGACGAGTTCCGCCGCGTGCAGCATCGCCTTGCTGGGGATGCACCCCCGGTGGAGGCAGGTGCCGCCGACCTTGTCGCGTTCGGCGAGCAGGACGGTCAGGCCCAGGGCGGCGGCGCGCAGGGCGGTGCTGTAGCCGCCGGTGCCGCCGCCGATCACGATGACGTCGAAGGTGGTCGGATCGCCGGTGTTCTCCGTGGAGTTCATGGCTCAAGCCTGCGACGGTCGAGGCCGCGGATCCAACGCAATGATCTTCTCGGAGCCATGCACGTTCCTTATGCTCCCAGGTCATGAGCCTGCGTCAGATGGAGTACTTCCTCACCGTGGTCGAGGAGTCCTCGTTCACCCGCGCCGCCGAACTCCTGCACGTCACCCAGCCCGCCCTGTCCCACCAGGTGAAGGCGTTGGAGCGGTCCGTGGGAGGGGAGTTGTTGGAGCGGCTGCCCCGGGCGGTGCGGCTCACCGCGATGGGACGGGCCTTCCTGCCGCACGCGCAGCTCGCCGTGCGCAGCGCCCGGCAGGCGCAGCGGGCGGCCCGGGCGGCGGCCGGCGCGGTGGGCGGGGAGCTGCACCTGGCCACCGTGCACGCCGTGGCCGTCGGGATGCTCCCCGCGGTCGCCGCGCGCTGGCGGGCCGAACACCCTGGGGTGTCCCTGGTGTTGCGCGAGTACGGGTCCACGGAGGCGTTGGAGGAGCAACTGGAGCGGGGCGTCGCGGACCTGGCGGTGGGGCCGGAGCCCAAGGAGTGGACGGGGCCCGTGGTGCCTCTGGGCCGCGAGGAGTTGGTGGTGGTGGTGCCCTTCGACGACCCGCTGGCCGGGCGCGGCGCGGTGCGGCTCGCGGAGCTCGCGGGCCGGGACTGGATCCGTTGCGCGATGGAACCGCTGGTGCAGGGGCAGCCCGTGCTGGACTGGGCGTGCGGGACGGCGGGGTTCACGCCGCGCACGGTGGTGCGTACGGAGCACACCTCGACGGCGGTGCGGATGGCCGCCGCCGGGGTGGGGATCGTGATGGCCCCGGCGCACATGGCGCGCGGCGCGGTCGGCGAGGACTGCGCCCTGCTCACGCTCGACCCGCCGTGGCACCGGCCGCTCGCCGTCTTCTCCCGGGTCCCGCTGACGGGCGCCGCGGCGGCCTTCGCGCGCCTGCTGGCGCAGCACGAGGCCGCCCTCCCCGCAGCCCGCACGGGCGAGTGAGCCGAAGGGGGCGCGTCGGCGAAGGAGGGCGAACGCCCGGAGGAAACGCGAGGAACGAGCGTTTTCGAGGACGTACGCCCTCCTGGAGCCGACTGCGGCGCCCCCGGAGGCGAACCGAGCCCCAAAAGGGAGGACGTGCGCCCTCCTGGAGCCGACTTCTGCGCCCCCGGAGGCGAACGAGCCCCAATAAGGAGGACGTGCGCCCTCCTGGAGCCGACTTGCGCGCCCCCGGAGGCGAACCGGGCCCGAAGAGGGTGTGCCCCGGCCCCGGCCCCGGCCTCCTGCGGCTCACCTACGGATCCACAGCCCCACCGGTCCGTCGGCCAGGAGCGTCGCCACGTGGAGGTCGCCCCGGTGGGGGGCCGTCGCGCTGGTGGGGGTGACGGGGTGCCAGTCGCCCGGGGGCAGGGTCAGGCGGGTCCCGCGCCAGCCGCCGGAGCCGGCCAGCCGGTGGGACAGTCGGGTGACGGCCACCAGCAGGTCGGGGGAGCGGGTGAAGGCGACGAGGTGGTGCGCGGCCGGGCCCTCGGCGCGGAGCGGGTCGTAGCCCCGGAAGAGCGCGGGCCGGTCGCGGCGCAGCCGCAGCAGGGTCGCCGTCAGGGCCAGTTTCTCCCCGGAGGTGTCGTGCGGGGAGGTGCCCGCGTCCAGGGCCGTCAGCGTCTCGCGGGGGAACTCGGCCGGGCGGCGGTTGTCCGGGTCCACCAGGGCCCGGTACTCGGCCTCCGAGCCCTGGTAGACCTCGGGGACGCCGGGCATGGCCAGGTGCAGCAGGGTGGCCCCGAGCAGGTTGGCGCGGGCGGCGCGTTCCAGGGCGGGCTCCGGCGCCGCCGGGGTCTTGGGCACCAGGTCCGGTACGCCCGCCTCGTACGCCTCGTCGGGGTCGGTCCAGGAGGTGCGCAGCCCCGCCTCCCGGGCCGACTTGAGCAGGGCCGCCGCCAGCCGGGCGGCCCGCTCGGGGGCCTCGCCGAGGCCGAGCGCGCTCTGCCGGGCCACCCAGCGCAGCTGGGGGTCCGCCCCGGCCGTGGCGGGCCGCTCGCCGCGCGCCCGGTGGGCCGGGTCCGCGTCCATGGTCTCGGGGGCTTCGGAGAGGACCGCGATGCGGGCCCGTACGTCCGCGCTGCGTTTGGTGTCGTGCGTGGACAGGACCGTTCCGGAGGCGGGCCAGAGCCGTTCCAGGTGCGCGCAGTACGCGTGGAACTCCTCGGGGTCGACGGCCGGGGAGCCGGGTTCCCCGCCGACCTCGTTGGCCGACAGCAGCGGCGCCCAGCGGTAGAAGGCCCGGTCCTCCAGGGACTTGGCGCGCAGCGCGGCCGAGGTCTGGGCGAAGCGCGCGGCGAAGGCCGGGTCCCGGGCCAGCAGGTCGCGTACGGCCTCGACCGCCTCCGCGCCGGCGCGGGCCGCGGCCCGGTCCAGGGTCGGGGGCGAGGGCAGGGGGCCCTCGGGGTAGGGCCGGTAGACGGGATACGCGATCAGCAACTCACGTACGGCCTTCGCCAGTTCCGGCCCGCTCAGGCGTTCCAGGGCGGCCAGTTCGGCGGCCAGGTCCACGGTCAGCACCTCGCGGGTGGCGGCGGCGGCCGTCTCCCGCCAGTCGGGCAGTCCGGTGAACCGCCCGTACGCGCGGCCCAGTTCGGCGGCGCCGTGCGGGTCGGTGAACAGGCCGTCGATCCGGTGCAGGGCGTCGTAGCCGGTGGTGCCCGCCACCGGCCAGTCGGGCGCGAGGCGCTCCTCGCGGGCCAGGATCTTCTCCACCACCACCCAGCAGTCGTCCCCCGCCTCGGCCCGCAGCCGCCGCAGGTACCCGGCGGGGTCCGCGAGCCCGTCCACGTGGTCGATCCGCAGTCCCCGCACCACCCCGTCGCGGACCAGTTCCAGTACCTTCGCGTGGGTGGCGGCGAACACGGCGGGGTCCTCGACCCTGACCCCGATCAGGTCGGAGATGGTGAAGAACCGTCGGTAGTTCAGGCCGGTACGGGCCTCCCGCCACCACGCCGGGCGGTACCACTGCGCGGCCAGGAGCTCCGGCAGCGGCAGGCTTTCGGTGCCCGCGCGCAGCGGGAACTCCGCCGCCCCCGGGCCGCCGTGCCGCAGGACCCCGGCCCCGGCGTCGACCGTCCAGTCGCCCGGCCGCGCCGGTTCGCCGAGCACGGGCAGCAGCAGCTGTCCGCCGCCCGCCTCCCAGTCGATGTCGAACCAGCGCGCGTACGGGGAGTGCGGCCCCTCCCGCAGCACTTCCCACAGGGGCCGGTTCAGCCGGAGCGGCGTCGGGACCGCCATGTGGTTCGGGACGATGTCGAGCACCAGGGCGAGCCCGTACCCGCGCGCCGTGGCGGCCAGCGCCCGCAGCCCGTCCTCGCCGCCCAGCTCCGCCCGGACCCGCGCGTGGTCGGTGACGTCGTAGCCGTGCGTGGAGCCGGGCACCGCCTCCAGCACGGGGGAGAGGTGGAGGTGTGACACGCCGAGGGAGGAGAGGTACGGTACGGCCGCCTCGGCCGCCGCGAAGGGGAACCCGGGGTGCAGTTGGAGACGGTAGGTGGACGTCGGGACGACGGCTTTCGGAACATCATGGTCCGATTTCCTGCTGGAGTACTGCTGGGTCATGAGAACGTACGTACCCCGTACGCGCGATTCCGTGCCATGACCCAATGCATCCGGGTGACTGCACCGCGTTAGTGTTCCTCGGGTGTTTGGAACCGTCGACACCTATCGAAAAGTCATCGCCCTGACCGGGCCCCTCCTGCCGCTCATATCCTTCCTCGCCCGACTGCCCGTCGCGATGTCCCAGTTCGGGAGCGTCCTGCTGGTCGCCGAGACCAGCGGCTCCCTCGCCACCGCCGGCATCGTCGGTGGCACCCTCTCCGCCGGCCAGGTGGTCTGCGGACCCGTCCTCGGCCGACTGGCCGACCGCCACGGACAGCGCACCGTCGTCCTGGCCGCCGCCGCCGTCAACGCGGTGGCCACCGGCGCGCTCGTCGCCGGGGCCCTTTCCCACCTCGCCACGGTTCCCCTGGCCGCCATCGGCGCCGTCACCGGCGCCTCCGTCCCGCTGATCGGACCGCTCGCCCGCAGCCGTTCGGTGGCGCTGGCCCACCGGGCCAAGGCCGACGAGGGGGTCGTGGGCGCCATCCACTCCCTCGAAGGCACCCTCGACGAGGTCTCGTTCGTCATCGGCCCCGCCCTGGTGGGCATGGCCGCGCTCCTCGCGCACCCGGCCTTCGCCCTCGCCGGGGCCGCCGCCCTCGTGGCCGGGTTCGGCACCGTCTTCGCCCTCCACCCGAGCGCGTCCGTCACCGCCGGCTCGCCCGCGCCCGTACGCCCCGCGGGCCGCCGGGTGCGGCAGCCCGCCGTCGTCCACGCCGTGCGGGGTTCCCTCTTCCTCCAGGGCGCCATGTTCGGCGCCTGCCAGGCCGGCATCGCCGCCCTCACCGTCAGGCTGGGCGTGCCCGGACAGGCCGGCATGGTCTACGCCGCCATGGGCGTGGTCAGCGCCGCCGTCGGCCTGGGGATGGGCGCGCTGCCCGCCCGCTTCGGGCTGCGGCTGCGCTGGCGCCTGGCCACCGCCGCCGGACTGGCCCTGTCCGTCCCGCTGGTCTTCACCGACAGCCTGCTGCCCCTGTACGCCGTCGTCACCGTACTGGGGGCCGCCTGCGCCCCGCACCTGATCACCGCGTTCGCGCTCACCGAGCGGTCCGTGGAGCCGGCCCGGCTCGCCGAGTCCATGGCTTTCGCCGCCAGTTCGCTCGTCGCCGGTCAGGCCGTCTCCCTGGCCCTCGCCGGACGGCTCGCCGAGCGGTACGGGCCCGCAGGGGCCTTCGCCGTGGTCACCGCGGCCGCCGCGCTCTGCCTGTGCCTGGCCCTGTTCACCCGCGTGCCCGCCGCTCGCTCGCACGCGCTGCCCACGGCCGGGGCGCCCACCGCGGACCGCGCCGCCGCGAAGGAGAGCGCGGCCTACGCCGGACGCTGAAGCACCACCAGGCACCGTCCCGTCAACGCCACCCGGTCCCCGGCCGCGAACTGCGGTCCGGTGCCGGGTGGCGGCACCTCGGCCCGCGCCGTGTCCACGACCAGCCGCCAGTGCGCGCCGTGCCCGACCGGGACGGTGAACTCCTGCGGTTCGGCACCCGCGTTGAACATCAGCAGGAACGAGTCGTCGGTGATCCGCTCCCCGCGCGTGCCGGGCTCGGAGATGGCCTCGCCGTTGAGGAACACCGTCAACGCCTTCGCGTGCTGCGCCTGCCAGTCCCGGGCCCGCATCTCCTCGCCGTGCGGGGTGAACCAGGCGATGTCGGAGAGCTCGTCGTGGGTGCCCTCGACGGGACGGCCGTGGAAGAAGCGCCGCCGGCGGAACACCGGGTGGTCGCGGCGCAGCCACACCATCCGCCGGGTGAACTCCAGCAGCGCGGGCGCGGGTTTGCCCGGCTCGGGCCAGGTCACCCACGACAGGTCGTTGTCCTGGCAGTAGGCGTTGTTGTTGCCGTCCTGGCTGCGCGCGAACTCGTCGCCGTGGCTCAGCATCGGCACCCCCTGGGAGAGCATCAGCGTGGCGGTGAAGTTCCGCATCTGGCGCTCGCGCAGCTCCCGCACCTCCGGGTCCTCGGTGGGGCCCTCCACCCCGCAGTTCCAGGACCGGTTGTGCGTCTCGCCGTCCCGATTGCCCTCCCGGTTGGCCTCGTTGTGCTTCTCGTTGTACGAGACGAGGTCGTGGAGGGTGAAGCCGTCGTGGCACGTCGTGAAGTTGACCGAGGCCAGGGGGCGGCGTCCGTCGTCCTGGTACAGGTCGGAGGAGCCGGTCAACCGGCCCGCGAACTCGGCCAGGGTGCGCGGCTGTCCGCGCCACAGGTCCCGCACCGTGTCGCGGTACTTGCCGTTCCACTCGGTCCACAGCGGCGGGAAGTTGCCCACCTGGTAGCCGCCCTCGCCCAGGTCCCAGGGTTCGGCGATCAGCTTCACCTGGCTGACGACGGGGTCCTGCTGCACCAGGTCGAAGAACGAGGAGAGCCGGTCCACCTCGTGGAACTGTCGGGCCAGCGTGGCCGCCAGGTCGAAGCGGAAGCCGTCCACGTGCATCTCGGTCACCCAGTACCGCAGTGAGTCCATGATCAGCTGGAGAACGTGCGGGGAACGCATCAGCAGGGAGTTCCCCGTGCCGGTGGTGTCCGTGTAGTGCCGGGGGTCGTCCGCCAGCCGGTAGTACGAGGCGTTGTCCAGCCCCCGGAAGGACAGCGTCGGCCCCAGGTGGTTGCCCTCGGCCGTGTGGTTGTAGACCACGTCGAGGATCACCTCGATCCCCGCCTCGTGCAGCGCCCGCACCGCCGACTTGAACTCCAGCACCTGCTGCCCCCGGTCGCCCGAGGCGTAGCCGTTGTGCGGGGCGAAGAAGCCGATGGTGTTGTAGCCCCAGTAGTTGCTGAGCCCGTCGTTGACCAGGCGGTGGTCGTTGACGTACTGGTGCACCGGCATCAGCTCCAGCGCCGTCACGCCGAGCTTCGTCAGGTGCCCGATCACCGCCGGATGCGCCAGGGCCCCGTAGGTGCCCCGCAGTTCCTCCGGCAGTTCGGGATGACGCATCGTCAATCCCTTGACGTGCGCCTCGTAGAGCACCGTGTGGTGGTACTCGTGGCGCGGCGGCCGGTCGTTGGCCCAGTCGAAGTACGGGTTCACGACGACCGAACTCATCGTGTGCGGAGCCGAGTCCAGGTCGTTGCGCGAGTCCGGACGGCCGAAGTGATAGCCGTAGACCTCCTCACCCCAGCGCACGCCGCCGCTGATGGCCCGTGCGTACGGGTCCAGGAGCAGCTTCGCCGCGTTGCAGCGCTGCCCCCGCTCGGGCTCGTAGGGTCCGTGCACCCGGAAGCCGTAGCGCTGGCCCGGCATGATCCCGGGCAGGTAGGCGTGCCGGACGAAGGCGTCCGTCTCGCGCAGTTCTACGGCCGTCTCCGAGCCGTCGTCGTGCAGCAGGCACAGTTCGATCCTGCGCGCGGCCTCCGAATAGACCGCGAAGTTGGTGCCGGCGCCGTCGTAGGTGGCACCCAGGGGATACGCCTGTCCCGGCCAGACCTGCATCGAGAACGCCACTTCCCATCCTTCTCGCGCCTGATCCGGCGTGGATCACGTCACTGCCAGATCTTCCCCGAAAGACGGCCCGCACGCGGGAACTTGGGTTGCTCCTGCCGGGTGACCCGGATAGCCGACCATCGGTTCAACCGACTGTCGGGGCATCACATAATGAGTCAACGGACTGTCCGCCCGCGGGCCGTAGGGTCACCCGGGGGCGACTTCGGGCTGCATCGGGACGCGCGCGCGGAGTACCCTTCCGTGATCACTGGAGACGGGCGTCCAGACGCAGAAGGCGGTGCACGGGTGAGCTCGGGAGGTCTGGAGCTGCCCCCTGGTGACAGCGGTCACGAGGGTGGCCCGGCGGACGCCCCTGGGGGTGTGTCCGGGGCGGTGGCGGCCGGGACGGTGTCGCTGACCGCACCGACGGCCGGCGACGCGCGCGCCGGCGCCGAGCTGGACTGGGGCGCGGACGCGTGGAGCGAGGTCCGGACACGGGCCCAGCGTGCCGGTCGTGCGTACATCTGGCTGAACCTCATCGAACAGCGGCTGCGGTCCGTGGTCGGCGCCGTGCTGCGTCCGGTCTACGAGCCGGTGCACGGCGGCGACGACTGGGTGGTGGCCGCCGCCGGTCCCGCCGGCCAGGAGTGGGTGCAGCGGGCGGTGGCCGTCCGCGAGGTCAGCCGCCGCAAGGGCTACCTCCTCGACCCGGCCGACGACAACGTGCTCAGCTTCCTCACGCTCCCGCAGCTGCGGGAGCTGATGGTCCAACACTGGCCGTGCTTCGAGCCGTACTTCGACGACCGTCGCGAGATCGAGCTGGCCCTCGACGAGCTGGAGGTCACCCGCAACGTGGTCTCCCGCAACCGTGCCCTGTCGCGGGCGGTCCTGGAACAGGCCGAGCGGGCCTCGGCGCGACTGTTGGAGGTCCTCGGGGCCGGATCGGGCAGCCCGTCGGCGAACCGGCTGCCCATCGACGCGGTCGAGGACCTGGTCGGGGACCGCTACGCGGACGTCATCTCGGTCCACCCCGACCGGGTGCGGCTCCAGCGGCAGCTCCCGGCGGAGGACCTCTTCGGGGGCGCGCGCCGGCTGGACGCCATCGGGATAGGCCTCAACCTGCTGGTGCAGAACTTCTCCGGGCGCCGCCTGGTCCGGCTGACCGAGGCGGGCTGCCGGGTCCGGCTGCTGTTCCTGAACCCGGCGAGCAGCGCCGTCAAACGGCGCGAGCGGGAGCTGGGCCTGCGCAAGGGCGAGCTGAGCCGGTCGGTGGAGATGAACATCCTGCACGTGCGTCGGGTGCGGGCGGGGCTCCGGGACCCCTCGCGCTTCGACATCCACGTCTTCGACGAGACCCCGCGCTTCACCGCCTACCTGGTGGAGGGGGAGTCCTCGGGGATCGCGGTGGTCCAGTCGTACCTGCGCCGGGCCCGGGGCATGGAGTCGCCGGTGCTGGTCCTGCGCGGGGGCGGGCGCGGGGTCCCCAAGGACGCCGACCACGGACTGTTCACCACCTACCGGGAGGAGTTCGAGTCGGTGTGGGAGGACTCCAGGCCGGTGTCGTGACCCCCCCCGGGGAGTCCCCGGCGGTTCCCCGGGCGGCCTCCGTCGGCCCCGGCGGTCGGGGTGTCAGTGGCGCGTGGCACGCTGAAACGCGTAGACCGACACACGGGGGAGGGCGCTTCATGGGGGCGTGGCACGGGGGAGCACTGATCGGATTCGACCTGGAGACCACCGGCACGGAGCCGGGGGAGTCCCGGATCGTGACGGCCGCGGTGGTCGAGGTGCGGGGCGGCGAGGTGCGCGAGCGGCGCGGCTGGCTCGCGGACCCGGGCATACCGATCCCGGAGCAGGCGTCCGCCATCCACGGGATCAGCACGGCGCGGGCCGTCGCCGAGGGCCGCCCGGTGCGGGAGGTGGCCGAGGAGGTGGCGCGGGCCCTGGTCGGGCACTGGCGCGCCGGCGCGGTGGTGGTCGCGTACAACGCGGCCTTCGACCTGACGCTGCTGACGGCGGAGTTGGCCCGGCACGGGCTGCCCTCGCTGGCCGACCGGCTGGGCGGCGCCGAGACGGGGCCGGTGATCGACCCGCTGACCATCGACCGGGCCGTCGACCGCTACCGGCGCGGCAAGCGGACGCTGGAGGCGGTGTGCGGGGTCTACGGGGTCACCCTGGACGCCGCGCACGACGCGGGCGCCGACGCGCTGGCGGCGGTGCAGGTGGCGCGGGCCCTGGCCGCCCGGTACCCCGAGGTGGCCGACCTGACCCCGGCGGACCTCCACGACCGGCAGGGCACCTGGCACGCCCGCTGGGCCCGGGACTTCCAGTCGTACCTGCGCCGGCAGGGCAGCGCGGACGCGGTCATCGACACGGCGTGGCCGCTGCGGGACCTCGTACCGGCGTAGCCGCTGTACCGGCGTGGGCGGCTCCTCCCGCCGGGGCTATCGCGGGGTGGAGGACCGCGGATCGGACGCCGACGCGGCGGGGGCCCACCGGTGCCGGTACTCGATGTGGAGCTCGCGGTTGCCCGAGCCCCTGTGGCAGGGGTACAGCCGTTGGCAGTAGTGCCGGTCGGGGAAGGCGAGCGCGCGGCCGGGGCCCTGCCCCGCGACGTCGGCGAACAGGGGCGCCGAGTCCCGGAAGGCCCGCGGGGTGCCCGTCATGAAGAGCGTGTCGGCGTGGACGTGTTGGCGGAAGTCGTCCCGGTCGTCCCAGTGGCCGGGGGCGGGGCCGTCGTCCCGCGCCTCCCACGAGGGCCCGGGCAGTTCGACCGTCCGCGGTCGCGCCGGGCCCAGCCGCGCGCGGACCTCCTTCCACCGGGAGGGCGCGAACCGCAACGAGCGGTGGAGCAGCACGAGGTCGAGCGGGCGCTCCCCGGGGGTGTGGGGGGCTCCCCGCAGCGGCAGGTGGATCAGGGAGCGCGGCGAGGTGGCCGCCAGGCTCCACAGTCCGGCCAGGAGCCGGGCCGCGTCCTGGTCGACGTACGCCCCCAGCCACCAGCCGGCGTCGAGCAGCAGGGCCCGGGCCGGGGGCCGGGCCGGGCGGATGACGTTGAACTCCTCCGGGCCGAGTCGGGCCCGGTGGAGGGAGAGGCGCAGTTTCACGCACCCTTGGTAGCGCAGTCTCAGAAGGGGTGCCAGCGCATTTCGGCGTCCCCGTCGCGCAGCGAGGCCACGCGGCGGCGGAACTCGGCCCGTGCCTTCGGGTTGCCCGGCGCGTGCTGGGCGACCCAGGCGCAGCTCGCCGTCTCGCGGGCGCCGCGCAGGAGCGCGCAGCCCTCCCACGCGCGCACGTCCCACCCGTACGCCGTGACGAAGGCCTCGTAGGCGGAATCGGGCAGGCCGTACCGGTCGCGGGACAGGGCCATCACGACGAGGTCGTGCTCGCGCAGGTCGCCCGAGACGGTCTCCAGATCGACCAGGACGGGTCCGTCCGGGCCGACGTGCACGTTGCGGGGCAGGGCGTCGCCGTGGATCGGGCCCGGCTCCAGGTGTGGGGCGAGCGCGGCGACCTCGCCGGCGTAGGCGTCGCGCCGGGCCCGCAGGTAGCGGGCGTCCTCGGGGTCCACGTGGTCGCCGGCCAGCCGCAGCCAGCGCTCGACCCCGCCCAGCAGGTCCCGGGCGGGCAGCGCGAACGGCGGCGCGGGCAGTGCGTGGAGCACCCCGAGCAGGGCGGCGAGGTCCTCGGGGCCGGCCGGGCGCACGGCGTCCGGCAGCCGGTGCCACAGGGTCACGGGGTGTCCGTCGACCAGGCGGGGCGCCGGTTCGGCCGCGCGGACCGCGGGGACGCCCTCGGCGGCGAGCCAGCCGGCCACGGCCACCTCGCGCCCGGCCCGTTCCAGCAGCCCCGCCTCCCGGCCGACCTTCACCACCAGGTCGCCGATGGCGAAGACGGCGTTCTCGCCGAAGGCGAGCAACTCGGCCTTCGCGCCGGGACCGGTCAGTCCGGCCTCCGTCAGTACGTCCCTGGCCCGCGCCTCGTCCATGCCGCCCGTCTCGTCCTTCGCCGGATGCCGATCAGTGCGCACAGTCTCGCATCCGGGCCCCGCGCGACCGGCCGGCCCCGCGCGACCGGCCGGCCCCGCGCGACCGGCCGGTCCCGCCCGGAGCGGGCGGGGCGCGGGGAGCGGGTCGGAGGCGGTCGCGAAAATGGAGTTGTACGAGACGTATCGTCTCGTTATGGTGGCGGCATGACCTCAGGCACGCCTTCCCCCGAGCCCACCCGGCCCGCCCACATCGCGATGTTCTCCATCGCCGCCCACGGGCACGTCAACCCCAGCATCGAGGTGATCCGGGAACTCGTCGCCCGCGGACACCGCGTCAGCTACGCCATCCCCGCCTCCTTCGCCGACGAGATCGCCGAGACCGGGGCGACCCCGGTGATCTACACCTCCACGCTCCCCACCGACGACGAGCCGGAGGCCTGGGGCACCGAACTCATCGACAACCTGGAGCCCTTCCTCCACGACGCGATCCAGGCGCTCCCGCACCTCGCCGCCGCCTTCGAGGGCGACGAACCCGACCTCGTCCTGCACGACATCACCTCCTACCCCGCCCCCGTCCTCGCGCACCGCTGGGGCGTCCCCGCCGTCTCCCTCTCCCCGAACCTGGTCGCCTGGGAGGGCTACGAGCAGGAGGTGGCCGAGCCGATGTTCGCCCCCCTCAAGGCCTCCGAGCGCGGACAGGCCTACTACGCCCGGTTCGCGGCCTGGCTCACCGAGAACGGCCTCGGCGACCAGGTCGACCGCTTCCAGGGACGGCCGCGCCGCAGCATCGTGCTCATCCCGCGCGCCCTCCAGCCCCACGCCGACCGCGTCGACCCGTCCGTGTACACCTTCGTCGGCGCCTGCCAGAGCGACCGCGCCGCCAACCGGGGCACCTGGGACCGGCCCGCCTCCGCCGAGGGCAGGAAGGTGCTGCTGGTCTCGCTCGGCTCCACCTTCACCAAGCAGCCCGCCTTCTACCGCGCCTGCGTCGAGGCCTTCGGCGGCCTGCCCGACTGGCACGTCGTCCTCCAGATCGGCAGGTTCACCGACGAGGCCGAACTCGGCGAGGTCCCCGACAACGTCGAGGTCCACCGCTGGGTCCCCCAGCTCGACGTACTGCGCCAGGCCGACGCCTTCATCACCCACGCGGGCGCCGGCGGCAGCAAGGAGGGCCTCGCCACCGCCACGCCGATGGTCGCCGTACCGCAGGCCGTCGACCAGTTCGGCAACGCCGACGTCCTCGCCTCCCTCGGCGTCGCCCGGCACGTCCCGATGGAACGCGCCGACGCCGCCACCCTCAAGGCGGCCGTCCTGGAACTGCTCGCCGACCCCGAGGTCGCCGTACGCGCCGAGGCCGTCCGCGCGCAGATGGCCGCCGAGGGCGGCACCCGGGCGGCCGCCGACCTCATCGAGGCCGAACTGTCACAGGGGGCTCCTACGCTGCTGCCATGACGAACCCGAGCACGAGGACCACGTACGCGGCGCTGCTGCGCGGCATCAACGTCGGCGGCAACAAGAAGGTGCCGATGGCGGAGCTGAGGACCGTACTGGAGGGGCTCGGCCACCGCGACGTGAAGACCTACCTCCAGAGCGGCAACGCCGTCTTCACGGCCGAGCGCGCGGACCCGGGGGCGCTGGCCCGGGAGCTGGAGACGGCCATCGAGGCCCACTTCGGCTTCCGGGTCGCCTGCCTGGTCGTCGACGGCCCCCACCTGCGCGCCGTCGCCGAGGCCTGCCCCTTCCCGGCCGCCGAACTGGAGGGCCGGCAGCTGCACGCCACCTTCTTCTCGCGACAGCCCGACCCCGAGCGGTTCGCCGCCCTCGACGCGCGGGCCTTCCTCCCCGAGGAGTTCCGCGTCGGCGACCGCGTCCTCTACCTCTACGCCCCCGACGGCCTCGGCCGCTCGAAGCTGGCCGAGGCGCTGGCCCGACCCGCCGTGGTCAAGGGCCTCGACGTCACCACCCGCAACTGGAACACCGTCGCGAAACTGGTCGAACTGACGCGGGACTGACCCCGCCCGACGCCTGCTCGCCCACGCCCCCCCGACGCCTGCTCGCCCACGCCCTGCGACGCCGCCCCGCGTCCACCCCGAAGGCGCCCCGACCCCGGGTCGGCCCGGGCGATGTGTCAGGCTCTGATCATGCGTTACATCGTCATCGGCGCCGGAGCGATCGGCGCGACCATCGGCGGACGACTCGCGGACACGGGCCGGGAGGTCGTCCTCGTCGCGCGCGGCGCGCACGCCGAGGCCCTGCGCGCCGACGGGCTGCGGCTCACCACCGCCGCCGGCACGCGCGTCCACCGCCTCCCCGTGGTCACCGGCCCGGCGGAACTCGGCGAACTGCGCCCCGACGACGTCCTGCTGCTGGCCGTCAAGACCCAGGACGCCGTCGCCGCCCTCGACACCTGGGGCGACGCCGAGGTCGCCGGCGGCGGTACGGCGGCGCAGCGGCTGCCGCTGCTGTGCGCGCAGAACGGCGTGGAGAGCGAACGCCTCGCCCTGCGGCGCTTCGCGCGCGTGTACGGGGTGTGCGTCTGGCTCCCCGCGAGCTTCCTGGAGCCCGGCGTCGTCGAGGCGCTGTGCGCCCCGCTGACCGGGATCCTGCACCTGGGGAAGGCGGCCGGGGGGACCGACCGGCGCGTCCGCGAGATCGCGATCGACCTGGAGAAGGCGGGCTTCGCCGCGCCCGTCGTCGAGGACGTCATGCGCTGGAAGCACGCGAAGCTGCTGGGGAACCTGGGCAACGCCATCCAGGCCACCACCGGCCCCGAGCCCGACCCGGCGAAGGCGGCGCTGTTGCTGCGGGCGATCCGGGAGGCCGAGGCCGCCTACGCGGCGGCCGGCATCGCCCACACCTCGCAGGAGGAGCAGGCGCGGGCCCGTGAGGGCCGGGTGGTCCCGCCCGCCGGGGTGCGCGGCGGCTCCTCCTGGCAGAGCCTGGCCCGCGGCACGGGCTCGGTGGAGGCCGACTACCTCAACGGGGAGATCTCCCTGCTGGGCCGGCTGCACGCGGTCCCCACCCCGGTGAACGACACCCTCCGCCACGCCGCGAACATCTTCGCCCGCGAGGGCCTGCCGCCGGGCGCGATGTCGATCGGCGACCTGACCGCCCTCGCCGACGAGGCCGCGGCGCGTTCCTAGAACCGGAAGACCCCCTGCCCCACGCGCGTACGCATGGGGGCGGGGGGTCTTCCGGTGGTCCGCCCGGGGCGGGTCAGGCCGTGGCCAGCAGGGGCACGCGCCGCGGCGCCGCGTCGAAGCGGCGCAGCAGGAGGCGGGCCAGTTCCGGGGCGTCGCCCAGGACGTCGGCCACCACGTCGGCGCCGGCCGCCGCGGCGCCCGCCGCGATGCGGTCCGGGAGCCGGCCGGGGGCGATGACGTAGGGGGCCACGGCCACCCGACGGGCGCCCTCGGCGCGCAGGGCCCGTACGGCGTCCTCCGTACGGGGCAGAGCGGCGGAGGCGAACGCAGGCCGCACGGCGCACCAACCGGTGTGCCGCCACTCCCGCGCGATTTCAGCGATCACTGCGATCGCCTCCGGGTCCGATGAGCCGGCGGACGCGAGCACCACGGCGGTGTCGGCCCGGTCGGCGGGGGTGAGGCCGGCCTCGGCGAGGCGGCGCTCCAGGGCGCCGACCAGCAGCGGCGAGGGCCCGAGGACCTCCGCCACCCGCACCGAGACGCCCGGCAGGCGGGAGGTCGACTCCGCGAGCACCGCCGGGATGTCCGCCTTGGCGTGGAAGGCACGCGTCAGCAGCAGCGGGACGGCCACGACCTCCCGTACGCCGGACAGGTACAGCGAGGCCAGCGCCTGCGGGACCGTCGGGGCGTTGAAGTCCAGGAAGGCCGTCTCCATCCGCAGCCCGGGGCGCAGCGCCCGCGCCCGCCCGACGAGGGCGGACACGGTCGCGGCGTGCCGCGGATCGCGGCTGCCGTGGGCGATGACCAGAAGTGCGCGGGACACGGGAGCCGACTCAGCTCTTGACCAGCAGGCCGCGGCTGCGCAGCACCCACCGCTCGACCGGGCTGAAGATCAGCAGGTCGATGGCGATGCCGACGACCAGGATCAGCAGGATCGCGAGGAACACGCCGGGCAGGTCGATGTTGTTGCGGCCGTTCTCCAGCAGCTGACCGAGGCCGAGGCCGAGGTCGGGGGAGCTGGCGATGATCTCGGCGGCCATCAGGGAGCGCCAGGAGAAGGCCCAGCCCTGCTTGAGGCCGGCGAGGTAGCCGGGGAGCGCGGCGGGCATGACCACGTGCCGGGCGCCGCTCAGTCCGGTGGCGCCCAGGGTGCGGCCGGCCCGAAGGAACAGCGGCGGGATCTGGTCGATGCCGGAGACGAGGCCGTTGGCGATGGAGGGGACCGCGCCGAGCAGGATCACCGTGAACATCATGGCGTCGTTCAGGCCGAACCACAGGACGGCCGGGGGCACCCAGGCCACCGAGGGCAGCGACTGGAGGCCCTGGAGGATCGGGCCGATGGCCGCGCGGACGAACTTCACCCGGGCGACCAGCAGCCCGAGCGGGGTGCCGATGGCCAGGGCCAGCAGGAAGCCGAGCAGACCGCGCGAGACGCTGGTCCAGATGACCTCCAGCAGGGTGCCCTTGAGCCACATCTCGGACAGGCTGTCCCAGACCGCGGAGGGGGCGGGCAGCTTGGTCTCGTCGGTGACCTTCGCCGTGACGAGGATCTGCCACACCACCAGCACGAGGCCGACGGCGAGCAGCGGGGGCAGGACCTTCTTGGTGAAGACCTCCCGGACCGGCGTCCGGTGGGTCTGGACCGCGTCGAGGGCGTCGAGGCCGGCTTCCAGACCGGCCAGGTCGTCGTGCTTGGCCGTGGCCTTCGCGGTGGTGTCAGTGCTGGCCATGGCGGCGGATCTCCCCACGCAGGTGTTCAGTGATCTCAAGGGACAGCTCCGCGACGTCCGCGTCCTCGATGCGGCGCGGCTGGGGGATGTCCACGGTCCACTCCTTGGCGACCCGGCCGGGCCGCGAGGAGAGCAGGACCACGCGCTGGGCGAGGCGCACGGCCTCGCGCACGTTGTGCGTGACGAAGAGGACGGACAGCCCGGTCTCGGCCCAGATGCGGGTGAGTTCGCCGTGCAGCACGTCACGGGTGATGGCGTCGAGCGCCGCGAAGGGCTCGTCCATCAGCAGCAGGCGGCTGTCCTGGGCGAGGGCCCGGGCCAGGGCCACGCGCTGGCGCATGCCGCCCGACAGCTCGTGGACGCGCTTGCCGTACGCGCCGCCGAGGCGGACCAGCTCCAGCAGTCGTTCGGCCTCCGGCCTGCGGTCGGCCTTGGCGACCCCGCGCAGGCGCAGGGCGAGTTCGATGTTCTTGCCCGCGGTCAGCCACGGGAAGAGGGCGTGCTCCTGGAACATGAGCGCGGGACGGCCGGAGGTCTCGATGGATCCGGCGGACGGCTTGTCGAGACCCGCGACGAGGTTCAGCAGGGTGGACTTCCCACACCCCGAGGCCCCCAGGATGGTGACGAACTCTCCGGGAGCGACATCGAGGCTGATGTCGTCCAGGACGAGCTGCGTACCGGCCGGGCCGGTGAAGGACTTCGAGACGTGCTCGATGCGTGCGGCGGCGTGCGTTCCCTGCGCCGTCGTGCCCTCGGCAGCCTTGGCGAACGTGGTGGCCATGGTCGTCACCTCCTGGGGTCTGGACTGCGGACTTACTTGGCGCCGAGACCGGCGTCGGAGACCTCGGGCTTGCCGGCGGCCTTCAGGACCTTGTTGAGCGGCTTCAGGTCGTAGATCCCGGCGAGGTCGGGCTCCTCGATGAGCTTGGCCTTGACGGCCCAGTCGGACTGGGTCTTCAGGGTGCTCGCCAGCGGGTCGTCGGTGACGAGGATGGACTGCCAGGCCGGGTCGATGATCTTCGCGTCCAGCGCCTTGCCGCTCTCCGCCTGGAGCCTGGCGTTCGCCGAGGCCTTCGCCTTCTCCGGGTTGGCGTTGATCCACTCGTTGGTCTTCACCGTGCCCGCGAGGACGGCCTCGACCACGTCCGGGTGCTCCTTGAGGAACTTCTGCGACACGATGATGTTCGTGATCACGAACTTCTTGTCGGGCCACAGGGCGGTCTCGTCGAGGAGGACGCTGCCGCCGTCGGAGACGAGCTTGGAGGCCGTGGGCTCCGGCACCCAGGCGCCGTCGATCGAGCCCTGCTTGAAGGCGTCCGGGGTGACCTTGTTGTCCGTGCGGACGACGGAGACGTCACCCTTGCCGGACTCCGGGTCGACCTTCCAGCCCTTCTCGTTGATCCAGTTGAGGAACGCGACGTCCTGCGTGTTCCCCTTCTGCGGGGTGGCGATCTTCTTGCCCTTGAGGTCGTCCAGGGTCTTGATCTTGTCCGGGTTCACGACGAGCTTCACGCCGCCCGAGGCGGAGCCGGAGATGATCCGCAGGTTCGAGCCCTTGGACTTGACGTAGCCGTTGATCGACGGCGAGGGGCCGATGAAACCGATGTCGAGGGAGCCGCCGTTGAGGGCCTCGATCTCGGAGGGGCCGGCGTTGAAGGACTGCGGCTTGATCTTGGTGCCCTGCAGTTCCTTCTCGATCAGGCCCTCCTGGAGGCCGACGAGCGCGGTGGCGTGGGTCAGGTTCGGGAAGTACCCGATGCGGACCTCGGAGGCGGAGAGCTTCTTCGCGCCGTCCGCGGCGGGGGCGGCGCTGTCGGCCTTGCCCTTGGGCTCGTCCTTCGCGGCCTCGGAGCCGTAGCCGCACGAGGCGAGGGCACCGATCAGCAGCGGCAGGGCGGCGGCGGCGACGAGGCCGCGGCGCAGGGTCTTGGCGGTGGTACCGGTGGCAGGCACGGGAGGGGTTCCTCTCGTCGCGTCATGGCGTCATGACGCACGTCTTCGTTTCGTGAGCAAGGACAGGTACGGCTGGTGGGGGGTGAGGGCGCGCGAGCGGTGCGCGTACGTCATCGCGCACATCGCGCCACCCCTCCCTGGCCGCTGCCGAGGACGCCGCTGCCCACGCGGCCGCCCTCCTTCGCGAAGGTGGAGTAGATGTCGGCGAGCATGGTCTAGAAGTCCCACCCTTCCTCGTCGGCCTGGACGGTGGTCTCGGCACGCGAGGCGAAGGACTCGCCCGCCATGCCCGCCGCCAGGGTGGTGCCGTCGGCCGGGTCGATCAGCAGGAAGGACCCGGTGCGGCGCGAGTCGGCGTACGCGTCGAGCGCGAGGGGCTCGGCGGTGCGGACGACGACCCGGCCGATGTCGTTGGCCACGAGCTGCCCGGGGTTCGGGTGCTGGGAGAGGTCGTCGAGGGTCAGCCGCGAGGGGATCTCCTTGACGATGGCCTTGACCGTGCGCGTGGTGTGCTTGATCAGCACCCGGGCGCCCACGGCCAGCGGCTGGTCGGCCACGTGGCAGACGGTGGCGACCACGTCCTGCGTGCCGGCCGGCGCGCTCGCCGTCGGCGCGATCAGGTCGCCGCGCGAGATGTCGATGTCGTCCTTCAGGCGCAGCGTCACCGACTGCGGCGCCCAGGCGATGTCCACGGACTCGCCCAGGGCGTCGATGCCCTCGATGACCGAGGTGCGGCCCGACGGCAGGACGGTGACGGCCTCGCCGACGCGCAGGACGCCGGAGGCGATCTGGCCCGCGTAGCCGCGGTAGTCGGGGTGCTCCGCCGACTGCGGGCGGATCACGTACTGGACGGGGAAGCGGGCCGGGCAGGCCGTCAGGTCGTGGCTGACCGGGACGGTCTCCAGGTGCTCCAGGACGGTCGGGCCGCCGTACCAGTCCATGTTCGCGGACGGCTCGACCACGTTGTCCCCGGCCAGGGCCGAGATCGGGATGGCCGTGATCTCGGGGACGCCGAGGTCGGAGGCGTACGCGGTGAACTCCTCCGCGATCTTCGCGAAGACCTTCTCCTCGTAGCCGACGAGGTCCATCTTGTTCACGGCGAGGACCACGTGCGGGACGCGCAGCAGGGCGGCGACGGCGGCGTGCCGGCGGGTCTGCTCGATGACGCCGTTGCGGGCGTCGACGAGGACCACGGCCAGGTCGGCCGTGGAGGCGCCGGTGACCATGTTGCGGGTGTACTGCACGTGCCCGGGGGTGTCGGCGAGGATGAACCGGCGCCGGGCGGTGGCGAAGTAGCGGTAGGCCACGTCGATGGTGATGCCCTGCTCGCGCTCGGCGCGCAGGCCGTCCGTGAGGAGGGCCAGGTCCGGGGCCTCCTGGCCGCGCTGGGCGGAGACGGCCTCGACGGCCTCCATCTGGTCGCTCAGCACCGACTTGGAGTCGTGCAGCAGCCGGCCCACCAGCGTGGACTTGCCGTCGTCGACGGAACCGGCGGTCGCGAACCGCAGCAGGGTGGTCGCCGACAGGTCGGCGAACTGCTCGGTGGGGGTGGTGGTCATGGTTAGAAGTACCCTTCGCGCTTGCGGTCTTCCATCGCGGCCTCGGACATCTTGTCGTCGGCGCGGGTCGCGCCCCGCTCGGTGAGGCGGGAGACGGCGATCTCGGCGATCACGGCGTCCAGCGTGGTGGCGTCGGAGTCGACGGCACCGGTGCAGGACATGTCGCCGACGGTGCGGTAGCGGATCAGGCGGGTCTCGGGGGTCTCGCCCTCCTTGGCGCCGCCCCACTCGCCGGCCGTCAGCCACATGCCGTTGCGCAGGAACACCTCGCGCTCGTGGGCGAAGTAGATCTCCGGCAGCTCGATGCCCTCGCGGGCGATGTACTGCCACACGTCCAGCTCGGTCCAGTTGGACAGGGGGAAGACGCGCACGTGCTCGCCGGGGGCGTGCCGGCCGTTGTAGAGCTGCCACAGCTCGGGACGCTGGCGGCGCGGGTCCCACTGGGAGAACTCGTCGCGCAGGGAGAAGACGCGCTCCTTGGCGCGGGCCTTCTCCTCGTCGCGCCGGCCGCCGCCGAAGACCGCGTCGAAGCGCAGCGACTGGATGGCCTCGGTGAGCGGGACCGTCTGGAGCGGGTTGCGGGTGCCGTCGGGGCGCTCGCGCAGCTTGCCGGCGTCGATGTACTCCTGGACGGAGGCCACGTGCAGGCGCAGCCCGTGCCGGGCGACGGTGCGGTCGCGGTACTCCAGGACCTCGGGGAAGTTGTGCCCGGTGTCCACGTGCAGCAGGGCGAAGGGGACCGGCGCCGGGGCGAAGGCCTTCAGCGCCAGGTGCAGCATGACGATCGAGTCCTTGCCGCCGGAGAAGAGGATCACCGGCTTCTCGAACTCGCCCGCCACCTCGCGGAAGATGTGCACCGCCTCGGATTCGAGGGCGTCCAGGTGGGACAGCGCGTAGGGCGCGTCGGCGTCGGACTCGGTGTGCAGGTGCGCGGCGGTGGTCATGCCAGACCCCTCTCGGTGAGCAGTGCGTGCAGGGCGTCGGCCGACTCCCGCACGGTCTGCGTGTGCGACTCGATGCGCAGGTCCGGGGAGACCGGAACCTCGTACGGGTCGTCGACCCCGGTCAGACCGGAGATCTCGCCCGCCGCCTGCTTGGCGTACAGACCCTTCACGTCACGCTCGGAGCAGACCTCGACCGGGGTGGCCACGTGGACCTCCAGGTACGCGGTGTTCTCGGCGGCGTGCCGCTTGCGCACGGCCTCCCGGCTGTCGGCGAACGGCGCGATGACCGGGACGAGGGCCTTGACGCCGTTGCTCGCGAGGAGCTCGGCGACGAATCCGATGCGCTGGACGTTGGTGTGCCGGTCCTCGCGGCCGAAGCCGAGGCCCGCCGAGAGGAACTCGCGGATCTCGTCCCCGTCGAGGACCTCCACCCGGTGCCCCTCGCCGCGCAGCCGCTCGGCGAGGGCGTACGCGATGGTGGTCTTGCCCGCGCTCGGCAGCCCGGTCAGCCACACGGTGGCGCCCTGGTCGCTCACGCTCATCTGCTCTGTCTCCGTAGGTCGATTCATCAGCCGTGCAGTCCGCACTCGGTCTTGCCGCGCCCGGCCCACCGGCCGGCCCGCGCGTCCTCGCCCTCCGCCACGCGGCGGGTGCAGGGGGCGCATCCGACGGAGGCGTAGCCGTCCATCAGCAGCGGGTTGGTGAGCACGCCGTGCTCGGCGACGTACGCGTCCACGTCGTCCTGCGTCCAGCGGGCGATCGGGGAGACCTTCACCTTGCGGCGCTTCTCGTCCCAGCCGACGACCGGGGTGTTCGCCCGGGTCGGGGACTCGTCGCGGCGCAGGCCCGTCGCCCACGCCCGGTACGCGGTCAGGCCCTCTTCCAGGGGCTTGACCTTGCGCAGGGCGCAGCACAGGTCGGGGTCGCGGTCGTGCAGCTTCGGGCCGTACTCGGCGTCCTGCTCGGCGACCGTCTGCCGCGGGGTCAGGGTGATGACGTTGACGTCCATCACCGCGTCCACCGCGTCCCGGGTGCCGATGGTCTCCTCGAAGTGGTAGCCGGTGTCCAGGAACACCACGTCCACGCCGGGGAAGGCGCGGGAGGCGAGGTGGGCCACCACCGCGTCCTCCATGGAGGAGGTGACGCAGAACCGCGGGCCGAAGGTCTTCGCCGCCCAGGTGAGGATGTCCAGGGCGGAGGCGTCCTCCAGGTCACGGCCCGCCTGCTCGGCCAGTTCCTTGAGGGAGGCGCCGTTTTCGAGACGCACGTCCTGATCGGTGGTCATATCTCTTCCCCTCCAGCGGTGTCGGACCGGACACCCCGGGCCAGCAGCCCGAGGTACTTGAGCTGGAAGGCTCGGTTGCAGGCCCTGCATTCCCAGGCGCCGTGGCCGGTTTCGTTCGGAAACAGGTCCTCGTCGCCGCAGTACGGGCAGTGGAACGGTGCGGCGCGCTCGCTCACGACAGGCTCTTGTCGTCGGCGCGCGCGACCCAGGTCGCGAAGCGTTCGCCCTCTTCACGCTGCTCCTCGAAGCGCGTGACGACCCGCTCGACGTAGTCGGGCAGTCCGGCCGAGGTGACCTTCAGGCCGCGGACCTTGCGGCCGAAACCGGCCTCCAGGCCGAGCGCGCCGCCCAGGTGGACCTGGTAGCCCTCCACCTGCTCGCCGTTCTCGTCCAGGACCAGCTGGCCCTTGAGACCGATGTCCGCCACCTGGATGCGGGCGCAGGCGTTCGGGCAGCCGTTGATGTTGATGGTGATCGGCTCGGCGAAGTCCGGCAGGCGGCGCTCCAGCTCGTCGATCAGCGAGGCGCCGCGCGCCTTGGTCTCGACGATGGCCAGCTTGCAGAACTCGATGCCGGTGCAGGCCATCGTGCCGCGGCGGAACGGGGACGGCTTGACGCGCAGGTCCAGCGCCTCCAGGGCCTCGACGACGGAGTCGACGCGGTCGGCCTCGATGTCGAGCACGATCATCTTCTGCTCGGCGGTGGTGCGCAGTCGGCCGGAGCCGTGCCGCGCGGCCACGTCGGCGATCTTGACGAGGGTGGCGCCGTCGACGCGGCCGACGCGGGGCGCGAAGCCGACGTAGAAGCGGCCGTCCTGCTGCGGGTGGACGCCGACGTGGTCGCGCCACTGTCCGCTGGGCTGCTCGGGCGCGGGGCCGTCGGTCAGCGGGCGCTTCAGGTACTCGTCCTCCAGGACCTGGCGGAACTTGGCCGGGCCCCAGTCGGCGACGAGGAACTTCAGGCGGGCGCGGTTGCGCAGGCGCCGGTAGCCGTAGTCGCGGAAGATCGAGATGACGCCCTCGTAGACGTCGGGCACCTCGTCGAGCGAGACCCAGGTGCCCAGGCGCACGCCCAGCTTGGGGTTGGTGGAGAGGCCGCCGCCGACCCAGACGTCGAAGCCGGGGCCGTGCTCGGGGTGGTTCACGCCGACGAAGGCGATGTCGTTGATCTCGTGCGCCACGTCGAGCAGCGGCGAGCCGGAGATCGCGGACTTGAACTTGCGGGGCAGGTTGGAGAAGTCCTTGTTGCCGACGATGCGGCGGTAGATCTCGTCGATGGCGGGGGTGCCGTCGATGATCTCGTCCTGGGCGATGCCGGCGACGGGCGAGCCGAGGATGACGCGGGGGGTGTCACCGCAGGCCTCGGTGGTGGACAGCCCGACGGCCTCCAGGCGGCGCCAGATCTCGGGGACGTCCTCGATCCGGATCCAGTGGTACTGCACGTTCTGGCGGTCGGTGAGGTCGGCGGTGCCGCGCGCGAACTCCTCGGAGATCTCGCCGATGACGCGCAGCTGCTCGGTGGTCAGCCGGCCGCCGTCGATGCGGACGCGCAGCATGAAGTACTTGTCGTCCAGCTCCTCCGGCTCCAGGATCGCGGTCTTGCCGCCGTCGATCCCGGGCTTGCGCTGGGTGTACAGGCCCCACCAGCGCATGCGGCCGCGCAGGTCGTTGGGGTCGATCGAGTCGAAGCCCGTCTTGGAGTAGATCGTCTCGATGCGTGTCCGCACGTTGAGACCGTCGTCGTCCTTCTTGAACTGCTCGTTGCCGTTGAGGGGCGTGTGGTGTCCGACGGCCCACTGACCCTCGCCGCGGTGACGGCCGGTCTTGCGGCGCGCTGCGGCTGCGGGGGCGGCTGCGGGCGTTTCAGGGGTGGCGGCCATGGCGGGTACGTCCTTCTTCAGCGGCTCTAAGCAGGGGGCAGGGGGCGGCGGCGTGCCCCCGATAACACTGGCGCCTCTGAGCAGGGTGCGGCCGAATGTCACCCTTTGGCCGGGTTTGCCGGCGTGTCAGGGCGTGTTCGGCCTTGAGGGGGCTTGCGAGGGTTCGACGCGTCCGCTGCGGCGGGGACGGCGGCGACGTGCGGCGGTGGCTGGTTCCGTCAGCGTGCCGGACAGATGGCGCTGGATACGCGGCCGAGGTCGACGTGACGTCGACTCACCAAGGCGATTCCGGCTCCATTCATGGCGGAAGCGTGGCATGGGCCGATTGGAGGAGTCCACTACTGTCCACTATGCGGACTAACTCGTCTCGAATCTCGGGACCGCGTGATCGGAGTCACGTGTGGGGCGGCCTGGAGGGGACCCCTCCGCTTCTGGCCGGTTCTCTACGCCACCCCGTCGCCCCGGCCGGATACGGCCCCCGGGAGCGCCGGGAACGGGGGTGCGGGTGCGGGGTCGGCCGCGTCCGCGGATCGGGCGGGCCGGGCGGTCGCGGCCCCGCCGGGGGCGCGGTCGCCCCTCCGCCCCCGCGACCCGCCCTCGCGGGGAGACGTGTGTCCACCATGCGGACGCCGGGGGCGGAGGGGGCGGTGGGGGCGAGGGCGGGGGAGGTTGCGGAGGGGGTGGGCGTGTCGGGTGCCCCGGGCGGGGCCTGGGGTCAGGCGCCGGGCCAGGGGCCCGGGGTCGGCGTCGGCACCTTCTCCTCGGTTTCCGTCCGGAAGACCCGGAAGCCGCGCCGCCGGTAGTTGTCCATCGCCGTCGGTCCGTCCTCGCTGCACGTGTGGACCCACACCCGGCGCGTCGGCTCGCGGTCCGGCCAGCGGGAGGCCAGGTCCCACGCGCGGGCCGTGCCGAACGTCAGCAGGTGCCCGCCGATGCGGCGCCCCCGGAAGTCCGGCAGCAGCCCGAAGTACATGATCTCCACCACGCCGTCGGCCTGCGGATCGAGTTCGATGTAGCCGGCCGGCGTCCCCCGGTCGTACGCGACCCAGGTCTCCACTCCCGGCCGGGCCAGGTACTCCACCCACTGCGCCCGGGTCAGCGACAGCCGGTCCGTCCAGTGGATGTCCCCGCCCACCGAGGCGTACAGGAACCGGCTGAACTCCGGCGAGGGCACTTCCGCCCGCTCGATGCGGACCTCCGGGCCCGGGACGGTCGCCGCGACCAGGTCCTCGGGGGAGTTCATCTCCAGGGACCACGTGGTGAGAGTGATGGTGCTCATGCCGTTCAGGGAATCACGCCCTGCCCCGAACGGCCCAGGCGGGCCCGGACCACCGCCGGGGCCGTGGAGTGCGGCAGCAGCCGCGCGGGGTCGCGCGGGCGGATCAGCTCCACCTCCACGTCCTCCGCGAAGCGGTACGGCCGGTGGGTCAGGACCCCCGCCAGGTGCCGGCGTACGCGCGACAGCTCCGCGCGCACCGTCACCGTCCGGGTCGGGTCGCCGAACAGCTCCGCCGCGAGCTCGGCGGCCGAACGCCCGCGCGGGGACTCCGCCAGCAGGAACAGCAGCTCCGCGTGGCGCGGGCTCAGCTCCTGCGACCAGCTGCCGGCGGCCCCGTACACCGTCGCCGACCAGGATCTGGGCCGGCTGAGGTCCAGGACCACGCGGCTGACCGCGGGCGCGGCGGCGGGCGACTCCTCCAGCCGCAGCAGCCACCCGCCGGGCAGCGGCTCCGCCACGCAGTCGCCCAGCTGCGGGATCCACAGCCGGCCCGGCGCGAGCGCCTTCGGCAGCGGGATCCGGTCGGAGGGGGCCAGCCCCGTCACCGCCGCCGTCCAGCCGTGCGGGTCCACCGCCACGGCCCGCCCGGGCAGCCGCGCCAGCAGTGGCGCCGCCACCGCCCGCAGCCGCTCCAGCGACTCCAGGTGCCGCAGCCGCAGCTCCCGCTCGGCCAGCCGGGCCACGGAGGTCACCCAGGCCAGGGTCGCCGGGTGCATGGTGGCCAGCGGCCCGCTGACGTCGACCACGCCGAGCAGCTGCCCGTCACGGGGGTCGCGTACGGGGGCGCCCGCACAGGTCCAGTCGTGGTGGCTGGAGACGAAGTGCTCCGCCGAGAACACCTGCACCGGCCGCCGGGCCACCAGGGCCGTCCCCACCCCGTTGGTCCCCACCACGGCCTCGTCCCAGTCGGCCCCCACCGCGAAACCCAGCCGGTCCGCCTTGCGCAGGACCGCGGCGTGCCCCTCCCGCCACAGCAGCCGCCCGTCGGCGTCGGCGACGACCATGATGTGCAGGGCCTCGTCCAGCGCGGGCAGCAGCCCCTCGCGCAGCACCGGGAGGATCTCCCGCAGCGGCGACACCTGCCGGCGCTCCTCGGTCTCGGAGGCCGACAGCAGGCGCGAGCGGGCGTCGCGGTCCGGGTGGACCCCGCCGGCCAGCATCCGCCGCCAGGACTCGGCGATCTCCGGCCGCGGCGTCGCCGGGGGGCGATCCCCGGCCAGTGCGGCCGCCCGCACCCCCTTGAGCAGACGCGCCGCCTCCCGCGCGTCCATGGCCGTGATGCGCGCCACGTCGACCGCGTTGCCTGCGGTGTTGGCCACCGGAACCTCCCCGTGCTGAACAGGACGTACTGCGGAGGCCGCCGGGCCGCCCCGTACCCGCCCGTACCCGGGGCATGTGCGGGTGGCACCCGCCGTCGGCGGTCCTCCGAGCCGAGCCGAAGGTCTGAAGGGTTGCAACGGTATGCAACTCTCGCCAACCTCCGGTCACCCGACCGAAACTATCGGCACGCCGCAGAGCGGCGTGACAGCTCCTTCCTCGGGGCTTCTCGGATCAGGGGTGGTGCCGAGTCGGCGCGGCGCCACCCCCGATCTGTCCTCACCGGGCCCGGATCCCGGTGCTGAGTGGTTTGGGGACCACGACGGGGAGAGGACCGCGGCGGTTTGGGGACCGCCACGCTCCATCGGACCCGATCAGCCCGAGATCCGTGCCCGTGACACCACCGCGCGCAGGTCGAGACCGTGCGGCAGGGTGCCGAAGGCCGCGCCCCAGTCACCGCCGAGCCGGGAGGCGCAGAACGCGTCCGCCACCTCCGGCGGCGCCCACCGCACCAGCAGCGAGCCCTGCAACACCAGGGCCATCCGCTCCACCACCCGACGGGCCCGCGCCTCGATGCCCTCCAGGTCGGCCAGCTCCGTCAGCAGGTTCTTGATCGCCGCGTCCAGACGGTGGTCGGCGCCCCGCGCCAGGCCCACCTCCGTCAGGAAGGCGTTCAGGGCCATGGGCTCCCGTTGCAGGGCGCGCAGCACGTCCAGGGCCTGGACGTTGCCGGAGCCCTCCCAGATCGAGTTGAGCGGGGACTCGCGCAGCAGCCGGGGCAGCCCCGACTCCTCGACGTAGCCGTTGCCGCCCAGGCACTCCAGGGCCTCCGCCACCATCGGCGTACAGCGCTTGGTCACCCAGTACTTCGCGGCGGGCACCGCGAGGCGCAGGAAGGCCCGCTCCTGCTCCGTGCCGGCGTCGTACGCGGCCGCGAGGCGCAGCGTGAGGACGGTCGCCGCCTCCGACTCCAGGGCGAGATCGGCGAGGACGTTGCGCATCAACGGCTGCTCGATGAGCGGCGCTCCGAAAGCGGAGCGGTGCTCCGCGTGGTGGACGGCCTGCGTCAGCGCCTGCCGCATCAGCGAGGCGGAACCGATCACGCAGTCCAGCCGGGTCGCCGCGACCATCTCGATGATGGTCCGCACCCCCCGGCCCTCCTCGCCCACCCGCCGCGCCCAGGTCCCGTCGAACTCGACCTCGCTCGACGCGTTCGACCGGTTGCCCAGCTTGTCCTTGAGCCGCTGGATCGCGAACGCGTTGCGCGAACCGTCCGGCAGCACCCGCGGCACCAGGAAGCACGTCAGGCGGTCCTGCCCGGCGGCGGAGGCCTGGGCCAGGACCAGGAAACCGTCCGACATCGGAGCCGAACAGAACCACTTGTGCCCCGTCAGCAGGTACTCCCCGGGAGCGTCCAGGGCCACCGCCCGGGTGGTGTTCGCCCGGACGTCGCTGCCGCCCTGCTTCTCGGTCATCCCCATCCCGAACAACGCCCCGGCCTTCCGGTCGGCCGGCAGCAGCCCCTCCTCGTACACGTGCGAGGTCAGCCGCGGCTCCCACACCGCCGCCAGCTCGGGGTCCGCCCGCAGCGCCGGGACGGCGGCGTGCGTCATCGAGACCGGGCACCCGTGGCCCGCCTCGGCCTGGGACCACAGGAAGAAGCCGGCCGCCCGCCGCAGGTGCCCCGCGGGGCGCCCCCAGGCGTCCGTCAGCCCGGCGGTCACGGCGTGCCCCAGCAGCCGGTGCCAGGCCGGGTGGAACTCCACCTCGTCGATCCGGTTCCCGTAACGGTCGTGCGTACGGAGTTTCGGCGGGTTCTCGTTCGCCAGCCGACCCCATTCCTGGGCCTGGGACGAGCCCGCCGCCCGACCCAGCGAGGTCAGCTCCTCCCTTGCCTCGTCGCGGAGTTCGGGGGCCGCGTCGGCCAGGTGCCGTTCGACGCCCTCGGTGAGGGCCCGGTCGCCGAGGTAGACCTCGTGGCCCACCAGGGGCGGGACCTGATTGCTGACTGTGTGGGTGGTGGCTGCCATGCCGATACCGTAAGGACGTGCAGCCAGCAAAAGAAACACCCGAGCGGATCCCAGGACGGCTCCATCGGGCCCGCGCCCTCTATCGCAACGTCTCCAAGCGGAAGATGGCCTGGCTGCTGCTCAAAGACACCGTCAACTCCTGCATCGAGTACCGCATCCTCGGGCTGGCGGCCGAGGCGGCCTTCTTCACCCTGCTCTCCCTGCCCCCGCTCTTCCTGGGCCTGCTCGGCCTCCTCGGCTACGTGGACGGCTGGACCGACACCCAGTCGGTCGCCAGCATCGAGGAGAACATCCTGCGCGCGGTGGGCACCATCCTGTCCGACCGGGGCGTCAACGACATCGCCAAACCGATGCTCGACGACGTCACCAGCCGCGGCAGACCCGACCTGATCTCCCTCGGCTTCGCCTTCGCGCTGTGGTCGGGCTCCCGGGCCGTCAACGTCTTCATCGACACCATCACCGTCATGTACGGCCTCGACGGCCAGCGGGGCATCGTCAAGACCCGGCTGCTCGCCTTCCTGCTGTACGTGATCGCCCTGGTCATCGGCGCGGTGGTGCTGCCGCTGATGGTCGCCGGACCGGACGTGGTCGTCCGGCTCGTCCCGTGGAGCACCGAGGTGATCGCGGTGCTGTACTGGCCGACCGTCACCCTGCTCTCCATCGCCTTCCTGACCACGCTCTACCACGTCTCCGTACCGGTTCGTTCGCCGTGGATCGAGGACGTCCCGGGCGCGCTGGTGGCGCTCGCGATGTGGGTGCTGGGCTCGTTCCTGCTGCGGATCTACCTGACCAACACGGTGGAGGGGCCGACGATCTACGGCTCGCTGGCCGCGCCCGTGGCGATCCTGCTGTGGATCGGCATCTCGGCGTTCGCGGTGCTCGTCGGCGCCGCCGTCAACGCCGCCATCGACCGGGTGTGGCCCTCGGTGGCCACGGCCGCGGCGCGCGAGGCGAACGAACGGGTCCGCGAGGCGGAGGCCGCCCAGCTGGTGGCGCGGGCCGCCGCCTGGCGGGCACTGGCCGAGGGGGAGTCGGAGGACGACGAGGACGCGGGGATGCCGTCGGAGTTCCCCGAGCGCTGGTCGAACTTCCTGCCGCCGGACGACTACACCTCCCGGCTGCGCAAGCACTGACACCGGCGACACCGGCCCCCCGCCCGCCCGCGCCCACGGACGCCCGCCCCCCCACGGTGGCGGGCGTCCGGTCGTTTCCGGGGCGCCGGATCGGGGCGGGCGCGAACACGGGCGGAAGGCCTGCGGAAGGCCCGCGGAAAGGCCCGCGGAAAGCCTGCGGAAAAAGGATTGGCGCCGGGGCGAAGGGCCTTGTTACGGTGAACCCGTTCCCGCCGATCGGTGGGTGACCACAGACCGTTGTACGACCCGGAGGTGAGTTCATTGATGACTGCTGTCGAGCAGGGTGCCGTTCGCACTCAGAAGCCCATCAATGTCACCCCCGTGGTCTCCGGCTGACCTCACACCTTCTTCGCGCGCCGAGGCGCGCGCTGCCGGGGCCACCCTGTGAAGGGTTCCCCTTGACTCTCTCTTCCTTCCCCTCTTCCTCTTCCTCCTCCGCTTCCCGCTCCGTCCTCGCCCCCTACGGCTGGGACGACGCGTGGGCGGTCGAGTTCGAGCCGTACGCCGACCGGGGACTCCTCCCGGGCCGGGTCGTGCGCGTGGACCGGGGCCAGTGCGACGTCATGACCGAGGACGGCATCGTCCGCGCCGACACCGCCTTCGTCACCCCGCACGACCCGCTGCGCGTCATCTGCACCGGCGACTGGGCCGCCGTCGAGGCGAGCGGCAACCCCCGGTACGTCAAGGCGTACCTGCCGCGCCGTACCGCCTTCGTGCGCTCCACCTCCTCGCAGCGCTCCGAGGGCCAGATCCTCGCCGCCAACGTCGACCACGCGGTCATCGCCGTCTCCCTCGCCGTCGAACTCGACCTCGGTCGGATCGAGCGCTTCCTCGCCCTCGCGTGGGAGTCGGGGGCGCAGCCGATCGTCGTCCTCACCAAGGCCGACCTCGTACCGGACCCGACCGCGCTGGCCCACCTCGTCCAGGACGTGGAGACCGCGGCCCCGGGCGTGCAGGTGCTGACCGTCTCCTCCCACACCGGGGAGGGCACGGACGTCCTGGCGGCGATCGTCGCCGACGGCACGAGCGTGCTGCTCGGCGTCTCCGGCGCCGGAAAGTCCACCCTGGCGAACGCGCTGCTCGGCGCGGACGTCATGGAGGTCCAGGAGATCCGTGACGTCGACGGCAAGGGCCGTCACACCACGACCACCCGCAACCTGCTGGCCCTGCCCGGGGGCGGTGTCCTCATCGACACCCCGGGGCTGCGCGGGGTCGGCCTGTTCGACGCCGAGGCGGGCGTCGGGCAGGTCTTCTCGGAGATCGAGGAGTACGCCGCCCGGTGCCGCTTCCACGACTGCGCGCACGTCGCGGAGCCGGGCTGCGCGGTGCTGGAGGCGCTGGACTCGGGGGCGCTGCCCGAGCGACGGCTGGAGAGCTACCGCAAGCTGCTGCGGGAGAACCAGCGGATCGTCGCGAAGACGGACGCCCGACTGCGGTCGGAGATCCGCCGGGACTGGCGCCTGAAGTCCGCGGAGGGCCGCGCCAACTACGCCGCGAAGCGCAACGGCAGGGCCTGACCCGCAGGAGCCGGGTCGGCCCGCCGTCCGACCCGGCCACGGCCCGTCCGACCCGGCCACGGCCCGCCGGGTCCGGCGGGTGGCGCCGATCGGGCCCGGCGGGTGGCGAGGGTCAGGAACCCGCCAGGACCGCGCCCAGCCAGGCGGCCGCCACCATCAGGCACGCGAACAGCTCCACCAGCACGCTCGTCCCCACCGCCCGCATCACCGTCCGCACCGAGGCCCACGCCTCGCCGTGCGTGCCCAGCCGGCGGCGTTCGCACAGGTAGACGCCGCCCACGAAACCCGGCACCGCGCCCACCACCGGCAGCGCCACGAAGCCCACGAGCGCGCCCGCGCCCGCGTACACCGCCATCCGACGGCTCACGCCCACCCCGCGCAGCCGGCGCGGCGGGAGCTGCCACTTCACCACCTGCACCACCAGCAGCAACACCGTCGTGGCGACGAGCAGCGCCCACGCGGGCGTCGACCGTTCGCCCATCGCCCACCACAGCACGCCCGCCCACACCAGCCAGGTTCCCGGCACCCCCGGGACCAGCACCCCGAGCACCCCGAGCAGCAGCACCAGCCCCACCAGGAGCAGCTGAGGCAGATCCATCTGCCCAGCGTGACCGACCGGGGTCTATCGGGCCACCCAGCCCCGCCGGTACGCCTGCCAGCCGAGCTGGAGCCGCGTGGTGACCCCGGACAGCTCCATCAGCCCCTTCACCCGCCGCTGTACCGTGCGCAGCCCCAGCTCCAGGTGCTTGGCCACGCTCGCGTCCGTCATCCCCGCCAGCAGCAGCGAGAGGATCTCCAGGTCCACCTCGTCCGGGCCTCCGGCGCCCTCCTCGGCGCAGCCCGTCGCCCCGAGCCGCAGCGGCAGCGCCTCCCGCCACGCCGCCTCGAACAGGCCCCGCAACGCCTCCAACAGCCCCGACGCGTGCACGACCAACGCGGCCGGCTCCGCCCCGCGCGGGGTGAGGTGGACCATCGCCAGCGAGCGGTCGGCGATCACCAGCCTCGTCGGCACCCGGTCCGTCACCCGGATCCGCTCACCGCGCGCCAGGGCGGCCCCGGCCTCCCGGATGCCCCCGGACAGGGCGAGCGCCTCCCGTTCGAGCACGACCCGGTGGGTGACGCCCCGTACGAAGGCCCGTTCCCCGGCCTCGTCGTCGAGGCGCGGCTCCGCCTCCGGCCGGCTGGTCACCAGCGCGCACACCTCCTGCGTCGCGCCCAGCCGGAGCTGGTGGAAGCGGTGCGCCACCGCGCTCGCCCCGGTCACCACCTCCACCAGGTCGTGCACGGCAGGCTCGCCCGCCTCCGCCCGGTACTCCCGCGCCAGCAGCACCGCCGCCAGCTCCGCCCGCTCCAACTCGTGCCGCTGCCGCGTCAGCAGGGCGCCCAGCGCCACCCCCGGCGGCGCGGCCACCCAGCGGCCCGGGCGGGCCGAGGACTGTGCGGCCAGGCCGTGCCGTTCCAGGTGCCGCAGGGCCCGTTCGGTCTGCGGCACCGGCAGCGTCAGCCGGTGCGCCAGGTCCGGGACCTCCGCCGCGCCCAGCGCCACCAGCGCGCGGTAAGCCGACTCCTGGCCCTCGTCCAGGCCTATCGCCCCCAGCAACCCGTCCACCCCCATCTCGTGCCGATCCCGGCGGGAAGCGGCCACGGCGCGATCCCGCCTCGGACATCATCGCCGCACCCACCGCCGCTCCGCCAAGGCGACGGCCGGCGCGGTACCCACATCCGCCGGTCACGAGCCGTCCGCGCGGCAACTTTGCCGTGCGACAACGCGGTTGGCCGGAATTCGCCCGGGGAGGGCGATGTGTCCGCCCTCGCGTACCGCGCCGGGGCGGTCGTACGGTCACCCGGAGGGTCGCGCGGACGTACGAAGTCCGCTGTTCCGTACGGGACATGGGGAGGACGGCCGGCGGGCGGCGGCCGGGTCGACCCATTTCGCGCGTTCGGGGTTTTCCGCCGCCCGGGGAGGCCGACAATGAGGGCATGAGTCAGCGGGGCGCGCAGGACTGGTGGCAGAAGCTCTACGAGGATCCGGACGCGGCACCCGAGCCCGATCCGGGGGACACGCTGGACCACCGGTTCCGTTCGGCGTCCGGGCTGGTGACGCAGGCGGGACCGGCCCCGGACGGGCCGGGGGAGTCCGCCGGACCGGCCGGGGCGCCGCCTGCGCAGACCGCGCCGGGCACGACCACGACGCCGACCGCGCCCCCGTCCGCGCCCGCCGAGCCGGTGCTTCCGGCACCCCGCGCGGGCGACGCGGCGCCCGGGGCCCCGGCGCGCCGGGCGACACCTGCCGAGCCCCCGGCGCCCTCGGCGGCCCCCGAGCCCATCACAGCCCCGGCGCCTCCCGAGGCGTCCGCACCCCTGGCGCCCCCCGCGCCCACGGCGCCGCCCGCACCCCCTTCACCGGCGCCCCCGACGGCAGGGCGCCCGGGCCCGCCTCCCGCGTCCGCGTCGGCGTCGGCTCCCGCAGGTCCCGCACCCGCGGCGCCTCCCGCCGCGTCGCCCGCGTCCGCGGTGCCTCCCGCCGCGTCGACGCCCGCCGCGCCGGCCCCCGTACCGCCCGTGCCCGCCGCCGGCCCCGTACCGCCTCCCCACCCGTCCGCGCCCCCCGCGCCCCCTTCGCCGCCGCTGCCCGCGCAGCGCGGCGCCGGTTCCGGCCCGGAGCCGGCCCCGCCGCCACCCGCGTGGCGGGACCCGCGCCTGTCGGGGGCGACCGGGTACGCGCGGGGCGACGTGACGGTGCCCCCGGCGCCGGCCGCCGACCCGGCCGAAGCCCCGGACACCGACCCGCCCGGGCCCGCCGCCGAGCCGCCCGCGTGGCGGTGGGGCGCACCCGCGGCGCCGGCCGGGAGGCCCGCGCGGGCCGCGGAGCCGGAGCCGGAGCCCGTACCGCCGGCGGCGCCGCGTCCCCCGTCCCGCCCGGCCCCGCCACCGCCCCCGCCGTTCGAGACGGTCGACCGTCCCGAGCCCGCCTTCCTCGGAGACCGGGCCCCCACCTACGCCGCCGAACCGGGAGCGCTGCCCGCGGCCGACCCCGCCGCGCTCGACTTCCTGACCCCCGACACCGTGCTGGAGGGGGCCCGCTACGGCACCTACACCCTGCGCGCCGCCTCCCTGCGCGGGGACTCCGCCCGCTACCGGGGCGAAGCCCGTCGGGACTTCCTGCTCACGGCCCGCTTCGGCAGTGGTGACGACGGCCTGGTCCTGGTCGTCCTGGCCGGCGGGGACCGGGCCGCCCCAGGCGCCCGGGAGGCCGCCGCCGAACTGGGTCGATCCGTCGCGGCGGCCGTCGGGCGCAGCCGCGAGCGGCTCACCGACGACGTACGGGCGGGGCGGCGCGAGGCCCTGCTGTCGGGCCTCCAGCGGCTCACCGACCGGGGTTACGGTCGGCTGCGGGCCCACGCGGCCGAACTGGGACTGGCCGAGGAGGCCTACACGGCGGGGCTGCGCGGGGTCCTGCTGCCGCTGGACCCCCGCTGTCCCAACCGGGTGTGCTTCGGCGCGGGCGCGGGCGGGGTCTTCCGGCTCCGGGACGGCCGCTGGCAGGACCTCGAACCGCCCGGCCCGGTCACCCACACCGAGGGCGGCGCGGGCTTCCGCTTCCGCGCGGCCGTGGCCCGCCCCGGCGACACCCTCCTGTTGTGCTCCGGCGGTCTCGCCGACCCCATGCGCGAGGAGGGACTGCTCCCCGCCGAGCTGGCCGACCGCTGGTCCCAGGGCGACCCGCCGGGCCTGGCGGCCTTCCTCGCGGACACCCAGCTCCGCCTCAAGGGCTACGCCGACGACCGGACGGCGGCCGCGATCTGGGAGGCGTGACCGGGCGGACGGCCCGGCGAGGAGGCGGCGCGGCGGATCCTCGACGCCCTCGGCGACCCCCGTCCGCTCGGCGGCGTACCGGAGCCCTCCGCGTCGTGCCGGAGCGCCCCGCGGCGCGTGGCCGCGGGGCGCTCCGGCAGGTTCGGTCGCCCATCTGCCCGTCGCCCGAAACGCCGTTGCAGGTGGTGGTGGGTGGCGCGTCGGATTGCTCCGTTCGGGTGGGTCCGCGCGGCCTCGCGGGTCCGGTGAAAGCCTGTCCCGCATGGGCGGGGCAGGCGTGGCGCGCTATCGTTCCCCGAACGTCGGGCGTCGCGGCGACGGCTCCTTCGTCACGGACCGCGTCCGTCAAGTGGTGTCGATGTCGGGCGATGGTGGATTCTCGGTGCCGATGGGAGATTTCCTCCCCCTCGTGCAGTACGGCCCGCCCGTCAAAGTGGTCGTTTTCAGCGATTCGTCGCCCGTAGTGGCCGAGCGTGACCTGTCGATTTTCGGCCTCCCCTCCCGGGCGGCGACCCGCCGGAACCCCGACCGCGCCGTCGTCGGCCCCGCGACCGGTGCCCACGGGGTCCGCGTGGGGGAGCCCCGGCAGCTCACAGGGGCCGCGAGGGGCGTACTCCGGCACCGGACGCCGGCCCGGGCGGGCGGGCCGGCCGCCCCCGCACCCCTGTCGGTTCCACCGAAGGGCGGCGTCGGCGCGGTGACCGGATTCGCATGTTCGGCCGGGAAGATCGCGCTCGACGCGGGGGCGGGGCGGATGATCGGCACGGCTCGACATGGCTCGATCCGACCTGCGCGACGTGCAGCGACCCCGAGCCCGCAGGAGTGCGGAATTCCCCGGGGGGCATGCATTCCGTAGACCTGTTCGAGGAACGAGTGACGTGGGAGGGGCATCGCCGTGCGGGTGGGGGCGAATACCGGGAAGGTGTGGAAGCGGGGAGTGCCGGTGCCGAGGGAACCCTCGGTCGAGGGCGGCGAGCCGGCCCCGATCGCGGCGGCGGTCGCGTCGGAGGTCAGACGCAGCGTCCGGCGCTCGGACCTGAAAGCGGTGGGAGAGGTCCGCCGGGAACTGCGGGAGCTGATGCGGCACCGGTGCCGGGCGGAGGCGGCCGACGTGGCCGAACTGCTCGTCACGGAGCTCGTCACCAACGCCCTCGTCCACACCGACCACGGCGCGGAGGTGTCCGCGAGCCTGCGGGCCGCCCGACTACGGGTCGAGGTCCGCGACTTCAACCCCCAGCGCGTCCGGCCCTTCGTACCGTCCGCCGACGACGGTACGCACGGCCGGGGCCTGCTGTTGGTGGAGGCGCTGGCCGACGCGTGGGGGGTCGATCCGCTCGCCCTCGGGCGCGGGAAGGTCGTGTGGTTCGAGCTCGACGCCGGCGGCCCGCACACATGACGGCGGGGGAGCCCCAGGGGCACCCCCGCCGTCCGTCGGTCGCCGCACCGCGGCTAGCCGAACTGCTGTTCCAGATCCTTCAGTTTGCGCTCCAGCGAGTCGAGTCGGGGGATCGTCTGGGTGTCGTCCTCGGCGGTGAGGTCCACCGTCCGGGGCCCGGGCGGATCGACGGGTTCAATTCCGTTCACGGCCTGGAGTGAGGGCCTTCGGCGTAGTGGCAGCTGCCCCGCTTCCGATATGGCCGGCTCCGCGCCGACCGGCGCGGAGCCCGACCCCGGGGCCAACCCGGGCACGTCGACCTGGCGTGCGCGGGCCCGCCCGAAGGCCCTGTTCTGCCGGCCCAGCGCCTTGATGTGCGCCCGGTCCAGGCGGTGTTGCTCCCGCCTGCGGTGCCGGTCCTGCTCCCGCTCCTTCTTGTCCTCGCGGACCTCGTCCACGGCCTCGTCCAGGGTCCGCACCCCCTCCAGCAGCATGAGCGACCACGCGCCGAAGGTCTCCCGGGGGGCCCGCAGCCAGCGGACCATCCGGATCTGCGGCAACGGCCGCGGGATCAGGCCCTGTTCGCGCAGTGCCGCCCGGCGGGTCTGCTTGAGGGCCCGGTCGAAGAGCACGGCCGCCGAGAGCGACATCCCGGCGAAGAACTGCGGGGCGCCGTCGTGGCCGAGGCCCCGGGGCGCGTGCACCCAGTTGAACCAGGCGGCCGCGCCCGCGAACAGCCAGACCAGCAGGCGCGAGCCGAGCGCGGCGTCGCCGTGGCTGGCCTCCCGTACGGCGAGCACCGAGCAGAACATGGCCGCGCCGTCGAGACCGAAGGGGACCAGGTACTCCCAGCCCCCGGAGAGGTTCAGGTTCTGCCGGCCGAAGCCGACCAGCCCGTGGAAGGAGAGCGCCGCGGCGACCGCCGCGCAGCAGAACAGCAGGACGTACGAGGCGGTGCCGTAGACGGCCTCCTTGCGCCGTCGGCGCTCCTCGCTGCGTTCCCAGCTGTCGTCGGCCGCGGCCTTCTCGCCCTCCCGCCTGCCCCGGGCCAGCACCGCCACTGCCGCAAGTACGCCCAGGATCAGCAGGCTGCCGGGCAGCAGCCAGTCCAGCGATATGTCGGTCAGTCTCATGCGGTTGTCCCTTGCCTCGCGTATGCGGCTTTCCGGGCGCCATAGTGGCGCAGCAGGTCCGTGGTGCACGCGGGTTTCGGGGCAAGTGGACGCCTTCGGGGGGCGGGGCCCGTCGGATAGGGTGTTGTGGCTCGAACTACCGCTCGGCGAAGTCGAGTTGCGTTCGAATCCGGTTCACGCCTGTGGGTGGCTTCAGCCTGCGGCGGCCACCGCCGTGAGGCGGGCGACCCGCTCCTCGTCGCAGGTGCGTGGGCAGGTCGTGCAGGTGTCCTCCGGGCGGATCGTGTAGAAGAAGCAGCATCCGGCCCGGTCCCGGGTGACGTGTTCCGTCCCGTCCGGGGCCCGCAGGGTGCGGAAGTGCGCGCCGCCCGTGTACGGGGCGGTCGTGCCGGGCAGCAGCAGTTCCAGCTCGCGCAGGGCGCGCCGCTCCTCGCCGAGCAGCCCGCCGACGTACCAGAGCCCCTCGACGACCTCGTCGGTGGCCATCGACCACAGGGCGCGACGGCCACGCCGCAGTCGCGGGCCGAAACCTTTCAGCAGCGGTTCGAGGTGACGGGACACCGCTGCCCGCACCTCTTCCCGCAACGCCTCCTCGTCGGCCACCACGACGGCGCCGGGCAGCCCCGCCGCCGGGTCGTCCGGCAGGCACGCGAACTCCTCCACGCGCACGGACAGCAGCCCCCGGGTCCGGTGGAAGGCCACGGCCTCCACCGGCAGCCGGGGCACCCTGCGCGCGAGGAACCACGGGAGCGTGAACAGCAGGCAGGCGGGCCAGGCGTAGCGGTGCAGGCCGAAGCCCGCCACCACGTCGGGCCGACCCCGGCGCCCGTAGTCCCGCAGGACCTGCGCCTCGTCCCAGGCGAGGAAGGCGTCGAGCGCCTCCCCGCCGGCCGCGAGCTCGTCCGCGCCGACCCATCCCACACCGCGAGGGAGGGGTTCGTGCGCGTCGCGCTCCACGATCCGCAGACCGGGGTAGGCGGCCGTCAGGCGCCCGTACGCGTCCGCCGCCGGAGAGCCGGCCGGGGCGGGTGCACAGGGGCGCGGGACGTCGAGAGCCGAGCCGGTCATGGGGGACCACCGCATCACACGATCGTTGGAAGGTTAGCCTTACCTTACCTGATTCGGGAGGGGTGGGAACCCCGTGCTCCGACCTCTTTCGCCTATTCTCTGAACCGGTCGAACACCAGGAGGAGGACCGAGTGCGTGAAGCGGCCCGGCCCCGGGTGTACGAAGCGCCCCCGATGCCGGCGCAGAAGGTGCTGCGCCATTCGGTGCGCGGGCAGGTCCTCGACGCCCTGCGCGCCGCCCTCGTCGACGGCGAACTGGTCCCCGGGGAGATCTACTCCGGCCCCGCGCTCGGCGAGCGGTTCGGGGTCTCCGCGACCCCCGTGCGCGAGGCGATGCAGCAGCTGGCGCTCGAAGGCGCCGTGGAATGCCTGCCCAACCGGGGCTTCCGGGTCATCGCCCGCACCCCCCGGGCACTGGCCGAACTGGCCGAGGTGCGGGCCCTGCTGGAGGTGCCCGTCATGCTCCGGCTGGCCCGCACCGTCCCGGCCGCGACCTGGGAGTCCCTGCGCCCGGCGGCCCGGGCCACGGCCGAGGCGGCCGCCGCCGGCGACCTGCCCGGGTACGGGGACGCGGACCGGGCCTTCCACCGCGCGGTGCTCTCCCTGGCCGACAACGGCCAACTGGTGCGGATCGCGGAGGAACTCCACCGCCGTGCCCAGTGGCCCCTGCCCGGAGCCCCGCGGGTGCGCCGCGCGGACCTCGTGGCCGACGCGGCGGAACACGCCGCCCTGCTGGAGGCCCTGATCGCCCAGGACCTCCCGGTGGTGGAGTCGCTCGTACGGGAACACTTCGCGGGCTCCCCGCTCTGAGCGCCCCCCGCCCGGCCGCGGCGGACCCGATCCCGTTCGGAACCGCCGCGGCCCGCACGCGCCCGATCCGCCCGACCGGCGCGGCGCGCGCTCAGGCCGGGGCCGGGCCGCGCAGCTGGTCCGCCAGCCAGGTCGGGATCCCGCCCAGGAGGTGGAAGAGCCGACGGGCCTCCGCCCGCAGCCGGGCGGCCTCCGGCTCCGGCTCGGCCTCCGCCAGCGCCGCCAGCGCGGGCGCCGTACCCACCAGGAACCCCAGCTCCTCGCGGATCCTGAGCGACTCCGCGAACCCCTTGCGGGCCTCGGCCACCTCCCCGTCGCGCAGGGCCAGCGCCGCCAGGTGCCGCCAGGTGAAGGACAGCAGCAGGGTGTCCCCGTGGGCCAGGGCCCCGGCGTGCGCCCGGTGGTACGCGGGACGGGCCGCCTGCGGGGCGTCGGCCAGGTGTTCGGCGACCAGGCCCCGCCGGAAGTCCAGCAACGGTCGCGTCCGCGAGGTCGGGGACAGCAGCGCCGCCGCCCGGCCCAGCGCCGAGCGGGCCTCGTCGGCCCGGTCGCGCACGCCGAGCACGGTGGCCGCGTAGGCCAGCTGGCCCCGCTCGCAGGCCGCCGCGCCCCGCTGGTCGTCGTCCCGGGCCACGGCCTCGGCCACCCGCAGCGCGTCCTCCGCCTCGCTCCAGCCCTGGCCGGTGAACAGACACCGCTCCACCAGCAGCGCCGTGCGCTGCACGGCCGCTCCGGCGTCGTTCACGTGCGGCGTCAGCAGGGCCGCCGCGTCACTCCAACAGCCGCGCGAACGCAGCCGCCATATCGCCCGCTGGAGAGGGTCGTCGCCCCCTGTCGATCCCGCACCGGACATGGCGGTATCCGCCACATTGCCCTCCCCGAAGCAACCAAGCAGCACGTCGTTGAGCCCTTGGGGCGAAATGAGAGCACGGATCGGTCGCATCGGCCAAGGGGTCGGGTGAACTCTTTCACAAAGTCCGGACGGCTCGTCAGCCGGCCCCGACCGACCCCCCGGTCGGGATTCGGTCAGCTCATGCGCAGGGCCAGGAAGAAGTCCAGCTTGTCCTCCAGGCGCGAAAGGTCCCGCGCCGTCAGCTGCTCGATTCGCCCGACGCGGTAGCGCAGCGTGTTGACGTGGAGGTGCAGACGGGTCGCGCAGCGGGTCCAGGAACCGTCGCAGTCCAGGAAGGCCTCCAGTGTCGGGATGAGCTCCGCGCGGTGGCGCCGGTCGTAGTCGCGCAGCGGGTCGAGCAGCCGGGCCGTGAAGGCGCGGCGCACGTCGTCCGGCACGAACGGCAGCAGCAGGACGTGCGAGGCCAGCTCGTGGTGACCGGCGGCGCAGACCCGGCCCGGGCGGGCCGCGGCGACCCGGCGGGCGTGCCGGGCCTCCTCCAGCGCCCCCCGCAGCCCCTCGGCGGAGTGCACGGCCGCGCTGACGCCGAGCGTCAGGCGCCCGTCGTCGGCGAGACCGGCGGCCAGGGGCTCGCGTACGGCGGCCAGCAGCGCGTCGGCGTGCAGCGCGGAGTCCGGTCCCCGGTCCTCGCCCGCGTCGCCGGGGAGGGCGGGCAGCGGCACCAGGGCGATGGCCTCGTCACCCGCATGGGCCACCGCGATCCGGTCGGAGGGCTCCGGTCCGGCCATCGACGGGTCGACGAGGATCTCCTCCAGCAGCGACTGAGCCACCGGGCCGCCGGGGATGTCCCCGCCCTCCCAGTCCACCCGCGCCACGACGACCTGCCAGTGCGGGGCGCCGCCCAGACCCGGCAGCAGCACCGGGGCCGCGACCCGCAGGCGGGCCGCGATCTCGGCGGGCGCCGCGCCCGTCTGGACCAGCTCCAGGACCTCCTGGGCGAGCCTGCGCCGCACCGTGCGGGCCGCGTCCCGGCGGTCCCGCTCGACGGCGATCAGCTGAGTGACGCCCTGGAGCAGGTCGAGGCGCTCGGCGGGCCAATCGCCCGCGTCGGCCTCCACGGCCAGCAGCCAGTCCGAGAGCACGGTCTCGCGCACGTCACGGGCCGCGGGACCCGGCCCCCGGCCGTGTCCCCTGATCGGGAACAGGGAGTACGTAATACCCTGGATGGACATCCGGTGCGGGCCCCTGCGGCCGGTCCGGACCGCCGCGAGGTGTTCGCTCGCCAGCGCCGCGCACACGCCCGGGGCCAGCGGTTCGCCCGCGCCGGCGATCTGCCGGCCGGTGGGCGAGAGCACCCAGGCCCGTAGATCGAGGTCCGTGGTGAGCAGATCCAGCACCACGTCGGGTCCGCCGCCCGCGGGGCCCGACGTCATCAGCCGCCGGTGGCGGTCCACGACGGCCGCGAGGTCGCCCGCGCGCTCCCCGGAGACCTGCCGCACCACGTACTCGGTGATGGTGGCGAATGCAACGTCCTCGTTCACGGCGAACAGTGGGAGCCGGTTGCGCAGGCAGGCCGAAACGAGATCGTCCGGGATGTCGCCCAGCTCCGCCTCGCCGGCGGCGAGGCCGGCGACGCCCGCGCTCGCGAGGATTCGTACGAACGGCTCGGAGTCGGCTGAATTTCTTCGCCAGGCCAGGCCAGTGAGGACGAGCTCGCCCCCGGAGAGGTATCGGCTGGGATCCCTCAGGTCGGTCGTCATGACCCCGCGGACCGTCCGGTCGAGTTCTTCCTCGCCGCCCAGCAGCCGCAGCCCCAGCGCCTCGGTTTCCAGCAGTGCGCGCAGCCGCATGATGTCGCCGCCGATCTGTCTCGTTTGTTGCCGTTGGAAATCGGGCAGGTCGTCGCATCCTGCCTTTCATACGAATCTACAAGACGAGGGAGCCCGTCAGCCAACCGCTTCATGGTTTCGGTGACTGCACCCGAGGGACGCCTGGCTTGTGTACTGGCTCCACACCGCGTTAACAGCACGTGAACGACCAGTCGAGGGCCCTTCGGCCTCCTGGCTTGAAGTGAACGACCCGATTAAGAAGAAGAGAGCCGCACATGGACTTCCTTCGCCCCGCCAGCTGGGAGGAGGCGCTCGCCGCTAAGGCCGAGTACCCCACAGCTGTGCCGATTGCGGGTGGCACCGACATCATGGTCGAGATCAATTTCGACCACCGCCGTCCGGAGTACCTCCTCGACCTCAACCGCATCGGGCTGCTGCGGGAGTGGGAGGTAGGCGAGGAGGTCACCAAGCTGGGCGCCTCCGTCCCGTACACCCAGATCATGGAGAACCTGCGCGAAACGCTGCCGGGTCTCGCGCTCGCCTCGCACACGGTCGCGTCCCCGCAGATCCGCAACCGCGGCGGTGTCGGCGGCAACCTCGGTTGCGCCTCGCCCGCCGGTGACTCCCACCCCGCCCTCCTCGCCGCCGGCGCCGAGGTCGAGGTCGAGTCGGTCCGCGGCTCGCGCCTGATCCCGATCGACGAGTTCTACACGGGCGTCAAGCGCAACGCGCTGGCCCCCGACGAGCTCATCAAGACGATCCACATCAAGAACGCGTCCGGTCCGCAGCAGTACTCGAAGGTCGGCTCCCGCAACGCGATGGTCATCGCGGTGTGCGCCTTCGGTCTGGCGCTGCACCCGGACTCCCGCACGGTCCGCACCGGCATCGGTTCGGCCGCGCCGACCCCGATCCGGGCGAAGGCCGCCGAGGAGTTCCTGAACGCCGCGCTCGAAGAGGGCGGCTTCTGGGAGTCGGGCAAGGTCATCACCCCGTCGATCGCCAAGCAGTTCGGTGAGCTCGCCTCCGGCGCGGCCAACCCGATCGACGACGTCCGCGGCACGGCGAAGTACCGCCGCCACGCGGTAGGCATCATGGCTCGCCGCCAGCTCGTCTGGACGTGGGAGCAGTACCGCGGCACCAACGGCCGCTCGCTTGAAGGGGCTGCGTAACCATGCGCGTCAATTTCACTGTCAACGGCCGTCAGCAGGAAGCGGACGACGTCTGGGAGGGCGAGTCCCTCCTCTACGTCCTGCGCGAGCGCCTGGGCCTGCCGGGTTCGAAGAACGCCTGTGAGCAGGGCGAGTGCGGTTCCTGCACCGTCCGCCTCGACGGCGTGCCGGTCTGTTCCTGCCTGGTGGCCGCCGGTCAGGTCGAGGGTCGCGACGTCGTGACCGTCGAGGGCCTGGCCGACTTCGCCAAGCAGCGCGAGGAGCACGGCCACGGCGGTGCCTGCGGCACCGGCGGCGGCTGCGGCGGCAAGGGCGTCTCCACGGACGAGGCCAAGCGCTGGGCCGCCAAGCCCGGTGACTCCCAGACCGGTGAGGGCGTCGAGCTCTCCGCCATCCAGCAGGCGTTCATCGACGCCGGCGCCGTCCAGTGCGGTTTCTGCACCCCGGGTCTGCTCGTCCAGGCGGACGCGCTGCTGGAGGAGAACTCCGACCCGTCCGACCAGGACATCCGTGAGGCCCTGTCCGGCAACCTCTGCCGCTGCACGGGCTACGAGAAGATCCTCGACGCGGTCCGCCTCGCGGCCGCCCGTCAGGGAGAGGCGGTCTGACCATGGCTCAGAACACCCGCACCGTACCCGCAGGTACGCCGACGAACGTCACCCAGAAGCACAACAAGGGCGGCATCGGCGAGTCCATCCTCCGCCCGGACGGCACCCTCAAGGTCACCGGCGAGTTCGCGTACTCCTCGGACATGTGGCACGAGGACATGCTGTGGGGCCAGACCCTGCGCAGCACCGTCGCGCACGCCGAGATCGTCTCGATCGACATCTCCGAGGCGCTGGCCATGCCCGGCGTGTACTCGGTGCTGACGTACGACGACCTGCCGGCCGAGATGAAGAACTACGGCCTGGAGATCCAGGACACCCCGGTCCTCGCCAACGGCCGGGTGCGCCACCACGGTGAGCCGGTCGCCCTCGTGGCCGCCGACCACCCGGAGACCGCCCGCCGCGCGGCCGCCAAGATCAAGATCGACTACCGTGAGCTGCCGCTCGTCACGGACGAGGCCTCCGCCCTCGCCGAGGACGCGCCGCTGATCCACGAGGGCCGCAACGACCACCACATCGGTCACGTCCCGCACCCGAACATCGTGCACCGCCAGCCGATCATCCGCGGCAACGTGGAAGAGGCCCGCAAGCGCGCCGACGTCATCGTCGAGGGCGAGTACACCTTCGGCATGCAGGACCAGGCCTTCCTCGGCCCGGAGTCCGGCCTCGCCGTGCCCTCCGAGGACGGCGGCGTCGAGCTGTACGTCGCCACCCAGTGGCTGCACTCGGACCTCCAGCAGATCGCCCCCGTCCTCGGCCTGCCGCCGGAGAAGGTCCGCATGACGCTGTCCGGCGTCGGCGGTGCCTTCGGTGGTCGCGAGGACATCTCGATGCAGATCCACGCCTGCCTCCTGGCCCTGGCCACGAACAAGCCGGTCAAGATCGTCTACAACCGGTTCGAGTCCTTCTTCGGCCACGTGCACCGCCACCCGGCGAAGCTCTACTACGAGCACGGCGCCACCAAGGACGGCAAGCTCACGCACATGAAGTGCAAGATCGTCCTGGACGGCGGCGCCTACGCGTCGGCCTCCCCGGCGGTCGTGGGCAACGCCTCCTCGCTCTCGGTGGGTCCGTACGTCCTGGAGGACGTGGACATCGAGGCGATCGCGCTCTACACGAACAACCCGCCCTGTGGCGCGATGCGCGGCTTCGGCGCCGTCCAGGCCTGCTTCGCCTACGAGGCCCAGATGGACAAGCTGGCGGCGAAGCTGGGCATGGACCCGGTCGAGTTCCGTCAGATCAACGCCATGGAGCAGGGCACGATCATGCCCACCGGCCAGGTCGTGGACGCCCCGGCGCCGGTCGCCGAGCTGCTGCGCCGGGTCAAGGCCCGCCCGCTGCCGCCGGAGCGCCAGTGGGAGTCGGCCGGCGAGGGCGCGGACGTCCGCGCGCTGCCGGGCGGTCTGTCGAACACCACCCACGGCGAGGGCGTCGTGCGCGGCGTCGGCTACGCGGTCGGCATCAAGAACGTCGGCTTCTCCGAGGGCTTCGACGACTACTCCACCGCCCGCGTGACGCTGGAGGCCATCAACGGCGAGGCCGTCGCGATGGTCCACACGGCCATGGCGGAGGTCGGACAGGGCGGCATCACCGTCCACACGCAGATCGCCCGCACCGAGCTGGGCGTCACGCAGGTGACGATCCACCCGGCCGACACGCAGGTCGGCTCCGCCGGTTCCACGTCCGCCTCGCGGCAGACGTACATGACCGGTGGCGCCGTGAAGAACACCTGCGAGGCCGTCCGCGAGGCGGTCCTGGAGATCGGTCGCCGCAAGAACGGCTCCTACCACCCCGCGTGGGCCACCGCCGAGCTGCTGCTCGAAGGCGGCAAGGTCGTCACCGACGGCGGCGAGGTCCTCGCGGACATCGCGGAGCTGCTGGAGGGCGAGGAGCCGATCGACATCGAGCTCGAGTTCCGCCACGCGCCGACCGAGCCCTTCGACCTGGTCACCGGCCAGGGCAACGGCCACGTCCAGTACACCTTCGCCGCGCACCGCGCCGTCGTCGAGGTGGACACCGAGCTGGGCCTGGTCAAGGTCGTCGAGCTGGCGACCGCCCAGGACGTCGGCAAGGCCCTGAACATGCTCTCCGTGGTCGGCCAGATCCAGGGTGGTACCACCCAGGGCCTCGGCGTCGCGATCATGGAAGAGATCATCGTGGACCCGAAGACCGCGAAGGTGCGCAACCCCTCCTTCACGGACTACCTGATCCCGACCATCCTCGACACCCCGACCATCCCGGTCGACGTCCTGGAGCTCGCCGACCCGAAGGCCCCGTACGGCCTGCGCGGCATGGGCGAGGCCCCGACCCTCTCGTCCACCCCGGCCGTCATCGCGGCGATCCGGCAGGCGACGGGTCTGGAGATCAACAAGACGCCGATCCGTCCGGAAGCCCTCACCGGCACCCTCTAGGACGGCGTGGTCCGGGGGCCGCGAGGCCCCCGGACCCCCACGAACTTCCGGGCGGTGTGACACGGGAACGTCACACTTCCAGTCGCACCGCCCGGATCACGAAGTACCGCTCCGCTCGCGGTCCTCGTCACCTGGCAGAACCCCTGCGCAAACCCCCATGTAGTACCAGCGGTCACCCCCGCACTACCCGCAGTACACGCAGTGCACATCTCGCGTCGCCTCGGGCCGTCACCCCGGGTCGTGCAGCCAAACGCAGTTTCCCAAATCCCGCGTCTCCAATCTTTATGCGGGTGCCCCTTTGAACCTTGGGAGTTAGGCACCATGACCCAGTCATCTGTGGAGCCCAAGACCACCGCGGAGGAGGCCGGCGACGGTTCTCTGAACCCCGCCGGGCGCTCTTGGCTCGACCGGTATTTCCACATAACGCACAGAGGATCCAACGTCGGAAACGAAATTCGTGGCGGCGTCACGACTTTCATGGCGATGGCGTACATCCTCCTGCTCAACCCGCTGATCCTCTCCGGCAAGGACGTCGCCGGAGACACCATGAGCCAGAAGGCTCTGATCACGGCCACGGCCTTCGCCGCGGCCCTGACCACGCTCCTCATGGGCTTCGTGGGCAAGGTCCCGCTCGCCCTGGCCGCCGGCCTCTCCGTCTCCGGCGTGCTCGCCTCGCAGGTCGCCCCCCAGATGACCTGGCCGCAGGCCATGGGCATGTGCGTGATGTACGGCGTCGTGATCTGTCTCCTGGTCGTCACCGGCCTCCGCGAGATGATCATGAACGCCATCCCCCTCGCACTCAAGCACGCGATCACCATGGGCATCGGCATGTTCGTCGCCCTGATCGGTCTGGTGAAGGCCGGCTTCGTCGGCGCCGGACCCGAGTTCGGTCCCCCGGTCCAGCTCGGTTCGGTCGGCGAGCTCGCCGGCTGGCCCGTCCTGATCTTCTGCGTCACCCTGCTCGCCATCTTCATGCTCCAGGCCCGCAAGGTCCCCGGCGCCATCCTGATCGGCATCGTCGGCGGCACCGTCCTCGCGGCGATCCTGAACGCCGTCGCGGACATCGACCCGAAGGCCTGGAAGAACGGCGCCCCCACCCTTGAGGGCTCCGCGGTCTCCATGCCCGACTTCTCCCTCTTCGGCGAGGTCTCCTTCGGCGGCTGGGGCGACGTCGGCGTCATGACGGTCGGCATGATCGTCTTCACCCTCGTGCTCGCCGGCTTCTTCGACGCGATGGCCACCATCATCGGCGTCGGCACCGAGGCCAAGCTCGCCGACGACAAGGGCCGCATGCCGGGTCTGTCCAAGGCCCTGTTCATCGACGGCGCCGGTGGCGCCATCGGTGGCGTCACGGGTGGCTCCGGCCAGACCGTCTTCGTCGAGTCCGCGACCGGCGTCGGCGAGGGTGCCCGCACGGGCCTCGCCTCCGTCGTCACCGGCCTCTTCTTCGCCGCCTGCCTCTTCTTCACCCCGATCACCCAGATCGTCCCGGGTGAGGTCGCCTCCGCGGCCCTGGTCGTCATCGGCGCGATGATGATGCAGAACGCCCGCCACGTGGACTGGGCCGACAGCGCGACCGCCATCCCGGTCTTCCTGACCGTGGCGATCATGCCCTTCACCTACTCGATCACCCCCGGTGTCGCCGCCGGTGTGATCTCCTACGTGGCCATCAAGGTCGCGCAGGGCAAGGCCCGCGAGATCGGTGCCTTCATGTGGGTCCTGACCGGGGTCTTCCTGGTCTTCTTCGCCCTGCACCCCATCGAGGCGTGGCTCGGCGTCAAGTAAGGCGGGACAGGCGATCCGCACCTGACCCTCCACGCATCCGATACTGGAATCCGAACCTCTCCGAGGAGGCCGAACATGCTGGACATCGCCGAAGAACTGAACCGGTGGGTCGAGCAGGGACGTGACTTCGCCGTCGCCACCGTCGTGGCGGTCGGCGGGAGCGCACCCCGGCAGCCCGGAGCGGCACTCGCCGTCGACGGCGAGGGCACGGCCATCGGTTCGGTTTCCGGCGGATGCGTGGAGGGCGCGGTGTACGAGCTGTGCCGGCAGGCGCTGGAGGACGGCGAGACCGTCCAGGAGCGCTTCGGCTACAGCGACGACGACGCCTTCGCCGTGGGTCTGACCTGCGGCGGCATCATCGACATCATGGTCACCCCGGTGCCCGTGGGTTCGCCGCAGCGCGCGGTGCTCGCCCGGGCCCTGGCCGCCGCCTCCCGGGGCGAGGCCTCGGCCGTGGCCCGGATAGCGGACGGCCCGGCCGAGCTGATGGGCCGCGCCGTGGTCGTCGCGGGCGACGGCTCCTGGGAGGGCGGTTTCGGGGGACACCCCGAGCTGGACCGCACCATCGCCGAGGAGGCCCGCGCCATGCTCGACGCCGGCAGGACCGGCGTGCTGGAGATGGGCGCCGACGGCCGGCTCTGCGGAGAGCCGCTCAAGGTGCTCGTCGAGTCCAGCGTCCCGCCCCCGCGGATGATCGTCTTCGGGGCCATCGACTTCGCCTCCGCCCTGGTGCGGATCGGCAAGTTCCTCGGCTACCACGTCACCCTGTGTGACGCCCGGCCCGTCTTCGCCACGAAGAACCGTTTCCCCGAAGCGGACGAGATCGTGGTGGACTGGCCGCACCGCTACCTGGAGACCACCCGGGTCGACGCCCGGACCGTCCTGTGCGTCCTCACCCACGACGCCAAGTTCGACGTGCCGCTCCTGGAACTCGCCCTCAAACTTCCCGTCGCCTACGTCGGCGCCATGGGCTCCCGCCGCACCCACGAGGACCGCAACAAGCGCCTGCGCGAGGTCGGCGTCACCGAACTCGAACTGGCCCGACTGCGCTCCCCGATCGGCCTGGACCTCGGCGCCCGCTCCCCGGAGGAGACGGCCCTGTCCATCGCCGCCGAGATCGTCGCGAACCGCCGCGGCGGCACCGGCGCGGCCCTGACCGGCGCGCACATCCCGATCCACCACGACAGCTCGCACACCGTGGTCACCCGGATCGGTTCCGTGGCTTGAAGGGCTGCCCGGGGGCCTGAGGGCCGACCGACCTGACGGCCGCGCTCCACCCCGGACCCTTCACGCAAGGGCACGCCCCCGAGGGCGTGCCCTTCGTCGTTCCCCGGCCCCGCGGCCGGTGGCCGGGCCGGACCCGGAAGGGCCGGGCGGGGCGGGGCCGGGCGGGCCGGGCGGGCCCCGGGCGGGGCGGGCTAGGCGGGGCGGGAGAGGCGGGACGCGGCCATCCCGAATCCCGGCCCCCACACCCCCGTCGACAGCGCGTCGCCCGGACGGTGCAGGTCCTCCTCCCGGTAGCGCCGGCAGTTCCGGTGCCAGTGCAGGATCCCGGCCATCCAGTCCCGGAGTTCACCGACGTACGCGTCCATCGCCGCGCGGGCCCCGGCGTCCAGCTCCCAGTCGTCGTAGAGCACGGGCAACTGGTGCGCGACGATGTGCTCGAACTCCTCGGTGCGCCGGGTCATCAGGGCGTGGCAGATCCGCAGGGCCTCCGGATAGCCGATGTCGAAGAAGTTGCGGGTGACGAGGACGTGGTTGTGCACCTCGCCCTCGACCTCCACCTCCTTCTGGTAGGAGAAGAGGTCGTTCATCATGCAGCCGGTGTCGGCCGCCGCGTTCTCCAGGGCGCGGACGGTCCCGGAGGCGTAGAGCGCCTCGGGGACGCCGCGGTCGGCGTGACCGAGCCGGCACATGTACATCGTCAGGTGGGAGCCGAAGGTGCTCCGGCGCATCTCCGCGTAGTCCACCGGGTCCGGGACGCGGTGCGCCGCCCGGTTCTCCACCTCCCACACCCAGCTCTCCACCATGCTCACGATCGTGGCCCCGAACCCGGCCCGCACGGCCGCGTTCTTGTCCCGGGTCGTGCGCACCCACAGGTCGGCGAGGGAACGTTCCATCGCGGTGACCGGAACCGGCTGGTCGGCGTGGTCGACCGGGATCATCGACACCAGCCGGGCCGTGGTCGCCTTCGCGGCGGCGATGTCCCCGGTCCGACCGAAGACCACCGGGTAGTAGTCGTCCGCGTACGTCCCCCAGGTCAGCCAGCACGCGTTGAGGAGCAGCGCGTCGGGGTCGGCGTCCGGGTCGATGCCGGCGGAGCAGAGCGCGAAGTCGTAGCCGCGCAGCCGCTCCTCGGTCCAGATCGCGGAGCCGGGGTCGCCGGGCCGCGCCTCCAGCAGGCCCATCCGGCGCGCCCAGGCGACGGAGCCCTCGCGGGCGTGGCCGAGGTGGGGGCTGAGGGTGAGGGGGAAGGGCATGTGGACGTCCGGCACCACGGACGGTCCGGTGCGCTCGTGGGGTACGTGGGCGCGCGAGCGGGCGCGCAGTTCCAGCGAGCGGCGGTTGAAGACGGACCGCAGGTCGAGGGCGGTGGTGCCCAGGCCCTTCGGGAGGAAGGGCAGGGTGAGCGGGGCGGTGGGGCGGGCCTCCTCGTTCATGTACCGGCTGGAGACCATGTGCCATTCGTGGCCGCCGGACTGCCAGTCCTGGAGGCCCTTGACGTAGGCCAGGACGGCGGCGACGTCGACCGGGTCCAGGGCGTGGTCGACGAACAGCCGGGGCAGTTCGACGAGCGCGGTCTCCTCGAACTGCTGGAGGCGCGAGGTCAGCAGGTCGTTGGTGGTCTCGGCGGCCTCCTGGGTGGTGCATTCCAGGAAGGTCTCCAACACCAGCACGGCGTTGGAGAGTTCGCCCTCGTCGGTGACCTCGCGACGGTACGAGAAGAGGTCGTTGCGCAGGTGCACGGCGTCGGAGAAGGAGTCCCGCAGGACCCGCAGGGGGCGGGAGTGCGCGACCCGGGCCGGCACCTCCGCGGAGACGTACTCGATCAGCCCCGCCGACCAGGGGGCGCCGCCCACCTTGCGGCGCATCTCGATGTACTCCAGGGGGTTCGCCACCCGCCCGATGTCGATGTTGGCCAGCTCCCACATCGACTCGTCGAGCAGGTTCCGCGTCGACAGGGCGAACCGTTCCCGCCAGTCCAGGGACATCGCCGGGACGGTCCGCGCCCACAGGTCCGCGAGGCCCGCCTCGACGGGGTTGGTGGGCTCGGGGAAGCCGGCGGCCAGGTCCATCGGCATGAAGGCGGCGAGCCGGTCGAGGTAGGCCTTGGCGCCGACGCGGTCCTGCGTGCGCTTGAACGTCTCAAGGAAGTGGTCGTCGAAGAAGAAGACCCACACGTACCAGTCGGTGACCAGGGACAGGGCGTCGGCGTCGCAGTCGGGATGGGTGTGCGCGCACAGCAGCGCGTAGTCGTGGGAGTCGAGGTCCGCCTCCTCCCACACGCCGGAACCCTCCAGCATCCCGAAGCCGCGGGCCCACCGCTTGGTGTGGGCCCGCGCGCTCTCCAGATGGGGGTTCAGTCGTGCCGGATGGGGCACGTAGAAGTCCGGCAGTCGAAACGGCTGCGTCACGGCTCGGTCGGCCTTTCGTCGGGGCGCGGGGACCGGCTGCCCCGGCCCCCCGCACGAGATCAGCAGGGCCCTACCCCCGACACCGGCCCGCCATGGAGGAGTTCACCGCTTCAGGTGACGACCCCCCGGTTCCGCCGTGTCCGGCGCCGCCGCGGGCTAAGAGGGCCCGGCACGCGCGGACGCCGACGGGGACGTGAACGCGGACGCCCCCGCGCCTCGGAGGGAGGGGCGGGGGCGTTCGGGGGCGGGGCGGGGGGCGGTTATTCCGCCTCGGCCTCCAGGTTGCCCTCGGTGTCCAGGTAGACCTGGCGCAGGGCTTCGAGGACCTGCGGGTCCGGCTTCTCCCACATGCCGCGCGACTCCGCCTCCAGCAGGCGTTCCGCGATGCCGTGCAGGGCCCACGGGTTGGCCTCCTCCAGGAAGGCGCGGTTCGTCGGGTCCAGGACGTAGGTCTCGGTCAGCTTGTCGTACATCCAGTCCGCCACCACGCCCGTCGTGGCGTCGTAGCCGAAGAGGTAGTCGACCGTCGCCGCCAGCTCGAAGGCGCCCTTGTAGCCGTGGCGACGCATCGCCTCGATCCACTTCGGGTTGACCACGCGGGCCCGGAAGACACGGCTGGTCTCTTCGACCAGCGTGCGGGTCTTGACCGTCTCGGGACGGGTCGAGTCACCGATGTAGGCCTCGGGGGCCGTGCCGCGCAGGGCGCGGACGGTGGCCACCATGCCGCCGTGGTACTGGAAGTAGTCGTCCGAGTCGGCGATGTCGTGCTCGCGGGTGTCCGTGTTCTTCGCCGCGACCGTGATCCGCCGGTAGGCGCTCTCCATCTCGTCGCGGGCCGGACGCCCCTCCAGGCCGCGGCCGTAGGCGTAGCCGCCCCAGACCGTGTAGACCTCCGCCAGGTCGGCGTCGGTGCGCCAGTCGCGGGAGTCGATCAGCTGGAGGATGCCGGCCCCGTACGTACCCGGGCGCGAGCCGAAGATGCGGGTGGTGGCGCGGCGCTCGTCGCCGTGGGCGGCCAGGTCCGCCTGGGCGTGGGCCCGGACGAAGTTGTCCCCGGCCGGCTCGTCCAGCGAGGCCGCGAGCCGCACCGCGTCGTCCAGCAGGCCGATGACGTGCGGGAACGCGTCACGGAAGAAGCCCGAGATGCGCAGCGTGACGTCGATGCGGGGACGGCCCAGCTCGTCGAGCGGGATCGCCTCGATGCCGGTGACCCGGCGGGAGGCCTCGTCCCAGACCGGGCGCACGCCCAGCAGGGCCAGGGCCTCGGCCACGTCGTCGCCCGACGTGCGCATCGCGCTCGTGCCCCACAGGGACAGGCCGACGGAGGCCGGCCACTCGCCCTGGTCGGTGCGGTAGCGGGTGAGCAGGGACTCGGCCAGGGCCTGGCCCGTCTCCCACGCGAGGCGGGAGGGGACGGCCTTCGGGTCCACCGAGTAGAAGTTGCGGCCGGTCGGCAGGACGTTGACCAGCCCGCGCAGCGGCGAGCCCGACGGGCCGGCCGGCACGAAGCCGCCGTCCAGGGCCTTCAGCACGTGCGCGATCTCGTCCGTCGTGCCGCCCAGGCGCGGGACGACCTCGTGCGCGGCGAAGGTGAGCACCGCCGCCACGTCGGGGCCGTGGTCCGCCGCCACGGAGGCCACCGCGGCCGGGTCCCACCGCGCGTCCTCCATCGCCTGGACGAGACCGCGCGCCGTCTCCTCCACCGCGTCGGCCGAGGTGCGGGTGGCGGCCGACTCGTCGAGGCCGAGGGCCTCGCGCAGGCCGGGCAGGGCCGTCGTACCGCCCCAGATCTGACGGGCCCGCAGGATCGCCAGGACCAGGTTGACGCGGGCCTCGCCCGTCGGGGCGCCGCCCAGGACGTGCAGACCGTCACGGATCTGGGCGTCCTTGACCTCGCACAGCCAGCCGTCGACGTGCAGCAGGAAGTCGTCGAAGCCGTCGTCGTCCGGACGCTCCTCCAGACCCAGGTCGTGGTCGAGCTTCGCCGCCTGGATCAGGGTCCAGATCTGCGCCCGGATCGCCGGCAGCTTGGCCGGGTCCATCGCGCTGATCTGCGCGTACTCGTCCAGGTGCTGCTCCAGGCGGGCGATGTCGCCGTACGACTCCGCGCGCGCCATCGGCGGCACCAGGTGGTCGACCAGCGTGGCGTGCACGCGGCGCTTGGCCTGGGTGCCCTCGCCCGGGTCGTTGACCAGGAACGGGTAGACGAGGGGGAGGTCGCCGAGCGCGGCGTCCGGGGCGCAGGCCGCGGACAGGCCCGCGTTCTTGCCCGGCAGCCACTCCAGGTTGCCGTGCTTGCCCAGGTGGATCATCGCGTCGGCGCCGAAGCCGCCGTCCTCGGCCGCCGCCTGGATCCAGCGGTACGCGGCCAGGTAGTGGTGCGACGGCGGCAGGTCCGGGTCGTGGTAGATCGCGATCGGGTTCTCGCCGAAGCCGCGCGGGGGCTGGATCAGGATCAGCAGGTTCCCGCGGCGCAGGGCGGCCAGGACGATGTCGCCCTCGGGGTTCGCGCTGCGGTCCACGAACATGTTGCCCGGGGCCTCGCCCCAGTGCTGCTCGACGCTTTCGCGCAGCTCGGCCGGCAGCTCCGCGAACCACCGCTTGTAGTCGGCGGCCGGGATGCGGACGGGGTTGCGGGCGAGCTGCTCCTCGGTCAGCCAGTCCTGGTCGTGGCCGCCCGCCTCGATCAGGGCGCGGATCAGCTCGTCGCCGTCGCCCGACACCAGCCCGGGGATCTCCTCGACGGGACCGAAGTCGTAGCCGCCGGCGATCAGGGTGCGCAGCAGCTCCACGGCGCTGGCCGGGGTGTCCAGACCCACCGCGTTGCCGATGCGGGAGTGCTTCGTCGGGTACGCGGACAGGACCAGCGCGAGCCGCTTGTCGCGCCGCTCGATGTGGCGCAGGCGGGCGTGGCGCACGGCGATGCCCGCGACGCGGGAAGCGCGCTCGGCGTCGGCGACGTAGGAGGGGAGGCCGTCCTCGTCGATCTCCTTGAAGGAGAACGGGACGGTGATCAGGCGGCCGTCGAACTCCGGGACGGCGACCTGGGTGGCGGCGTCGAGCGGGGACAGGCCCTCGTCGTTCTCCTCCCAGGTGCCGCGCGAACCCGTCAGGCACAGCGCCTGGAGGATCGGCACGCCGAGGCCGGCGAGCGCGCCCGCGTCCCAGGACTCGTCGTCCCCGCCCGCCGAGGCGGTCGCGGGGCGGGTGCCGCCGGCCGCGAGGACCGTGGTGACGACGGCGTCGACGGACTCCAGGGCGCGCAGCAGCTCCGGCTCGGGGCTGCGCAGGGAGGAGACGTAGAGCGGGACGGGCCGGCCGCCCTTCGCCTCGATCGCGTCGCACAGGGCGTGCACGAAGGCGGTGTTGCCGCTCATCTGGTGGGCGCGGTAGTAGAGCACCGCGACCTCGGGGCCCGCGGCGTCGGCCGGCGCGGTGCGCTCCAGCGGACCCCAGGTGGGGGAGGCCGCCGGGGGCTCGAAGCCGTGGCCGGTCAGGAGCACGGTGTCGGAGAGGAAGCGCGCCAGCTGGTCGAGGTTGGCGGGGCCGCCGTGCGCGAGGTAGGCGTGCGCCTCGGCCGCGATGCCGATCGGGACCGTGGAGGCCTCCATCAGCTGGGCGTCCGGGGCCTGTTCGCCGGTGAGGACCACGACGGGACGGGTCTGGTCGGCGGCCAGCAGCAGGTCGAGCCCCTCCTGCCAGGCGCGCAGCCCGCCGAGGAGGCGTACGACGACCAGCTCGACCCCGTCGAGCAGACCGGGCAGGTCGTCGAGGGGGAGCCGGGAGGGGTTCGCGAACCGGTACGGGACGGGGCCGTCCGCGGCGCGGGCGCTGAGCAGATCGGTGTCGGACGTCGACAGCAGCAGGATCATGCGGCGGCAGGCCTTCCTCGGGGTTTCCGCGCCCCGGGCAGTGAGGACAGCGGGAGTTCCTGACTCACCCCGCGGAGCGTTCCGCGGGATTCACAGTGGCGGGACCGCGCCGGAATCTCACCGGGCTTCCTCCCATGTCGCCGTCCTCGGCGATGACGGGCCGAGCGGCCCGTCGGAAGGTCATCTTAGGGGGCCGGGCCCCTGGTCGGCAGTGGGGGTCGGGCGGCGGATCCACGACGGTCCCGCCGCGAAGGCCGTGCCCGCCGGAGCGCGGCGCAAACGCCCCGCAGGCCGGTGCCGCGGCTGCCCGCGGGGCCCGGCGGGGCGGCGCGGGGCGGGTCCCGGCGGGGCGCGGGGCGCGGGGCGGGGCGCGGGGCGGGGTTCGGGGTTCCGCTCGGGGCGGGCGCGGGTCCAGTCCGGGTCCGGGTCCGGGTTCCGTTCGGCGCGGGGTGCGGGACGGGGTGCGGGACGGGGTTCGGGCCGGTGGGTGGGGTGGTGGCGGGTGTCGGGGGGCGCGGGTCCGGGTGGCGACGGCCACAGGTCGGGGCGCGGGATTCGTGGGTATGCTCGCGGCCATGCCCCAGCCCCCCTCCGCCGCACCGCGGGACGAACCCGTCATACGGGACCGCGGTGACGCGTGCCCCGGCGCGCTGCGCCTGCACGCGGCGGACGACGGGCACCTGGCGCGCGTCCGGATCCCCGGCGGGCTGCTCACCACCGCGCAGGCCCTCGCCCTCGCCCTCGCCGCCGACCGCTTCGGCGACGGCCGGCTGGAACTCACCTCGCGCGGCAACGTCCAACTGCGCGGCCTGCCCGACGGCTGCGGCGCCGGGCTCGCCGAGGTCCTCGACGGGGCCGGGCTGCTGCCCGCCCCGAGCCACGAGCGGGTCCGCAACATCGTCGCCACCCCGCTGTCCGGGCTCTTCGACGACGGCCGCCCCGACGTGGCGCCGTGGGTGCGGGAACTCGACCGGCTGCTGTGCGCGAGCACCCGGGCCGCCGCCCTGTCCGGCCGGTTCCTGTTCGCCCTCGACGACGGGCGCGGTGACGTCGCCGCCCTCGACCCCGACGTGACGGTGCTCGGCCGGCCGGCGGGCACCGAGGGCGCGACGCACGCCCCCCGCGCGCTGCTGCGCCTCGGCGCCGCCGCCGACGCGGTCGAGGTGGCCGCGGCGGACGCGCCCCGGGCGGCCCTGCTCGCGGCCCTGTGCTTCCTGGACGCCGCCGAGGCCGCCGGCACCCGCGCCTGGCGCGTCGCCGAACTCCCCGCCGAACACGCCCCGGACGCCGCCCGGTTCGCCGAACGGCTGGCCGCCGCCGGGATCGCGGCGACCGCGCTGCCGCACCCGTCGTGGCCGTACGCGCCCCCGCCGAGGCCCTGGGGTGCCCCCGCGGGCAGGCACGGGTCGCTGTGCGTACTGCCCCCGCTCGGCCGGGCGGCCTCCGCGCAGTGGCGGATCCTGGCCGAAGCCGCCGCCGACGCGGCCGACGCCCCCGACGCCCCCGGCGGGCTGCGCGTCACCCCCTGGCGGAGCGTCGTCGTGCCCCGCGCGGGATCCGGCGCCGCCGCCCGTGTCGAGGCCGCCGGTCTCGTCCTGGCCCCCGACGACCCCTGGGAATCCGTCACCGCCTGCACGGGGCGTCCCGGCTGCGCCAAGTCCCTCGCGGACGTGCGCGCCGACGCGCTGGGCCTCGTACGGGCCGCGCGCGGACCGCTGCCCGTGCACTGGTCGGGCTGCCCACGCCGCTGCGGCCACCCCCGGGGCACCGCCTGGGTGGACGCGCTCGCCACCCCCGACGGCTACGAACTCTCCGTCCACGGGCGGCGGTTGCCGCACCACCCCGACCTCGCCACGGCCCTCGCGGCCGCACGTGGCACCCCCGCACCCGCCGAGGCGCCGCCCGCCGAAGCGCCACCCACCGAAGCCGCAGCCATCCACGCCGCAGTGAAGAAATGAGCGAGAACACCGTGTTCGAGTACGAGAAGGACGGCGCCGCGATCTACCGCCAGTCCTTTGCCACGATCCGCGCCGAGGCGGACCTCTCCGGGCTGCCCGCCTCGGTCGCCCAGGTCGCGGTGCGCATGATTCACGCCTGCGGTATGACCGACCTCCCCCAGGACCTCGGCTACACCCCCGAGGTCGTCCTGCGCGCCCGCGCCGCCCTGCACGCGGGCGCCCCGATCCTGTGCGACGTCCAGATGGTCGCCAGCGGGGTCACCCGCAAGCGACTGCCCGCGGACAACCGGGTCGTCTGCACCCTGTCGGACCCGTCCGTGCCCGAACTCGCCGCGCGGATGGGCACCACCCGCAGCGCCGCGGCCCTCGAAGTCTGGCGCGACCAGGGCCTGTTGGAAGGCTCCGTGATCGCCGTCGGCAACGCCCCGACCGCGCTGTTCCGGTTGCTGGAGATGATCGAGGAGGGCGCCCCGCGCCCGGCCGCCGTCATCGGCGTGCCCGTCGGCTTCATCGGCGCCGCCGAGTCCAAGGACGCCCTCGCCGCCCACCCCTCGGGCCTCGACCACCTGATCGTGCGGGGTCGGCGCGGCGGCAGCGCCATCGCCGCCGCCGCCGTCAACGCGATCGCGAGCGAGGAAGAATGAGCACCGGTCACCACAGCGCCGTCCGGGGGAAGCTGTACGGAGTGGGGCTCGGCCCCGGCGACCCGTCGCTGATGACCCTGCGGGCCGTCGAGGTCATCGCCGAGGCCGACGTCATCGCCTACCACAGCGCCCGCCACGGCCGGTCCATCGCCCGCTCGATCGCCGCGAAGCACCTGCGCTCCGATCACGTCGAGGAACCGCTGGTCTACCCGGTCACCACCGAGACCACCGACCACCCGGGCGGCTACCAGGGCGCGATGGAGGAGTTCTACGAGGCCTCCGCCGCCCGTCTCGCCGCCCATCTGGACGCCGGGCGCACCGTCGCCGTCCTCGCGGAGGGCGACCCGCTCTTCTACGGCTCCTACATGCACATGCACAAGCGGCTCGCCGACCGCTTCGAGGCCGAGGTGATCCCCGGGGTCACCTCGGTGAGCGCCGCCGCCGCCCGGCTCGGCACCCCGCTCGTCGAGGGCGAGGAGGTGCTGACGATCCTGCCCGGCACCCTGCCCGAGGAGGAGCTGACGGCCCGTCTCGCGGCCACCGACTCGGCGGTCGTGATGAAGCTCGGCCGCACCTTCCCCGCCGTTCGGCGGGCCATGGAGGGCAGCGGCCGGCTCGCCGAGGCCCGCTACGTGGAACGCGCCACCATGGCCGGCGAGCGGACCGGGGTCCTCGCGGACACCGACCCCGACAGCGTCCCGTACTTCGCCGTCGCCGTCGTCCCCAGCCGGATCGGCAACCCGGGCAGCGTCCCGTCCGGCCCCGGCGGGGTCGTGGTCGTCGGCACCGGGCCGGCCGGGCCGCTGTGGCTGACCCCCGAGACCAAGCGGGCGCTGGCCGACGCGGAGGTCCTCGTCGGGTACACGACGTACCTGGACCGGGTCCCCGTCCGGCCGGGGCAGGTCCGCCACGGCTCCGACAACAAGGTCGAGTCGGAGCGCGCCGAGTTCGCCCTCGACCTCGCGCGGCGCGGCAAGCGGGTGGCCGTGGTCTCCGGCGGCGACCCCGGCGTCTTCGCCATGGCCACCGCCGTACTGGAGGTCGCCGGGCAGCCCGGTTACGAGGACGTGCCCGTACGGGTCCTGCCGGGGGTGACCGCCGCCAACGCCGCGGCCGCCGCGGCCGGGGCCCCGCTCGGCCACGACTACGCCACCGTCTCGCTGTCCGACCGGCTCAAGCCGTGGGAGGTCATCGCGGAACGGCTGCGCGCGGCCGCCGCCGCCGATCTGGTGCTCGCCCTGTACAACCCGGGCTCGCGCAGCCGCACCTGGCAGGTCGCGCAGGCCAAGGAGCTGCTGCTGGAGCTGCGTTCGCCGAGTACCCCGGTGGTGGTGGCCCGCGACGTGGGCGGCCCGGAGCAGTCGGTGCGGGTCGTCGAGCTCGCCGCACTGGAGCCCGCCGAGGTGGACATGCGCACGCTCCTGCTGATCGGCTCCTCGCAGACCCGGGTCACCGAACGCGGCGACGGGTCCCGGGTGACGTGGACCCCGCGCCGCTACCCGTGACGGCGTAGGTACCGGCGCGGGACCGGAATCGGGACCGGGAACGGGGACGGCGGCCCGGGGCGAGGAGCCCCGGGCCGCCGTTCGTCTTCCACCCACCCCCGTCGGCCGGGCGGTCAGCCCGAGCAGCCCGCCAGCACGTCGGCGCAGCCCACGACGCTGCGCGGGTCCACCGTCAGCAACTGCCACGACAGCACCCCGGCCGGCGGCGAGTCGTCCTGCGGCGCGGGCTCGATGTGCGCGGTCAGCGGCGCGCCCGCCGGGAAGTTGAGCCGCGTCACCTCACCGGCCGCGCACGGCACGTCGAACGACCGGTCCCCGGCGCCGCCCTCCCGCGACAGCACCAGCGTCACCCGGGGGCTCTCCTCGCTGTCGCAGGCGATGTCGAAGCGGTACGGGCGCTCCCCGCCGGTCTCCAGCGCCTTGTCCAGCCCGGCCGCGAGGAAGCCGGTGCCGCGCATCGTCACCCGACCCTCGCCGATGTCCTTCCCCAGCGTCTCGTCGGCCCGCTGGAGCGCGTCGTCGGGCTCCCAGCCCCGGGGCTCCGCTTTCTCTCCGCAGCCGGTGAGGAGCGCCGCGGCGGCGAGGACCAGGACGAGGGGGTGACGTATCCGCATGGCCTCAGACTAGAGGGTGCGGAGGGTGGGTGGGGGCCGGCGGGGGAGGGTATTCGCGCCGGTCGGAAGGGTGATGGGGACGATCCGGGCCAGGCCGGGCGGGTGTTTCCCCAAAGTTCGCCCCACGGCCCGCCCGCACGGCCCCAAGGGCCCGTCCGCGCCCGCCGAAGGGCCCCGTCCGCGCCGGCCGAAGGGCCCCGTCCGCGCCGGCCGAAGGGCCCCCGCGCACCGGACGGACGACCCGTCAAAGCGGTCCGAAAGGCTCCCGGGAGGCGCCGAGCCAGCGGAGCGCGGCCTCCACCGAGTGCGCCTCGGGGACGTGTGCGGGCGTCGGCGGACGGCGGACGACCAGGACCGGCACGCCCGCCTCACGGGCGGCGGTGAGCTTCGGCGCGGTCGCGGAGCCGCCGCTGTCCTTCGTGACCAGCAGGTCGATCCGGTGGCGGGCCAACAGCTCCCGCTCCTGCGCCAGGTCGAACGGTCCGCGCGCCAGCAGCACTTCGAGGCGCGGCGGCACCGGCCCCTGCGGGGGGTCCACCGAACGCACCAGGAACCAGGTGTCGGTGAGCGGCGCGAAGGTGTGCAGGCCCGTCCGGCCCGTCGTCAGGAACACCCGGTCGCCCAGCTCCGCCACCAGATCGGCCGCGTGCGCCAGGGAGTCCGCGAACGTCCAGGCGTCCCCGGGCCCCGGCGTCCAACCCGGCCGGCGCAGCGCGAGCAGCGGGACCCCCGTCAGGGCCCCCGCCCCCGAGGCGTGGAAGCTCATGTGCTCGGCGAAGGGGTGCGTGGCGTCGACGACCCGGGTGACGCCGTGCTCGGCGATCCACCGCGCGAGCCCCTCGACCCCGCCGAAGCCGCCCACGCGGACCTCGCCCGGCGGCAGCACCGGCGAGGCCACCCGGCCCGCCAGGGAGGTGGTCACCCGGTACGCGGGATCGCCGGCCAGTGCCTGCGCGAGGAGGCGGGCCTCCGTCGTGCCGCCCAGGACCAGGACGTGCTCCGGGTCCCGCTCAGCAGACATGCCGGTCGCGTTCGGGGGAGTACAGGTGGCTGTCGCGGAACTGCTCGGCGCCCAGGGTCCGGCCCACGATGATGACCGCCGTACGGACCAGGCCCGCCTCCTTCACCCGGGGGGCGATGTCGGCCAGGGTGCCGCGCAGGACCAGCTCGTCGGGGCGGCTGGCCATCGCCACGACCGCCGCCGGGCACTCGGCCCCGTAGTGCGGCAGCAGTTCCTCGACGACCCGGTCCACGTAGCGCGTCGCCAGGTGCAGCACCAGCAGCGCCCCGCTGCGGCCGAGGGTGGCGAGGTCCTCGCCGGGCGGCATCGGCGTGGCCTGCTGGGCGACGCGGGTCAGGATCACCGTCTGGCCGACGGTGGGGACGGTCAGTTCCCGCTTGAGGGCGGCCGCCGCCGCGGCGAACGCGGGCACGCCGGGGACGACCTCGTAGGGGATGCCGGCCGCGTCCAGGCGGCGCATCTGCTCGGCCACCGCGCTGAAGATCGACGGGTCGCCGGAGTGCAGCCGGGCCACGTCCAGACCCGCCTCGTGGGCCCGTACGCACTCCGCCACGATCTCGTCCAGGTTCAGCCCCGCGGTATCCACCAGCCGCGCGTCCGGCGGGCATTCGGCCAGCAGCTCGCGCGGGACCAGGCTGCCCGCGTACAGGCAGACGGGCGCGGCGGCCAGTGTCCGGGCACCGCGCACGGTGATCAGGTCGGCGGCGCCCGGGCCCGCTCCGATGAAGTACACGGTCATGGCTGATCCTTCGCGCTCGCGGTGTCGGACTCGGAGAGGGGGGAGGCGGTGGTCGGGGCGGGCGGTTTGGCGACCGACCACTGGGTGACCGGCATCGCCTGCCGCCAGCCGGTGAAGCCGCCGACCGGCACGGCGTGCGAGACGGCCAGCTTCACCAACTCGCCGCCGTGCCGCCGGTAGTGCTCGGCGAGGACCGCCTCCGACTCCAGGGTGACGGTGTTGACGACCAACCGGCCGCCGGGCGCCAGCGCCGACCAGGCCGCGTCGAGCAGGCCGGGCGCCGTCAGCCCGCCGCCGATGAACACGGCGTCGGGGGCGGGCAGCCCCTCCAGGGCCGCCGGCGCCGCGCCGACGACCACGCGCAGGCCCGGCACGCCCAGCGCCGCCGCGTTGCGGGTGATGCGGGCCGCCCGCTCGGGCACCCGCTCGACCGCGACCGCCCGGCAGGACGGGTGCGTACGCATCCACTCGATGCCGATCGAGCCGGAGCCGCCGCCGATGTCCCACAGCAGCTCCCCGGGGGCCGGAGCCAGCGCGCACAGCGTCGCCGCGCGCACGTGCCGCTTGGTGAGCTGCCCGTCGTGCTCGTACGCCACGTCCGGCAGTCCGGGCGTCGCGCCGAGCCGGGGCGCCGGGTGCGAGGGGTCGCGCCGGCAGTCGACGGCGACGACGTTGAGGGGATCGCCGGGCGGGTGCTCCCAGTCCAGCGCGCGGCCCTCGTACGCGTCCTCGTGCTCGGAGCCGAGCCGCTCCAGCACCCGCATCCGGCTCGGGCCGAAGCCCCGCTCGCGCAGCAGCGCCGCGAGGGCGGCCGGGGAGTCGGCCCCGGCGCTGAGCACCAGCACCCGCCGTCCCTCGTACAGCGCCGCCGCCACCCGGGCCACCGGGCGGCCGACGACGGTGACGACCTCGGTGTCCTCCACCGGCCAGCCCAGACGGGCGCAGGCGTAGGACACGGAGGAGGGGTGCGGGTGGATCCGCAGGGCGTCGGGGCCCAGCTCCTCGGACAGGGCCCGGCCGATCCCGTAGAACATCGGGTCGCCACTGGCCAGGACGACGATGCGGCGCCCCGCGTGTTCGGCGGTCAGCTTCGGCACGGCCGGGCGCAGCGGGCTGGGCCAGGCGACGCGCAGCCCCGGGCACTCGGCGGCCGGCAGCAGGTCCAGCTGGCGCGGCCCGCCGATCAGGACCTCGGCCGAGGCGAGCGCGGACCGCGCGCCGGCGGTGAGCCCGGCCCAGCCGTCTGCGCCGACGCCGACGACCGTCACGGGTACGGGGGGTGCTGCGGAGCTCACTGAGCGGTACCTCGGGGAACGGTCGAAGGGGTGTGCGGCGGATGGACCCGCAGCTTACTGGGGTGCAGGCCCGGCTCCAGTGCCAGGGTGACCAGGACGGAAGCGGCCGCCAGCACGGTGATCGCGAGCGCCGGGGAGGTGTACTGGGCGAGCGCGCCGGCGAGCGCCGCGCACACCCCCTGGAGGGTCAGCATCCCGGCCGAGTGGAGCCCGAGCGCCTGGCCCTGGGTGCCCTCGGGCAGCAGCGGTACGAGGCGTTCCTGCATCAGGAGCCCGGCCGAGTAGCCGGTGGAGGCCAGGGCGACGGCGCCGGCGGCCAGGAGGGGGCCCGGTTCGAGGAGGAACACCAGGTAGGGGACGGCGAGCAGCAGGCGCAGCGGCGCCGCGAGCCGCACCCGCAGCCGAGGGGGCAGCCACCGGCCCGCGACGGTGTCCCCGACGAGCATCCCGGCGGCGGCGCAGCCGAAGAGCAGGCCCGCGTGGGCGGGGTCGTAGGGGACGAACAGGGACTCGCAGCCGACGATCAGGCCGTTGGGCACCCACAGGGCGAGGTACAGGGTCCGGCGGGCCGGGTGCGAGAGCAGGAGGCGGTTGACGCGCCAGGTCTCGCCCGGCCCGGCCCGCCCGGCTGCCCGGGGCGCCCGGGGGCGCAGGCCGAGTACGACGGTCAGGGCCGAGGCCAGGCCGAGGGCGGCGGCCACCAGCAGCGCCCCGCGCGGGGACAGCGCGGTCAGCAGCAGCCCGCCGGCGGCGAAACCGGCGATCTGCGCGACGCCCCCGCAGACGGCCAGCAGCGAACGGGCCGGCAGGTAGTCGTCGGGCGGGAGGATCTCGGTGAGCAGGCCGTAGCGCACGCCACCCGCCAGGGAGTCGGCGAGCCCCTGGCCCAGCAGGACCGCGAACGCCGCCCACAACGGCAGGCCGGGCGCGGCGAGCAGAGCCGTCCCGACGGAGGCCGCCGCCGCCAGGGCGGCGAGCGCGCCGCGCGGGGGCAGCCGGTCGGCGGCGGACAACAGCAGCGTCGCGCCGAGCACCTGGGCGACGGAGGGGCCGAACATGGCCAGGGCGGACAGCAGCGGGCTGCGGGTGCGGTCGTAGACGAGGACGCCGAGGGCGAGCGAGCCGAGGGTGGAGGCGCCGATGCGCAGGGTGGCGGCCGCGAAGAACGGGGTGAACTCGGGCACGCGTGCGAGCGAGCGGTAGGTGCGGGGCATGCGGGGAGTCTCGGGGCGGGCTCGCGGGTCGCCTAATGTTTCGCGTGGGGGCGAAACCCGGACGGGGCACGCCGCGCCGCGAGGCCGGGGGCCGGTGGGGCCGCGGGGCGCCGGGCCGATGTGGCTCGGGGCGACGGGCGGACGGGGTGACGGGCCGCCGGGCGGACGGGGTGACGCGGCGACGGGCCGACGGGAGGGCGGGGTCGTGGGGTGGTGGCGCATCGACACCGACGCGCTCGCGGGCAGCCGTTTCGTGCTCTCCGCGCCGGCCGAGACCGTGGCCGCCCTGATGGCCCTGCACTGGCGCACCGCGGCCCACCCCGGAGACCGGACCTGGCTCGCGCGGACCCTCCCGTCCTACGAGGCCCACCTGGCCGCCGACCCCGTCGCCGCCGCCCTCGTACGGGCCGCCTTCGGACGCCAGTGGATCGCCGGCTTCCTCACCCCGCCGCCCGACGGGCGCCCCGTGGAGGAGGAACTGGCCGTGATCCGGGCTACCCCGGACGCGGTGGTCCGCACGGACCTGCGCGCCGCCTCCGGACCGCTGCCCGAGGTCCTGCACCGGGCCCGGGGCCTGGGGCCGAGGACGGCCGAGGTGCTGGAGTGGGTGTGGGAGCGGGCCGTACGCCCCGACTGGGAACGGCGGCGCCGGGTCGCCGAGGCCGACGTCCTGGTGCGGACCGGGCACCTGAGCCGGGGCGGCTGGGCCGCGGCCCTGTCCGGGATGCGGCCGGGCATGGCGTGGCTCGGGGAGGGGCGGCTGCGGATCAATCTCCAGGACCGGCCGCCGCGCGAACTGTCGGGGGACGCGGGGCTGGTGTTCGTCCCCGTGACGCCCGGACACGGGTGGGTGTCCTGGACGGGGCGCCGGCGGCACGCGCTGGTGTACCCCTGCGAGGGGCAGCTCACGCAGGCGGTCGGCGGGGCCGGGGCCCCGGCCGGTACCGCCCCGCGGGCGCTGGTGCGGCTGCTGGGACCCGTGCGGGCGCGGGTGCTGGTGTTGCTGGAGAGCCCCAAGTCCACGACGCAGCTCGTCGCCGTGACGGGGCTGAGCCTGGGCGCGGTGGCCGGGCAGCTCAAGGTGCTGCTGGAAGCCGGCCTCGTCCTGCGCCGCCGCACGGGCCGCACGGTGCTCTACACCCGCCTCCCCGCGGGCGACGTCCTGGTCAAGGCCGCCTCGCCCCCACCCTGACCCGGATCGACGGCCGGGCCCCTGGAACCCGGCTCGCCGTGGGCGAAGCGCGCCCCCCGCCCGCCCCCGCCCGCCCCGCCGCGCATCCGTCCGCCCCCGCCCGGGGTCTGACGCGGCGCGGCGCGGCGGCGGGACACTCGACCGCATGGACGACACTCCGGACAACCACCCAGACCGCACGGGGGGCGACGGGCCGACGGACGACCACGCCCTGGTCCTCGGAGCCGGCCTGGCCGGGCTGCTGACCGCCCGGGTGCTCGCACGGCGCTTCGCGCGCGTGACCGTCGTCGAGAAGGACGAACTCCCCTCGGACGGACCGGACTTCCGGCCGGGCGTGCCGCAGTCCCGGCACGCCCACCTGCTGTGGTCCAAGGGCGTGGAGGTGATCGAGCGGCTGCTGCCCGGCGTCACCGACGAGCTGAAGGCCGGCGGGGCCGCCCTGCTGGAGTCCCCGCGCGACTTCCTGTGGCTCAGCCCCGCCGACTGGTTCCACGCCGTGCCGGGCGCCCCGATCCTCGTCGCGAGCCGGGAGCTGCTCGACTGGACGGTCCGCCGTGCCGTGCTGCGCGAGGGCGCGGGCCGGATCCGGATCACCGCCGGCCGCACCGTCACCGGCCTGCACCCCGGTCCGGACGGCCGCTCCGTCGCCGGCGTGACCCTGCGCGACACCGCCGAGCCGCTCACCGCCCGCCTCGTCGTCGACGCCACCGGACGCACCTCGAAGACCCCCGCCTGGCTCGCCGCGCTCGGCCACGCCGCGCCGCGCACCACCCGCTACGACTCCCACCTCGGCTACTCCAGCCGCTACTACGCCGCCCCGAAGGACCCCGCCCGCCGCTGGCACGGCATGTACGTACAGGGCCGCCCCGACAGCCCGCGCGGGGGAGTGCTGGTCGCCCTCGACGGGGACCGCTGGCTGGTCACCCTCATCGGCAACGGCGAGCACGCCCCGCCGACCAAGGCCGACGGGTTCCTCGCGTTCACCCGCGGCCTGCGCAGTCCCGCCCTCCACGACGCCATTCGCGACGCCGAACCGCTCTCCGAACCCACCGGCTTCCGCGGCACCGCCAACGAGTGGCGCCACTACGAGCGCCTGGAGGACGGCCCCGACGGCCTCCTCGTCGTCGGTGACGCGGCCTGCCGATTCAACCCCGTCTACGGACACGGGATGACCGTCGCCGCCCTCGGCGCGGACGCCCTGGACCGGGCCCTGGCCGGCCTCGCCCCGGAGCACGTCCCCGCGGCCACCCGCACCCTCCAGCGGCGCACCGCCGAGGCCGCGTCCGTCGCCTGGCAGATCGCCACCAGCGAGGACCTGCGCTACCCCGGCACCGAGGGGCCGCCGCCCGACCGCGCCACCCGCGTCCTGCAGGGGTACATGTCCCGGGTGATGGTCGGCGCCAACACCGACCCGGCCATCTCCGCCGCGTTCTTCGGGGTCCTGTCCCTGTCCGCCCCGCCGAACACCCTCCTCGCGCCGTGGACGGTGCTGCGCGTGCTGTCCAAGTGGCGCCTGCCCACGGCTCCGGCCACCGCCGCCTACCCGCCGCACCACCTCCCTCCGGCCTCCGGGGAGGGGTGAGGCGCCCGGTCCTCACCCGAGGGCGGGGTCCTGACCCGAGGGCGGGGTCAGTCCCGGATCGCCCGCTCGTAGAGGGCGGCGATCCCGTCGCCGAACCCGCTGCTGTACGAGGTCAGTTCGTCCCCGCCGCCGTCCCGACCGCCGATCAGCCCGATCAGCCGCCCCGTCGTGCTCAGGACGGGGCCGCCGCTCGTCCCGTTCGGTACGTCGGCGCAGTCCAGGCGCAGCTGCGTCGGCCCGGCCGGCACGGCGGTGCCGGCGCAGCCCAGGGGCTCCTCGGAATCGTTCGGGTAGCCCACCAGCCGGGCGGCGGCGGGCAGTTCGGCGCGGAGTCCGATCGGGTGCGCGCCGGCGACCTCCTCCAGACGTGGTCCCGGCGGGCCGGCGCGGCGCACCCGGATGAACGCCACGTCGTAGTCGGGGTCGGAGGACTCGACCCAGCGGGGGTCCACCTCGACACGGGTGGGCACCCACACGCCGTAGGGGGCGCCGCCGTCCCGGTAGCCGGGGACGAAGGCGAGGTTGGTGCGGAAGCCGCCCGCATACACGCAGTGCGCGGCGGTGGCGATCAGGTCCCCGCCGGGGGAGTGGACCACGGAGGCCGAGCAGTGGTGGTCGCCGTCCCAGTCGGCGCCGGGGGAGAACAGCGCCCCGATCGCCGCCTCGGCGGGAACCGCCCGGGCCCGCGGCGGATCGGCGGGCGGCGTGTCCGAGGGCGGTGTCGCGCCGGTGGTCGGCGTCGGCGTCGGCCGCGCGAGGGGCGGTGCGGCCCGGGTGATCCGCTCCACCCCGGCCGCGGCCTCGTCGGCGAGCGCGGCGTCCTGCACGTAGGCCTCGCGCTCGGGATCCCCGGTGGCGACGTGCCCGAACAGGACCCCGCGGCCCACCACGAAGGCCACCAGCAGGCAGCAGGCACCTCCGAGCGCCCACAGGCCGACGGTCCTTCGCCTCACCGCGCCGCTCATCCGTCCCCGCTCCGCCTTCGTCGTCGCCCCGCCCGCGCCCCGCGGCCCGTGCTTCCCCCCAAGGTGGCACATCCCCCGCGCCCCCCCGTGGCCGGGCCGGGCAGGGCCGGGACGCGCGCCGCCCCGCCCCGGGGGTTCGGGGCGGGGCGGCGTCACCCCGGCGTCACCCCGGCGCCGGGCCGGGGATCAGGCGTCAGGCGTCAGGCGTCAGGCGTCACGGGGAGGGGGTCAGTTGGATCGTGGCCTGGTGCGTGGTCGCGGACTCCCGCACGATCTCGATGCGGGTGCCCGTGTCCGGGACCTTGACGCCGACCTGCGGCAGGTCCGCGTTCCAGTACGAGCCGTGCCGGTCGTCGAAGACCGCCACGCCGGGGCGGGAGGGCACCGTCAGGGCGACCCCCGCCCTGTGCAGGGTGATCCGGTCCGTCGCGCGGGTGGAGAAGGGCGCGTCGAAGGTCTGGGCCCGTGCGTTCAGGAGGGTGCCGTCCGCGAAGCGCAACGGTTCGGGCCGCGCGTCGATCGGCAACAGCATGCCCGAACCCGGGTGCGCCTTGGTGGTGTTGTCGCTGTGGGCGGTGTCCCAGAGCCAGATCAGCACGCCCTGCTGGTAGGGGTAGAACTCCACCTTGTCGCCACCGAACCCGAAGTTGTACGGCCCGGTCTTCAGGAAGGTGCCGTAGCCGGTGTGGCGGCGGTTCTCCACGAAATAGGCGCGCGGGTGGGACTCGCTGCCCGTACGCCCCTCCGTACGCGACCACTTGACGGCCGTCCAGCCGTTCGCGCCCTGCTCCGCGCCGTCGCGCAGCACCTCCCGCACGGCGCCGTCGGGGGCCCCGGCCGTGACGCGTACGGCGTCGAAGGCGACGCCCCGCCCGTGGGTGTTGCCGTCCGAGGTGACGCGCAGCCGCAGTTGGGGAACCGTACCGGCGAAGCGGTCCAGCGGGACCTCCAGGGCGGCCCAGCCGGTCGAGGTGCCCGAGAGGCCCTTCGCGGGGACGGCCGCGCCGTCGACGGTGGCGGGCAGGGCGCTCCAGGTGGTGCCGCCGTCCGTGGAGGCCTCCACCGTCAGGAAGTCGAAGTCCCGCTCGATGTCGTACCAGACCCGGGCGTCCAGTCGGGCCGAGGAGGCCCCGGTCAGGTCGACCGTACGGGTCAGGGTGTTGTCCATGAAGTCGCCCGTACCGCTCCACCACTGGCTGCCGCCCTCGTACGGGTCGGCCAGCTCGGTCCGGGTGACGGACGGCGGCAGGTGCACCAACAGGGCCTGCGGATCACGGGTGTTGTAGCCGGAGACGCCGAGGACGGCCCGGGTGCGGCGGCCCGCGTCGGCCTCCGTGTACTCCAGCCAGCCCAGCTGGAGCTTGCTCCAGGGGTCGAGGTCGCCGGGGAACTCCCCGGTGGTGTTCGCCCCCTTGCCCAGGTAGGAGGCCGAGGACATCAGCGACCAGAAGTTGACGCTGTTGTCGCCGTCCGAGCTGTAGAGGTCCGGCAGGCCCAGGTCGTGTCCGAACTCGTGGGAGAAGAGGCCCGCGCCGCTGTTCTCGCCGCCGGTCAGGTAGTCCCCGGCCCAGATGCCGGTGTCACCGACCGGGGTGCCGCCCGCCTTGTTGCCCTCCGGGCCCGCGCTGCCGGCCTGGTTCCAGTACGCGAACCAGCGGTGCGCCCACACGGCGTCCTTGCCCTGGGCGCCGCCGCCCCAGGTCTGGTCCTTGCCGGCGTGCACGACCACCAGGTGGTCGAGGTAGCCGTCCGGTTCGTCGAAGTTCCCGTCGTGGTCGGCGTCGTAGCGGTCCCACACGTCGTACTCGGCGAGCTGCCCGCGGATCTGTTCCGGGGTGCGGCCCTTCGCGCGCTCGGCCCCGTACCAGGCGGTCGTGGCGTCGCGGATCATGTCCCAGTTGGTGCGGCACTGGCCGGGCTCGGTGCAGTTGTCCGTGCCGTAACGGGCCTCGTTGTAGGGCAACTTGACCCAGTCCGTGACCGTGCCGTCCAGGTCGTAGCGGCCGGAGGACTGGAGGCGGTAGTAGGCCCGCATCGAGGCCGATCCGGGCTCGGTGGAGAAGAACTGCCGCTGGTAGTAGGCGCGGTCGAAGTCCTTGCGCCACAGGGTGTGGTTGTCGTCCTTGGCGGGCTTGCCGATCGTGTTGTGCAGGGGCCCGGGGGTGCCGCCGAAGCGGGGGTCGGTGGCCTCGCCGAATTCGGCGAGGATGACGAAGACCTTGTCCTTGCGCTCCCGGGCGAGTTCGACGTAGCGCTTGCCGATCTTCGCGGTGCGCGGGAGGGTGCCGTCCGCCTCGGCCCGCAGCCCGGAGGGGCGCGCGGAGTCGGGGGCGGAGCCGCCGGCGGCGATCTCCTCCAGGGCCTGCCGGCGCAGGGACTGGCGCTGGAGTTCCAGCGGGGCGGGCGGTGGGGCCGCGGCGTGCTCGGGGGCCTGCGGGGAGGCCTGTGCGGTGGGCGGGGGCGGCGCGGTGGCCGCCTGGGCGGATGGGGACAGCAGGGTCAGGGCGGCGAGGGATATCGCCGCTCCCGCCGAGGTGAGCAGGAGTTCGAGGCGACGTCTGCGCAACGTGGTCGGCCTTCCGGAGGGGTGCGTCGGGCTTCGAGCGAAGCGGGGGTAATATTTCACATGTCACACGTGATGGATAGGGGGTGGGTGGGGGCGGGGTGCTCGCGCCCGAACTCCGTTCGCCCCGCCCGCTGTTCCGCCGCCGCGCCGCCGGCCGCCACCCCTTGAGTCCGGCGCGGATCCCACCGCATCCTGATGATCACCGCAACGCGCCCCACCGGTATTCAGGAGCCTCCGTGCCGCACAGCCGCCACATCCCCTTCGAGCGCCTGCACAACTTCCGTGACCTGGGCGGATATCGCACCGCCGACGGCCGCACCGTCGCCTGGGGGGCCCTCTACCGCGCCGACTCCCTCGGCAAGCTGAGCGGCGCCGACTGGGACCGCTTCCTCGACCTCGGGGTACGGACCGTCATCGACCTGCGCTACCCCTGGGAGATCGAGGCCAAGGGCCGGATACCGGAGCCGGAGCGCTTCGCGTACGCCAACCTCAGCATCGAGCACCGCCCCTACGACCAGGCCGCCATCGACCCGGACGTCGACCCCTGGCGCTACCTCGCCGACCGCTTCGCGGAGGTCGCCGAGGACGGGGTCGAGGAGATCCGCGGCGCCCTCGAACTGATCGCGGACGGAACCGGTCCGACCGTCTTCCACTGCACCTCCGGCAAGGACCGCACCGGCCTGATCGCCGCCTTCGTCCTGACCCTGCTGGAGGTCCCCGAGGAGGAGATCCTCGCCGACTTCGCCCTCACCGAGCTGGCCACCGCCCGCCTCACCGCCGACTGGCACGCCGCCCACCCCGGCCGCACCATGCGCTGGCCCTCGTACGGCCGCGCCCCGGCCACCGTCATGTCGCTGGTGCTCGCCGACCTGACGGCCCGATACGGATCCCCCACGGCCTACCTCACCGGGACCGTCGGCATCACCCCGGACACCGTCGCCCGCCTGCGGACCCGCCTCCTCGTCTGACGCGCGCCGCGCGCGCCGCGCCGCGCCGGTGGCCGGGCCGGGCGGGGTGGCCGGGCGGGGTGGCCGGCGCCCGGCGGGGGCCGTGCCGGGCCCGGCGAAAAACCCGGTGCCCCCGTGCCCGCCCCGCCCCTAGACTCGCCGACACGCCCCGCCCGACGGGCCCGGCGTGAACCGATGCCGAGCGAAGAGACGAGAAGGGGAACCAGGCCATGCGTACGCACACCGACCGTGCCGCCGCCTCCGTTCCCCCCTGCCGGTACGACGTGATCCTGGTGTCCCGCCGCGTGCGGTGACCGGCTGCGCGGCCGTCACCGTACGCCCCCGGCGCACGCCCGGGTTCTTCCCCTCCCCGCCCCTCCGCAGGCCCCTCGGGCCGCGTGACGGGGGCGACGGGGGTGCTCCCGCACCGTGACCGGGACCATCGCGCCGCCAACGCCCCGTCATTCGAAAGGCCCCCGGCCATGCGCGCCACCCCGATCCACGACACCCTCCGCGCCGTCCGCAACATCGGCATCCTCGCCCACGTCGACGCCGGCAAGACCACCGTCACCGAGCGGATCCTCTTCGCCACCGGCGCCGTCCACAAGCGCGGCGAGGTCCAGGACGGCACGACCGTCACCGACTTCGACGCGCAGGAACGCGACCGCGGCATCACGATCTTCGCCGCCGCCGTCAGCTGCACCTGGGACGGTCACCGCGTCAACCTCATCGACACCCCCGGCCACGTCGACTTCGCCGACGAGGTCGCACGCTCCCTGCGGGTGCTCGACGGGGCGGTCGCCGTCTTCGACGCCGTCGCCGGCGTCGAACCGCAGAGCGAGTCCGTCTGGCGGCAGGCCGACCGGTACGGCGTCCCGCGCATCGCGTTCGTCAACAAGCTGGACCGGGCCGGCGCCGACCTGGACGGAGCCGTCGCGTCCCTGCGCGAACGGCTCGGCGCGGTCCCGCTGGTGGTCCAGCTGCCGATCGGCCGCGAGGACGGCTTCACCGGAGTCGTCGACCTCCTGCGCATGCGCGCCGTGCTGTGGCCCGCCGACGGCGGGCAACGGCAGGACGCGCCGGTCCCCGAGGACCTGCGCGAGGAGGCGGCCCGGCGCCGCCGCCTGCTGGAGGAGACCGTGGCCGAACTGCACCCGGACGCCCTGGAGGAGTTCTGCGCCACCTCGACCGTGACCGAGGCCACCCTGGTGCGGGCCCTGCGCGAGCTGACCCTCGCCGGGGACGGACTGGTCGTGCTGTGCGGCTCGGCGTACCGCAACCGCGGCGTCGAACCGCTGCTGGACGCCGTACGCGACTACCTGCCCGCACCCGCCGACATGCCGCCCGTACGCGGCACGTCGGCGGACGGGAACACCGAGACGCGGCGCGAGCCGGACCCGGCGGCGCCGTTCACCGCGCTCGCCTTCAAGGTGACGGCCACCCCGACCGGGCGGCTGACCTACCTGCGCGTCTACGCCGGAACCCTGCGCAAGGGCGACTCCGTCCTGGACGCGGGCGGCGGCCGGACCGAACGGATCGGCCGGATCCTGCGCGTCCAGGCCGACCGGCACGAGGAGAGGGAGGAGGCGACGGCCGGTGACATCGTCGCCGTGATCGGGCTGAAGACGGCCCGCGCCGGGACGACCCTGTGCGCCCCCGGGGCGCCGCTGGTCCTCGAACCGCCCTCCGTGGCCGAACCGGTGGTGTCCGTCGCCGTCGAGGCGGCGCGCGGCACCGAGACCGGCCGGCTCGCGACCGCGCTGGCCCGCCTCACCGAGGAGGACCCCTCCCTGGTGGTGCGTTCCGACGAGGAAACGGGCCAGACCGTGCTGTCGGGGATGGGCGAACTGCACCTGGAGGTGGCGGTGGAGAAGATCCGACGCGGGCACGGGGTGGAGGTCGTCGTGGGCCGGCCGCAGGTCTCCTACCGGGAGACCGTCGTGGCCGGGGTCACCGGCTTCGTCCACCGGCACGTCAAACAGGACGGCGGATCGGGCCAGTTCGCGCACGTCGTCCTCGACGTCGAGCCACTGGAGGGGCCCGGCTTCGAGTTCCGCTCGACGGTCACCGGCGGACGCGTCCCGCAGGAGTACGCGCGGGCCGTGGAGGCCGGCTGCCGCGACGCCCTCGCCGAGGGACCCCTCGGCGGGCATCCGGTGACGGGCCTGCGGGTGGTCCTCACGGACGGGGCGACCCACTCCAAGGACTCCTCGGAGCCGGCGTTCCGGGCGGCCGGCCGGTTCGCGCTGCGCGACGCCCTGCGCGCGAGCACCCTGGAGCTCCTGGAGCCGGTGGCCGAGGTCACCGTGACCGTCCCCGAGGACGGCGTCGGGGGAGTGCTCGGCGACCTCGCGGCCCGCCGCGCCCGGATCTCGGGATCCACCACCGAGGGCGGGACGGCGCTGCTCACGGCGACGGTGCCGCTGGCCGAGCTGTTCGGCTACGCGTCCCGCCTGCGCGGCCGCACCCAGGGCCGCGGCACGTTCACGGCCCGCCCGAACGGCCTCGCCCCGGTCCCGCCGGCGACGGCGGCCACCCTCCTGGGCGGCTGACCGACCGGGCCCTCCGGCCCACCCCGCCCCGCCCGGGTGGGCCGGAGGCTTCCGGGGCCCCGGGGGCCCGGGATCCCCCGGCCCACCGGCCCACCGGCCCCCGTCTCCGCCCGGTCAGCTCTCGGCGAGCACGATGATCCGGTCCGCGTCGGTGAAGCGGATCCGCTGCCGCTTGTCGGGGTTGACGTGCACCCCGTGCGCCGGCGCCGTCCCCGACCCGGCGGCCGAGCGGTAGCCGACCGCGCACTCGCGCCGCCGCCCGGCCGACGCGACCACGGTCGCGAAGCTGACCTCCCGCCCGGTCCGGACGTAGTCCGCGGCCGGCCTGAGGTACAGCTCGTGGCCCTCCGCGTCGAACAACTCCGCGAAGACGGCCGCGAGATGGCGGTTCTCCGAGATCTGGGTCATCAACAGGCTGATCAGCCGCCCGCTCACGATGAAGTCGGCGCCCTCACGGGCCGGAGCGAGCAGCCGGTTGCCGTCGTCGGACAGTTCGGTCGTCAGCGCGAGGCGACGGTTCGCGGCCCGCTGCACGGCCCGCAGGTGCAGGAGCGTCACCAGCGTCCGGTCGTCGGCGAGCGCCTCCGGGTCGACCGCCCGCCAGGCGGGGACCACGGCCGTGGGGGAAGGCAGGGCGAGGGGGAGGGCGGGGAGCGTCGCCGGATCCGTCTCGCCCATCACGATCACGGCGTCGTACGCCGGCACGTCCAGCTTCGCCAGCACCCGCGCGTCGGTGACGTCCGCGTAGAGGAAGGCCACTTCGAGGTGGCGGCGCATCACGGCGAGGGCGACCGGCCCGCCGGCGTCGACCCCGTCCCCGGCGAGCGCCACCACGTCGAGGGTGGTTCCGGGGCCGACGTACCGGTCGAGCTGGTCCACGACCAGCGGGGCGCGACGGTTCCAGCCGAGCAGCAGCAGCCGCTGGGCCGGCGGGGTCCGGGGGCCGGCCGTCACGATCGCGTCCGCCTCCACGCAGCCGGACACGTCCTGCGGCACGGCCGTGTCGTCGTCCCGCGAGACGACGACGATCCGGTCGCCCGCCCCGATCTCCGCGCCGGGGTCCGGATTGAGCGCGACGGAGCCGTCGGCGCGCAGCAGCCCGACCACCGAGGACGTGGCGAACGCCAACAGGGCCTCGCCGAAGGCGCGCCCGCCCAGGGCGCCGGCGGGGACCGTGTAGAACTCGTCGCCGTCGAAGTCCAGCAACTCCTGGTAGACGAGGGACAGGCCGGGCTGCCTCGCGGTCTGGACGAGGAGCCGCGCGGTGATCTCGTCGACGCACAGCACGTGTCCCGCCGGCCCGGCGGCCAGCGAGGCCGTTCCGTGGTGGCGGGGTTCGCGGACCGCGGCCACCACCACCGCGTCGCCGTCCTCCCCGAGGGCGACGGCGTCGACGACGGCGGCGTCGAGCGCGAGCAGCGTCTTCACGACCTGCGCGTCGCCCGCGTCCCCGCCGGGCGGCAGGACGAGCACGGCCTTCGCCGTGCCCGGGCTCACCCGGCGCAGCGCGGCCGGGTCGGTGGTGCTCCCGTTGCGGCAGATGATCCGGGTCCGGCCGCGGTCGGGAAGCCGGGTGGCGATCTCCTCCTCCATCTCCACCTTGTCCTTCGGGGCGAGCACGGCGACGGCCGACCGGCGCTGGTTGGCGTTGGCCTCGACCAGCTCCCCGAGCACAGGGAAGACCTGGTCCGACCAGCCGAGGACCACGGTGTGCCCGGCCTCGACCACGGTGGAGTGCCCCAGGCGCAACGACATGAGGCGTCGGTCGATGCCGGTGGTGATCAGACTGACGAGCGTCGACACGAACAGCAGCGCGATCAGGGCGAGCACCACCGAGGCCAGCACGTGGACGGGGGAACCGGTCGCCCCGCCGATCTTCAACGTCTGCCCGATGCTGGCCCACATGGCGAGGAGCCGCCCGGAGAGGGTGGCCGGGGCCGGCCGGTCGGACCAGACGAAGACGGCGCTCACCGGGACGACGGCGATCAGGCAGGCCAGGGCGAACCAGCCGATGAGCAGCCGCGTGCCGCCGGCGACGAGACGGTCGAACCGGTAGCGGTACCGGAGCCGCAGCCGCAGGGCCCTGGTGTACTGCTGAGACTCCTGCGAGTCCTGCGACTGCTGCGACTGCTGCGCCACGCGAGCTCCCGGGACGTGAACGACACGACGCGCCCGCGGGGGCGCCCCGACGCGGTCCGCTCCCGACCGGGGTCGCTCCCGATCGGGCGCGCGTCCACCCTAGGCAGGTGCGGCCGGCGGGCTGGCCGGAGTGCCTCCGGCTCACCCGGAGGTATGAAACGCGCAGGTCGCGCGCCGCGCATACTGGAGCCGTGACCGAGAATTCGCTGCCCCCCTGCCCCGTGTGTTCGAGCGCCTACACGTACGAGATGGGCGCGCTGCTGGTGTGCCCCGAGTGCGCTCACGAATGGCAGCCCGAGGCCCCGTCGGCCTCCGGCTCCGGGGAGGCGCCGGGGGCCAGGGTCGTCAAGGACTCCGTCGGCAACGTGCTCGCCGACGGGGACACCGTGACGGTCGTCAAGGGCCTCAAGGTCAAGGGCAGCCCGTCGGGCATCAAGGCCGGTACGAAGGTCCGCAACATCCGCCTCGTCGACGGCGTCGACGGCCACGACATCGACTGCCGCATCGACGGATTCGGAGCGATGCAGCTGAAGTCGAGCGTGGTCCGCAAGGTCTGACCCGCGCACGGGCGGCGCCCCCGCGCACCGGCGGCGCCCGCCCCGGGGCAGGGCGCCGCCGGTGTCACGCGACCTCGATGCCGTATCCCCGTACGAGCTCCTCCAGGCCGTGGTCGTAGCCCTGCCCGACCGCACGGAAGCGCCACTGCGCGCCCCGACGGTAGACCTCGGCGAGGAGCAGCGTCCGCTCGCTGGTGGCGGCGTCGAGGGCGGCCTGCGCCAGGGCCGACGCGTCACTGCCCGGTGCGACCGTGATCTGGAGGGCCCCGATGTCGCCGAAGGTTGCGGCCCCGTCGATCGCCGCCGCGACCGCGACGCGGTGGACGGCGGGCGGCAGGGCGGCGAGGTCCAGCGTGACGGTCTGCTCCGTGGGGCCGTCGCACAGGAGCCGGGTGGTTCCGTCGGGGCTCTCCGGGGCGCCGTAGAAGACGAAGTCCCCGTCTCCGGACACCTGTTCGTCCTCGTCGAGGACGAAGGCGACCACGTCGATCTCGCAGTCCGTCTGCCGCGCCCAGGAAGCGCTCAGGTGCCAGCGGCCGTCGACGGGCAGGGCCGGCAGATCGACGACCCCGCCGCGGGGGAGGACCTCGGTGGACGCGCCGGCGTGGCTCGGGACGTCGGCGTCGGCGTCGGCGTCGGCCCGTACGGGCGCCGGCGCCCCGAGCCACGCGGGATCGTGGACCGGCAGCCCCATGGACGTGATGCGGGCCATGCGGCGGTCCTGCTCGCCGCCGGGCAGGAGCACGATGTCGGTGACGCTCGCCGACAGGTTGATCGCGGCGGCACCGCCCATCTCCACGACCCGGGTCCGGCAGTCGGCGGCCTCCTGGTGCGAACCGCCCAGCACCAGGACGCGCCGCCGCCCGAACGGCCTGGCGACGAACGCGGCCGCGGTGGTCGCGGTGGTCGGGGCGGTCGGGGCGGTCGGGGCGGGGGCCGGGGAGGAGGTCCGTGCCGGCTGCTTCTGATGGGGCGTTCCGGGACGCACGTCCTCCAGCAGCTTCACGAACGCCGGCTCGTCGAGGACGGGAACCCCTTCGGCGACGGCCCGGCGCGCCTTCGCCGAGCCCGAGGCGGCGTCGTTGGTGACGAGGACACCGGTGTGGCGGCTGACCGAACCCACCACGTTCAGGCCGGCGGCGACCGCGCGGGCGACCAACTCGGCCCGGGCCAGGTCGGTCTCGCCCGTCAGCGCGACCTTCATCCCCTGGACCAGCGGGCCGCCCGCCTCCGGACGGCCCGGGTTGCGGTAGGCGCACGGGGTCTTCGGCGGCTTCGGCGCGAACTTCGGGTCCTGCCGGGGCGGGCAGGGCACGAGCGGCAACGGCAGGTCCAGCCGTACGGCCTCCGACAGCGACGCGCGGAAGATCCCCGCGAGGACACGGGTGTCGTCGAGCGCGTCGTGGGCCCTGCTCTGCGGTACGCCGTAGTGCGCGGCCAGCGACGCCAGGCTGAGGTCCGCGGTCGGCGGCTCCACGCGCCGGTTCAGCGCCAGGGTGCACAGGCGCCGCGCGACGGGTAGGTGGAGCCGGGCGCGCGCGAACTCGTGCGCGAGGAAGTCGTAGTCGAACTGCGCGTTGTGGGCCACCAGGACCCGGTCCCGCAACAGCGCGCCGACGCGCCCCGCGACCTCCTCGAACGGGGGAGCGTCGCGCAACCGCTCCGCCGTCAGCCCGTGCACGTGCACGGGACCCGGATCGCAACCCGGGTTCACGAGGGTGCTGAACTCCCCGTCCGGCGCACCGTCCGGCCCGAACGTCAGCACCGCGATAGACAGTATTCGGTCGCGCCGCGCGACCAACCCGGACGTCTCGACGTCCACCAGCGCCCAGTGGTGCGCGTAGTCGGGCAGGTGCGAGGCGTCGAACGCGGCGATATCGGAAAGCATGACGCAAAGGATCACCGGCAAGCCGCGACCGGTACAACCCGAATGGCCATTTGTCCCATTTCCCCGGGAGGGATCCTCTTGTAGGCCCCACACCACCCCACCCCGGCGGGATCAGCGACAGAGCCCCAGCACGAACCCGTCGAAGTCCGGGAATTCGACGCTCGCCCGCTCGATGACGGCGGCCGCCGACCGCCGGCCCGGCGAGAACCCTTCGGCGACGACCGTGAGGCCCCGATGGGGACGCGAGGTCCGGTCGGTCGCGTACGCGAGGTTCGCTTACGTTAAGTCGATCAAGCTCGTTTGGTGGATCGCTACAGCCAGTCGCGCTTCTTGAAGATGACGTACAGGCTTGTGCAGACGACCGCCATCAGCAGGATGGCGAAGGGGTAGCCGGCGGCCCAGTGGAGTTCGGGCATGACCTCGAAGTTCATGCCGTAGATGGTTCCGACCAGGGTGGGGGCGAAGAGGATGGCCGCCCAGGAGGAGATCTTCTTGATCTCCTCGTTCTGTTCGAAGCCGGCTTCCGCCAGGGCGCGCATCTCGGCGTTCTGTTGTTGCGAGACCAGGGTGGCGTTGACCGTGAGGATTTCCGTCAGGGCCTGGCGGAAGCCGTCCACGCGTTCGCTGGTGTGGGTGACGTGGTCGGCCACGTCGCGGAGGTAGCGCTGGAGTTCCTCGTCCGTGCCGTACTTGGCGAAGCCCGCCATCAGGGCGTGCAGCATGCCGACCAGGGGGCGGGTGGCGCGTTGGAACTCGACCATCTCGCGGGAGAGTTCGTAGATGCGGCGGGAGACCTCCGGGTCGCCGCGGAAGACTTCCGTCTCGATCTCGTCCATGTCGTTCTGGACGCCCGCCACGACCGGGGCGTAGCCGTCGACCACCGCGTCGAGGATCGCGTAGAGGGCGGCCTCGGGGCCCAGGGAGAGGAGCTCCGGGGTTTCCTCCATGCGGCGGCGGACCGCCGAGAGGTCGGGGGCGGCGCCGTGGCGGACGGTGATGAGGAAGTCCGGGCCGACGAAGACGTGGAGCTCGCCGAACTCGACCTCCTCCGGGGCGTCGAGGTAGCGGGCCGCGCGCAGGACGACGAAGAGGGTGTCGCCGTAGCGTTCCAGCTTGGGGCGCTGGTGGGCCTCCAGGGCGTCCTCGATGGCCAGCGGGTGGAGGTTGAACTCCGCTTCCAGCGAGTGCAGTTCGGCCTGCGTCGGGCGATGGAGGCCGATCCAGGCCATGCCGTCGGGCCGTTCGCGCAGTTGCCGGAACGTGTCGGCCAGGGTGGCGGGGGAGGCCGCGCGGCGGCCGTCGCGGTAGACGGCCGAGTCGACGACGCTGCGGTGGTCCGGAGGCAGCGGGGAGGGGGAGGGGGTGGGGGTGGTGGAGGGCGGGCGGTGGCGGTCGGGTCGGGCGGGTCGGTTCGGGCGCTCCGGCATCGCAGGTCGGCTTTCCGGTCGGGGATCGCGGACAGAACCTGACCGCGACGCGGGATAGCTTTCCGGTATGGCCTCCACGACGCATCCCGTACTCGACACCCGCGCTCTGAACCGTGCCACGCTCGCCCGCCAGCTGCTGCTGAGCCGCGCCGAGAGGTCCGCCGAGGACGCCGTGGCGCACCTGCTCGGACTCCAGGCGCAGAACGTCAAGCCCCCGTACTTCCAGCTCCACGCCCGCCTCGCCGGGTTCCGGCCGGCCGAGCTGGCCGCGCTCATGGAGTCGCGCCGAGTGGTCCGGATGGTGACCATGCGCTCCACCATCCACACCCACACGGCCGAGGACGCCCTCACCCTGCGCCCCCTCGTCCAGCCCGCCCGCGACCGGGAGGTCAACGCCTTCCGCAAGGGCCTCGTCGGCGTCGACCTCGACGCGCTCGCCGCCCGCGCCCGCGCCTTCGTCGAGGAGGAGCCGCGCACCATGGGGGAGATCCGCGAGGAACTGCTGCGGACGTGGCCCGACGCCGACCCGCAGTCGCTGTCCGTCGCCGCCCGCTGCCTGTTGCCCCTCGTCCAGGTGACCCCGCGCGGGGTGTGGGGCCGCAGCGGCGCCGTGCGGCTCACCACCGTCGAGCGGTGGCTGGACCGGCCCGCCGGGCAGGCGCTGCGCATCGACGACGCCGTGCTGCGCTACCTCGGCTCCTTCGGGCCCGCCTCCGTCAAGGACATGCAGACCTGGGCCGGCCTCACCCGGCTGCGCGAGGCCTTCGAGCGGCTGCGCCCGCGCCTGCTCGTCTTCCGCGACGAGAGCGGCGTCGAGCTGTTCGACCTCCCCGACGCGCCCCGGCCCGACGCCGACACCCCGGCGCCCCCGCGCTTCCTGCCCGAGTTCGACAACCTGCTCCTCTCCCACGCCGACCGCTCCCGCGTCGTGACGCCCGAGGCCAAGGGCCGTACCTGGACGGGGAACCAGGCCCATCCGACGCTGCTGGTGGACGGGTTCCTCGCCGGGCTGTGGCGGTTGGACCCCGCGGGCGGCGCCGCCGCCGGCACGGCCGACGGTCCGGGGTTGACCGTAGAGCTGTTCGGCGCGCACTCCAGCGCGGCTCGCGAGGAGGTCGTGGCCGAGGGGGAGAGGCTCCTCGTCGAGATGGGCGGCGGCCCGGGCGCCGTGCGTTTCGGGCCGATCCGCGGCTGAGCCGGCCGGAGGGGACCGCATCGGCACCGGGTGCGGGGACCCGTTTGTGCCAGACTCCGCACCAGCTGACGTACTTGTCTGGACACTGGACACAGGAGCGTGCACATGCGGATTCCGATGACCGTCGCGGACTTCCTCGACCGGGCGGAGCTGGGGTTCTCCTCCAGTCCCGGTGTGATCGACGAACCCGATCAGCCCGGCCGGCCCGTCGCGGAGTCGACGTACGGACGCCTGGGTGAGCGGGTGCGCGCCTGGCAGGCGGGGTTCGACGCGTTGGGCATCGGCGAGGGCGAGCGCGTGGCGGTCGCGAGCCACAACTCCGCCCGTCTGCTGGAGCTGTTGTTCGCCGTCCCGATGAGCGGCCGGATCTGCGTACCGATCAACTTCCGTCTGAGGCCGGAGGAGATCGCCTACGTCATGGAGCAGAGCGGCGCCTCCGTGCTGCTGGTCGATCCCGAGCTGGACGCCGCCACCTCCGCCGTTCCCGCCCGCCACCGCTTCGTCCTCGGCGAGGAGACCGACACCGGGCTGATGCGGTTCGGCGTCGAACCGCGTCCCTGGTCGAAGCCGGACGAGGACGCGACCGCCACCATCAACTACACCTCGGGGACCACCGCCCGCCCCAAGGGCGTCCAGCTGACGCACCGCAACATCTGGGTCAACGGGCTCACGTTCGGGCTGCACACCCGCGTCTGGGAGCGCGACGTGTACATGCACACCCTCCCGATGTTCCACTGCAACGGCTGGGGCATGCCCTACGTGATGGCCGGACTCGGGGTCAAGCAGGTGGTGCTCCGCAAGGTCGACGGCGCGGAGATCCTGCGCCGGGTCGACGAACACGGCGTCACGCTGATGTGCGGCGCGCCCGCCGTGTGGAACGCCGTGCTCGACGCGGCGGCAGGCTGGGAGGGCGAGATCCCGGGCCGCGACCGCGTACGCATCGTCTGCGCGGGCGCCCCGCCGCCGAGCCGCATGATCGAGCGGGTGGGCGAGGAGCTGGGCTGGGAGTTCACCCAGATCTACGGCCTGACCGAGACCTCGCCGCTGCTCACCTTCAACCGGACCCGACCCGAGGACGCCGCCCTGCCCGCCGCCGAGCGGGCGCGCAAGCTCGCGCGCGCGGGGCTGCCGGCGCTCGGCGTGAAGCTGGAGGTGTCGGGGACCGGTGAGGTCCTGGCCCGGTCCAACGTCGTGTTGGAGGGGTACTGGGAGAAGCCGCAGGAGACGGCGGACGCGCTGGAGGACGGCTGGTTCCACACGGGCGACGGAGGGGAGATCGACGGGGCCGACGGGCACCTCACGATCTCCGACAGGAAGAAGGACGTGATCATCACCGGCGGCGAGAACGTGTCGTCGATCGAGGTCGAGGACGCGATCTTCAGCCATCCGGCGGTCGCGGAGGTTGCCGTCATCGGCGTGCCGCACGAGAAGTGGGGCGAGACGATCAAGGCCCTGGTGGTCCTGGCCGAGGGGACCGAGGCGGGGGAGGTGGGCGAGGCCGACATCATCGCCCACTGCAAGAAGCGGATGGCCGGGTACAAGGCGCCGACGAGCGTCGAGTTCCGGGAGGCCATCCCGCGCACGGCCACCGGCAAGATCCAGAAGTTCAAGCTCCGCCGACCCTACTGGGAGGGCCTGGACCGCCAGGTCAACTGAGATCCGGGGCCCCGCCCGGCCCCGCCCGCCCCGGAGGGGGCAGGGCAGGGCCGGACGGGGTCGACCGCGCGGCGACTAGGCCGGCAGCTGCGCCTCGATCGCGGCGATCACCTCGGGGGCCTCGGGCTCGGTGCGCGGGCGGAAGCGCGCCACGACCTCACCGGCGGGGGAGATCAGGAACTTCTCGAAGTTCCACTGGATGTCCCCGGCCTCGCCCTCGGCGTCCGCGGTCTTCACCAGCTCTGTGTACAGCGGGTGCCGGTTCTCGCCGTTCACCTCGGTCTTCTCCAGCATCGGGAAGGTCACGCCGAAGCCCGCCGCGCAGAAGGTCTGGATGTCCTCCGCGGTGCCCGGCTCCTGCCCGCCGAACTGGTTGCAGGGCACGCCGATGACGGTGAAGCCCTTCGCCTCGTACGCGAACTGCAGACGGGCCAGCCCCGAGTACTGGGGGGTGAGCCCGCACTGCGAGGCGGTGTTCACCAGCAGGATGGCCTTGCCCTTGTGGGCCGCGAGGCTGGTGGGCTCGTCGTCCAGGGTGGTCAGCGGGATGTCGTACAGGCTCATCGGGCTCTCCTCGGCGGAATCTCGGTCTTCGACCTCCGAGCCTAGGCCCCCGTCCCGACCAGGATGTCCGCCGGGTCGTTGACCGGCTGGGGCATGCCCGTGAGGTCCATGACGAACAGCGGTATCCCCAGCTCGTCCGCGCGGACGCGGGCCTCCTCCGTATATCCCGCCAGGGAGAAGTAGACGCTGGTCGCCGAGGCCGTCAGACCGTTCAGCCAGACGCACTCCACCGCCCGCAGCCCGGCGGGCGCCGTCGTCGGGTCCACCTGGGCCACCATGCCCGGGGCCCGCAGGTCCACCGCCGCCGAGGGGATCGGCAGCCCGTCGGGTTGCCGTACGTCGCGGAACCCCAGCCAGCGCAGGTACAGCGCGGCCGTCACCACCGCGTCCCGGGCGGTACGGATGGTCACGGGCCGGAACGCCGGCCGCGGCACCGCACCCCGACTCCCCGCCGACCCGGACCCGGACCCGGACTCGGGACCAGGGCCGGTCCCCGGGGCGTACGGGGAGCGCGGACCGGAGTCGGCGCCGGAGTGCGGGTCGGGCGCCCCTGGAGCGGTGCCCGTCGCGCCCGCGCGCGCGTCGCGCCGCGCCGGCCCCCGTACGTCGTCGCCCGCCGCGCCCGCGCCCGGCGCGGACCCGGTGGCCCCGGCGGATCCCGCGGGGCCGGGCGGTCGCGGGGACTCGGCGGCCTGCGGCGGGCGTACGGGGATGAGGACCACCGTCCCGCACGCCCCGCAGCCCACCTCGGGGTGCGGCCACTCGCTCTCCCGCCCGCAGGCCCCGCACCGCACCGCCACCCAGCTCTCCGACCAGGTGCGATGCGTCAGGGGCAGGGGTTCCGCGGCGAGGTCCAGCGGTGGCGCGACCGGACTCCCGCAGGCGCAGGGGAAGACCGGGGCGGTGTAGCCGTTCTCGCGCAGGCATCCCGGGCAGCGCACCGGTACCGCTTCCGCCATGAGACCTGGACCCCCTCCGTCGCTGTGCGTACGTACATGCTCCACCACCGGCGACCGCCGGCGCGGGCGAGGGCGCGGATTCGCGCCGATCCGCCCCCGGACGGCCGGCCATTTGTGCAACTCACCGAACGGGATGCGGCTTTTGGTGGGTTCCGGGGTGCCGCACCGCCTTGACGAGCGGGAAGACGCCGCTTAGCTTGTTCCGTATAGCAGAACAAAAATTCCGGATGACGGAAAAAGTCTGACCGCCAGACCCGCAGGAGAACCTGATGCCTCGTATGACAGCCGCCGCAGCTGCAGTTGAGATCCTCAAGCTTGAGGGTGTCGAACAAGCGTTCGGCGTGCCCGGCGCTGCGATCAACCCGTTCTACCGCGAGCTCAAGAACGTGGGCGGCATCAACCACACGCTCGCCCGCCACGTCGAGGGCGCCTCGCACATGGCCGAGGGGTACACCCGTGCCAAGGCGGGCAACATCGGCGTCTGCATCGGCACCTCGGGTCCCGCCGGCACCGACATGATCACCGGCCTGTACTCGGCCATCGCGGACTCGATCCCGATCCTGTGCATCACCGGTCAGGCTCCGGTCTCGAAGCTCCACAAGGAGGACTTCCAGGCCGTCGACATCGCCGCGATCGCCAAGCCGGTCACCAAGGCCGCGACGACCGTCCTGGAGGCCGCGCAGGTCCCCGGCGTCTTCCAGCAGGCCTTCCACCTGATGCGCTCCGGCCGTCCGGGCCCGGTCCTCATCGACCTCCCGATCGACGTCCAGCTGACCGAGATCGAGTTCGACCCCGCGACCTACCAGCCGCTGCCGGTCTACAAGCCGCAGGCCAGCCGTGCCCAGGCCGAGAAGGCCCTGAGCTTCCTGCTGGAGTCCGAGCGCCCGCTGATCGTCGCCGGCGGCGGCATCATCAACGCCGACGCCTCCGACCTGCTGGTCGAATTCGCCGAGCTGACCAACATCCCGGTCATCTCCACCCTCATGGGCTGGGGCGTCATCCCGGACGACCACGAGCTGGCCGCCGGCATGGTCGGTGTCCAGACCTCGCACCGCTACGGCAACGCGACCTTCCTGGAGTCCGACGTCGTCCTCGGCATCGGCAACCGCTGGGCCAACCGTCACACCGGTTACAACCTGGACGCGTACCTGGGCGACCGCAAGTTCGTCCACGTCGACATCGAGCCCACCCAGATCGGCAAGATCTTCGCCCCCGACTTCGGCATCGCCTCCGACGCCAAGGTCGCGCTGGAGCTCTTCATCGAGGTCGCCAAGGAGCTCAAGGCCGAGGGCAAGCTGCCCGACTTCGGTGCCTGGGCCGCCTCCGCCCAGGAGCGCAAGGCCACCCTGCTGCGCCGTACGCACTTCGACAACATCCCCATGAAGCCGCAGCGCGTCTACGAGGAGATGAACAAGGCCTTCGGCCCGGAGACCCGCTACGTCACCACCATCGGCCTCTCCCAGATCGCCGGCGCGCAGATGCTGCACGTCTACAAGCCGCGCCACTGGATCAACTGCGGCCAGGCCGGCCCGCTCGGCTGGACCATCCCGGCCGCCATCGGTGCCGCCACCGCGGACCCGGAGACCCCGATCGTCGCGCTCTCTGGCGACTACGACTTCCAGTTCATGATCGAGGAGCTGGCGGTCGCCGCCCAGCACAAGGTCCCCTACGTCCACGTCCTCGTGAACAACGCCTACCTGGGTCTGATCCGTCAGGCGCAGGGCGGCCTCGGCATCAACTTCGAGGTCAACCTCGAGTTCGAGAACATCAACACCCCCGAGCTCGGCGCCTACGGCGTCGACCACGTCAAGGTCGCCGAGGGCCTGGGTGTCAAGGCGATCCGCGTCACCGACCCGAACGAGCTGGGCGCCGCCTTCGAGCAGGCCAAGAAGCTGGCCCAGGAGTTCCAGGTCCCGGTCGTCGTCGAGGCGATCCTGGAGCGCATCACCAACATCTCGATGAGCAAGACCGTCGACATGAGCGACGTCACCGAGTTCGAGGAGCTCGCGACCGAGCCGGGCCACGCGCCCACCGCGATCAAGGCCTTCTGAGGTCCCTGAGCCTTCTGAGCCTTCTGAGGCCCCTGTAGGTCCCTGAAGGTTCCTGAGGCCTCCGGGCCTCGCGGGCAGCACACGCCGCGGCCCCCGTTCCCCCTCTGTACAGAGGGGAGAACGGGGGCCGTCGTGCGTCGTGCCCGCGGGTCCGGGAGGGCGCGCTCAGGAGCCGAGGACGTGGCCCGTCGTCGCGTCCACGTGGGCCGGGACGGCCTCGTGGCGGTCGCCGACGGTGGAGGTCCCGGTCGGCTCGAACATGAGGATCGAGGCGCCGGACGGCGCGGAGGGCCTGTGCTCGGTGCCCCGGGGGACGGTGAAGACGGCGCCCCGGGGCAGCACGACCGTCCGCTCGCCGTCCGGCTCGCGCAGGGAGATGCGCAGCTCGCCTTCGAGCACGAGGAAGAACTCGTCGGTGTCGTCGTGGGCGTGCCAGACGTGCTCGCCGTGGACCTTGGCGACGCGTACGTCGTAGTCGTTGACGCGCGTGACGATACGGGGGCTCCACAGGGCCTCGAAGGAGGCCAGGGCATCGGCGAGGGCGAGGGGTTCGTGGCTCATGACCCCATCGTTCCCGCCGGCGCGCGGCCTCCGTGAGTGCTACGAATCGCACATGCCGCAAGAATCCTCGCAACCGTCCTCGCCGCCCCACCGGGTCGTCGTCATCGTGGACGAGAACTCCAACCCCTTCGAGCTCGGCTGCGCGACCGAGGTGTTCGGCCTGCGCCGCCCCGAGATCGGCCGCGACCTCTACACGTTCGGCCTCTGCTCGCCCGAGCCCCGCACGGTGATGCGGGACGGGTTCTTCACGCTGACCGGGGTCGCCGATCTGGAGGCGGCCGACACGGCGGACACCCTGATCGTCCCCAACCGGCCCGACACCGACGTGCCCCGACGCCCGGCCGTCCTGGACGCCGTACGGCGGGCACACGCGCGCGGAGCGCGCCTGATCGGCTTCTGCAGCGGCGCCTTCACGCTGGCCGAGGCGGGGGTCCTCGACGGCCGCCGGGCCACCGCCCACTGGCAGTGGGCGCCGGCCTTCCGGGCCCGCTTCCCCGCCGTCCGGCTCGAACCGGACGTGCTGTTCGTGGACGACGGGGACATCCTGACCGCCGCGGGCAGCGCCGCCGCGCTCGACCTCGGGCTGCACGTCGTGCGCCGCGACCACGGGGCGGAGGTGGCCAACGCGGTGAGTCGCCGGCTGGTGTTCGCCGCGCACCGCGACGGAGGGCAGCGGCAGTTCGTGGAGCGGCCGGTGCCCGAGCAACCGGACGAGTCCCTGGCCCCCGTCCTCGTATGGGCCCAGGAGCGGCTGGACGCGCCGCTGACGGTGTCCGACCTCGCGACGCGGGCCGCGGTCAGTCCGGCGACGTTGCACCGCCGCTTCAGGGCCCAGCTCGGTACGACGCCGTTGGCGTGGCTCACGGGGGAGCGCGTCGCGCTGGCCTGCCGGCTGATCGAACGGGGGGAGTCCGGCTTCGACCTGGTCGCACGGCGCAGCGGGCTCGGTACGGCGGCCAACCTGCGCGCGCTGATGCGGCGAGAGACGGGGCTCAACCCGTTGGCGTACCGCCGCCGCTTCGGACCGGGGACGCCCTGACCCCGTCCGGCCCGCCCCACCCGTCAGGCTCGCCCCACCCCGGCCGCGGCGAGAGGGGTCGGGGCAACGACAAAGCGCCGAGTCACGGGACCGTCCGTGACTCGGCGCTCTGGTTTGTTACCGCCCGACGGAGCGAGGCTGGCGCGACAGGACGTTCGCACCGCCGGGCGGAGTCGAGTCGGCCGCGGGTGGTACCCGGCGGCCGGAGGCCGGCGCAGCCGGCCCGATGCCCGCGCAGCGGTGCGAGGGCGGCGTCCGAAAGGGGACGTTCGCACCGCCGGGCGGAGAGGGTGGGGAGGTTGTCCTCTGTACAAGGGACTCTGTGCGTGGCCCTTGTACAGAGGAGGGGATGGCTGGGACCGTGGCGGGCGGCGACGAGAACTTCGGCATCGTCTCCCTCAGGTCAAGAGACGGGCCTCGGAACCCATTACCACCGCACTGGCTCGCACGCTCGCCACGGTCCTCGTCCTGCCCTCACCGCGTACCACCCCTCATCCGGGTACGTGGATCGGGCTCGGCACCCGGGGTCTGACCTCCCGTCAGACCCCCGGTGCAGCTTGATCGGCTCAGGCGTCGCGCAGGGCGCGGACGGCCTCCTCGACGCGCTTGCCGTAGTCGGCGTCGGCGGCGTGGAAGTGAGCCAGGTTCTTCTCGATGACGTCCTCCAGGGTGACCTGAGACAGGCCGCCGGCGATGTTCGCCACCAGACGCTGCTTCTCGGCCTCCGACATCAGGCGGTAGAGCTCACCGGCCTGGAAGAAGTCGTCGTCCTTGGTGTGGGCCGGGGCCTCGTGGGTGCCCGTGTAGCCGGAGACGGCCTTCGGGGCGCCGAGGGCGAGACCGGTCTCGGCCGGGCCCTGGTACGAGTTGGGCTCGTAGTTCTTGTCGTGGCGCGAGCCGTTGCGCAGCGCCATGACGCCGTCGCGGCCGTAGTTGTCGGCCTTCGTCGCCTTCGGGGCGTTGACCGGCAGCACGGTGTGGTTCACGCCGAGGCGGTAGCGCTGGGCGTCGGCGTAGGCGAACAGGCGGCCCTGGAGCATCTTGTCCGGCGAGGCGGTGATGCCCGGGACGAAGTTGTTCGGGGAGAACGCGGACTGCTCGACCTCGGCGAAGACGTTGTCCGGGTTGCGGTCGAGGACCAGGCGACCCACGCGCTGCAGCGGGTAGTCGGCGTGCGGCCACACCTTGGTGAGGTCGAACGGGTTGAAGCGGTAGTCCGCGGCCTCGGCGGCGGGCATGATCTGGACGTAGAGGGTCCAGCTCGGGTTCACACCGCGCTCGATGGCCTGGAGCAGGTCGGTCTGGTGCGAGTTCGCGTCCTTGCCGACCAGCTCGGCGGCCTGCTCGCCGGAGAGGGAGCGTATGCCCTGGTTCGTCTTGAAGTGGTACTTGACGAAGAAGGCCTCGCCCTGGGCGTTGGTCCACTGGTAGGTGTGGGAGCCGTAGCCGTTCATGTGGCGGTAGGACGCCGGGATGCCGCGGTCACCCATGAGCCAGGTGATCTGGTGCGTCGCCTCGGGGGCGTGCGCCCAGAAGTCCCAGACGTTATCCGGCTCCTGCTTGCCCGTGAAGGGGTCGCGCTTCTGGGAGTGGATGAAGTCGGGGAACTTGATCGGATCCTTGATGAAGAACACCGGGGTGTTGTTGCCGACGAGGTCGTAGTTGCCCTCTTCGGTGTAGAACTTCAGGGCGAAGCCGCGCGGGTCGCGGACGGCGTCCGCGCCACCGAGGGAGTCGGCCACGGTGGAGAACCGCAGGAAGGTCTCGGTCTTCTTGCCGACCGTGTTCAGGAACGCCGCGCTGGTGTACGCGGTGACGTCGTCGGTCACCTCGAAGTAGCCGTAGGCGGCGGAGCCGCGGGCGTGCACCACGCGCTCCGGGATGCGCTCGCGGTTGAAGCGGGCGAGCTTCTCCAGGAGCTGCTGGTCCTGGACCAGGAGCGGGCCACCGACGCCGGCGGTGGCGGAGTTCTGATTGTCGGCGACCGGGGCGCCGGACTCGGTCGTCAGCGTGCGCTTCGACATGGTGACCTTCCGTACGGATAACTGCTGACGGAATGCGTCTTCCGTCATGCGGAACAGCCTAATTTCGGCGTGAACGCGACGTCAACAGTTTGTTGAACAAAGATGGGAGAGAGGAAATCCGGACGGTGCCGGCGCTTGGGCGCGACAGGACAGGTGTCAGCACCGGCACCATCCGGAAACTCAGGCCCCCGTGAGGGGGAGGGGCGGCCCTGTCAGCGGGCCGCCGCGGGGAGGCTCGCTCAGATCTGGGCGCCGGAGAGGCGCTCGACCGCGCGGAGCAGGGCGGAGTGGTCCAGGCCGCCGTCACCCTGGGCGCGCAGCGAGGCGACGAGCTGGGCGACGACCGCGCCGACCGGCAGGGCCGCACCGACGTTGCGGGCGGCGTCGGTGACGATGCCCATGTCCTTGTGGTGCAGGTCGATCCGGAAACCGGGCTTGAAGTCGCGGTTCAGGAAGTTGTCCTTCTTGCGGGTCAGGACCGTGGAGCCGGCCAGACCGCCGTTGAGGACGTCCAGGGCGGCCTGGAGGTTCACGCCGGACTTCTCGAGGAAGACGACGGCCTCGGCGCACGCCTGGATGTTCACCGCGACGATGAGCTGGTTGGCGGCCTTGACGGTCTGGCCGGAGCCGTGCGGACCGCACAGGACGATGACCTTGCCGAGCGCCTCCAGGATCGGCAGCGCGGCGTCGAAGTCGGCCTGCTCGCCACCCACCATGATCGACAGGACGGCCTCGATGGCGCCGGCCTCGCCGCCGGACACCGGGGCGTCGATGACGCGGATGCCCTTCTCTGCCGCGTTCTTCGCCAGGTCGACGGAGGTCTGCGGGGTGATCGACGACATGTCGATGATCAGCGCGCCGGACTTGGCGTTCTCCAGGATGCCCTCGGGGCCGTAGGAGATGGCCTCGACGTGGGGGGAGGCGGGCACCATCGTGATGATGACGTCCGCGTCCTTGACGGCCTCGGCGATCGAGCCGGCGGCGGTACCGCCGGCGGCGGCCAGGCGGTCCAGCTTGTCCTGCTCCAGCGTGAAGCCGGTGACCGAGTAGCCGGCCTTCAGCAGGTTCTCGGCCATGGGGGAGCCCATGATGCCGAGGCCGATCCAGGCGATGTTGGGGAGGGTGCTCATGATGAGGGTCCTTCTCTTAATGCTTCGTACGAAAAGTGCGAGGGGTGCCTGGCCGATCGACCGGACTTCTTGCGCCTAGCGGGCGGCGCGGGCCTCGACCGGGAGGAATCCGAAGGACGCCGCGGCGTCCTCCGCCTTGTACTCGAGGCCTACCCAGCCCTCGTATCCGGCCTTCTTGAGCTGGTCGAGGAGCGCCTCCAGGGGCAGCTCGCCGGTGCCGGGGGCACCGCGGCCGGGCTTGTCCGCGATCTGGACGTGGCCGGTCTTGGCGGCGTACTTTTCGATGACCTCGGAGAGGTCCTCATCGTTCATCGCCAGGTGGTACAGGTCGAGGAGGAACTTGGCGTTCCCGAGGCCGGTGGCCTCGTTGACCTTGTCCACCACCTCGATGCCGGCCGGGGCGCTCACCAGGGGGTAGAGCGGCGACTCGGGCTTGTTGAGGGTCTCGATCAGGAGGATCGCACCCACGCGGTCGGCGGCGCGGGCCGCCACGACCAGGTTCTCCAGGGCCAGCTCGTCCTGGACGGCCGGGTCCACACCCTCGACGCGGTTGCCGTAGAGGGCGTTCAGCGCCTTGCAACCCACCGAGGCGGCGAAGTCCGCCGCCACGTTGATGTTGGCGTTGAAGCGGTCCGACTCCTCGCCGGGGACCGATACCGCGCCGCGGTCCGGGCCCGGCAGCTTGCCGGCGTAGAAGTTCAGGCCCACCAGCTGGGTGCCGGCGTCCTCAAGAGCCTTCTTGAGGGCGTCGAGCTCCTCCTGAGCGGGGGTGGGGGTCTCGATCCAGGGCCACCACAGCTCGACCGCTGTGAAGCCCGCCGCGGCGGCGGCCGCGGGGCGCTCCAGGAGCGGGAGTTCCGTGAAGAGGATCGACAGGTTCACATCGAAGCGCTGGTCCGTGTATCCCATGAGGGGTGTGCGCTCCTTCCGTATTGCGGAAGTTATTTTCTGCTTGATGGAAGACTGCAAGCCGGGCGGCGCACTTGTCAAGTGCGGACTCCCGAAAAATCGTGACCGCGCAGTAGGTTGACCGCGTGCGATTGAGAGTGGAGTTCACGACCGAGCCCTTCGACCTCGAAGAGCCCCCCGCCCATGCCGTGGCCGCCCGCGAGGTCATCCAGAAGGCGCAACTGGACGCGGTGGACGTCGGCCCGTTCGGCAACACGGCCGAGGGTGCGTCCGACGAGGTGCTGACCGCGGTGGCCGCGCTGCTGCGCGACTCGCTGGAGGCCGGCGCCACGCGCGTCTCCCTCCAGGTCAACGTGATCCGGGAGGAGACCCCGTGACCGAACCCCGCGACCACCCCTTCGTCACCGCGGTCAAGCCGCTGGTCGACGCGATGGGCGGCGAGCTGATGGATCCCGCCCTGGCGCAGCCCGACGACGTCGTGCTGTCGTGGGAGGGGCGGGAGCTGCTGGCCGTGCGCCTGCCCCAGCTGTCCGATTCGCTGGACCACATCCTGGCGGCGCTGGAACGTCGGCACGGTGTGCCGCTGGCCCAGCTCGACCGGAAGTCCAAGCAGGACGTGGTACGCATACTGGAGGCGCGGGGCGCCTTCTCGGTCCGCCACGGTGTGGAGACGGTCGCGGGGGCCCTGGGCGTGAGCCGTTTCACCGTCTACAACTATCTGAACAGGGATTCCGCCACCCAGGCGAAGTCCGCCAAGAACAGCCGGGAGTGAAGGGCGACTCACTCGCCGTGACGAGCCGCCGCCCAATTCATCCGGGCGGCGGCTTTTGTGTACGGGAAGTTTCAACAAAGTGTTGACGCCGTGTTGTCGAGGGCGTTAGCTATGCGCAGCCCGTCAAAGCAACAACAGGCCACGGAGGCCTACCGTGACTTCGAGTCCGACCCCGGGTCTCACCCGGTTCAACGCCTTGGACGACAGCGCGGCCACGGCCGAGCTCCACGAGGTGTGCGCCAGTTCGGCGTGGGGCGGCAAGCTCCTCGCCCAGCGCCCCTTCGCCACCGCCGATGCCCTGTTCGCCGCGAACGAGTCCGCCATGGCGGAGCTCACCGCAGAGGACCTCGGCGAGGCGATGGCAGGCCACGCGCCGATCGGCCGGCCGAAGCCGGGAGACCCGACCTCCGCCCGCGAGCAGCGCGGCATGGCCGGTGCCTCGGAGGAGCTGAAGAACGAGCTCCTCGAACTGAACCTGGCCTACCAGGAGAAGTTCGGCCACGTCTTCCTCATCTGCGCCACCGGCGCGACCGGTGAGTTCATGCGGGACGCGGTCAAGGTCCGGATCGACAACTCGCCGGAGCGGGAGCGAGAGATCGCCCGCGGTGAGCTCGTCAAGATCAACCGGATTCGTCTGACCCGCCTCGTCGAGCTCGCAGAAGGAGAGTGACCATGAGCACCGAGACCACCGCGTCGGTGTCCACCCACATCCTGGACACCAGCATCGGCCGCCCCGCCGAGGGCGTCGCCATCTCCCTGTCGGCCCGTGCGGGGCTCGACGGCGAGTGGGCGGCCCTGGGCGGCAGCGCCACCGACGCCGACGGGCGTTGCAAGGACCTGCCGGCGCTGCCGGAGGGCACCACCCACGTACGTCTCGACTTCGAGACCGAGACGTACTTCTCAAAGAAGCAAGCCGAGGCGCAGCAGGACGCCCCCCGCGTAAGGGACAGCGGTGCGTTCTTCCCCGAGGTAACGATCACCTTCGCGGTGAACCCGGGCGAGCACTACCACGTACCGCTGCTGCTCAACCCGTTCGGCTACTCCGTTTACCGAGGGAGCTAGCATGGCCACGATTCTGGGCCAGAACCAGTACGGCAAGGCAGAGAACCGCGTCGTCAAGATCACGCGGGACGGCGACACCCACCACATCAAGGACCTGAACGTCTCGGTCGCCCTCTCCGGCGACATGGACGACGTCCACTACTCCGGCTCGAACGCCAACGTGCTGCCGACGGACACCACCAAGAACACGGTGTACGCCTTCGCCAAGGAGTACGGCATCGAGTCCGCCGAGCAGTTCGGCATCCACCTGGCCCGTTGGTTCGTGAACAGCCAGGAGCCGATCCAGCGCGCGCGCATCCGGATCGAGGAGTACGGCTGGGACCGGATCGCCACCTCGGACGCCAACTCGAAGTTCATCGGCTCCGACGAGGTCAACCACTCCTTCGTCCGCAAGGGCATGGAGACCCGCGTCACCCAGATCACGTACGACGGTCAGAACTGGGAGGTCATCTCCGGCCTCAAGGACCTGATCGTCATGAACTCCACGAACTCCGAGTTCTGGGGTTACGTGAAGGACAAGTACACGACCCTCCAGGAGGCGTACGACCGCATCCTGGCCACCCAGGTGTCGGGTCGCTGGCGCTTCAACTGGACCGACGACGAGCAGCGGATGCCCAACTGGGAGAAGTCCTACGCCGAGACCAGGAAGCACATGCTCCAGGCCTTCGCGGAGACCTACTCGCTGTCGCTCCAGCAGACCCTGTACCAGATGGGTTCGCGCATCATCAACCACCGTTCGGAGATCGACGAGGTCCGCTTCTCGCTCCCGAACAAGCACCACTTCCTCGTCGACCTCGAGCCCTTCGGCCTCAAGAACGACAACGAGGTCTACTTCGCCGCGGACCGTCCGTACGGTCTGATCGAGGCGACGGTCCTCCGCGACGGCGCTGACGCCCGTATCCCCGTGGACATGACCAACCTCTAGTACGACACGCTCGTCCCGGGGCTCCGCAGTGGCCCCGGGGCGGGCGACACCCCCACCAACTTCCTGAATCGGCACCCGGACGCAACACATGGGGCGGCAGTACTGTCAGCTGTCAAGGCCCCCGGCTCCGGCACTCAAATCCCCTGGGTTTTGCCGTGCCCGCACCGCCACTGAAAGCACGAGGAAGTCCCATGGCAGCATCGGCAGCCCATGACAGCGCGGTCGAGCGCATCGTCATCGAGAACTGTGCGATCGCGACCGTCGACGCGAACGACACCGAGTACGCCTCGGGTCACGTGGTCGTCGCCGGCAACAAGATCGAGTTCGTCGGCGCGGGCAAGGCCCCCGCGAACCTCGAGAACGTAGTCCGCCGCATCGACGGCACCGGGCACCTCGTGACTCCCGGTCTGGTCAACACGCACCACCACTTCTACCAGTGGATCACGCGTGGCCTGGCCACCGACCACAACCTCTTCAACTGGCTCGTCTCGCTGTACCCGACGTGGGCGCGCATCGACGAGCAGATGACGTACACGGCCGCGCAGGGCTCCCTCGCCGCGATGGCCAAGGGCGGCGTCACCACCGCCATGGACCACCACTACGTCTTCCCGAAGAACTCGGGCGACCTCTCCGGCTCGATCATCCGCGCCGCCTCCGAGATGGGCGTCCGCTTCACCCTCGCCCGCGGCTCCATGGACCGCAGCGAGAAGGACGGCGGCCTGCCGCCGGACCACGCCGTGGAGACCCTCGAAGGCGCCCTGGCCGACACCGAGGCGACCGTGAAGAAGTACCACGACGCCTCCTTCGACGCGATGACCCAGGTCGCCGTCGCCCCCTGCTCCCCCTTCTCGGTCTCCACCGAGCTGCTCAAGCAGGGTGCCGAGCTGGCCCGTCGCCTGGGTGTGCGCCTGCACACGCACGGCTCGGAGACCGTCGAGGAAGAGCAGTTCTGCAAGGAACTGTTCGGCATGGGCCCGACCGACTACTTCGAGTCCACCGGCTGGCTCGGCGAGGACGTGTGGATGGCGCACAGCGTCCACATGAACGACTCCGACATCGCCGCGTTCGCCCGCACCAAGACCGGTGTCGCGCACTGCCCGTCCTCCAACGCCCGTCTGGCCGCCGGCATCGCCCGTGTCCCGGACATGCTGGCCGCCGGCGTCCCGGTGGGCCTCGGCGTGGACGGCACCGCCTCCAACGAGTCCGGTGAGCTGCACACCGAGCTGCGCAACGCGCTGCTGATCAACCGTCTGAACCCGGTCCACCGCGAGCGCGCCCTGAACGCGCGCCAGGCCCTGCGCCTGGGCACCTACGGTGGCGCCCAGGTCCTCGGCCGCGCCGACAACATCGGTTCGCTGGAGGTCGGCAAGTGCGCCGACCTGGTGCTGTGGAACCTGAACACCTTCCTGCACTCCTCGATCGCCGACCCGGTCACGGCCCTGGTCTTCGGTGCCGCGGCCCCGGTCACCGCGTCGTTCGTCAACGGCAAGCAGATCGTCGAGAACAACCGCCTCCTCTTCGCCGACGAGGACGCCATCGCGGTGTCCACCCGTGAAGAGGCCCAGCGCCTGGCGCGCATCTCCGCGCAGGCCTGATCCCACGGAGTCCGGTCGGGGGGGACGGCCCCCGGCCGGCGGCCGCGGACCCGAGCGGGGTCCGCGGCAGCCGTTCCCGGGAAGCGCCCGAGGACCATTCCGAGGGCGCTCCCGGGGGCGGTGACTCGTGACACTTGCGCCACAGCTCCTGTCTCGCGCCACTGCCACGGCACAACCCGGCCCCGCCGGCCGGTCGCCACCGCGCGGAACGATTTTTGGGCGAATCGATTCCGCACCCCTTGGGACGAGCATTCGCAGCACCCACAACTCCATACAGGCTCGACTCGCACCGCTTTCGCACCACCTCCATGACACCCACGTCCCTGCCGACGTGTTACCCGACCGGAGGAAGCCGTGGCCAACGCGCCCAGGTTTCGCAAAGACGCAGTCGCAGTACCGGAGGAGAAGCACCCGGTCGACGAGACCCTGCCTCCTCTGAAGATGTTCACGAGCGGCCTCCAACACGTGGCCGCCATGTACGCGGGTGTAGTGGCCCCGCCCATGATCGTCGGACCCGCCGTCGGTCTCTCCGCCACCGAAACGGCCTTCCTGATGGGCGCCTCGCTCTTCACGGCCGGCCTCGCCACCCTCCTCCAGACCCTCGGCTTCTGGAAGATCGGCGCCAAACTCCCCTTCGTCAACGGCGTTTCCTTCGCCGGTGTCACCCCGATGATCGCCATCGGCAAGGGGGAGGGGGACAACGCCATCCCCATCATCTTCGGCGCGATCATCGTCGCCGGCCTCGTCGGATTCCTCGCCGCCCCCTACTTCGGCAAGCTCGTCCGCTTCTTCCCGCCCGTGGTCACCGGCACCGTCATCACCCTGATCGGCGTCTCGCTGCTCCCGGTCTCCTTCAACTGGTCGCAGGGCGGCAACAGCACCGCCTCCGACTACGGCTCGATGCAGAACATCGGCATGGCCGCCCTCACCCTCGTGATCGTCCTGCTGATGCGCAAGTTCCTGCGCGGCTTCCTCCAGCAGATCTCGATCCTGCTCGGCCTCGTCGTGGGCACGCTGATCGCGATACCCCTCGGCATGACCAACTTCGACGCGGTGAGCAACGCCGACGTCATCGGCTTCCCCACCCCCTTCCACTTCGGCGCCCCGCAGTTCCAGGTCGCCGCCATCATCTCGATGTGCATCGTCATGCTCGTCTGCATGACCGAGTCCACCGCCGACATCCTGGCCCTCGGCAAGATCGTCGGCCGGCCGGCGGACGCGAAGACCATCGAGGGCGGCCTGCGCGCCGACACCCTCGGCAGCGCGCTCAGCCCGCTGTTCAACGGCTTCATGTGCAGCGCCTTCGCACAGAACATCGGGCTCGTCGCGATGACCAAGGTGCGCAGCCGCTTCGTGGTCGCCGCGGGCGGCGGCATCCTGATCCTGCTCGGCCTGTGTCCGATGGCCGCCTCCGTCATCGGGGTCGTGCCGCTGCCCGTCCTCGGCGGCGCCGGCATCGTGCTCTTCGGCTCGGTCGCCGCGAGCGGCATCCAGACCCTGGCGAGCGCGGCCATGGAGAAGGGCGAGAACGCCCTGATCGTGGCGGCCTCGGTCGGCATCGGCCTGATCCCGATCGCCGCGCCGCAGTTCTACCACGCCTTCCCCAAGGACCTGCTGGTCGTCCTCGACTCCGGGATCAGCACCGGCTGCGTGGTGGCCATCCTGCTCAACCTGGCCTTCAACCACCTCGGTTCGAAGAAGGACGGGGCGAAGGAGGAGGAGGGCGCGGGAGCCGAGCCGGCCTTCGCGCACTGACCGCACCGACCGCACGACCGCACCCCATCGACCCCGGTCCGATCCACCGGCGCCCCGGCGGCGGTGCGTACGTCACCCACTGCGGGTGTGGCGTACGCACCGCCGCTTCGTGCCGTCCGGGGCCGGGCGGGGACCCGGGCACGACGCCGGGCCGGCAGGGCCGGCCGGTACGGATCGCTGCCGGGGCCGGTACGGCCCCGCACGCCGGGCTCCCCGTGGCGCGAGGGGCGCGGAGCGCGGCGAGGGGCGGCAGGGACCGGAGTTCCGGTGCCGATCCGGCTTGTCACGTACGCCGTGCGGAAAGACATCCCCTGCGCACGCGGGACCCGTCGGACCGGGCCCGCGCGCCGCGCCCTCCCCTCGCCCGTACCCCGACGGACCGCCACCGCCCGCACCGCCCCGGCCCCGCCGGGTCGCGCCGAGGGCTGCCCGCGGACCGCCTGGGCGCGGGGGAGAAGGGGCCGTCCCCACCACCTCTCCGACCCGACAGGCGGTACAGCGATGGCAGACGTCCCACAGCTCTGGATGCGCAGCGAGACCCGCCCCACCGAGCGGCGCGCGCCGCTCACCCCCGACGGCGCCGCGCTCCTCGTCGAACACGGCGTACGGATCACCGTGGAGGAGTCGGACCACCGGGTGTTCCCGCTGGAGGAGTACGCCGCCGCGGGGTGCCGCACCGCGCCGGCCGGCTCGTGGGCCGAGGCCGCGCCCGGATCGGCGTACGTCCTCGGGCTGAAGGAACTCCCGGCGGCCCCCGAGCACCTGCACCACCGGCACGTCTACTTCGGGCACGCCTACAAGGGCCAGACCCAGGGCCCCGAACTGCTGCGCCGCTTCCTCACGGGCGGCGGGACCCTGCTGGACCTGGAGTACCTCGCCGACGCCCAGGGACGCCGCCTGGCCGCCTTCGGCTACTGGGCCGGGTACGCGGGCGCCGCCCTGGCCGCGCTGCACGCCCGCGGCCGGCTGACGGCCCCGCTGGTCCCGATGCCCCGGCCGGAACTCGACGCCCGGCTGCGCGCCTGCCCGGCCGACGGATTACGGGCCCTGGTGATCGGCGCCGGCGGACGCAGCGGCCGGGGCGCCTGCGACGCGCTGACCACCGCCGGCATCCGCGTCACCCGCTGGGGCCGGGCCGAGACCCGCGCCCTGGACCGGGCCGCCCTCCTGGACCACGACATCCTCGTCCACGCGGTGCTCACGGACCGGCCCCGGGCCCCCTTCCTGACCCCGGCCGACCTCGACGCCGCGGGCCGGCGCCTCTCGGTCATCGCCGACATCACCTGCGACACCGGCTCCGAGCTGCACCTGCTGCCCGTCTACGACCGGCTCACCGACTGGCGGACACCGGCCCTGCGGCTGCGCGCCGCCCCCCGACCGCTGGACGTGATCGCCATCGACAACCTGCCGTCCCTGGTGCCGGCCGAGGCGGCGCGGGCCTTCTCGGCGGACCTGCTGCCCAAACTCCTGGCCCTGCACGCCCCGTCCCCCGACCCGGACTGGCTGCGCTGCCGCGCCGCCTTCACCACGGCCCTGGCCGGCCTGCCGCACCAGCGCGGTTCCTAGGGCCTGTCGACCGGCCCTTCCCCCTCCGGCTCCCACAGCATCAGGTTGCTCATCAACTCCGCCTGTTCGATGGCGTCGTCGAGCGCGTGGTGCGTGTGGGGGCGGCGGGAGAGGAGCGCGCGCGGCATGCGGCCCTTGACGGCGGCGCGCAGCGGGACGCGGGCCTTCGTCGCGTACAGGGTCTTCATGTCCAGGCAGCCGGAGTGCCCGAAGGGGCTGTCGTCGCCGAACTCGATCAGGTACCAGTACAGGAACGTCCAGTCGAAGGAGGCGGGATAGCCGCACATCACCGGCTGGGCCCCGGCGGAGACCTCCCGCACCCAGGCGCGGAACTCCGCCATGGCCGCGGCCGGTTCGGCGCCCTCGCGCAGGAGGCGGTCGCGGTCCAGTCCGCTCACGGCGAGCGCGGCGTCCACCCACCGCTCGCCGATCGGGCGCAACTCGCGGTAGAAGGTGTGCCGTTCCGGGTCGGCCGGGGTGTAGGTGCCCCCGTCCTGGCGGCCGGCCACGCAGGCCCCGAAGCTGATCATGGAGTAGGGGCCGGGGATCGGTCCGTCGGCTTCGACGTCGACGGAGATGTACAGGCTCGGACGGTCGCGTCGGCCGGTGCGTACGGGGCGTGCTGTCATGGACCCGATCCTGACAGCACGCCCCGCCGGGCTCATCCGGTTTTCCGCCGTCCCCCGACGGGCGCGACGTGGGTCGCGCGGCGGGCTGCGCGGGCTACGAGGCGGGCGTCAGGTACATCCCCGTGTGGTCGCCGCCGGCGGTGTTGCGGCACCCGACGGTGGAGTTCGCGGGCTGGGCCACGGCCAGGGACAGGCAGCGCCCGACGGCGAGTTGGCCGAAGTAGTTGGGGTGCATGGACTCCTGGATCAGGCCCTGCGACTCGTTGTTGTCGATCCAGCGGGCCCACTCGCTCGTGCGCCCGGAGGCGGGCGCCGAGGAGCTGACCTGCTTGCTGGCCTTCGCGCACACCTCACGGCCCTGGAGCATGTCCCGCAGGTCGAGGAACTGCACGCCCTTGGCCGTCGCGACCTGCTTGATGCGGTTCGCGATCTGCGGCACCAGGGAGTCGCGCGCCCAGTCCGAGTCGCGGTTCCAGAAGGGGCAGCCGCCGGTGTTGAGCCGGCTCCAGTCGCTCTGGGTGTAGCGGTTCTCGGCGCCCCGGGGGATCGGCGAGGGGTAGGACTGGAGGACGATGCGGTACGAGGAGTCCGTGTAGCCGGCCCCGCGCATGACGGCGCGGATCTCGTCGACGGACTTGCCGACGCCGGCCATCACCGCGTCGATCTTCCGGTCGACCCCGTACTGCTGGTCGTCGTGGCAGTACGAGCCCCAGAGCACGAAGTCGTACGCGCAGTCCTTGATGATGTCGGCGAAGCCGAGGTCGTTGCCGCCGATGGACAGCGCGATGACCTTGACGTCGCGGCTCGCGGCGACGGCCGCGAGCTGATCGGCCTGCGGGGCCTCGCCCTTGAAGGCGACGCCGCCGTTGGCGGCCCGGAAGACGTTCTGCGAGGTCGCGCCGGAGCAGGCCAGGTTCACGGCCGTCTCGGCGATGCCGCCGGCGCTGATCACCTCGGCCGAGTCCGAGCGGTGGCAGCCGCCGGCGGTGGTGCCGTAGACCTTGGAGGGGTCGTACGCGCTGCCGCTGATCCAGGCCCGGTCGGTGCCGACCCGGCTGCCGCTGTTGGTCAGGCTGTTGCCCTTCCAGCGGCCGGCCTCGCCGGAGATGTAGCTGTCGCCCATGGACACCACGGCGGTGGGGCCGGTGCCGGGCCCGGCCGCGGCCGGCGTCGCACCGCCGGCGAGCAGCGCCGTGACGGCGAGGGGGAGTGCCATCGCGGCGCCCGCCGACCGTCGCACGCGCCTGCGGGGGGCCCTGTCCTTGTCGGCCTTGCGGAATCCGATCACTGCGGAACTCCTGCGGTCGGCCACGCGGAAGTCGCCAACAACTTCGGTGCGTGGCTGGGTAAGTGGGGGTACCTCCGGCGCCGGTGGCATCGGAAAGGTGACACGCGCCCACTTGTTACCGCTAGGTACAGCGAGGTCACGATGGAATAACGGCCGACCGTTCGTTCGGCCGTCCGGCCCCTGCCGCGACCGTGTTCCGGCAACGCGGCCCGGCCTTCGGGGCGTTGTCCCGCGAACGGTCGGGCAAAGCGCGGAGCGAACGCCTCCGCCCCCGTTGCCGGCAAGGCGACGGGGGCGGAGGCGTGGTTCGGCCGCTGTGCGTTTCCGGCCGAATCGTGTGGGTCAGCCCACGAGTCGGTCGTACGCGGGGAGGGTGAGGAAGTCCGCGTAGTCGGCGTCGAGGGAGACCTGGAGGAGGAGGTCGTGGGCCTGCTGCCACTTCCCGGCCGCGAAGGCCTCCTCGCCGACCTCGGCGCGGATCGCGGCGAGCTCCTCGGCGGCGATCGCGCGGGTCAGGTCGGCGGTGGCGAGCTCGCCGTTCTCGAACACGACGCCGGCGTTGATCCACTGCCAGATCTGGGAGCGCGAGATCTCCGCTGTGGCCGCGTCCTCCATGAGGCCGAAGATGCCGACCGCGCCGAGGCCGCGCAGCCACGCCTCGATGTAGCGGACGCCGACCTGGACGGCGTTGCGCAGGCCCTCGTAGGTGGGCTTCGCGTCGAGCGAGTCGATCGCGATGAGCTCGCCCGGGGCCACCGAGACGTCCTCGCGCAGGCGGTCCTTCTGGTTGGGCTTCTCGCCGAGGACCGCGTCGAAGGAGGCCATGGCGATCGGGACCAGGTCGGGGTGGGCGACCCAGGAGCCGTCGAAGCCGTCGTTCGCCTCGCGGTCCTTGTCGGCCTTGACCTTCTCGAAGGCCACCCGGTTGACCTCGGCGTCCTTGCGGGACGGGATGAAGGCCGCCATGCCGCCGATGGCGTGGGCGCCGCGCTTGTGGCAGGTGCGGACCAGCAGTTCGGTGTAGGCGCGCATGAACGGGGCCGTCATGGTCACCGCGTTGCGGTCCGGCAGGACGAACTTCTCGCCGCCGTCACGGAAGTTCTTGACGATGGAGAAGAGGTAGTCCCAGCGGCCCGCGTTCAGGCCGGCCGCGTGGTCGCGCAGCTCGTAGAGGATCTCCTCCATCTCGTACGCGGCGGTGATCGTCTCGATGAGGACGGTCGCGCGGACGGTGCCCTGCGGGATGCCGACGTAGTCCTGGGCGAAGACGAAGATCTCGTTCCAGAGGCGGGCCTCCAGGTGCGACTCCGTCTTCGGCAGGTAGAAGTACGGGCCCTTGCCGAGGTCGATCAGGCGCTTGGCGTTGTGGAAGAAGTACAGGCCGAAGTCGACGAGGGAGCCGGAGGCGGGGCCGCCCTCGAAGCGGAGGTGGCGCTCCTCCAGGTGCCAGCCGCGCGGGCGCATCACGACGGTGGCGAGCTGGTCGGCGGGCTTCAGGGCGTACGCCTTGCCGGTGCGCGCGTCCGTGAAGTCGATGCGGCGCTCGTAGGCGTCGATGAGGTTGAGCTGGCCGAGGACGACGTTCTCCCAGGTGGGAGCCGAGGCGTCCTCGAAGTCGGCGAGCCAGACCTTGGCGCCCGAGTTCAGGGCGTTGATGGTCATCTTGCGGTCCGTCGGACCGGTGATCTCCACGCGGCGGTCGTTCAGCGCCGCCGGGGCCGGGGCCACCTTCCAGTCGCCCTCGCGGACCTGTGCGGTGTCCGGGAGGAAGTCGAGGGTGGAGGTCCGGGCGATCTCGGCGCGGCGTTCACCGCGTCGGGCGAGGAGCTCGGCGCGGCGGGGGGCGAACCGCCGGTGGAGCTCGGCCACGAACGCGAGGGCCGCTTCGGTGAGGACTTCGTCCTGCCGGGGCAGGGGCTCGGCGTCGACGATGGCCAGCGGGGACGGCGCTGGTGCGGACATATCTGTCACTCCTTCAGCGGCGGTGCCTGGCGGCCGCGGGGAATGCTCGCGCGAGACGGCACGCAGTGCCGTCGGGTGTGGAGAGTTCCGGGTAACGGTCGCGGGCGCCGTCTGTGGGTTCAGGGCGCTTCTGACCAGTGGATAGTAATTTCCTCATGGTGGAAGTTCAATGGTTTGTTGATGTCGAGATTCTCTGAGTCGACAGATTCCACTTGCCGGTGGCCCTCAGTGCCATCGCGGTCACAGCCCGCTCAGGCCCCGCACGAGCCCCACTCAATCCAGTCGTGCCAGGTCGGGCGGGGTGTCGATGTCGAAAGCGGCCGCGATGTCCCCGCACTCCACCAGCATGACCTCCTTCGCGTGTTCCCTCAGATGGACACGCGCACCCCGGTCCCCCGTGGCCGTCGCCGCGATGTCCGCCCACCGGTCCGCCCCGAAGAGCACCGGGTGACCGCGCTCCCCGTCGTACGAGGCCGCCACCAGGCTCGCGGGCGAGCGGTACGCCCCGCGCACCCGGGCCACGGCGTCCGGACCGATGCCCGGCTGGTCCACCAAGGAGACCAGCGCCGCCCCCGCCCCCGTACCGGCCAGCGAGGCCAGGCCCACCCGCAGGGACGAGCCCATCCCCTCGGCCCACTCCGGGTTGTCCACGACCACGCAGCCGCTCAGGTCGGCCCGCTCGCGGACCTCGGCGGCCGAGGCGCCCAGCACCACGTGGATCGGCGCGCAGCCCGCCTCGCGGAGCACGCGCACGGCGTTCTCCACCAGCGGGCGCCCCCGATGGGTCAACAGGGCCTTGGGGCGCCCGCCGAGCCGGCGGCCACCCCCCGCGGCGAGGAGCAGCCCCGCGACCACCGGGGTCACGGCAGGGGTCGCACGGCCCGGTTCGAGGGCGCCGGCGGAAGGCGTACGGTCTGGTTCGGTTGGCATGTCAGCGATTCTCGCCCCTGCGCCGCGCGCCCGGGGCGGGGAGCCCGGCCGTGCGTCGACAGCCGCCGCACGGCGGCCCACAGCGCCCGCACGCGCAGCGGCTCCGCGATCCGGTTCCCGGCGGCGGCCACCAGCGCCCGCTCGTCACGGTCGGTGAGGAAGTGCTCCGTCATCGTGGCTTCTCCTTGCCAATCGGGGGCCAATACCGCGAGTCTGGACCTCGATTGGCCTGGCAGGCAGAGCCAATCGGGGGAGGTTGGCATGGCGAACGGGCGAGTGGTCCACACGGCGGACAGGACGATCGGCAGCCGCCAGCTCGCGGCCATGCTCCCCGCGGAGGTCCGGGCCCGCCCCGGCTACCGGGCCCTCGCCGACGCCGTCCGCACCCTGATCCTCGACGGCCGCGTCGCCCTCCACGTACGCCTGCCCGCCGAACGCGAACTCGCCGAGGCCCTCGGCGCCAGCCGCGCCACCGTCACCGGCGCCTACGACCTGCTGCGCGAGAGCGGCTACGTCCGCAGCCGGCGCGGCTCCGGCACCTGGACCGAACTCCCCGACGGCCACGCCCCCGTCGGGGCGCACGCCATCGTCGGCGCCGGCGGCTACCACGCCGACGGCGATCCCGGCATCGACCTGGCCATCGCCGCCATGGGCGCCCCCGACGGCAGCCTCGCCGACGCCCTCGCCTGGGCCGCGCCCCGTCTGCCCGCCCTCACCCACAGCCCCGGCTACCACCCCTTCGGCCTGCCCGACCTGCGCCGGGCCGTCGCGGACCGCTTCACCCGCCGAGGGCTGCCCACCCGCCCCGAGCAGATCCTCGTCACCGCCGGCGCCCAGCAGGCCTTCGCCCTCGTCGTGAGCCTCCTGTGCCGCCCCGGGGACCGCGTCGTCACCGAGAGCCCCACCTACGCCAACGCCCTCGACGCCCTGCGCCACGCCCGCCTGCGCACCGGATCCATCGCCGTCTCCGACACCGGCTGGGACATGGACATCGCCGAGTCCACGCTGCGCCAGACCGTCCCCCGACTGGTCTACGCGATACCCGACTTCCACAACCCGACCGGCCTGCTCATGCCCGAGGAGCAGCGGCTGCGCCTGCTCGCCGCCACACGCGCCACCGGGACCTGGCTGGTGGTGGACGAGACCATCGCCGACATCGCCCTGGACGTGCCCGCGCCCGCCCCCACGGCCTCGCTCGCGCCGCGCTCCGGCGCCGACCACGTGATCACCATCGGCTCCCTCAGCAAGACCCACTGGGGCGGCCTGCGGGTCGGCTGGGTCCGGGCCGGAGCCAAGCTGATCACCGAACTGGCCGCCGTCCGGGTCAGCGCCGACATGACCGGCTCGGTCCTGGACCAGGTCGTCGCCCTGCGGCTGATGGAGGGCCTCGACCGCTCCCTGCCGGTCCGGCTGGAGCAACTGCGCGGACAGCGCGCCGCCCTGATCGCCTCCCTCCAGCGCCACACCCCCGAGTGGTCCTGGCGGGTGCCGCCCGGCGGCCTCTCGCTCTGGGTGGACCTCGGGGAACCCGTCAGCTCCGCCCTCGCGGAGCGGGCCGCGGCGGCCGGCGTGCACATCGGGCGCGGGGCCCGCTTCGGCGTCGACCCCGGCACCTTCGAACACCGGCTCCGCATCCCGTACACCCTGCCGGCGGCCCGCCTGGACGAGGGCGTACGCCTCCTCGCGCGGGCCTTCCACGACGGCGTCCCGCTCGCCCCGGGCGTGGAGCGGCCGTACTGGGTGGCCTGAGGCCCGCCGCCGGCCTCCGCTACGGGGTGCGGATCAGGCGGCGTCCGGCCGCCGCCGCCACCGCCGAGGTGCGCGAGTCGACGCCGAGCTTCGCGTAGACGTGCACCAGGTGGGACTTGACCGTCGCCTGGCTGAGGAACAACCGCTTCGAGATCTGCTGGTTCGACAGCCCGTCCGCGACCAGCTGGAGCACCTCCAGCTCCCGCTTCGTCAGCGCCTCCGCCGGGGTACGCATCCGGTCCATGAGCCGCAGCGCCACCGCCGGCGCCAGGGCCGACTGCCCGGCGGCGGCCGTGCGCACCGCCGCCGCCAGCTCCTCGGGCGGGGCGTCCTTCAGCAGGTACCCCGAGGCGCCGGCCTCCACCGCCGCCAGGATGTCGGCGTCGGTGTCGTACGTGGTCAGCACCAGGACGCGCGGCCCGTCGGGCAGCGCGGTGATCGCCGCGGTGGCCGCCGAGCCGTGCATCCCGGAGCCGAACCGGAGGTCCATCAGCACCACGTCCACCGGCTCGGACGCGGCCAGTTCCACCGCCCGCTCGGCGGTGGCGGCCTCGGCGACCACCGCGAAGTCCGGCTCGGTGTCGAGGACCGCGCGCAGCCCGGCGCGGACCACGGGGTGGTCGTCGGCGAGCAGGAGACGGATGGTCACGGTGCCTCCACGGGCAGCGGCAGGGTGACGGCCACGGCGGTGCCCTGGCCCGGATCGGACTCCACGGTGAACAACCCGCCCAGGCTCTCGGCCCGCGCCCGCATCGCCGGCAGGCCGAAGCCGCCCTCCCCGGACGGGGCGCGGGCGGGTTCGAAGCCCTCGCCGTCGTCGACGACGTCCAGGGTGACGGAGTCGTCCATGAAGGTCAGGGTGATCCCGGCGCGCCCCGCCCGCGCGTGGCGCACCACGTTGGCCAGCGCCGACTGCGCGATCCGCAGCAGGGCCACCTCGTAGGGCGTGGGCAGCTCGCGCAGGGTGCCGCTGACGGAGAAGCGCACGAGCGGCCCCGGCGCGTCCGCGCACAGCCGCTCCAGGGCGGCGGCGAGCGACCCGTGCTCCAGGTCCGGGGGAGTCAGGGCCCGTACGAAGCGCCGTGCCTCGGCGAGGTTCTCCTGGGCGGCCCCGCGGGCCCGGGCGATGTGCGCCAGGGCGGCCGCCGCGCCCCGGTCGGCGGTCACGCCCCCTCCGGCGGTCACGCCCCCTCCGGCGGTCACGTCACCCCCGACGGGCACGTCACCCCCGGCCGGTGCGCCCGTGCCCGCGCCGGCCGCCGCGCCCGGGCCCGTACGGTCCTCGGACAGGGCGCGCTCCGCCGCCCGCAGCAGCAGCTGGATCGAGGACAGGCCCTGGGCCAGGGTGTCGTGGATCTCCCGGGCGAGGCGTTCGCGCTCGGCCAGGATCCCCGCGCCCCGCTCGGCGACGGCCAGCTCGGCGCGGGTGGCGATCAGTTCCTCGATCAGCTCGCGGCGCCGCTCGCTCTCGCGGTACAGCGCCTGGTATCCCAACACCGTCGCCACGGCCACGGCCCCGCCGAGCACCGGCCCGAGGAAGGCGCCCGGGTTCGGGGCCCCGCTGTGCGCGACGAAACCGCCGATCGCCGCGCAGGCGGTGACCGCCACGGCGGCGACGGCCCAGCGCAGCCGCAGCAGGTGCAGCTCCAGGAAGTACAGCGGGAAGGCGATCCACAGCCCGTCGGGGGAGACCACCAGCAGCGCCGCCCAGGCCGCGCCGACCGCGCCCAGCCAGATGCCGGCGGCCCGTGCGGAGCGGCTCACGGAGGGGGCCCGTACGCCGGCCGCGTAGACGGCGAGGAGGAGGACGCAGACGGCGACCACCAGGCCGGCGCGGGGCGCGGAGCCGGCGACGGCGCGGGCGGCGGCCAGTGCCAGCAGTCCGAGGAACAGGGCGTGCAGGCACAGCCGCAGCACGCGGGAGACGGGGGTCAGGGGGCGGGAGCGGGGGGCGGAAGACATCTCCCGACCAGCGTAAGCGGGCGGCGGGGAGCCCCGGTCAACCAAAAGTTCGATGTCCGCGTGCCACCTTCGATACCAGGATCCCTACCGTGGCGCGATGCCGCGCGCCCACGGGGAGGACCAGGCTGGGGATCATGTTCGTCGCATGGAGAGATCTACGGTTCGCCAAGGGCCGCTTCGCCCTCATGGGTTCGGTCGTCGTGCTGATCACGCTGCTGGTCGGCCTGCTGTCCGGGCTCACCTCCGGACTGGCCCGGGAGAACGTCTCGGCCATCACCGGCCTGCCCGCCTCACGACTGGCCTTCGCGGCGCCGGCGGGGGACCGCGAGGTCTCCTTCACCGACTCCCGGCTGCCCGAGAGCGCCTGGCGGTCCTGGCGCGAGCGGCCGGGGGTGAGCTCCGCGCAGCCCCTCGGCATCCGCACCACCAACGCCGTCTCGGGCGAGCGCACGGCCGCCGTCTCCGTCTTCGGCGTCGAGCCGGCGGGATCGCTGCCGCCCGCCGGCGCCGGGCTCGTCCAGGGGTCCGTCGTCCTCGCGCACAAGGCGGCCGAGGAGCTCGGCGGGCTGCGCGCCGGCGGCAAGGTCCGGATCGGGCCGCTGGAGCTGACGGTGGCCGCGGTGTCCGGCACCGCCGCCTACAGCCACACCCCGGTCGTCTGGATGGACCTGAACGACTGGCAGCGCGTCGGCAATCCGGGCACCTCCCCGGAGACCCTCGCCACCGTCATCGCGCTGGAGACCTCGGACTCCGCGGACCTCGCCGCGGCGGACCGGGCCGCGGGGACGGCGTCACGGACGATCGACGAGGCGCTCGGCGCCATAGGCTCCTACCAGGCGGAGAACGGCTCGCTCCAGCTGATGCGCGGGTTCCTCTTCGCCATCTCCGCGCTGGTCATAGGGGCCTTCTTCACGGTGTGGACGATCCAGCGCGCCCCGGACGTCGCGGTGCTGAAGGCACTGGGTGCCTCCACCCCGTACCTGCTGCGGGACGCGCTCGGCCAGGCCGTGGTGATGCTCGCCCTCGGCACCGGCCTCGGCACGGCCCTCGCGACCGGCATCGGCGCGCTGATCGGCGGCGGTGACGTGCCCTTCGTCCTCGACGCCCGCACCGTGCTGGTGCCCGCCGCGATCATGATCGCGCTCGGCGCGCTGGGCGCGGCCCTGTCCATCCGGCGGATCACCGCCGTCGACCCGCTGACCGCCCTCGGGAGCGCCCGATGACCCTGCTCGTCCACGACGTCACGCTCACCTACCCGGACGGCGACGGTCGCCTCACGGCGCTCGACTCCGTCGACCTGGAGGTCCCGGCGGGCACCCTGACCGCCGTCATCGGGCCCTCGGGCTCCGGTAAGTCCAGCCTGCTGGCGGTGGCCGCCACCCTGGTCACCCCGGACTCCGGCCGGGTCGTGGTCGCCGGGCGGGACGCCACGGCGCTGGGGGCCGCCGAGAAGTCGGCCCTGCGCCGGGAGCGGATCGGGATCGTCTTCCAGCAACCCAACCTGTTGCCCTCCCTGACCGCCGCCGAGCAGCTCCAGGTGATGGCGCACCTCTCGGGCCGACCGGCCGGGCGGCTGCGCGCGCGGGCCTTGGAACTGCTCGACGCGGTGGGGCTCGCCGACCAGGCCGACCGGCGCCCGCACCAGCTCTCGGGCGGGCAGCGCCAGCGGGTGAACATCGCCCGCGCCCTGATGAACGAGCCCGCCGTGCTGTTGGTGGACGAGCCGACCAGCGCCCTGGACCACGAGCGGGGCGCGGCGGTGCTCGACCTGCTGGTGACCCTCACCCGGGAGCGGTCCACGGCCACGGTGCTGGTCACGCACGACCACGCGCACCTGGAGCGGATGGACCGCGTCGCGACGATGACCGACGGCCGCCTCACCCGGTCGGACGCACCCGCGCCGACCGTCCCGGCGGCCTGAACCCCCGGCGGCCTGAACCCCCGACGGGCCGAACCCCGACGGGCCGAACCCACCCCGTTGCGCCGGAGCCCCGGCCCCCTCCGAAGGGGGCCGGGGCTCCGGCGTAACGGGAAACGGCGCGCCGGCGGTTACGCCGGGTTCTGGCTCTGGAGGGCCACCGACAGCTCGGCGGCCACGCCCTGGAGGATCGGCACGAAGGACTCGGCCACGGCCTCCGTGACCCGGCCGGCCGGGCCGGAGATGGAGATCGCGGCGGCGGTCGGCGAGTTCGGCACCGACACGGCGAGGCAGCGGACTCCTATTTCCTGCTCGTTGTCGTCGACCGCGTAGCCCACCTTGCGGACCTGCTCCAGGGCGTCCAGGAAGCCCTCGGGCGTGGTGATGGTCTTCTCGGTCGCGGCCGGCATGCCGGTGCGCGCCAGCAGGGCGCGGACCTCGTCGGCCGGGGTGTAGGCGAGCAGGGCCTTGCCCACGCCGGTGGAGTGCGGCAGCACCCGTCGGCCGACCTCGGTGAACATGCGCATGGAGTGCTTGGAGGGCACCTGGGCGACGTAGACGATCTCGTCGCCGTCCAGCAGGGCCATGTTCGCCGTCTCGCCGGTCTCCTCGACCAGGCGGGCGAGGTAGGGGCGGGCCCAGGTGCCCAGGAGGCGCGACGCGGACTCGCCCAGGCGGATCAGACGGGGCCCGAGGGAGTACCGTCGATTGGGCTGCTGCCGGACGTAGCCGCACGCGACGAGCGTGCGCATCAGGCGGTGGATGGTGGGCAGCGGGAGGCCGCTGGCGGCGGAGAGCTCGCTGAGGCCGACTTCGCCCCCGGCGTCGGCCATGCGTTCGAGCAGATCGAAGGCGCGCTCCAGGGACTGGACGCCACCGCCCGCGGCGGTGGGCTTGGCGGAAGCGTCGGTGGTGCTGGCGCTGGACGTCGGCACGGCGCGGTCCTTTCGGTGCTGGCAGGCAAGGAAGCAGCCTACCCGTCGGTCGGCGACGGCCCTAGATCCGGGGCCCTGCCCTCCTCGCCGGTCAGAGGTGGTTTGTCCTGGTGGCGGACCCCCTCCGGAAGGTACTGGCCCGATGGTGGGTGGTGGTAGCTACATTCTGGATAGTGAAATCTTAATTCCATCCTGTGGAAACCTCCAATTGCGGTGCAAGCCGGTCAGCCGTCCCTCCGGACGCTCTTGACTGGCCCCGGATCGGGGTGAAGACTCCGTCAACAGAACGTTGAATTTCGCTCTGTGGAAGTAGATGGGGAGGTTCCGGTGGCCGACGTGGCTGTGGAACTGGTACTGCGCTCGACGCGCGTCATCACCCCCGAGGGGACGCGCGCCGCCTCGGTGGCCGTCGCCGGCGGGAAGATCACGGCCGTGCTGGAGCACGGGGCCGAGGTACCGGCCGGAGCCCGACTGGAGGACTTCGGCGACGACGTCCTCCTGCCCGGCCTGGTGGACACCCACGTCCACGTGAACGACCCCGGCCGCACGGAGTGGGAGGGCTTCTGGACGGCCACCCGCGCCGCCGCCGCCGGTGGCATCACCACCCTCCTCGACATGCCGCTCAACTCCCTGCCGCCGACCACCACGGTCGACAACCTCCGCGTCAAGCAGGAGGTCGCCCGCGCCAAGGCGCACGTGGACGTCGGCTTCTGGGGCGGCGCCCTCCCCGACAACGTCAAGGACCTGCGCCCGCTGCACGACGCCGGGGTCTACGGCTTCAAGTGCTTCCTGTCGCCCTCGGGCGTCGACGAGTTCCCCGAGCTCGACCAGGAGCAGCTGGCCGCCTCCCTCGCCGAGATCACCGGCTTCGGCGGCCTGATGATCGTGCACGCCGAGGATCCGCACCACCTCGACGCCGCCCCCGTCGTCCCCGGCCCGAAGTACGCCGACTTCCTCGCCTCCCGTCCGCGCGACGCCGAGAACACCGCGATCGGCAATCTGATCGCCCAGGCCAAGCGCCTCGACGCCCGCGTGCACGTCCTGCACCTGTCCTCCTCCGACGCGCTGCCGCTGATCGCCGAGGCCAAGGCCGCCGGCGTCCGGATCACCGTCGAGTCCTGCCCGCACTACCTCACCCTCACCGCCGAGGAAGTGCCGGACGGCGCCAGCGAGTTCAAGTGCTGCCCGCCCATCCGCGAGGCCGCCAACCAGGACCTGCTGTGGGACGCCCTGGCCGACGGCACCATCGACTGCATCGTCTCGGACCACTCGCCCTCCACGGCGGACCTGAAGACGGACGACTTCTCCACCGCCTGGGGCGGCATCTCCTCCCTCCAGCTGGGCCTCCCCGCGATCTGGACCGAGGCGCGCCGCCGCGGCCGGTCGCTGGAGGACGTCGTGCGCTGGATGTCGAGCGCCCCCGCCGCCCTCGCCGGACTGGACCGCAAGGGCGCCATCGAGGTCGGCCGCGACGCCGACTTCGCCGTCCTGGCCCCCGAAGAGACCTTCACCGTGGACCCGGCCGAACTGCACCACCGCAACAGGGTCACGGCGTACGCGGGCAAGACCCTGCACGGCGTCGTGAAGTCCACCTGGCTGCGCGGCCGCCAGATCGCCGACCACGGCACCCCGACCGAGCCCACGGGCCTCCTCCTTGAAAGGCAGAACTGACAGTGGCACAGCGTTCGACCGAACTGGCTTCCTTCACCGGTAACGCGAACCCGTACGGAGGCGGCGACCCGTACGCGGACTACCGCACCGCGGACTTCCCCTTCACCCAGTACGCGAACCTCGCCGCCCGTGAGCTGGGCGCCGGTGTCATCGCCGCCAACGACGAGTTCTTCGCCGAGCGCGAGAACCTCCTCATCGCCGAGGCCCCGCACTTCGACCCCGAGCACTTCGGCCACAAGGGCAAGGTCATGGACGGCTGGGAGACCCGCCGCCGCCGCGGCGTGTCCGCCGAGCAGCCCTGGCCGACCGCCGAGGACCACGACTACGCCCTGATCCGCCTCGGCGCCCCCGGCGTCATCCGCGGCATCGTCGTCGACACCGCCCACTTCCGCGGCAACATGCCGCAGGCCGTCTCGGTCCAGGCCGCCTCGGTGGCGGGCTCCCCGACCGCCGAGGAACTGCTGTCCGACGACGTCAAGTGGACGACCCTCGTCGAGCGCACCACGGTCGGCGGCCACGCGGCCAACGGCTTCGCGGTCGACGTGGAGCAGCGCTTCACCCACCTGCGCCTCAACCAGCACCCGGACGGCGGCGTCGCCCGCATCCGCGTCTACGGCGAGGTCCGCCCCGACCCGGCGTGGCTCGCGGTGCTCGGCACCTTCGACGTGGTCGCCCTGGAGAACGGCGGCTCGGTCGAGGACGCGTCCAACCGCTTCTACTCGCCGCCGACCAACACCATCAACCCGGGTCGCTCCCGCAAGATGGACGACGGCTGGGAGACCGCCCGTCGCCGCGACAACGGCAACGACTGGATCCGCTACCAGCTCGTCGCCGAGTCCGAGATCCGCGCCGTCGAGATCGACACCGCCTACCTCAAGGGCAACTCGGCCGGCTGGGCCTCGCTGTCCGTCAAGACCGGCGAGGAGGGCGAGTGGACGGAGTTCCTGCCGCGCACCCGCCTGCAGCCCGACACCAACCACCGGTTCGTCCTGGACGCCCCGGCCGTCGGCACCCACGTGCGCATCGACATCTTCCCGGACGGCGGCTTCTCCCGCCTGCGCCTGTTCGGCTCGCTGACGGAGGCCGGCGCGTCCGCGCACGCCGCCCGTCACCAGGAGCTGGGCGGCTGAGGCAGCCCCCGACCGCCCCGGGGGCCGACACCCCCGGGGCACGGACACACCCCCGCGGGGCGCACCACGCGCGGTGCGCCCCGCAGGCGTTCCTCCCGCTACACGGCGTGCCCGCCGTCGACCGAGAGCTCCGCGCCCGTGACGAAGCCGGCCTCCGGCCCGGCGAGGAAGGACACCAGCGCGGCCACCTCCGCGGGGGTGCCGAAGCGGCCGAGCGCCGTCAGGGCCCGCTGCGCGTCCGCGTGCGGCCCGTCGGCCGGGTTCATGTCGGTGTCGACCGGACCGGGGAGGACCAGGTTCGCCGTGATCCCGCGCCCGCCCAGCTCCCGGGCCAGGGCCCGGGTCAGACCGGCCAGCGCCGCCTTGCTCATCGTGTAGAGGGTCCCGCCGGGCCCCGCGACGCGCAGCGCCATGCAGCTGCCGATGGTGACGATCCGTCCGCCGGGGCCCAGGTGCGCGGCCGCCGCCCGGGTGGTCAGGAACACCCCCCGCACGTTGACGTCGAGCACCCGGTCCACGTCGCGCGGGTCGAGTTCCTCCAGCGGGCCGAGCACGCCGATCCCCGCGTTGTTGACCAGGACGTCGAGCCGGCCCAGGGTCCGTACGGTCTCCTCGACGCAGGCCGCGGCCCGCGCGGGGTCGCCCGCGTCGGCGCGTACGGCCAGGCCCCTGCGGCCGAGGGCCTCGATCCTCCCGACGACCTCGGTCGCCGCCTCCTCGCCGTGCGTGTAGGTGAGGGCGACGTCGAGGCCGTCCTCGGCCAGGCGCAGGGCCGTCGCCGCCCCGATGCCCCGGCTCCCTCCGGTCACCAGGGCCACTGTCCGGTCGTTCATGTTTCCTCCCCGAATCCACCAACAAGTCGTTGCGTCTTCAATGAAACGGGGGCGGGGAGGGCCGCGCCGGCGGGAATCGGACGGGGCGTTCACGCGCGCCGCGCCGATGAGTACCGGGCGGCCCGGGAGTCTGAACCGGTGCACGGGGTAATCGGAACGCAACGATCCAAGGAGCGCTGAGCCATGGGAAAGCTGACCCTGACCACCTTCCTGACCCTCGACGGCGTCGTACAGGCCCCCGGCGGGCCGCAGGAGGACACCGACGGCGGGTTCGCGTACGGAGGCTGGTTGACCCCCTTCGCCGACGAGGGCATGGGGGAGTTCATGACCGAGGTCTTCGACCGGGCCGGGGCCTTCCTCCTGGGCCGCCGGACCTACGAGATCTTCGCCGGGTACTGGCCGGCGCAGACCGACCCCGCCGACCCGATCGCGAGCCGGCTGAACGCGCTGCCGAAGTACGTGGCCTCCACCACCCTCAAGGAACCCGCCTGGGCCGGCACCACCGTCATCGACGGGGAACAGCTCCAGGCGGAGGTGGTCCGGGCCAAGGACGCCACCGACGGCGAGCTCCAGGTGCACGGCAGCGCGTCGCTCGCGCAGTGGCTGCTGGCGCGGGACCTGGTCGAGGAACTGAACCTGCTGACCTTCCCCGTCTTCCTCGGCGCGGGCCGCCGGCTGTTCCCCGTCGGCGGTCTGCCGACGGCCTGCGAGCTGACGCACTCCCGCACCACGGGGCGCGGCGCGGCCATCCACACCTACCGGCCCGCGGGCCGCGCCACCTTCGGCACGATCGGCGCGTAGCCGACCGGGCCGAAGGCGGCGGGCGGGAAGCCGACGGGGCGGCCGGAAAGCCGGTGGGGGCGGCCGGAAAGGGGTCGACCGGGAAGATCGACTCGGCTACGGTGGGCCCGCACCCGTGCGAGCCACCGTCGTCTCCACCCCCTTCTCGTGGCCGGAGCCGCCCCGGTGTCCACCCTCGCCGTCACCGCCCCCGCGCACGCCCCCCGCCGAGCCTGGCTCGCGGACCTGCCCGTCCTGCTCGTCGCCGTCGTCTGGGGCGCCAGCTACCTCGCCGCCAAGGGCATCACCACCACCCACACGGTGATCGCCGTCCTCGTCCTGCGCTTCGCCCTGGTCCTGCCCGTCCTCGTCGTCGTCGGCCGCCGCCGCCTGCGCGCGCTCACCCCCGCCCAGGTGCGCGGCGCGGGCGCGCTGGGCCTCGTACTCGGCGGGATCTTCCTGCTGGAGACCTACGGGGTCGTGCACACCTCGGCCACCAACGCCGGGCTGATCATCAGCCTGACCATGATCTTCACCCCGCTCGCCGAGTCCGCCGTCCGGCGCACCGCGCCCCGCCCCGCCTTCCTCGGCGCCGCCGCCCTCTCCGTCGCGGGGGTGGTGCTGCTCACCCAGGGCGCCGGCTTCACCGCGCCCGGCACGGGCGACCTGCTGATCCTCGGCGCGGCCCTCGCCCGCACCCTGCACGTGCTCCTGATGGCCCGGATCAAGGCCGTCCAGGACGCCGACGCGCTCTCCTTGACCACCGTCCAGTTCGGCGGCGCCGTGCTGGTCTTCGCGCTCCTCGCGGCCCTGCCCGGCACCGGGGCCACCCCCTGGCGGGCGGCGGCGGACTTCGGCCCCGCCGAGTGGGCCGGGCTCGCCTTCCTCACCCTCTTCTGCACCCTGTTCGCCTTCTTCGTGCAGATGTGGGCCGTACGCCGCACCTCGCCCTCCCGCGTCAGCCTGCTGCTGGGCACCGAACCCCTGTGGGCGGCCGCCGCCGCCATCGCCATCGGCGGGGAGCGCCTGGGCGCCCTCGGCCTCGCGGGGGCCGCGCTCGTCCTCGTCGGCACGGCCTGGGGCCGCCGCGCCGCGGCCTGACCACAGGCCCCGGGTCGCGGGCATCCGGCGCCGCGCCGCCGCCCGGTCGTCCGATTGGCCGACAATCGGCTGCTGCCCGCCCGAGCGCCGGGCCTACGGTGACCCCCATGGCCCGCACCGCCCCCTCAGAGGTCCGGCAGCTCCGCCGGGCGCACGGGGCGCCGCTCCCGCCGCGAGAGCTCGCACGCCTCCGCCACCCGGAACGCGGCCAGCGCCTCCCGGCCGTCGCAGGGGTTGGGCCCCTCGCCGCGCACCAGCCGGACGAAGGCCGCCAGCTCGGCCTCGTAGGCGGGCCCGAACCGCTCCAGGAAACCGGACCACGGCTTGCTCGCCGGGGGAGGGCCGTGCGGTTCGGTGGAGGCGATCGGCGTACGGTCGTCGAGCCCGGAGGAGACCTGGTCGAGCTCCCCGGACAGCTCCATGCGCACGTCGTACCCCGCGCCGTTGCACCGGGTCGCGGTGCTGGAGACCAGCGTCCCGTCGTCCAGCGTGAGCAGGGCCGCCGCCGTGTGCACGTCCCCGCTGTCCCGGAACGCAGCGAGGCCCCCGTCCGCGCCGGTCGCGTACACCTCGTCCACCTCCCGCCCGGTAACCCATCGGACCATGTCGAAGTCGTGCACCAGACAGTCGCGGTACAGGCCGCCCGAGGTCGCCAGGTACGCGGCGGGCGGCGGCGTCGGATCGGACGTCGTGGTCCGTACGGTGTGCAGCCGGCCCAGCGCCCCGGAGCGGACCAGCTCCCGCGCGGTGGCGTACCCGGCGTCGAACCGCCGCATGAAGCCGAGCTGGAGCGTCCCCCCGACGGCGGCCACCTCGCGCAGCACCGCCAGGGTGCGGGCCAGGTCGGGGGCCACGGGCTTCTCGCAGAACACCGGCAACCCGCCGCGCACCGCCCGGACGACCAGCTCCGCGTGCGCCGCGGTCGCGGTGGCGATGACCACCGCGTCCACGCCCCAGGTGAACACCTGGTCGACGGAGGGCGCGGCGGTGGCACCGAGCCGGTCCGCGAGCCGTGCGGCCCGCCCCGGGTCGGCGTCGGCCAGCAGCAGGGAACCGGCGTCGGGGTGGCGGGCCAGGGCGGCCGCGTGGAACGAGCCGATCCGGCCGGTTCCCACGATCCCGATGCGCATGCACTCAACGTGACCCCGTACGGGGGACCTGTCAATCCGCCCGCGCCCGCCCCGATGGCCCCTCATGGTCCACTGTGGCGGATACTGGGCGGCTGGAACCGGAATGACCGATTGATGACGCAGTGATGACGCACGAGGGAAGGGCACGGGGACGTGGCTAGGGTTCGGACAGGGGTACGCGTCGTGGGCGCGGTGCTCGCGGCGGTACTGGGAGCCTCCCTCGCGGGTTGCAGCAGCACGGGCGGCAAGCGCGCCGAGGAGCGGGCGCGGACCGCCGAGGCGGGCCGACCCGCGGTGTCCACGCCGCGCTGGACCTTCGCGATGGTCACCCACGCGGGCGATGGCGACACCTTCTGGGACATCGTGCAGAAGGGCGCCAAGGAGGCCGCGGCGAAGGACAACATCAACTTCGTCTACTCCCACGACGACCAGGCGCAGCAGCAGGCGCAATTCGTGCAGAACGCGATCGACCAGAAGGTCGACGGGCTCATCGTCAGCCTCGCCAAGCCCGACGCCCTCAAGGACGTCATCGGCAAGGCCGTGAAGGCCGGCATCCCGGTGGTCACCGTCAACTCCGGATCGGCCCAGTCGGCCGAGTACGGCGCCCTGACCCACATCGGCCAGGACGAGGAGATCGCCGGCGAGGCCGTCGGCACCGAGCTCAACAAGCGCGGCCGCAAGAAGGCCGTGTGCGTCCTGCACGAGCAGGGCAACGTGGGCCACGAGCAGCGGTGCGCCGGGGCGAAGAAGACCTTCGCCGGCTCGATGGAGAACCTCTACGTCGAGGGCACCAACATGCCCTCCGTACAGGCGTCCATCCAGGCCAAGCTCCAGGCCGACCCCTCCGTCGACGCGATCGTCACCCTCGGCGCCCCCTTCGCCCCCACCGCCGTCAAGGCGAAGGGCGCGGCCGGCAGCTCCGCGGAGGTGGACACCTTCGACCTGAACGAGTCCGTCGCCCGCGACCTGAAGTCCGGGGCGCTGGGCTTCGCCGTGGACCAGCAGCCCTACCTCCAGGGGTACGAGGCCGTGGACCTGCTGTGGCTCAACCGCTACAACGCGGACGTCCTCGGCGGCGGCCGGCCGGTGCTGACCGGCCCGCAGATCGTCACCGGGACCGAGGCGGGCAAGCTGGAGGAGTACATCAAGCGGGGCACCCGATGAGCGCCGCCTCCGCCCCCGCCGACGAACGCCTCGCCCCGGCCTCGCTCGTCCGCAGACTGCTGGGCCGCCCCGAGCTGGGCGCGGTCGTCGGGGCCGTCGCCGTCTTCGTCTTCTTCTCCTTCGCCGCCGACAGCTTCCTGCGGGCCTCCAGCCTGAGCACGATCCTCTACTCCGCCTCCACGATCGGGATCATGGCGGCCCCCGTCGCGATGCTCATGATCGGCGGCGAGTTCGACCTCTCCGCCGGCGTCATGGTCACCACGTCGGCGCTGGTCAGCTCGATGTTCAGCTACCAGATGACCGCGAACGTCTGGGTGGGCGTCGGGGTGTCGCTGCTGGTCACCCTGGCCATCGGCTTCTTCAACGGCTTCATGCTGACCCGCACCCGACTGCCCAGCTTCATCATCACGCTCGGCACCTTCCTGATGCTGACCGGACTGAACCTCGGCTTCACCAAGCTGATCAGCGGATCGGTCTCCACCAAGAGCATCGCCGACATGGAGGGCTTCGCCTCCGCCCGCGCCCTGTTCGCCTCGCAGTGGAACGTCGGCTCGGTCACCCTCAAGGTCACCATCCTGTGGTGGTTGGCCCTGGTCGCCGTCGCCACCTGGATCCTGCTCCGCACCCGCGCCGGAAACTGGATCTTCGCGGTGGGCGGCGGCGCCGACGCGGCCCGCGCCACCGGCGTCCCGGTCGTCAAGACCCGCATCGGCCTCTACATGGGCGTCGCCCTGTGCGCCTGGATCTCCGGGCAGCACATCCTCTTCTCCTTCGACGTCGTCCAGTCCGGGGAGGGCGTCGGCAACGAGTTCCTCTACATCATCGCCGCCGTGATCGGCGGCTGTCTGATGACCGGCGGCTACGGCTCCGCGATCGGCTCGGCCGTCGGCGCCTTCATCTTCGGCATGACCAGCAACGGCATCGTCTACGCCCAGTGGAACCCGGACTGGTTCAAGTTCTTCCTCGGCGGGATGCTGCTGCTGGCCACCCTGCTGAACGCGTGGGTGCGCAAGCGGGCGGAGGCCAAGTGATGACCGAGACCGACACCGGGAAGGGCGCCGGCGCCGCGCCCGGCACCACCCTCGTGAAGCTGACCGACGTCAGCAAGCACTACGGCAACATCCGCGCCCTCCAGGGGGTCTCCCTGGAGGTCTCCGCGGGCGAGATCACCTGCGTGCTCGGCGACAACGGCGCCGGCAAGTCCACCCTCATCAAGATCATCGCCGGGCTGCACCAGCACGACGCGGGCACCTTCGAGATCGAGGGCGAGGAGACCGTGCTCGCCAACCCGCGCGCCGCCCTCGACCGCGGCATCGCCACCGTCTACCAGGACCTCGCCGTCGTCCCCCTCATGCCCGTCTGGCGCAACTTCTTCCTCGGCTCCGAGCCGACGAAGGGTCGCGGCCCCTTCCGCCGCCTCGACGTGGACCTCATGCGCGAGACCACCCGCGCCGAGCTGCTGCGCATGGGCATCGACCTGCGCGACGTCGACCAGCCCATCGGCACCCTGTCCGGCGGCGAGCGCCAGTGCGTGGCCATCGCCCGCGCCGTGTACTTCGGCGCCAAGGTCCTCGTCCTGGACGAGCCCACCGCCGCCCTCGGCGTCAAACAGTCCGGCGTGGTCCTCAAATACGTGGCCGCCGCACGCGACGCCGGTCTGGGCGTGGTCCTCATCACGCACAACCCGCACCACGCGCACCTGGTCGGGGACCGTTTCGTCCTCCTCAAGCGCGGCACCATGGCGGGCAGCCACACCCGGGACTCGATCACCCTCGACGAACTCACCCGGCAGATGGCGGGCGGCTCGGAACTGGACGAGCTGAGCCACGAGCTGGAGCGGGTGGCAGAATCGGGAACGGACACCCCCACCGGCGCGGCCGCGGCCGCACCCACCTCCGACAGGGACGACACGACTCGATGAGCACGTACCGGGACTTCACGCTCGCCCACCGGGGGGCGGCGCGAGGCACCGTCCTGCGGACCGTCGGGACCCGCGAACGCCGCTCGCTGCTGACCGCCCCACGCGTCCCCACGGTCGGCATCGACATCGGCGGCACCAAGGTCATGGCCGGGGTCGTCGACGCCGACGGGGTCATCCTGGAGAAGATCCGCACCGAGACCCCCGACAAGTCCAAGAGCCCCAAGGTCGTCGAGGACACCATCGTCGAGCTGGTCCTCGACCTCTCCGACCGGCACGACGTCCACGCCGTGGGCATCGGCGCCGCCGGCTGGGTCGACGCCGACCGCTCCCGGGTGCTGTTCGCCCCGCACCTCGCCTGGCGCGACGAGCCGCTGCGCGACGCCCTCCAGTCCCGCCTCGCCGTCCCCGTCATGGTCGACAACGACGCCAACACCGCCGCCTGGGCGGAGTGGCGCTTCGGCGCCGGCCGCGGCGAGGACCACCTCGTCATGATCACCCTGGGCACCGGCATCGGCGGGGCCATCCTGGAGGGCGGCCAGGTCAAGCGCGGCCGCTACGGGGTCGCCGGCGAGTTCGGGCACATGCAGGTCGTACCCGGCGGGCACCGCTGTCCCTGCGGCAACCGCGGCTGCTGGGAGCAGTACAGCTCCGGCAACGCCCTGGTCCGCGAGGCCCGCGAGCTCGCCGCCGCCGACTCCCCGGTCGCGTACAACATCATCGCCCGGGTCGGCGGCAACGTCCACGAGATCACCGGCCCGCTCATCACCGAGCTGGCCCGCGAGGGCGACGCCATGTGCGTCGAGCTCCTCCAGGACATCGGCCAGTGGCTCGGCGTCGGCATCGCCAACCTCGCCGCCGCCCTCGACCCCTCCTGCTTCGTCATCGGCGGTGGCGTCAGCGCCGCCGACGACCTCTTGATCGGCCCCGCCCGGGACGCCTTCCGCCGCCACCTCACCGGCCGCGGCTACCGCCCCGAGGCCCGCATCGCCAAGGCCCAGCTCGGCCCCGAGGCCGGCATGGTCGGCGCCGCCGACCTCGCCCGCCTCGTCGCCCGCCGCTTCCGCCGCGCCACGCGCCGACGCGTCGAGCGGTACGAGCGCTACGCGCAGCTCGGCCGGCGCGGCACCACCGCCCCCGAGGACCAGGAACAGCAGTGACCCCGCCCTCCCTGCCCCACCAGGCCTCCGCCCCTGAGGCGGACGGCCCGCCGTCGACCCCCGCCGAGGACCGCCGGCACGTCGTCCGCCGCCGCTGGATCACCGCGATCATCATCCTGCTCCTCGTCGGGGTCCCGGCCGGCTACCTGGCCGTCTCCGCGCAGCAGAGCCGCGAGAGCGGCCGTGACAAGGCCGCCAAGATCGGCGCCGTCAAGGTGCGCGGCGGATGGCCGTCCAAGGTGCAGCGCAGCGTCTACGAGGTCCCGATCCCGATGATGGCCTCGCTGGTCGGGTACCTGGAGACCAACAACTGGCACACCAGCCGGCTGTACGTGCAGTTCGGCGTGACCCCGACCGAGCTCGACACCTTCCTCGCCGACATCGGCACCAGCCGGGAGGCGCTGACCCCCGGCGTGTCCGTGTCCGCCCACGACGCCAAGGTCGCCGGCTGGAGCTGGAGCCCCAAGCACCAGTGGGTCGGCACCACCCTGGAACAGAAGGAACCCCGTCCCACCCGGGACGTCACCGTCGACCTCACCAACCCGGCCAACCCCCGCGTCTACGTCGTGTCCACCGCCATTCCCTAGACGGCTCCGGGCCCCGCCTACCCTGGGCCCATGAAGCTCACCAAACGGCTGCACTCCTGCGTCCAGTTGGAGAAGGACGGGCACACGCTCGTCATCGACCCGGGCGCCTTCAGCGAAGCGGACGCGGGTCTCGGCGCGGACGTCCTGCTCGTCACGCACGAACACCCGGACCACTTCGAGGAGGGCCGGCTGCGCGCCGCCCTCGACGCCAACCCGGCGGCCGGGCTGTGGACCCTGCGCAGCGTCGCCGAACGCCTCGCCGGCGCCTACCCGGGCCGCGTCCACACCGTGGGACACGGCGACGCCTTCACCGCCGCGGGCTTCGAGGTCCGGGTGTACGGCGAACTGCACGCGGTGATCCACCCGGACATCCCCCGCGTCACCAACGTCGGCTACCTCGTCGAGGGCTCCCTCTTCCACCCGGGAGACGCCCTGACCGTGCCGGACGCCCCGGTGGACACGCTGATGCTGCCCGTGCACGCCCCCTGGAACAAGATCGCCGAAGTGATCGACTACGTCCGCGAGGTCAAGCCCCGACAGGCGATCGACATCCACGACGCCTACCTGGCGGACCTCGCCCGACCCATCTACGACAACGCCCTCGGCGGCCTCGGCGGTGCCCCGCACCACCGCCTCGGGGCGGGCGAGAGCGCCGCGGTCTGACTGTCGGTGCCGGGCGGTAGGTTGGTGGACATGCGTATCGCCACGTTCAACGTCAACTCGATCACCGCCCGGCTGCCGCGCCTGCTCGCCTGGCTGGAGAGCTCCGGCACGGACGTCCTGTGCGTCCAGGAGACCAAGTGCTCGGCGGAGCAGTTCCCGACCGAGCAGCTGCGCGAGCTGGGCTACGAGTCGGCCGTCAACGCCACCGGCCGGTGGAACGGCGTCGCCCTGCTCTCCCGCGTCGGCCTGGAGGACGTGGTCCTCGGCCTGCCCGACGGCCCGGACTACGAGGGCGTGCAGGAACCCCGCGCGATCTCCGCCACCTGCGGCGGGGTGCGCGTCTGGTCGGTGTACGTGCCCAACGGCCGGGAGGTGGAGCACGACCACTACGGCTACAAGCTCCAGTGGTTCGGCGCGCTGACCACCGCCATCGCCCAGGACGCGGCGGGCTCCCGCCCCTTCGCGGTCCTCGGCGACTTCAACGTGGCCCCGACCGACGAGGACGTGTACGACCCGGCGGTCTTCGAGGGCCTCACGCACGTCACCCCCGCCGAGCGCACCGCCCTGGAGGCGCTGCGCGGCGCCGGCCTGTCGGACGTCATGCCGAGGGCCCTCAAGTACGACCGCCCGTACACCTTCTGGGACTACCGGATGCTCGCCTTCCCGAAGAACAAGGGCATGCGCATCGACCTCGTCTACGGCAACGAGCCCTTCACCAAGGCCGTCAAGGACGCCTACGTCGACCGCGAGGAGCGCAAGGGCAAGGGCGCGTCCGACCACGCCCCCGTCGTCGTCGACCTGGACCTCTAGGCCTGTCGTCAAGCTCCTGTCGTCGCCCGCGGGGCAGGCGGGAGTTCGATGACGGGCCCTGGACCCCCGCCCCCGGATCCCCCTCGAAGCAGGCGCGCCCTGTGGCCGGCGGGGGATCCTGGTGCCAGGCTGGTCGGTATGAACATCCCCTTCCTGGCCCACTGGCTGAACCGGCACGAGACGGAACGGGGTGCGGGGCTCGCCGGCGCCCTCGCGAACGACCCCGAGGGTGTCGCCGAGCTGTTCTCCGAGTGCGAGATGCTACGGGCCCAGGCGAGGGCGGCCGGGCTCGAACTCGACCAGACCCCGGCCTCGTTGGAGGCCCTCGACCAGCTGATGCCGCGCTGGCGACGGGATCCGGAGGCCGTGCCCTGGCTCGGCAACGACGCCGGTTTCTACCTCGGGACCGTGATCGTGCGCACCATCCCGGGAGCGGTCTGGCAGGTGTGGCCCAACGGCCAACCGGTGATCCGGCTGGAGTCGGGGCGGGAACTGAACGTGGTCGAGTCGGGGGTGTCCTGGGCGATGACCGGTTCCCCCGAACTCAGCCAGGCCTACGCGGAGGCCTCCGAGGGCTGAGCCGTAAATCGGCTTTATGTCCCGATCGGGCGTGTCGGGACGAAGCCCTCCCGGCGGCTGGATAGTTTGCGCTGACCTCGACACACCGACAAGTGGGCAGGGCAGCGTATGGCCGTCGATCCGTTGATCGAGCTGCGGGACGTCAACAAGCACTACGGGACCTTGCACGTCCTCCAGGACATCAACCTCACCGTCGGCCGCGGGGAGGTGGTGGTGATCATCGGCCCCTCCGGCTCCGGGAAGTCGACCCTGTGCCGGACGATCAACCGCCTGGAGACCATCGAGTCGGGGACGATCCTCCTCGACGGCCGCCCCCTGCCCGCCGAGGGCAAGGAACTGGCCCGGCTGCGCGCCGAGGTCGGCATGGTCTTCCAGTCCTTCAACCTCTTCGCCCACAAGACCGTCCTGGCGAACGTCTCCCTCGCCCAGGTCAAGGTCAGGAAGCGCGGGAAGGACGAGGCGGACAAGCGCTCCCGCGAACTCCTGGAACGCGTCGGCCTCGCGAACCAGGCCGAGAAGTACCCCGCCCAACTCTCCGGCGGCCAGCAACAGCGCGTGGCCATCGCCCGCGCCCTCGCCATGAGCCCCAAGGCCCTGCTCTTCGACGAGCCCACCTCCGCCCTCGACCCCGAGATGATCAACGAGGTGCTGGAGGTCATGCAGCAGCTCGCGGCCGAGGGCATGACCATGGTCGTGGTCACCCACGAGATGGGCTTCGCCCGCTCCGCCGCCAACCGCGTCGTCTTCATGGCGGACGGCCGGATCGTCGAGGACCGCGCCCCGGAGGCCTTCTTCACCGCTCCGGAGAGCGAACGCGCCCGGGACTTCCTCTCCAAGATCCTCAAGCACTGAGGGGCGGCCCGAGATGAAGCGCACCCGCGTCCTGACGACCGTCCTGCTGCCGCTGCTGACCGCCGTCCTCCTGGTGGGCTGCGGCCGGCCCGGCAGCCCGCCCGTCAAGGGTCCGCAGCCCGAGGACCTGCCCGTCTACCAGGTGGCCACCGACTTCCGGCTGCCCGACTCCCGCACCTGGGAGCGGGCCAGGAAGCGCGGCCGGCTCGTCGTCGGCGTCAAGGAGGACCAGCCGTACCTGGGCGAGAAGGACCCGGCCGCCGGCCGCTACTCCGGCTTCGATGTCGAGATCGCCAAGATGATGGCCGCCTCGCTCGGCTTCGCGCCCGAGCAGATCGAGTTCAAGACGATCGCCTCCGCCAACCGCGAGACGGCCCTCCAGAACGGCCAGATCGACTACTACGTCGGCACCTACACGATCAACGACAACCGCAAGAAGCAGGTCGGCTTCGCCGGCCCCTACTTCATGGCCGGCCAGTCCCTCCTGGTGCGCCGCGACGAGAAGGACATCAAGGGCCCCGACGACCTCGCGGGCAAGAAGGTCTGCTCCGCCGCCGGATCCACGCCCTACCAGCGACTCCAGCGCGAGTACCCCAAGGCCGTCCTCGTCGCCTACGACACCTACTCGATCTGCGTCGACAACCTGCTGACCTACCAGGTCGACGCCGTCTCCACCGACGACTCCATCCTCCTCGGCTACGCGGCCAAGGTCCCCGAGGAACTCAAGGTCGTCGGCACCCCCTTCTCCAAGGAGCCCTACGGCATCGGAGTCCCCCGCGGCGACGACGCCCTGCGCTTCGCCCTCGACGACGCGCTGGAGGCACACGAGAAGAACGGGGACTGGAAGAAGGCCTACGAGGCCACGCTCGGCCTCTCCGGCGTGCCCGCCCCGACCCCACCGCCCATCGACCGCTACCCGACGAGCTGAGGGGAGAACGCACCGCCATGGACGTACTCACCGAGAACTTCTCCCTCTACGGCAAGGGCTTCCTCGGCACCGTCGAGCTGACCGTCTACGCCTCCCTGCTGGCCCTGGCCCTCGGCTTCCTGATGGCCTCCTTCCGGGTCGCGCCCGTCGGCTCCTTCCGGGTGTTCGGCACGGTGTGGGTGACCGTGCTGCGCAACACCCCGCTGACCCTGCTCTTCTTCGCCGTCCTGCTGGGCCTGCCGCGCTTCGGCCTGGTCCTGCCGTTCGAGGTCTTCGCCGTCCTCGCGCTCGGCTGCTACACCTCGGCCTTCATCTGCGAGGCCCTGCGCTCGGGCATCAACACGGTGCCCAAGGGACAGGGCGAGGCGGCCCGCAGCCTCGGCATGTCCTTCGGGCAGACGCTGGGCACGGTGGTGCTGCCGCAGGCCTTCCGCTCCGTCATCCCGCCCATCGGGTCCACCCTGATCGCCCTCGCCAAGAACTCGGCGATCGCGGGCGCCTTCAGCGTCAACGAGCTGCTCGGCACCTACAAGACCCTCAACGAGCTGGGCTACAGCATCATCTGGACCTTCGTCTGGATCGCGGTGGGCTACCTGATCATCACCCTGTCCATCAGCGCGCTCTTCAACGTGCTGGAGAAGCGCTACGGAGTCGCCCGATGACCGCGCACGCGCTCCACGGGGACGTCGAGTCCACCGCCCTCTACGACATCCCCGGCCCTCAGGCCCGGCGCCGCCACCTGCTCTACGGGATCCTCTCCACGGTCGTGATCCTCGCGCTGCTGGCGTGGATCCTCTACCTGCTGTTCGACACGAACCAGTTCACCGCGGCCAAGTGGTCGCCCTTCACCTACGAGGGCATCCAGGAGCTGATCCTGCGGGGGCTCGGCAACACCCTCAAGGCCTTCGCGTACGCCTCGGTGTTCTCGCTGGCGCTGGGCGCGGTCCTCGCGACGGGACGGCTGTCGGTGCACCGGCCGGTGCGCTGGGTCGCGACCCTGTTCGTGGAGTTCTTCCGGGCCATGCCGGTGCTGGTCATGATCTTCTTCATCTTCGTGGCGCTGAAGGTCCAGCCGCTGCCCGCCCTGGTGGCGGGGCTGACGCTCTACAACGGCTCGGTGCTGGCGGAGGTCTTCCGCACGGGGATCAACTCCGTGGAGAAGGGGCAGCGGGAGGCGGCGTACGCCCTCGGGATGCGCAAGACGCAGGTGATGACCTTCGTGCTGGCCCCGCAGGCGGTCCGGGCGATGCTGCCCACGATCATCAGCCAGCTGGTGGTGGCGTTGAAGGACACCTCGCTGGGCTACCTGATCACCTACGAGGAGTTCCTGCACGCGGGCAAGCTGATCGCCTCGAACCTGGACTACGACCTCCCCTTCATCCCCGTGGTGATGATCATCTCCCCGATCTACATCGGCATGTGCATGCTGCTGTCCTGGTTCGCGACCTGGGTGGCCCGCCGCGAGCGCCGCAGCCTGAAGACGCGGGCCGTGGACGTGGCGGACGCCGAGCCGGGAACGGTGTTGCCGGGCCGGTGAGGGCGCCGGGGCGCCGCCCCCGCCCCGGCGGGGGCGGGGGCGGAGCGGGTCACCGCTCGCGCAGCGGTACCGAGACGTAGGAGGGATCGGTGTTCGGCGAGGAGAAGGTCAGCCGGGCGCCGAGGGGGTTGTGCTCGATGTAGAGCGGGTCGACGGTGTCGACGACCAGGGCGAGGCGGTGGCCGGCGGGGACGTCGTAGGCGGTGGAGAAGAGGTCGAGGTCCACGCCGAAGGCCCGGCCGGGGGTCTTGCCGTGGAAGGTGAGGGGGGCGTGGGTGACCAGCTTGCCGATGCCGAGCGGGCCGACGTCGTAGAGGTAGGCGACGAAGGTGCCGTCGCCCCGGGTCGGCGTGACGGTGGTGTGCAGGCGGACGGTGCCGCGCACGCGGCGCTCGCGCTCGGCGCGGTCGGACTGCCAGACGGCGGCGAAGGTGCGGGGCAGCAGCGGGACGGAGGCGACCGGGGGCGCCTTGACGAACTGGTCGAGGACGCTGGAGAGGAAGACGATCCCGCCGTTCGCGCCGGAGTCGACCCCGGTCAGGACGTGCTCGCTGTCGGAGAGCGGGACGCGTTCCTCGCCGCCGGACCCGACGTCCTTCCAGGAGGCGTAGCCCTCGTACCCGCCGGTGCTGCGGGACTTGATCTGGACCGGGGCCTCGTCGTCGATGCCGTTGCGCTCGCCCTTGAGGTGGCGGTCGAACCAGCGGTGGGCGTTGGTCCAGGTGTCGTTGGGCAGGCCGAACAGGCCGCCGGCCTCGGCGGTGGCGTGGTCGCCGGGGCGGAACTCCAGCCGCTTGGGGCCGGTCAGCTTCTCGAAGAACGTCGCGTACTGGTTGGGCGGGAAGATGGTGTCCCCCCAGGCGTTGCCCAGCATGATCGCGGCGCCGTTGGCGTTGATCCGGTCCACCTGCCGGTCGGGGGAGCGCTTGGCGCCCCACGCGAGCATCGCCTCCTCCTTCTCCAGCCGGGAGCCGAGGAAGTCGCCGAGGACCTCGCGCAGTTCGGGCCCCGGGCGGCCGGTGAGGTATCCGGCGACGCCGAGGACCCCGGCGGCCTGGAGGTGTTGGGTGCGGCCGGAGTAGATGGACTCGATCAGGTCGGCCCAGCCGCTCAGCGCGACGACGGCCTTGACGCGCGGGTCGTGCGCGGAGGCCTGGAGGCTGATGCCCGCGCCGTACGAGACGCCGCCGAGCCCGATCCGGTCCGCGTCGGCCGGGGTGTGCGCCAGGGCCCAGTCGATGACGGCGGAGACGTCGGCGACGTCGGCCGGACCGGCCGTCTCGATCTCGCCGCCGGAGAGCCAGAACCCCCGGGAGGTGTAACCGACCACCACGTAGCCGGAGTCGGCGAGCTTCCTGGCCTGGGCGACGTACTCGATCTGGGGCATGCCCCAGCTGGTGGGGAGCACGATCAGCGGGTAGCGGCCGCCGGAGACCGCGTTCGCCGGGGTGAAGACGTTCCCCTTGAGGGTGATGCCGCCGGATCCGGGGATGTCGTGGAAGCGCAGCTGCGGCGCGGCCGCGGGGGCGGACGCGCCGTCGGCGGGGGCCGCCTGGGCCTGGTGGGGGGCCAGGCCCAGGGCGGCCGCCGCGAACAGTGCCGTCACGGCTGCTGCGGTGGGGGTGCGGAGTGCCATCGATCGCTCCTCGCGTGCGCCGTCGTCGAAGTGACCCGACGGTAACGGGAGCGACTTACCCGGGGTAACCCGCTAGTAAGTTACGTGGTGGTAACAATTGAACGATAGTCAGTTCGGCGCGGTCGAACGGTTCGGCGGCCCGGGACCCCGAGTCGCCGACCCGTTCGACCGGGCGCGCGGCTCAGCCGTTCTGCGCGCCGCCGCCGGCCAGCGCGCTCTTGGCCTTCCACTGGTCGAAGGTCATGTTCCACTCGCCGTAACCGTTGCCGACGTCGGCGTTGCCCTTGGAGCCGTTGCCGACCACCTCGAAGGGGTCACCGACCTGGACGGACTCGTAGAAGGACTTCGCGTTGGCGTCGCTCATGCCCACGCAGCCGGAGCTGCTGTTGGTGTTGCCGAAGGCCGCGTTGTTCCACGGGGCCGCGTGCGCGTACATGCCCGACCAGGTCAGCCGCATCGAGTAGTCGACCATCTTGTCGTAGGCGTCGCCCAGGCCCACCGTCTGGGAATCCATCCGGATGGTGCCCTCCTTGGACATGAGCACCATCTTCCCGGACCAGGAGGCCTTCTTGCCGCCCGGCGTGCCGGCCGAGATCGGGATCGTCCGCACCACCTGGCCGTCCTCGGAGACCGACATCTTCTTCGTGTCGAGGCTGACCTCCATCCGGCGGTCCTTGCCGATCTTGAACTCGGTGTTGTAGTCCCGGGCGAACATGCCGCCGCCCGGACCGGAGTCCACGCCGTTCAGCTTCATGTCGACCTTCACGTCGGTACCGGACTTCCAGTACTCCTTCGGCCGCCAGTCGACCCGGTCCTTGCCGGAGTAGTCCTTGATCCAACCCCAGGAGCCCTCGGTGTTGTTCGAGGTGGTGACCTTCAGCTGCTTCTCGACCTCGGCCTTGTTCTTCACCGGGTTGTCGAAGACGAGCGACACGGGCATCGCCACGCCGACCGTGCTGCCCTTGGCGACGTTGATGGAGACCTTGTTGACCTTGTCCGCCGCCGAGGTCTTGAACTGCGCGTTCGCACTCTGGCTGTCGGTGCTCTGCGCCTCCACCTTGTATTCGGTGGCGGGCGAGGCGTTGCGCTCGGAGGTCCAGGTCTTTCCGTCGGCGGATATCAGGCCCGGCAGTTCCCCGCCCTTGCCGTCCGTCACCTTCACCTGGGCGAACTTTCCGTCCGCGATGGTCACCTTCACGGGCTCGCCGGCCTTCACCGACTCGCCCGTCAGGTTCACCGATATCGCCATCGGCTGCTTCTGCTTCGCGTCCGCCTTGCCGTCACCGGAGGCGGCGCCGCCGGAGCCGCCGCCACAGGCGGTCAGCGCGGCGGCGAGCAGGGCGGTGCCCACCACCACGGTGTGGCGGCCCCGCCCCGGGAGTACCTGACGGCGCGACGGTGCGGTACGGCGTGTGCGGCTCAACGAAAACCCCTCCGAAGTAAAGATCGTCCGTAAGCAAGGAGTGGACCGGTCGGCTTTCGGTTGCGCATTCCCTGAAAAATGTCGGCCATGTCGTTGTGACGTGGACCGCAGACGGGGCAATCGGGCCCGGATAAAGGACCTTCGACCCTGGTGACGTACCGGAATGGGACGGCTTCGGGACCGAATCGTCAATTCCGCTACGGGACCCGCCGGCGCTGCGGCGGCAAATTCAGGCCGACCGGGTGGATTTGGCCGGCGCCGTGCCCGCCACCGGTGCGGGGTACCCTCCACAACCGGCCCCGACCCGCGGGCCCCGCACGGCTCGAAACCCCTGGAGAGACAGATGGACGCCGCCACCACCACGGTCGACGGGCGGCCCCCGGGCCCGGCCCCGACCGACACGGCCCCGCGCGCGGGCGGATCCGTCCTGCGCAGCGGCGCCCTGATGGCGGCCGGCTCCATCGTCTCCCGCGTCACCGGGTTCGTCCGCTCCGCCGTCGTCCTCGCGGCCCTCGGCATCGGCGTCCTCGGCGACGGCTACGCCGTCGCCAACACCGTCCCGAACATCATCTACATGCTCCTGGTCGGCGGCGCCCTCAACGCCGTCTTCGTCCCCGAGCTGGTCCGCGCCGCCAGGGAACACCGCGACGGCGGCGCCGCGTACACCGACCGGCTCCTCACCGCCTGCCTCGTGGCCCTCCTCGCGCTCACCACCCTCGCGGTCCTCGCCGCGCCGCTGCTCATCGAGACGTACACCCCCTCGTACACGGGCGAACACAAGAGCACCACCATCGCCCTCGCCCGCTACTGCCTGCCGCAGATCCTCTTCTACGGACTGTTCACCGTCCTCGGTCAGGTCCTCGGCGCCCGCGGCCGCTTCGGCGCGATGATGTGGACCCCGGTCCTGAACAACCTCGTCGTCATCGGGGTCTTCGCCCTCTTCCTCGCCCTCGCCCACGAGGCCCCGGACGGCCTCACCGCCGCACAGACCCGCCTCCTCGGCCTCGGCACCACCGCCGGCATCGTCGTCCAGGCACTCGCCCTCCTCCCCTCACTGCGCGCCGCCCGCTTCCGCTGGCGCCCCCGCTTCGACTGGCGCGGCAGCGGCCTGGCCCGCCCCCTGCGCAACGCCGGCTGGCTGATCCTGCTCGTCCTCACCAACCAGATCGCCTACTGGGTCGTCACCCGCCTGTCCACCACCGTCGGCGAGGCCGCCGGCTCCTACGGCTACGCGGCCTACAGCAGCGCCTACCAACTGTGGATCGTCCCCCAGGGCATCATCACCGTCTCCCTGGTGACCGCCCTCATGCCCCGGATGAGCGCAGCGGCCGCGGACGGCGACCTCGCCGCCGTCCGCGAGGACACCTCCTACGCGCTGCGCTCCAGCGCCGCCGTCGTGCTCCCCGCCGCGACCGTCTTCGCCGCCCTCGCCCCCTGGGTCATGGACTGCGTCGCCGGATACGGGCGCAACGGCCCCGCCGAGATCGCCGGCATGGCGGGCATGCTGCTCGCCTTCGCCCCCGGCCTCGTCGGCTTCTCCGCCCAGTACGTGCTCTCGCGCGGCTTCTACGCCCTGTCCGACACCCGGACCCCCTTCTTCCTCAACCTCGTCATCGTCGCCGTCAACGCCGGACTCTCCTACGCCGCCTACCTGCTGCTGCCGGCCCGCTGGGCCGTCACCGGCATGGCCGCCGCCACCGCCGTCGCCTTCACGGCGGGCGCCGCCGTCACCGCGTACGCCCTCTCCCGCCGCCTCGGCCCGCGCCCGCCGGCCCGCCGCGCACCGCGCGCCACCGCCCTCGGCACCCACCTGCGCCTGCTGGTGGCCTGCCTGCCCGCGGGCGCCGCCGGACACTTCGCCGCACGGGCCGCCGAGGGGCTCGGCGCGTTCGCGGCCGCCGGAACGGGAACCGCGGTGATCGCCCTCGTCGTCCTCCTCCTCGCCGGGCCGCTGCGCCTGACCGAGATCACCGCCCTGCGGGACTCGCTGCGCCGCAAGATCGGCCGCAAGCGGGAGGAAACCGTATGAAACACCTGGGGATACTGACCGGATGCCACGCGTACTGCTGATCGAGGACGACCCCTCCGTCCGGGAGGGGGTGGGCCTCGGCCTGCGTCGACGCGGTCACGAGGTGTGCGCCGCCGAGACCGGCGAGGAAGGGCTCGCCCTCATCGGCGGCTTCCACCCCGAGCTGGTCCTGCTCGACCTCATGCTGCCCGGGATCAACGGGGTCCAGGTCTGCCGCCGGATACGCGAGACCAGCGAGGTGCCGATCATCATGCTCACCGCCCGCGGCGACGACGTGGACATCGTCGTCGGCCTGGAGGCCGGCGCCGACGACTACATCGTCAAACCCGCCCGCACCGAGGTCATCGAAGCCCGCGTCAGGGCCGTGCTGCGCCGCCTCGGCGACCCGGCGGGCCGACCCGAACCCGAACACCACGGCGCGCTCGTCGTCGACCGGGCCGCCCTGACCGTCGCCAAGAACGGCGAACGCGTCCCCCTCGCCCCCAGCGAGATCAAACTCCTGCTGCACCTGTGCGCCTCGCCCGCGCAGGTCTTCTCCCGGCAACAACTCCTCGAATACGTGTGGGAGCACAGCTACCACGCCGACGCCCGCCTGGTGGACGCCTGCGTGCGCCGGCTCCGCAACAAGATCGAGGACCCCGACGGCGGCCCCCGCTACATCCAGACCGTACGGGGCTTCGGCTACCGCTTCGGACCGCTGTAGGGACGGGCGTGCGAAACCTCGCCCCGCTCGGCCTGCGCACCCGACTGATCGCGGCCTTCCTGCTGGTCGCCGCGATCAGCGCGGTCGGCACGGCCGCCCTCACCTACCAGCAGGCCCGCACCGCCATCCTCAAACAGAGCCAGGACACCGCCGTCAGCACCCTGCGCGACCAGCTGGAGAACCAGGCCCTCGCCCTCCCGCCGGACCGACAGCAGCTGCAACGGATGGTCAACGAGATCGGCAAGCGGGGCAAACCCCACCCCTGGACCGTGTACGCCGAGTACGGGACCCTGCGCGTCTCCACCGCCGCCGTCCCCGACCTGCCGGACGCCGTCACCGACACCCTCCGCCGGCAGATCACCGCCCACCCCCACGGCGCCTTCCAACGCGTCGAGGACTCCCGGGGCGAGCCCCACCTCGCCATCGGCATGCCCGCCGTCCTCGGCCGCGACCAACTGCGCGAACCGACCGGCCTGGTCCTGTACGCCGTCATGCCGCTGCACCCCGAACAGCAGACCGTCGACGCGATGGTCCAGGCCGCCCGGCAGGGTGCCGTGCCCGGCCTCGCCATCGCCGTGGTCCCCGCCCTGCTCGCCGCCCGCAGCGTCCTGCGGCCCGTACGGGACATGCGCCGCGCCGCCGAACGCCTCGGCCGGGGCCGCCTCGACACCCGCATCGAGGTCAGGGGCTCCGACGAACTCGCCGGACTGGCCCGCACCTTCAACGAGACCGCCGGAGCCCTGGAGGAATCGGTGGCCGAACTGCGCGAGGCCGAGGCGCGGGCCCGCCGTTTCGCCTCGGACGTCTCCCACGAACTGCGCACCCCGCTCGCCGGGATGCTCGCCGTCACCGAGGTCCTCGACGAGGACGCCGACGAACTCGGCCCCGACACGGCCAAGGCCCTGCGGCTGATCAGCTCCGAGACCGGGAAGCTGGCCGTGCTCGTCGAGGACCTCATGGAGATCTCCCGCTTCGACGCCCGCGCCGCCGAACTCCACCCCGACGACGTGGACCTCGCCGAAGCCGTCGGCAAGACCCTCGAACGCCGCCACTGGGACGACGGCCGGGTGAGCACCGAACTGCCGCCGGGCCTGCGGGCCCGACTCGACCCCCGCCGCTTCGACGTGGTCCTCGCCAACCTCGTCGGCAACGCCCTGCGACACGGTGGCGCCCCCGTGCGGATCTCGGTGTCCACCGCCTCCCGCCCCGAGGGGCGGCGCCTGCTCCTGGAGGTCGCCGACAGCGGCCCCGGCATCGCCGAGGCCGTGCTCCCGCACGTCTTCGAGCGGTTCTTCAAGGCCGACGCCGCCCGCACCCGCTCCGCCGGAAGCGGCCTCGGCCTCGCCATCACCCTGGAGAACGTCCGGCTGCACGGCGGCACCCTGAGCGCCGCCAACGCTCCCGCCGGGGGAGCGGTGTTCACCGTGGACCTGCCCCTGGAGGTCACGACATGACCCGCACCCCGCACCCGCACCCGCACCCGCGCCGGTGCCCGCTCGCGAGCCCGGCCCGCGCCCTGCCGGCCGCTGTGGCGGTGACCGCGTCCGCGCTGCTGCTCACCGGCTGCGGGATCAAGCCCACCGGCGTGGTCGAGAGCGGGGCCGCGGCACGGGTGGCCGTCACCGCGCCCCGTTCCGTCCCGATCGCCTACTTCGTCGACCCCGACGGGCGGCTCGTCCCCGTACCCGTCCTGTCCGCCACCCCCTCGGCCCCGCCGGCGCCCTCCGTCCCGCCGGTCTCCTCGGCCACGCCCACCCCCTTCCCTTCCCCCACCCCCGCTCCCGCCACCCCGGCCACCCGGGGCGTCGTCCACCTCCTCCAGGGCCCCGGCCCGACCCGGCGACAGGCCGGACTGGGCACCCGCCTGCCCGACCTCGACCCCCCGCGGATCCCCGAGGTCGTCGTCGTCCCCGTCGGGCCGGAGCGGATCGAGGTCCGGGTCCCCTTCGCCGTGGACGCGCTGGAGCCCCTCGCCCGCGACCAGTTGCTGTGCACCGCCCTGTCCTCCTACGCCTCCGGCTACGAGGCCGTGCTGCGCGGCACCGACACGGACCTGGACCCGGCCGGCTGCGACGTCCGCTACTGAGGCCCCCACGCCGACGCCGACGACCCGCCCGGCACACGGCCCTTGCGCGGACGCCGGCCCGCCGCCACCGTGTGGACCATGGAACGCGCAGCCGAAGCACCCGCGCCCGACGTCTTCGACCCCCGCCTCTACGCCCGGGGCGTCCCGCACGAGCGCTACCGGCTGCTGCGCGCCCACCACCCGGTGGCCCGGCAGGCCGAGCCGGAGATCGACGGCTGGCCCGCCGGCCCCGGCTTCTGGGCCGTCACCCGCCACGCCGACGTCGTACGCGTCCTGCGCGACCACGCCGCGTACTCCTCCCTGCTCGGCGCCACCCAGATCCGCGACCCCGACCCGGCCGACCTGCCCTTCCTGCGGCGCACCATGCTCAACCAGGATCCCCCCGGGCACGGCCGGCTGCGCCGGCTCGTCTCGCGGGCCTTCACCCCCGCCCGCGTCGAGGCCTTCGAGTCCCGGGTCCGCGCCCGGGCCCGCAGGCTCCTGACCGCAGCCCGCGAGGGAGCCGTGGACGGGACCGCCGACGTGGTCACCGCCGTCACCGACGAGTACGCCCTGTTGAACCTCACCGACCTGCTGGGCATCCCGCCCGCCGACCGCGGCCTGCTGCTGGAGTGGACCGTACGGATCATCGGCTACCAGGACCCCGAGGACGCGCCCGCGCCGCTCCTCGGCCCCGACGGCAAGCCGCTCAACCCCCGCTCCCCGGCCCTGCTCGGCGAGATGTTCGCGTACGCCCGCGAACTGGCCGCCCACAAGCGGGAGCGGCCCGGCGAGGACGTCATGACCTCCCTGGCGCACGCCGGACTCGACGACGCCGAACTGGAGATGTTCTTCTTCCTGCTCACCGTCGCGGGCAACGACACCGTCCGCGGCGCCGCCCCCGGCGGACTCCTCGCCCTCGCCGGCGCCCCGGACGCCTACCGGCGCCTGGCCGCCGGGGAGGTGGCGGTGGAGCGGGCGGTCGAGGAACTGCTGCGCGTCCACCCGCCGGTGCTCAGCTTCCGCCGCACGGCCGCGGTCGACACCGTGCTGGCCGGCCGGTCGATCCGGGCGGGCGACAAGGTGGTCGTCTTCCACGCCTCCGCCAACCACGACGAGCGCGTGTTCGCGGACCCGGGCCGGCTCGACCTCGACCGGACGCCCAACCCGCACGTCTCCTTCGGCGACGGCCCGCACGTCTGCCTCGGCGCGCACTTCGCCCGCCTCCAGCTGCGGGTCCTCCACGAGGAGTGGCGGGCGGCCATGCCGGCGCCCGAACTCGCGGGAGAGCCGCGCCGGTTGGTGTCCAACTTCATCAACGGGATCACCCGGCTTCCGCTGCGGGTGTCCGGGCGTCCCGGGTGACGTCGGCCACCAGTTCCGTCACGTCGGGGCCGTAGGCGTCGGAGTTGACCACCTTCAACACCACGCAGAACGGCTCGTCGCGGTACCTGCGGGCCAGCCGCACGTGGTGCCTGGCCAGGTACCGGGTCGCGGCCTGGTTGCTGATCGCGGTCTGACCCGAGATCAGGAACACCGGCCGCGAGCCCCGTTCGGCCGTCAGCCGCGCCAGCAGGACGTGGTCGACCTGCCCCTTCTCCCATCGGTACGCCTGCCCGCCGATCCGGATGGCCCCGCGGTCCGGATGCCCCGACGCGAGCCCGACGTCGGTCCGCACGCCCGGCAGCATGGAGGCCAGGTGGGCGGCCGTACGGGAGTTGGCGGCCGGGCCGCCCACGCAGAACTCGGCGCGTTCGCCAAAGCCCTGGCGGACCTCGTCCTGGGTGACGATCTGCACGTTCGCCCCGCAGTCCCTGATCAGGGACGAGACCTCCAGCAGGGCGAAGGCGTCGTTGCGGTGCACGGAGGACTCGGTGCCGCCCATCTGCCGCCCGACCACGAACAGGCAGTCGGAGCCCGTCGGCAGTCCGAAGAACGCCTGCTTGCGACGCAGGGCCCGGCGCCACAGGTAGGTCCGGGCGAACCAGCCGATGCCGCCGCTCAGTCCGGTGGCTATCAGCCCGAGCACGATGTTGCGCACGTCGTCGTCCATGCGGCGGATGGTAGCCGCCCCCGCGCGCCCATGACGGGGGGCGTCCGGTGAAGTTACAGTGCGGGGCCTGGCTCTGACCGGCCGTCGACTGGGAGGTTCGGGATGCGTCGTCCCGCCGCACGTCCATTAGCGCTCGTCGCCCTCGCCGGGGCGCTCGTCTCCACGGGGGCCGCGGCCCCGCCCACCACGACCCCACCGCCCAAGGTCCCGGTCGCCACCGGTTACGGCGGGGCCGTCGCGAGCGTCGACGCCGACGCCTCCGCGGTCGGGATCGAGGTCCTGCGTTCGGGTGGCAACGCCGTGGACGCCGCCGTCGCCACCGCCGCCGCGCTCGGGGTGACCGAGCCCTACTCGGCGGGCATCGGCGGAGGCGGCTACCTCGTCTACTACGACGCCAGGACCCGCCGCGTCCACACCGTCGACGGCCGCGAGACCGCCCCCGCCTCGGCCGACGCCGGGCTGTTCCAGGAGAACGGCGTCCCCATCCCCTTCGCCGAGGGCCAGACCAGCGGTCGCGGTGTCGGCGTCCCCGGCACCCCCGCCACCTGGCGCACCGCCCTCGACGCCTGGGGCACCCGACCGCTGGCCCGGCTCCTGCGGCCCGCCGAGAAACTGGCCCGCGACGGGTTCACCGTGGACGGCACGTTCCGGGCGCAGACCGAGGCCAACCAGGACCGCTTCAAGGACTTCCCGGACACCCGGAAGCTGTTCCTGCCGGGCGGACGACTGCCCGTCGTCGGCTCCACCTTCAAGAACCCGGACCTGGCCGACACCTACGCCGAACTGGCCCGCAAGGGGGCCGGCGCCCTCTACCGGGGCCCGATCGCCGAGGACATCGTCAACGCCGTCCGCAAGCCCCCCGTCGACCCCGCCGCCACCCGCGTCGTCCGCTCCGGCGACCTCACCACCGCGGACCTGCGCTCCTACGCGACCAAGCGGCAGGACCCGACCCGCGTCACCTACCGGGGCCTGGACGTCTACAGCATGGCGCCCTCCTCCTCCGGCGGCACCACCGTCGGCGAGGCCCTCAACATCCTGGAGCGCACCGACGTCTCGAAGCTCTCCGAGACCCAGTACCTGCACCGCTTCATCGAGGCCTCCCGGATCTCCTTCGCCGACCGGGGCCGCTGGGTCGGCGACCCGGCCGCCGAGTCCGTGCCGACCCGCGAACTGCTCTCGCAGCACTACGCCGACACGCGCGGCTGCCTGATCCGGCCCGACCGGGCCCTGACCAGCCCGCTCGCCCCCGGCGACCCCCGCCGCCCCGTGCCCTGCGGGAGCACCGGCGAGGCGGCCCCGACCACCTACGAGGGGGAGAACACCACCCACCTGACGGTCGCCGACCGCTGGGGCAACGTCGTCTCCTACACCCTGACGATCGAGTCCACGGGCGGCAGCGCCATCACCGTCCCGGGACGCGGCTTCCTGCTCAACAACGAGCTGACCGACTTCTCCTTCGCCCCGGCCGCCCCCGGCGTCCCGGACCCGAACCTGCCCGGCCCGGGCAAGCGCCCGCGCTCCTCCATGTCCCCGACCATCGTCCTGGAGCACGGCCGCCCGGTCCTGGCCGTCGGCTCCCCGGGCGGAGCCACCATCATCACCACCGTGCTCCAGACCCTCCTGGGCCACCTGGACCGGGGGCTGCCCCTGGTCGACGCCATCGCGGCGCCGCGCGCCAGCCAGCGCAACCAGACCACCACCGAGCTGGAGCCGGGGCTGTGGAACAGCCCGCTGCGCGCCGAACTGGAGGCCCTGGGACAGGGCTTCCGGCAGAATCCGGAGATCGGCGCCGCGACCGGGGTGCAGCGGCTTCCGGACGGTCGCTGGCTGGCCGCCGCCGAGACCAGCCGCCGGGGCGGGGGCTCGGCGATGGTGGTCCACCCGCACGGCCGGCCCTGAGCGCGGCCCTCACAGGGCGGTGAGGATCCTCGGGCCGTCGGCGGTGATCGCCACCGTGTGCTCCGCGTGCGCGGCGCGGGAGCCGTCGACGGTGCGCAGGGTCCAGCCGTCCGCGTCGCAGGTGTAGTCGTCCGTACCGCCCGCGGTCAGCATCGGCTCGATCGCCAGGACCATGCCGGGGCGCAGCCGCATGCCGCGCCCCGGCGGGCCCTCGTTGGGCACGCCCGGATCCTCGTGCATGCGGCGGCCGATGCCGTGGCCGCCGAAGCCCTCCGGGATGCCGTAGCCGGCGGCGCGGCCCACGGTGCCGATGGCGTGGGCGATGTCGCCGATCCGGTTGCCGGGGACGGCGGCGGCGATCCCGGCCGCGAGGGCCGCCTCGGTGGTCGCGATCAGCCGCAGGTCGGCGGGGCGGGCCCGGCCGACGGTGAAGCTGACGGCGGCGTCCCCGACCCAGCCGCCGAGTTCGGCCCCGCAGTCGATGCTGACCAGGTCGCCGTCGCGCAGCCGGTGGGGGCCGGGGACGCCGTGCACGATCGCGTCGTTGACCGAGGCGCAGATCACGGCGGGGAAGGGCACCGGGGCGAAGCGGGGCCGGTACCCGAGGAAGGGCGAGCCCGCTCCGGCCTCGCGCAGCACGCCGCGGGCCACCTCGTCCAGCTCCCGCAGGGAGGTTCCGGGGCGCGCGTGGTCGCGTACGGAGGCCAGGGCATGGGCCACCACCCGGCCCGCCGCCCGCATCGCGTCGATCGATTCGTCCGTCTTGAGTTCCACCATGCCAATAACTATACCGGTATAACTTTACCGGGATAGTTATTGGCCGCCGGGGTAGGATGGCGGCATGGTCCGAACCCCCCTTACCCCCGAAGAACGCGAGCGCGGCGAGCGGCTCGGCGCCCTGCTGCGCGAGGCGCGCGCGGGCCGCAGCATGGTCGAGGTCGCCGCCGGCGCGGGGCTGTCCGCCGAGACCCTCCGCAAGATCGAGACCGGCCGGGCGCCCACGCCCGCCTTCTTCACCGTCGCCGCCCTCGCCGAGGTCCTCGGCCTGTCCCTCGACGACGTGATGCGCCGCTGCGCCCTCGTGCCCGTCTGAGGCCTCTTCGAGGTCGGGCTCGCGCGGGCCGAGGTCGCCGGGCGCGCCGGCGTCAGCCCCCGCAGCCGATGGGCCCCGGGGGCTCCCGGGGCGGGGCGGCGAAGGAACGGCACCCGCAGGGCGTGGCCGCCGTCACCCTCGACCGGGCCGGCCCGTCCGGGTCGGACCCGGGACCCCGGCACGCACCCCCGTCGTGCCGGTCCCTGACGTGCCCGCAGGTGTGGCAGGCGCGCCTGCCCTCGGCCATCGGGTCCAGGGCGAGCAGCAGCGCGAAGAGCACGAGCGGCCCGAGCGCGAAAGCGGCGAGGAACCAGTCGCCGCCCGACACGGCCTCAGCCCCCGCGGGTGACGTCGAACGGGCCCGATCGCCGCTCCCACCGGGACCCGGTCCCGCGCCGGCGCCGCCCCAGGGGTGCCCCGCGGTCCCCGCACGGCGGCGCGGGGGCGTCCTCGCCGTGCCCGTCCTCGCCGTCCCCGTCCGAGCCGTGCGCCGTCGCTCCGGCCATGTGCCCCGCCTCCGATGAGGCCCCCGGCCATCCGGCGGGGGCCGCGCCTCGACCATCGAACACCGCGTACTCCGAACGCTTCGAACACCGGTCACGGTACCGGTCCCGGACGCGGCCCGGCAGGCCCGTCCCCCGGGGTGTGTCGGGCGGCCGATCGGCCCAACCGGCGTTGTGGACGGCCCCGGTTGGGGCAGGGGTGAGGCGTGTCGGACATCCACGCAGTGAAACGGATCGGTCTCCTCGCGCTCGGCGCCCTCCTCGCGGGCGGCCTCCTCGCCGCGGCCTGTGCCGTCCCCGACGACCGCCCCCGATCCGGCGCCGGCGGCTGCGCCGCCGCCCCGCCGGAGGGGGCCGCGCCGGGCTGTCGACCCGTCGGCGCGGGCGTGTGAGGAGGCCGCGCCCGCCGGTGGCGCGCTCAGGGGCGGGGCAGCGCCTCGGCCACGAGGATCTGGGAGGGGTCGATCGCGCTCCGTCCGTCCTCGACGTCCCACAGCGTGTTCTGCAACAGCCGGCCCAGGGTCCAGCCGGTCGCCCGCCGGCGGTCCAGGCCGAGGGCCTCCGTCATCAGATCGAAACGACGGCGCACCGTCCGGCGGGCGTCCCCGCCGGAGCGGAGCGCCCCCAGGCCGCTGTCCAGCGCCGGCCACAGGTCGAAGCCCGGGTCTCCGAGGAGGGGTTCGGGGTCGATCGCCAACCACGGTTCGCGCGCGGCGGCCAGCACGTTGTCGTGGTGCAGGTCCCAGTGCAGCATCCGGTCGCCGGGCTCGTCTACCAGCTCGCCGACCGCCGACGCCCAGTCGCGCAGCCGCCGCCGCTCCGCGGGGTCCGCCAGCGCGGAGGCCGCCGCCGGCGCCGACGCCACCATGGCGCGGGCGATGTCACCGAGGCCGCGCAGGCCCTCGGGCGCGGGCGCGCGGTGCAACCGGCCCAGGATCGCCGTCACCGTGCCCGTGGCGGCGTCGTCGTCCTCGACGGACGCCAGGGTGCGCGAGCCGTCCAGGCGTTCCAGCAGCACGGCGTCGCTCGCCGGGTCGTGGTCCAGCAGCCGCACGATGCCCGCGCCGTCCCACGCCCGCAGCCCCAGCAGCGCGGCGGTCGTCTCCTCGCGGGGCATCTGGAGCTTCAGGACGGCGCGGGTGTCGTCCGCGCGGCGCACCGGAACCACCAGGGCGGCCTCGCCGTGCGCGGTGTCCCCGTCGCGCGTCAGGCCCCACCGGTCGAGGAGTTCCGCCGCCAGCGCCGGCAACCCGGCGATCCAGGCCCGCTGCGCCCCACCACCGTTCCCCGCGTACGACGCGACCAGGGCGTCCGGTACCTCGATGCCCTGCGACGGACGCGACGGACTCATGGGGGTGCCCTTCGGTGGGTGGCCTTCCCGGCGCGACCATCGTAGGGCGACTTCGACGCGCCTTCGCCGTCAAGCTTTGAGACTCCCGTAGCCCGCCCGTAACACGGATGGGATGCAATGCGGGGATGGAGACGCCGACTGCACGGGTGATCGGGCAACTCACGGAGTACCTGCGGGAGTTGACGCGCAGGCTGGATCCGGGGGCGGGTTGGTACGGGGAGTTCCTGCGGCGGGACCCGGACGGGATGCGGGCCTGTCTGGAGGGGGCCGCGATACCACCCTGGGACGTCTTGGAGTCACTGCTCGGGGACCTGGTGGGGGAGCCGGACGCGATCGCCCGGGAGGCCGCGTACGCCGCCGGGCTGCGGGCCGCCGCCGTCGCCGCCTGGGACGCCACGCCCGGCGGCGCCGCGGAACTGCGCACCCTGCTGCACGCCGCCGCCGCGCAGCGGGCCGCCTGCGCGGCGGCGCTGCGCGGGCTGACCGACCGACCGGCCGACCCGGGCGACCCCGCGCGGGCCGCCGCCCTGGCCTCGGAACTGGCCTGGACCCGCGACGACGCGGCCCGCGCCACCGCCCGCCACGAGGACCTCGCGGCCCGGCTCCGGGCGCTGGCCGAGCCGTTGGCCGGCGTGCCGAGGCAGCGGGAGGGGGCCGTCGGACGGGCCGAGGGGCGGTGGCTGCGCGCGGGGCGCCGGGCCGGAGGCGCCCGGTACGCGGGCGCGGCGCCGCCCGAGGCCGCGACCCCCACGCCGCAGCAACCCCCCGCCGCGCCCCTGCCCGCCCCGAGGGGCGCCCGCTTCGCACCCCCGCCCCACGCCCCCGCCCCGCAGGACCCCGACGCCCACGCCTCCGGCCCGGTGCCACAGGCCCCCACCCCGCAGGACCCCGACGCCCACGCCTCCGGCCCGGTGCCACAGGCCCCCGCCCCGCAGGACCGGGCCCCGTACGCCGCCGCCGTACCGGGCCCCGACGCCCACGCCGACGCCCGGTACGGCGCGGCCCCGCGAGACCACGCCCCGTACGGTCCCGCCCCGCGGGGTCCCGTCTCCCGCGCCGACGCGCCGTACGGTCCCGGCTCCGGTCCCGGCGGCGCGCCGTACGGTCCTGACGCGCACGGGCCCGCCCCCCACGTGCCCCGGCCCTACGCCCCCGCACCGCAGGGCCCCGCGCCCGCCGGGGCCGTGTCCGTTCCCGTACGGGCCCGGCGGGACTTCGTCGCCGAACTCCTCGCGCTGCGGGCGCGGGGGAGGACCGGGGAGGCGCACGCGCTGCTCTGCGAGGGCGCGGCCTGGCCCGCCGACCGGCTGCCCGGCCTCGCGGACGACCTCGCCCGCGCCGGGCTCGCCGCCGACTGGGGCACCCTCCTGTGGGAGGCGGCCTCGCTGCCGCCCGTGCGGCTCGCCGAGGCCGCCGCCGCCCTGGGCCGGGCCGGCCGGACCGCCGACGGCGACCGGCTGCTGCGCCAAGGCGTGGCCCGCCCCGGCGCGGAGGTCGCCGAAGCGGCGCTCGCCCTCGGGGCCGCCGGGCACGAGCGGGAGGCCCACGCCCTGCTCGCCGCCTTCGTGCGGCTGCGCACCGCCGAGGAGGCAGCCGCGCTGGCCCGCCACGACCCGCGCTGGTTCGCGCCCCGGCTGCTGCGCGCCGCCCGCGAGCTGTCGGGGACCCGGCACCGCGATCTGACGCACGCGCTGCGGGTGGCGGGCGTCGCCGGAGCCTGAAGCGCCCGTCTGCTGATCGCAAACGACCGCGTGGCGACGTAACTTGATCGACTACTCCAACCGCGCAACGTGGTCTTGCCCCGCGCTGTGACGAGGCCTACCTTCGACTCCCTACGGACACCGTCTACGTGCGTAGAAGTCGGCGTTCCCGTCGCGAGGAGCAGCTCATGGCCCAAGTCGTCCGCGCCGCACTCGTCCAGGCCACCTGGACCGGAGACACCGAGTCGATGATCGCCAAGCACGAGGAGCACGCCCGCCGCGCGGCGGCGCAGGGTGCGAAGGTCATCGGCTTCCAGGAGGTGTTCAACGCCCCCTACTTCTGCCAGGTCCAGGAGCCCGAGCACTACCGCTGGGCCGAACCCGTCCCCGACGGCCCCACCGTCCGCCGGATGCAGGAGCTGGCCCGCGAGACCGGCATGGTCATCGTCGTCCCCGTCTTCGAGGTCGAGGACGAGGGGTTCTACTACAACACCGCAGCCGTCATCGACGCCGACGGAAGCTACCTCGGCAAGTACCGCAAGCACCACATCCCGCAGGTCAAGGGCTTCTGGGAGAAGTTCTACTTCCGCCCCGGCAACCTCGGCTGGCCCGTCTTCGACACCGCCGTCGGCCGCGTCGGCGTCTACATCTGCTACGACCGGCACTTCCCCGAGGGCTGGCGCCAACTCGGCCTCGCCGGGGCCCAGCTGGTCTACAACCCGTCCGCGACCTCCCGGGGCCTGTCCGCCTACCTGTGGCAGCTGGAACAGCCCGCCTCCGCCGTCGCCAACGAGTACTTCATCGCCGCCATCAACCGCGTCGGCCGCGAGGAGTACGGCGACAACGACTTCTACGGCACCAGCTACTTCGTCGACCCCCGAGGCCGCTTCGTCGGAGACGTCGCCAGCGACAAGGAGGAGGAACTCCTCGTCAGGGACCTCGACTTCGACCTGATCAAGGAGGTCCGCGACCAGTGGGCCTTCTACCGCGACCGCCGCCCCGACGCCTACGGAGGGCTCGTACAGCCGTGACCAACCCCATCCCCCTGCACAGTCGCCACCGCTCCGTGCTCCCCGACTGGCTCGCGCTCTACTACGACCGCCCCATCGAGCTCACCCACGGCGAGGGACGCCACGTCTGGGACGCCGACGGCAACCGCTACCTCGACTTCTTCGGCGGCATCCTCACCACGATGACCGCCCACGCCCTGCCGGAGGTCACCAAGGCTGTCTCCGAACAGGCCGGCCGGATCATCCACTCCTCCACCCTCTACCTCAACCGGCCGATGATCGAGCTGGCCGAACGGGTCGCCGCGCTCTCCGGCATCCCCGACGCCCGAGTCTTCTTCACCACCTCCGGCACCGAGGCCAACGACACCGCCCTGTTGCTCGCGACGACGTACCGCCGGTCCAACCAGATCCTCGCGATGCGCAACAGCTACCACGGCCGGTCCTTCTCCACCGTCTCCATCACCGGCAACCGGGGCTGGTCCCCGACCAGCCTCTCCCCGCTCCAGACGTACTACGTCCACGGAGCCGTCCGCTCCCGGGGCCCCTTCGCCCACCTGACGGACGAGGAGTTCACCGCCGCGGCCGTCGCCGACCTCGAAGACGTGCTCGGCCAGGCCCGCGGCGGCGTCGCCGCCCTGATCGCCGAGCCGATCCAGGGCGTCGGCGGCTTCACCTCACCGCCCGACGGGCTCTACGGGGCCTTCCGCGAGGTCCTCGACCGGCACGGCATTCTCTGGATCAGCGACGAGGTGCAGACCGGCTGGGGCCGCACCGGAGACCACTTCTGGGGCTGGCAGGCCCACGCCCAGAACGGCCCGCCGGACATCCTCACCTTCGCCAAGGGCATCGGCAACGGCATGTCCATCGGCGGGGTCGTGGCCCGCGCCGAGATCATGAACAGCGTCGACGCCAACTCCATCTCCACCTTCGGCGGCTCCCCGATCACCATGGCCGCCGGCGTCGCGAACCTCGCCTACCTCCAGGAACACGACCTCCAGGGCAACGCCCGTCGCGTCGGCGGCCTCCTCCTGGAGCGACTGCGCGCCATCGCCGCCCACGTGCCCGCCGTACGGGAGGTCCGCGGCCGGGGCCTCATGGCCGGCCTCGAACTCACCCGCCCCGGCACCGACCGGGCCGACCCGGAGGCCGCCGCCGCCGTCCTGGAGGCCGCCCGCGAAGGCGGCCTGCTGCTCGGCAAGGGCGGCGGCCACAACACGAGCGTGCTGCGCGTCGCGCCGCCGCTCTCCCTGACCGTCGCCGAGGCGGAAGAGGGCGCCGAGATCCTCGAACAGGCGCTCCGCAGCCTTACGTAGCCCGTCCCGTAGGGGGATCCCATGAGCACCCGCACCCTGATCCGCGGCGGACTGGTCGTCACCGCCGCCGACGAGCTGCACGCGGACGTCCTGATCGAGGACGGCCGCGTGGCGGCGCTCGCCACCCACGGCTCGGCGCCCGCCGAGGCCTGGACCGCAGACCGCACCATCGACGCCACGGGCAAGTACGTCATCCCGGGCGGGGTCGACGCGCACACCCACATGGAACTCCCCTTCGGCGGCACCTCCGCGTCGGACACCTTCGAGACGGGCACCCGGGCCGCCGCCTGGGGAGGCACCACCACCATCGTGGACTTCGCCGTGCAGAGCGTGGGCCACTCGCTGCGCGAGGGCCTCGACACCTGGTACGCCAAGGCGGACGGCAACTGCGCGATCGACTACGCCTTCCACATGATCCTGTCGGACGTCAACGACCACACCCTCAAGGAGATGGACCTCCTGGTGGGCGAGGGCGTCTCCTCCTTCAAGCTCTTCATGGCCTATCCCGGGGTCTTCTACAGCGACGACGGCCAGATCCTGCGCGCCATGCAGCGGGCCGCCGGCAACGGCGGGCTGATCATGATGCACGCCGAGAACGGCATCGCCATCGACGTCCTCGTCGAACAGGCCCTGGCGCGCGGCGAGACCGACCCCCGACACCACGGCGAGGTCCGCAAGGTCCTCCTCGAAGCGGAGGCCACCCACCGGGCCGTCCAGCTCGCCCGGGTCGCCGGCTCCCCGCTGTACGTGGTCCACGTCTCGGCCGAGGAGGCGGTCGCCGAACTGGCGGCGGCCCGGGACAAGGGGCTGCCCGTCTTCGGGGAGACCTGCCCGCAGTACCTGTTCCTGTCCACCGACAACCTGGCCGAATCCGACTTCCAGGGGGCCAAGTACGTCTGCTCCACCCCGCTCAGGCCCCGCGAGCACCAGGCGGCGCTGTGGCGGGGCCTGCGCACGAACGACCTCCAGGTGGTCTCCACCGACCACTGCCCGTTCTGCTTCCGGGGCCAGAAGGAACTGGGCCGCGGGGACTTCTCGAAGATCCCCAACGGGCTGCCGGGGGTGGAGAACCGCATGGACCTCCTCCACCAGGCCGTCCTGGACGGGCACATCAGCCGCCGACGCTGGATCGAGATCGCCTGCGCGAGCCCGGCCCGGATGTTCGGCCTCTATCCGCGCAAGGGCACCATCGCGCCGGGCTCCGACGCCGACATCGTCCTCTACGATCCGCACGCCGAGCAGGTCATCTCCGCCGAGACGCACCACATGAACGTGGACTACTCGGCGTACGAGGGCAGGCGGATCACCGGACGCGTCGACACGGTCCTCTCGCGCGGCGAACTCGTCCTCGACCAGCGCCGGTACACCGGCCGTGCCGGACACGGAGCCTTCGTCCACCGGTCCACCTGCCAGTACCTGTAAGCACCGCACGCGGCAAGCGCAAGGAGCAGCCCGCCATGGACTTCGGCCTCGTCCTGCAAACCGACCCTCCCGCCTCGGCGGTGATCAGCCTGATGAAGCGCGCCGAGCGCAACGGCTTCCGCTACGGCTGGACCTTCGACTCGGCCGTGCTGTGGCAGGAGCCGTTCGTCATCTACAGCCAGATCCTCGCCAACACCCGCAAGCTCCACGTCGGACCGATGGTCACCAACCCGGGCACCCGCACCTGGGAGGTGACCGCCTCCACCTTCGCCACCCTCAACGACATGTACGGCAACCGCACCGTCTGCGGCATCGGCCGCGGCGACTCGGCGATGCGGGTCGCCGGACGGGCCCCCAACACCCTGGCCCGCCTGGGCGAGGCCATGGACGTCATCCGCGACCTCGCGGAGGGCCGCGAGGCGCTCGTCGACGGCAACCCGATCAAGATCCCCTGGGTCCGCGAGGGCAGACTGCCCGTCTGGATGGCCGCGTACGGGCCGAAGGCCCTCGCCCTCGCCGGGCGCAAGGCCGACGGCTTCATCCTCCAGCTCGCCGACCCCTACCTCACCGAATGGATGGTCAAGGCCGTACGCCAGGCCGCGACGGAGGCGGGCCGCGACCCCGACGCGATCACCATCTGCGTGGCCGCCCCCGCCTACGTCACGGCCGACGACTCGCCCGCCGCCCTGGCCCACGCCCGCGACCAGTGCCGCTGGTTCGGCGGCATGGTCGGCAACCACGTCGCCGACCTCGTCTCCCGCTACGGCGAGCACTCCGGCATGGTGCCCGAGGAGCTCACCGAGTACGTCAAGTCCCGCCAGGGCTACGACTACAGCCACCACGGCCGCGCCGGAAACCCCTCCACCGACTTCGTCCCCGACGAGATCGTCGACCGCTTCTGCCTCCTGGGCCCCGTCGACGCCCACGTCGACAAGCTCCGCCGGCTCCGCGACCTCGGGGTCCACCAATTCGCCCTCTACGACATGCACGACGCGCGCGAGGCCACCATCGACACCTATGGCGAACACATCATCCCGGCCGTCAACGCCTGACGCGCCGAACCCGGTCCTCGGCGGGTCCTCGGCGGGTCCTCGGCGGGTCCTCGGCGGGTCCTCGGCGAGACGGGCGGTGGGACGGGTGGCGGGACGGGCGGTGGGAATCGGCGGGCGGGCGTGCTTTGCTGGGGGCATGATCGATGAATTCCTGGCCCGCGACCTGTCCGCCGTGGAAGACGCCGTGCGCGCGGCGGCGGCCGCCGAGATCATGCCGAGGTTCCGGCAGCTCGCCGCGCACGAGGTCGACCACAAGAGCGGTCCCCACGACCTCGTGACCGCCGCCGACCGGCTGGCCGAGGAACACCTGACCGCCTCCCTCACCAAGATCCTGCCCGGCTCCGCGGTCGTCGGCGAGGAAGCGGTCCACGCCGACCCCGACAGCTACGCCGCGCTGCGCGCCGACGCCCCCGTGTGGATCGTCGACCCCGTGGACGGGACACGGCAGTTCGTGGAGGGCGACCCCGCCTTCTGCACCCTCGTGGCACTGGCCGTGCGCGGCGAGATCCTCGCCTCCTGGACCTTCGCCCCCGCCCGGGAGGAACTGGCCACCGCCGTGCGCGGACAGGGCGCGTACGTCAACGGCGAGCGGATCCACAGCGGTTCGCCGCGACCGGGCGCCGAACTGCGGGTCGCCACCGCCCACCCCCTCTACACCTCCGAGCACGACCGGCGCGCCCTGGCCCGCCTCGACGTACCCGGCGTCGCCGCCCGCCCCTGCGGCTCGGCGGGCCTGGAGTACCTGCGCGTGGCCCGCGGCGAGATGGACGCCCTCGCCTTCACCTGGCCCTCCGCCTGGGACCACGCCGCCGGACTGCTGCTCGTCGAGGAGGCGGGCGGCGCGCACAGCACCGTCGACGGGGTCCCCTTCAGGGTGGACCGCGACAACGCCCTGCCGTTCGCCGTCGGACGCGACGAGGCCACCGCCTTCCGCGTCCGCGACCTGCTGCGCGGAGCCTGAACGCACCCGTGCCCGCCGGCCCCGGGACGGCGGCCCCCGGACGGCGGGCACGGAGCCGGGCGACCGGGCGCCATATCCTGGAACCAGTGCCGCCACCGGACGAAGGAGCTGTCAGTGCCGTCGATTCTCGACGCAGTCGTGGTGGGGGCGGGGCCCAACGGTCTGACCGCCGCGGTCGAACTGGCCCGACGGGGCTGCTCCGTGGCGGTCTTCGAGGCCGCCGGCACCGTCGGGGGAGGAGCCCGCACCGAGGAGTCGACCCTCCCCGGCTTCCGCCACGACCCCTGCTCGGCGGTGCATCCGCTCGGCGTCGGCTCGCCCGTCTTCGCGACGATGCCGCTGGAGCGCTACGGACTGCGGTGGCTGCACGCCCCCCTGCCCATGGCGCACCCCTTCGACGACGGGAGCGCCGCCGTGCTCTCCCGCTCCGTCGCCGAGACGGCCTCCTCCTTCGGCCCGCGCGACGCCGGCGCCTACCGGCGCCTCGTGGCCCCCTTCCTCGGCAAGTGGGACACCCTTGCCCGGGACTTCATGTCCCTGCCGAACACCGCCCTGCCCCGCGACCCCCTCACCCTGGCCCGCTTCGGACTGGCCGGGCTGCCCCCCTCCACCTGGTTGCTGCGCCGCTTCCGCGACGACCGGGCGCGGGCGCTGTTCGCCGGACTGGTGGCGCACGTCATCGCCCCGCTCGGCGGGATCGCGACCGGCGCCGTCGGCCTCGTCTTCGCCCTCGCCGCCCACGCGGGCGGCTGGCCGATGCCGCGCGGCGGCTCGCAGTCCGTCTCCGACGCCCTCGCCGGCTACCTCACCGACCTCGGCGGCTCCGTCCACACCGACTTCGAGGTCAAACGCCTCGACGACCTGCCGCCCGCCCGCGCGTACGTCTTCGACACCTCCCCGACCGCCCTCGCCCGCATCGCCCGCCTCGGCAACGCCTACGACGGCTACCGCTACGGCGCCTCCGTCTTCAAGCTCGACTACGCCCTCGACGGCCCCGTCCCCTGGACCGCCGAGGCCCCCCGCCGGGCCGGCACCGTCCAGATCGGACCCGGCAGCCGCGACATCGACGCCGCCCTCCAGCTCGCCTCGGGCGGCCGGGCCCCCCGCAACCCGTTCCTCATCACCGCCCAGCCCAGCCTCGCCGACCCCGGCCGCGCGCCCGAGGGCAAGCACGTCTTCTGGGCCTACGGACACGTCCCCGCCGGCTGGGACGGGGACCTCACCGAGGCCGTCGAGCGGCAGCTGGAGCGGTTCGCCCCGGGCTTTCGCGACCTGGTCCTCGCCCGCGCCACCGCCGGCCCGCCCCAGCTCGCCGCCCGCAACCCGAACTACGTCGGCGGGGACATCGCCTGCGGCTCCGCCGCCGGACTGCGGCTCCTGCTGCGCCCGCGGCTCACCCTGTCCCCGTACACCACGGCCCACCCGGCGGTGTTCCTGTGCTCCTCCGCGACCCCGCCCGGCCCCGGGGTGCACGGCATGTCCGGCCACAACGCCGCCAAGTCGGTCTGGCGCCACCTGCGAAAGGCCACGTCATGACGGTCCGCGTCACCCTGGTCCGCGGCGACATCACCACGGAGGCGGTCGACGCCATCGTCAACGCCGCGAACTCCTCGCTGCTCGGCGGCGGGGGAGTGGACGGGGCCGTCCACCGGCGCGGCGGCCCCGAGATCCTCGCCGCCTGCCGGGAACTGCGCCGCTCCCACTACGGCAAGGGCCTCGCGACGGGCCGGGCCGTCGCCACCACGGCCGGCCGACTGCCCGCGGAACACGTCATCCACACCGTCGGCCCGGTCTGGTCCCGCGAGGAGGACCGCTCGGCCCTCCTCGCCTCCTGCTACCGCGAGTCCCTGCGCGTCGCCGACGAGCTCGGGGCCCGCACCGTCGCCTTCCCCGCGATCTCCACCGGCATCTACGGCTGGCCCATGGACGACGGCGCCCGGATCGCCGTGGAGACCGTACGGGCCGCCCGCACCGCGGTCGAGGAGGTCCGCTTCGTCCTGTTCGACGCGACCGCGCACGCCGCGTTCGAGGCGGCGGTGCGGGCCGCGGGCTGATCCGGAAGGACGCGGCCTACCGGACGCGGGCGGAACCTCCCGGCCGGGGCCGCGGGTAGGTCCGCGACTGCTTGACGCTGCCGAAGGCGAAGCTCGACTCGATGGCCGCGATCCCGGGGATGGCGTGGATCCGGTCGCGCACCAGGGACTCGTACGCCTCCAGGTCCTCGATCACGACGCGCAGCAGGTAGTCGCTGCTCCCAGCCATCAGGTAGCAGTCCTGGATGTGCTCGATCACCGCGACGTGCTGCTCGAACAGCCGGACCGCCTCGGCCGTGTGCCGCTCCAGCCGGATGCGGACGAAGACGGTCACCGGGAGCCCGAACGCCACCTGGTCGACCATGGCCGTGTACCCGCGGATCAGGCCCGCCTCCTCCAGGCGCCGGACGCGGCGCAGGCAGGGCGAGGGGGAGAGGCGCACGCGGTCGGCGAGGTCCTGGTTGGACAGGCGCCCGTCGGCCTGCAATTCCCGGATGATCTGCAGATCGACTGCGTCCATGGCCACTCCTTGGCAGATTCTGCCCCAAACGTATGTCCGAGCGGCAGAACTGGCAATCGGCTGCCCCGCCCCAGGCCCTAGCGTTGCCCGTGAGCGGACCGGACCGGTGCGCACCCCTGAGGCTGGAGCAATTCCCTTGGTCGCTACGCACACCACCGAGGCGGCCGAAGTTCCCGACGCGGCGGGCCCGCGGGCCGGACACCCCGGCCCACGCGGGCTCTCCCCGCAGGCCCGCGGCATGGCCGCGCTGATCGTGACCGTGGCGATCTGGGCGGGCTTCGCGCTCAGCGCCCGCGCCCTCGGCGCCTCCACCCTGCGGCCCGCCGACGCGGCCCTGCTGCGCTTCGGCGTCCCCCTCCTCGTCCTGCTGCCGGCCCTGTGGCGCCGACGGCACCGGATCGCCGCCGTCCGCCCCGGACCCGCCCTCAAGATCGTCTGCGGTGCCGGGGTGCCCTTCTTCCTCGCCGCCATGCACGGGGGCGCCCTGACCTCCGCCGCCTTCGTCGGCTCGATCGTCCCCGGCATGGTCCCGCTCTTCGTGGCCGCGATCATGGCCGCCCGCGGCAAGGGCGTGCCCCGCGGGACCCAGACCGTCGGACTCGCCCTGATCGCCGCCGGCGTCGCCGCGCTCGTGTGGCGCTACGTCGTCCCCGTCGACGCCGACGTCCTCCAGGGCGCCGGCACCCTGCTCGTGGCCAGCGGCCTGTGGGCCCTGTACACCGTGGGCCTGCGGGACGTCGACCTCGACCCGATCGGCTCCATCGGCCTGCTGTGCCTGCCCTCCTTCGCCGTCATCGCCCTCCTCGTCCTGACCGGCGTCCTGCCCACGGGCCTCGCCCGGGCCGCCGGGTCCGACATCGCCCTGTTCCTCGTCGTGCAGGGGCTCGGGGTGGGTCTGTGCGCCGGCCTGCTCTACGCCTTCGCCATCCGTTCCCTCGGCGCCGAGCGCAGCTCCGTCGTCGGCAGCCTCAGCCCGGTCGCCGTCGTCCTGCTCGCCGTGCCGGTGCTGGGCGAGAGGCCGACCGTCGCCGTCCTCGTCGGGGTCCCGCTGATCACCGTCGGCGTGGTCCTGGCCAACCGCCGCCCGCGCGCCCGGACCACCGCGACCGCGGCCCCCGGCGCCACCGCACCTCCCGTCCCCGCCGTGTCCGCACCCCGTACCGAGGTTCCGTAGATGCTCGAGCTGCTCCCCCCGCCGCCCACCGACCCGCTGTGGGACCTGACGTACGAGTTCGGCGCCGACGAGCGGAGCGAACGCCTGGACCTCGTCCTCGGCGTCTACCGCGACCACACCGGACGCACGCCCGTCATGGCCGCCGTCCGCGAGGCCGAGATCAGGCTCGCCGAACGCTCCGCCTCCAAGGAGTACCGCGGCCTGTCCGGCAACGCCGCCTTCAACCGCGCCCTGCTGGGCCTCGTCCTCGGAGCCGAGGAGGCCGGCGGCTCCGCCGGTCGCGCCGCCGCCGTCCAGACCGTCGCCGGCTCCGGCGCGCTGCGCCTGCTGGCCGACCTGATCTGCCGGACCCGACCCGGCACCACCGTGTGGATCAGCGATCCCGCCTACGTCAACCACCGCCCCATCCTGGAGGCCGCCGGACTGCGCGTCCGCACCTTCGGCTGGTGCGCCCCCGACGGCGGCTTCGACTCCGACGGGGTCCTCGCCGCGTTGGGCGAGGCCCGCCGCGACGACGTCGTCCTGCTCCAGGGCTGCTGCCACAACCCGACCGGCGTCGACCCCTCGCGCGAGGACTGGGAGGCGCTGGCCGCCCTCGCGGTGCGCGACGGCTGGGTGCCCTTCGTCGACCTCGCCTACCACGGGCTCGGCGACGGCCTGGAGGCCGACCTGGAACCCACGCGCCTGCTGGCCGCGCGGGTCCCGGAGATGCTCGTCGCCGTGAGCTGCTCGAAGAATTTCGGCCTCTACAGCGACCGGACGGGCTGCGCCATCGTCCTCGGCTCCTCGCGGCAGGCCGTGCGGCACGCCGAGACCGCCCTGCAGAACGCGGCCCGCACCCTGTACTCCATGCCGCCCGAGCACGGCGCCGCCGTGGTGACGACCATCCTGGAGGACGCGAGCCTCACCGCCGCGTGGCGGGCGGAACTCGACGTCATGCGCGGCCGGATCACCGCCCACCGCACCGAACTGGTCCGGCTGCTGACCGACCTGGGGCACGCCGCCCCGGCGCGCGTCCTCGCCGGCCAGCGCGGGATGTTCTCCATGCTGCCGCTGACCGGCGAGGAGATGCTCCGCCTGCGCCGCCGGCACGCGATCTACGGGACCACCGCCGGACGCGTCAACATCGCGGGCATCCCCGCCGACCGCATCCCTTGCCTGGCCCGGGGCATGGCGGAGGTCCTGGCCACGCGCTGACCTCGGGACGGCTCACCGAGGCGGGTGCGGCTCTTTCCGGTGCTCCGGTGTATTCACGATTCCCCTCCGTATTCCGCCGCGGTCGAGAGCCGGCCGGTCGATCGTCGGCCGGAATGCGAGGGGAATGGCCGAATAGAACTGACGCCGTCCGGTGGCGAGTTGGCCGTGTGGCATCATGGCCGCGTTGTCCGACCGCTGGGTTCGCCGGAGGACTGAGGATGAAGTTACCTGGCTCCGCGTTACCGGCGTCCGAGGAGAGGCGGCTCAGGCGTCGCCTGAGGAAGGTCCGCCAGAGCTGCGAGGCCCTGCTCGACGAGTGGGGCATGGAACGCGGCTGCGGTATCGACGAACTCCACCGTTATCTGAGCGAACAGCGGCGTCGACCGATCCATTTGATATCCACGCCGTTCCCCGAACGGCATCTCTTCGGCATATGGCTCAAACTCGACGACTTCGACGTGATCGCGTTCGAGGAGGCGGCGTCCGCCTCCCACAAGGAACACATCATCGCCCACGAGCTCGCGCACATCGCTTTGGAACACAGCGGATCCGTACGGCTGGACCAGACCGATCCGAGCCGCATCTTCTCCGACGTCGACCCGGAGGCCGTCCGCGGCGTCCTGGCCCGCTCCCGCTACAGCGACGACGAGGAGCAGGAGGCCGAGACCATGGCCTCGTTGATCCTCGCCCGCGCCGCGAAGCGCTGGACCGAACGGGCCTGGGGCGTCCCGGCGGACGCCGCCGAGATCGTGGCCCGCATCGAGAGCGGGCTGGGCCGCCCCGACCGACCCGAACAGGGGCCCGCGTGATCTACACGATCCTCGCCTGGGTCTGCGCCGGCGTGGGCCTCGCCGCCTTCGCCTACCGCCTCCCCGACCTCCTGCGCCGCCGCCAGGACATCGCCCTGTGGGCCCTGTGCACGTACTTCCTGTGCTCCGGCGTCAGCTTCCTCGTCGACCTGGACCTGCTGCGCCTGCACATCTCCGCCTTCTTCGGCCTCCCCAACATCACCTCGCTGATCACCCAGGTCGCCGTCGTCGTGCTCACCGCCGCCCAACAGGTGGTCCTCGTGTACTGGTCGGCCCCGCCCGACCGGGCCCCGGGCATGGCCCGCCGCCGCGTCGCGTTCTTCGGCGCGGCCCTCGCCGTCCTGATCGTCGCCTCCTTCGTCGTGGGACCCGTCGCCCGCTCGGAGACGGCCACCTCGACGATCCTGCTCAGCATCCAGCACCGCGGCTACGCCCTCTACATGACCTTCTACCTGCTGATCTGCGCCGTCGGACAATTCGAGACGGTCCGGCTCTCACTGCGCTTCACCACGATGGCCAACCGCCAGTGGCTCAAGGTCGGGATGCGCACGGTGACCGTGGGGGCCACCCTCATCCTCGTGTACTGCGTCACCCGCGGCATCCAGATCGCCGGCACCCGACTCGACTACGACGCCGCCGTCCTCGACCCCATCCAGTGGACCTGCGGCAGCGTCGGGGCCCTGCTCCAGATCGCCGGCTGGACCATCCCCTCCTGGGGCATCCACATCACCCGCACCCGGGGCTGGCTGCGCAGCTACCGCTCCTACCGGCGCCTGCGCCCCCTGTGGTGGGCGCTCTACCAGGCCACCCCGGACATCGCCCTCGACCCGCCGCGCTCCTGGGCCCGCGACCTGGTCCCGCCCCGGGACCCGCACTACAGCCTCTACCGGCGCGTCATCGAGATCCGCGACGGGCAGCTGATCCTGCGCACCTCCCTGTCCCTGGCCGAGTTCTCCCGCGTGGCCCGCTCCCTGGACCTCCCGGACGACCCCACCTCCCCCCTGGGCGAGGCCCTCCAGGTCCGGGCGGTCCTCGGACGTCCGCCCGAGGAACGGGTGGCCCGCGCCGAACGGGCCGAGACCTCCGACATCCCCGAACGCCCGCCCTACGAGGACTTCCGCGACGAGGTGGAGTGGCTGACCGAGGTGGCCTCCTCCTTCGACGCCCTCGGCGCGCGGGGCCGCGCGGGGCGGATCGACGCCGGGCTCCTGGCCACCCGGAGCGGGTCCTGACCGGCCCGGCCGGCCCCCCGCCGGCGGCGTACGAGGGCGACGAGGACGCGGCGGCGCTGTGGGCCCGCTCCGCGGCCATGGCCCTCGTCGGCGCCGACGTCGCCCACGGCGCCACGGCGGCCGTCCCGGCCGTACGCGAGGCCCTGCGCGGCGCGCGCGCCGTGCCCGGCGCCGGCGCCGACCTGCTCGCGGCGCTCGCCGAGCTGTACGAGGTCGCGGGCTGGATCCTCTTCGACGCCGGCCACTACCAGGGCGCCCGCCGGATGAACGCGCGCGCCCTGCGCCTCGCCGCCCGCTGCGGCGACGACTGGACCGCACGCCTCGTCCTGCTCAACCACAGCATGCTCGCCGCGCACACCGGCCGCCCGCGCGCCGCCCTGGAGGCCGCCTCCCGGGTACGGGGGCGACGGCCGCTGCCGGCCAGGGTCGCCGGGCTCGTACAGATCCGGCAGGCGCACGCGCTGGCCCTGCTGGGCGGCCACGCACGCCCCCTGGAGCTGATCTCCCGTGCCCGGAACCGCTTCCTGGACGGCGTATCGCGCCACGACCCGCCCTGGGCCTGGTGGATCGACGAGGTCGAACTGCTCGGGCACCGGGGCTGGGTCGAGGCCCGGCTGCGCCGCTGGGACCGGGCCGTCCCCCTGCTGTACGAGGCGGCCGGCGCGCCCGGCCCCGCCTACCGACACCTGTTCACCGCCGAGTTGCTGTCGGCGTTGGCCCGGGCCGGGGCCTGGCGGGAGGCGGAGGCACTGATCGGGCGGATCGCGCCCACGGCCGCCGCCATCGGCTCCGCGCGGACGACCGAGACCCTGGCCCGGACGGCGGCGGAACTGCGCGGGCGGCCGGACGCGCCCCCGGCGCTGCGGGACGCGGCGGTGTTCCTGCGCCGGTCCCTGCCACCGGGGCCCCGACCCCGCTAGCCGGCCCGCCGGTACCGGGGCGCCCCGCCCCGCCCGCCCCGCCCCGACCCGTGCCGCCGCGATCGACGGCGCGGCGGCACGAAGCCCCACGCCCCCCCCACGACCCCTTCGACCGATCCCCCGCTCCACCGTCCCCACCGCCCCACCGACCCCAGACGGGAACCCATGCCCCAGATCCGCATCACGACCCCCGCGGCCGTCCTCCTCGCGGCAGCCGCCCTCCTGCTCACCTTCGGCGGACCCGCCCCGCAGGTCCCCCTCGACACCCGCGCCGTCACGGCGACGGCGGCCCAGGACGAGGCGTCCGCGCGGGGCACCGCCTACGTCTCCACCCATCTCTACTTCGGCACCGGGCGCCACAACGGCCACCCGCCCATCACCGAGGAGGAGTTCATGAAGTTCGTCGCGGACGTGGTCACGCCCCGCTTCCCCTCGGGACTGACGCTCCAGGAGGCGCGCGGCCAGTGGCGCGACAAGGAGGGCGACATCAACAAGGAGAGATCGTACGAGCTGACGGTGATGTACCCGGTGCGCGAGGCCCACGCCCGTAACGCCGACATCGAGTACATCCGCCGCCTGTACTGCTCGACCTGGCAGCTGGAGTCCGTGGGCCGGGCCGACGTACGGGCCCAGGTCGACTTCTGACGCGGAGCGGGGGCGCCCGGCGACGCCGGGGCGGACGAAACGGTCCGGTTCACCCACCGGGACCCTGCCCCGGCCGCCGCGCGCCCCCGCGCCCGACGCCCGCGCCCGACGCCCGCCCCCGCGCCCGCGCCCGACGCCCGCCCCGGCTCCTGTCGCCCGCCTCCCCTGCCTGTACCCTGCGGCAGCGCCCGCACCCGAGCCCTCGGATAGGGTGAATCGGTAGGAATCGGACCCCCCGGGGTGAGGTCGGTGCATTGGACACGTACCAGTCGACGAGCGAGGCGCCCGATCCGCCACCGATGGCGGCCGTCGGGTACGCGGGCGTTCTGCGCGAGCTGCTGCCGATCGCCCTGTGGCGCGAGGACGCCGACGGGCGCGTCGTCGAGTGGTCCCTGGCCGCCCAGGACCTGCTGGGTCACCGCCCCGAGGACATCCTCGGACGCCCCGGCACGGCCGTGCTCGTCCCCGAGGCCAACCAGGAACTCGCCGAGGACCTGACGCGCCGCGTCCAGGCGGGGGAGACCGTCGTCGGCACCCTCCCGGTGCGCCACCGCGACGGCCACCGGGTGCCGATGGAGATGTGGATCGTGCCCGCCGCCGACCCGCAGGGCCGTACGGGGGCCATGCTCATCGCCGTCGAGACCTCCGAGGTCCTGCACATGCGGGACTCCCTCGCCGCCCTCCAGAGCCTGTTCACCCAGTCCCCGATAGGCCTCGCCACCCTCGGCACCGACCTGCGGTTCCTGCGGGTCAACGACGCCCTGGCCCGGATGAACGGCGTCCCCGCCGCCGACCACCTGGGCAGACGCCTGAGCGAGGTCGTGCCCGGGGTCAACGCCGTCGCCCTGGAGGCGACCATGCGCCAGGTACTGGAACGCGGCACCGCCGTCGTCGACGTCCGCCGCACCGGCCGCACCCCCGCCGACCCCGACCACGACCGCACCTGGTCCTGTTCCTACGCCCCCCTCCTCGACGTCGGCGGCCGACCGCTCGGTCTGATCGCCTCCCTCATCGACATCACCGAGAGCCAGCGGGCCCACCGCGAGGTCGAACGGGCCCGGACCCGCTTCGCCCTCCTCGCCGAAGCCGGCACCCGCATCGGCACCACCCTCGACCTGCGCCGCACGGCCGAGGAGATCGTGGAGCTGCTGGTGCCGCAGCTCGCGGACTCGGCCGACGTACAGCTCCTGGAGGCCGTCCTCGAACCCGACGAGGCCGCCGCCTCCACCCACGGCGTCCTGCGCCGGCTCGCCGCGACCTTCCCCGACCCCGAGGCCCCCACCGCCCGACTGGCCCCCGGACAGACCTTCCAGATCCCCGCCGACACGGTCTACGAGCGGGTCATCGCCGACGGCGTCCCGATGAACCTCTACGTCTCCGACATCCCGGCCCTCATCACCGACCCCCGCGCCGGGGCCCTGCGGGACTACCTCGCCACCCTCGGCTCGGCCCGCATGGTCCCGCTCGTGGCGCGCGGCAAGGTGATCGGGGCCGTCGCCGTGACCAGGCTGCGCGCGCGCGAACCCTTCGACGCCCAGGACTGCGTCCTCATCGACGAACTCGTCGCCCGCGCCGCCCTCAACATCGACAACGCCCGGATGTACACCACCCAACGGCAGGCCGCCCTCACCCTCCAGCGCAGCCTGACCAACAGCGCCCTGCCCCGGGTGGCGGGACTGGAACTGACCGGCCGCTACCTGCCCGCCAGCGAGCACGACGTCGGCGGCGACTGGTTCGACGTGATCCAGCTGCCGCGCGGACGCACCGGCCTGGTCATCGGGGACGTGATGGGACACGGCATCCACGCCGCCGCCGTCATGGGCCAGCTCCGCACGGCCGTGCGCACCCTGGCCCGGCTCGACGTACCGCCCGCCGAGATGCTGCGCTCGCTCGACGCGGTGGTCGCCGACCTGGGCGAGGACGAGATGGCGACCTGCGTGTACGCCGTCCACGACCCGGCCGCCGGCGGCTGCGTCGTCGCCCGCGCCGGCCACCCGCCCCCCGCCGTGGCGGCCCCCGACGGAACGGTCCGCTTCCTTAAGGGGCCTCCCGGCACCCCGCTGGGCACCGGCGGCGGCCACGACTTCCGCACCGAGGAGGTGCCGCTCCCGCCCGGCAGCCTCCTCGCCCTGTACACCGACGGCCTCATCGAGAGCCGCGACCGGGACCTCGACGAGGGCATGGACCGGCTCGCGCACGCCCTGCGGCAGCCCGCCCGGCCGCTGGAGGAGCTCTGCGAGGGGATCCTGACCCGGCTGCTGCCGGGGGCCGCCCAGGACGACGTGGCCGTCCTCCTGGCCCGTACGGCCGCCCCCTGACCCCCGCGCCGGCCCGGCGCGGGGGTCGGCGGGCGGCGGTCACCAGGCCAGGTCCTCCAACGCGTCCAGGTCCGGCTCCGGCAGCACCGGCTCCCCGCCGGAAGGGGACAGCTCCGCCCAGATGACCTTGCCGCGCTCCGTGTACCGCGTGCCCCACCGCTCGGCGTACTGCGCCACCAGGAACAGCCCGCGCCCGCCCTCGTCCGTGGTGGCGGCGTACCGCAGGTGCGGGGAGGTGCTGCTGCCGTCCGACACCTCGCAGATCAGGTTCCGGTCGCGCAGCAGCCGCACCCGCACCGGCGCCGAGCCGTACCGGATCGCGTTCGTGATCAGCTCGCTGAGGACCAGCTCCGCCGTGAAGGAGACCTCCTCCAGCCCCCAGGCCGCCAACTGCCCGGCCGCCAGCCGCCGCACCCGCGAGACGGCCTCCGGGTTCCCGGGCACCTCCCACTCGGCGATCCGGTCCGCCTCCAACCGGCGCGTGTCCGCGACCAACAGGGCGATGTCGTCGCTCGGCGCCGGGAACAGCAGCGCCGCCAGCACGTCCGCGCACGCCTGCTCGGGGCTGCGCCCCGGCCGGGCCAGGGCCTCGCCCAGCAGCGCCAGACCGGTGTCGAAGTCCCGGTCGCGGTCCTCCAGCAGCCCGTCGGTGAAGAGCACCAGCCGGCTCCCCTCGGGCAGCCGCAGCGTCGTCGCCTCGAACGGCATGCCGCCCACGCCCAGGGGCAGCCCCGTCGGCAGCTCCGGGAACTCCACGCGCCCGTCCGCGTGCACCAGGGCTGGCCCCGGATGACCGGCGCTGGCCATCGCGCACACGCCCGACACCGGGTCGTAGACGGCGTACAGGCAGGTGGCGCCCGTGATGCCGGCGGCCCCCTCGCCCTCCTCGCCCTCCTCGGCCCCCGCGGTTCCCGTCAGGGCGCTCGCGGCCTGCGGGTCGGGCGGGCCCGGGCGCCCGCCCCCGGCGGCGGCGCCGCTCTCCAGCTGGTCGATCCGGTCGATCAGCTCGTCCAGGTGGCCCAGCAGCTCGTCCGGCGGCATGTCCAGCGTCGAGAAGTTGTGCACGGCCGTCCGCAGCCGGCCCATCGTCGCCGCCGCGTGCACCCCGTGACCCACGACGTCGCCCACCACCAGCGCCACCCGGGCCCCCGGCAGCGGGATCACGTCGAACCAGTCGCCGCCCACCCCCGCCTTCGCCGGCAGGTACCGGAAGGCGACGTCCACCGCCGTCAGGTCCGGCAGCACCCGCGGCAGCAGACTGCGCTGGAGCGTCACGGCGGTGGCGTGCTCCCGGGTGTAGCGGCGCGCGTTGTCGATGGAGACGGCCGCGCGGGCGCCCAGTTCCTCCGCGAAGGACAGGTCCTCCTCGTCGAACGCGTCGGGCGTGTCGACCCGCCAGAAGTTCGCCATGCCCAGCACCACACCGCGCGCCTGGAGCGGTACGGAGATCAGCGAGTGCAGCCCGTAGTCCAGGGCCACCCGGGTGCCGGCCGGGTCCTGCGCCCGCCAGCCCATCGCGGCGTGCAGATCGGCGGCGAGCACCGCCCGCCCGGCCTCCAGCGCGGCGGCCATCGGAGCCGTCGCCACCTCGAAGCGGATGGTGTCCCCGACCGGCTGGAGCGGCTGGTCCGTACGGATCCCCGACATGGCCGCGCGGCGCATCCGGGTGTGCGCCCCGCCCGTCGCCGAGGGCTCGTCCCCGCGCAGCACCGGCTCCAGCAGCTCGACGGTCACGAAGTCCGCGAACCGCGGCACGGCCACCTCCGACAGCTCCTCGGCGGTGCGCACCACGTCCAGGGTGGTACCGATGCGCACGCCGGCGTCGTAGAGCAGCTGGAGCCGTTCGCGGGCCACCTCCGCCCGCCCGGAGAGCGCCGCCAGCTCGGTGGTGTCGCGCAGCGTCATCACGCTGCCCGACGGCTCCCCGGCGAAGGGCTCGGTGGGACGTACGTTGACGGCGAGGAACCGGTCGCCCGCCAGGTGGACCTCGTCGGTCGCGACCCGGCCCGAGACCAGCAGCGCCACCGTGCGCGGATCGAGGCCCAGGTCCGTCACGTGGCGGGCCTCGGCGTCGGCCGGCAGGTCCAGCAGCCGTCGGGCCTCGTCGTTGGCGAGCAGCAGCCGGTGGTCGGCGTCGACGATGAGGACGCCCTCGCGCACCGCGTGCAGGACGGCCTCGTGGTGCTCGTTCATCCGGGCCATCTCGGCCGCTCCCAGGCCCCGGGTCTGGCGTCGCAGCCGGCCGCTCACCAGGGCGGCGCCGCCCGTGCCGAGCAACAGGGCGACGACGGTCGCGCCCACCAGCAGCGGCAGCTGCTTCTCGACGGCGTCGCCCACGTTGTTGACCTCGATGCCGGTGGAGACCAGCCCGACGACCGCGCCGCTCCCGTCGCGTACGGGGACCACGGCCCGGACGGCGTCGCTGGGGGCGCCCTCGAAGGTCTCCGTGAAGGACTCCCCGGCCACCGCGCGGGCCAGGTCCCCGGTGGCGCGCCGGCCGATCAGCTCGGGGCGGGAATCGGTGTAGCGGACGCCGTCGCGGCTCAGGACGGCCACGAAGTCCAGCCCCGACGCCTTGCGGGCGCCGTCGGCCAGGGGCTGGAGCACGGCCGTCGGGTCGGAGGCCTTCAGCGCGGCGGGCAGCCCCGGGGCGCGGGCGAAGGCCTCGGCGGCGGCGAGCGAGCGGTTGCGGGCGTCGTTCTGGCTGTCGTACCGCGCCTGGAAGAACAGGGCGAAGGCGGCGGCGGTGATCAGCACCAGCACGATCACCGCCTGGAGCGCGAAGACCTGACCGGCGACACTGCCCGGGATCACGGAGAGCCGCGCGAGCAGGCCAGGCGGCCGCGCCTCCCGATGCCGACCCGAACGTCCGCTCATGAGCCATTTCTAACACTGTCGCCGGTTATGGGAGCGTTGGCCGCCGCCGTGCGGTACGCGCGGGGGCTCATGCCGACCTGGGCGCCGAAGTGCTGGCGGAAGGTGACCTCGCTGGCGAACCCGGCCCGCCGCGCCACCTCCGGCACGGGATGGTCGGTGCGCTCCAGCAGTTTCCGGGCCTCGTCGAGGCGCCGGGAGAGCAGCCACCTGTGCGGGGTGGTGCCGGTGGACGCGGCGAAGTGCCGGGCGAACGAGCGCGGCGACATGCCCGCCCAAGCGGCCAGGGTGGCCACGTCCAGCGGCTCGTGGAGCCGCCGCAGGGCCTGCCGGCGTACGGCGGCCAGTGCCTCGGCGGTCCGGTCGGCGGCCGGGGTGGGCCGGTCCAGGTACTGCGCGTGGTCCCCGGCGCGGAAGGGGCCGGTGACCATCGAGCGGGCGACGGCCGCGGCGGCCTCCGCCCCGTGCGCCTCGCGGACCAGGTGCAGGCACAGGTCGATCCCGGAGGCCACCCCGGCGGAGGTCCACAGCCCGTCGTCCTCGACGAACAGCGGCGCCTCCTCGACCACGATCCCGGGGTGGCGGGCCGCGAGCTGCGCCGCCAGCCACCAGTGCGTCACCGCCCGGCGCCCCTCCAGCAGCCCCGCTTCCGCCAGCACGAACGCACCCGCGCACAGGGCGGCCACCGGGATGCCCCGCGCGTGCGCCTCCCGCAGGGCGGCGAGGACGGGCTCGGGCGTCGGGTCGGTCGGCTCGGCCAGGGCCGGCACGACCACCAGATCGGCCCGCACCAACCAGTCGAGACCCCGGTCGGGGGTCAGGGTGAGGCCGCCCGGCAGGGTGATCGGCCCCGGCTCCAGGGCGCAGCGGCGCAGCTCGAAGACGGGGACCCCGAGGTGACTGCGGTCCGGGCCCCAGACCTCGGTGACGACGGCGAGGTCGAAGGCCCGGATCCCGGGCTGGGCGACGATGGCGACGCGGCGCATGCGGCCACTGTGCCAGAGGTCGCCGGGAAACTCCTGCCACCCTGGCAGGATCCCATCGTTTCGCGTCCCCGCAGCCGCCGGCCGCGGCCCCGCGCGCCGCCCAGGATGGGGGGCATGACACAGACCGCGATCGAGATCGCCGACAACAGCGCCCTGCTCGTCATCGACGTCCAGAAGGGCTTCGACGACGCCGCCTACTGGGGCCCGCGCGACAACCCGGACGCCGAGACCAACATCGCGGCCCTCATGGACGCCTGGCGGGAGTCCGGCCGCCCGATCGTGCTCGTCCGGCACGCCTCCGTGCAGCCCGGCTCCGTCCTCGCCCCCGAGCACCCGGGGCACGCCTTCAAGGACCTGGTGCGGGAGCGCCGCCACGAGGACGACCTGCTGGTCACCAAGACCGTCAACTCGTCCTTCTACGGAACCCCCGACCTGGCCGCCTGGCTCACCGACCGCGGCATCGGCCAGCTGGTCCTCACCGGGATCCAGACCAACATGTGCGTGGAGACCACCGCCCGCATGGCCGGCAACCTCGGCTACGAGGTCCTGGTGCCCCTCGACGCCACCCACACCTTCGACCTCGCCGACGGCACCGGCCCCGGCGGCCTCTCGCTGACCGCGGCGCAGCTCGCCACCGCCACCGCCGTGAACCTCCAGGGCGGCGGCTTCGCCCGGATCGTGACCACCGCCGAGGTGCTCGCGGCCGCGGGCGACCGCGTCACGGCGTAACGGCCGCGCGCGGGCGAGCCGGGGCGGGATCCGGCCCGGAGGATCAGGGGCGGGCGACGGCGAAGGCCCGCACCCCCGTCGTCTCGGGGGTACGGGCCTTCGGCCGGCGTGTCGCGACCGCGTCAGAGCACGTCGGCGGCGATGTTCTCCGCGACCCGCTCCAGCAGGGGACCGGCGTTCGGGATGGACTTGGCCGGGTCGGGCTCCAGGTCGGTCAGCGGGTAGGCGCGGCGGATGCCGGCCGCCTCCAGGGCCGCCTGGTCCAGCAGCAGCCGACCGCAGACCGCCACGACCGGCTTGCCCGCCGCGCGCGCCGCCGCCGCCACGCCCGCCGGGGCCTTGCCGTGCAGGGTCTGCTCGTCGAGGGAACCCTCACCGGTGATGACCAGCGTGGCCCGCTCCAGCGCCGGGGCGAAGCCGAGCACCTCCAGCATCAGCTCGATGCCGGGCCGGAAGCTCGCGCCGACCAGCAGGGCGCCGTAGCCGATGCCGCCCGCGCCGCCCGCGCCCGGGGAGGCCGCGAGGGTGGCGGCCTCGGCGCCGATGGACTTCTCCAGCACCCGCGCGTAGTGCGCCAGCGCCGCGTCCAGGGTCGCCACGTCCTCGGGGGAGGCGCCCTTCTGCGGGCCGTACACCGCCGCGCAGCCCTTCGGACCGGTCAGCGGGTTGTCCACGTCGCTGGCCAGGACGAAGTCCACCTCGGCGAAGCGGGGGTCGATCCCGGACAGGTCGGCCGAGGCCAGATCCGCCAGGGCGCCGCCGCCCGGACCGACCGGTTCGCCGTTCGCGTCCAGGAACACCGCGCCCAGCGCCGCCAGCATGCCGGCGCCGCCGTCGGTGGTGGCGCTGCCGCCCACGCCGAAGACGAGGGAGGTCGCGCCCGCGTCCAGCGCGGCCTTCAGGACCTCGCCGGAGCCGTACGTGGTGGCCGTCAGCGGGGCGAAGGTGCCCGCGGGCAGCAGCTGGAGCCCGGAGGCCTCCGCCATCTCCACCACGGCCGTGCCGTCGCGCAGCGCGAAAGCGGCCGTGACCTGCTCGCCGAGGGGTCCGGTGACCCGTACCTCCCGGCGTTCGAACCCGGCCGCCACGGCGGCCGCGACGGTCCCGTCGCCGCCGTCCGCGACGGGGAGGGTCTCGACCTCCACGTCCGGAACGGCCCTGCGAAGGCCCGCCGTCACCCGCTCCGCGACCTGAACGGCCGTGAGCGAGCCCTTGAATTTGTCCGCGGCGATGAGCACGCGCGCGGTCTCAGTTACTGCTCCGTCCGTCACCTTGCTAATCCCTTGCTATCGAACAGTGCAGTCGCGCCACCATGAGCCTATCCGGAGGATCCTCCTATGCCCATGGGTGGCCTGGCTCACATCCGGCGCGCCATGCGCCTAAATACGGATATACGTCTGCATAGTGTGGCCGCATGAGCGCGGATTCACTGGAACAGGCACATCCGGATACTCCGGGTGGAGGCTCCGACGACCGGGACGACGGCACGCCCGACCTCAGCGTCGTCGGCATCGGGGTGATCGCCGTGCTGGCCGTCGTCGCCTGGGCCGCGCTGGGCAAGGACTCCTTCGACAGCGCGTCGAGCAGCGCCCTCGGCTGGGTGCTGGAGAACTTCGCCTGGCTCTTCGTGATCGCCGCCGACGTGTTCCTCGTCATGTGCGTCGTCCTCGCCATCAGCCGCTTCGGCCGGATCCGCCTCGGCGCCGACGACTCCGAACCCGAGTTCACGAACCTCTCGTGGATCGCGATGATGTTCAGCGCCGGCATGGGCATCGGCCTGATGTTCTACGGCGTGGGCGAACCCCTCACCCACTACCTGAACCCGCCCCCGGCGGCCGGCGCCGCCGCGGGCACGGGAGCCGCCGCCCGCGCCGCCCTCGACTACTCCTTCTTCCACTGGACCCTCACTCCCTGGGCGATCTACGGCATCGCCGGCCTCGCCCTCGCCTACGCCACCTTCCGCAAGGGCCGCGGCAACCGCCTCAGCTCCGCCTTCGTCCCCCTCATGGGCGAGGAACGAGCCCGGGGATGGCAGGGCAAGACCATCGACCTGCTCGCCGTCTTCGCCACCGTCTTCGGCACCGCCACCAGCCTCGGCCTCGGCGCCCTCCAGGTCGCCGAGGGCCTGGACATCACCACCGGCCTGAAGGCCTCCACCGGCGTCGAGCTGGTCATCATCACCGCCCTGTCCGCCGCCTTCGTCCTGTCCGCCTTCTCCGGACTGCACAAGGGCGTCAAATGGCTCAGCACCGCCAACATCGTGCTCGCCGCCGCCCTGATGCTCTTCGTCTTCGTCCTCGGCCCGACCGTCTACGTCCTCGACGTCATCCCCGCGAGCGTCGGCAGCTACCTCCACGAACTGCTGCCCATGGCCACCCGCACCGGAGCCTTCACCGACAGCGCCTGGCTCGGCGCCTGGACGATCTTCTACTGGGCGTGGTGGCTCTCCTGGGCCCCCTTCGTCGGCACCTTCATCGCCCGCATCTCGCGCGGCCGCACCATCCGGGAATTCCTCGTCGGCGTCCTCCTCGTGCCCAGCGGAGCCACCGTCGTCTGGTTCTGCGTCATGGGCGGCACCGCCATCCGCCTCGACTCCACCGGCGCCGCCGACCTCGCCTCCGCCGTCAAGGACGGCGCGGAGGCCTCCCTGTTCGCCATGCTCGACGCCCTGCCGCTCGGCACCGTCAGCTCCTGGGTGGCCATGCTCCTGGTGATGACCTACTTCGTCACCAGCGCCGACTCCGCCTCCCTCGTCATGGGCTCGCTCACCAGCCGCGGCTCCCTGCACCCGCCCACCTGGCTGGTCGTCACCTGGGGCGTCCTGATGGCCGCCGTCGCCGCCGTCCTGCTCGTCGCCGGCGGCCTCAAGTCCCTCCAGACCGCCACCATCCTCGTCGCCCTGCCCTTCGTGATCGTCATGCTCCTGCTGTGCTGGGCCCTGGTGAAGGAACTGCGCGAGGACCCCGGAGCCGGCCCCGCCCGCCACCACGCCCTGCACGGACTGCGCGACGCCGTGAAGGCCATGGTCGGCGACGCCGTCAGCGAGCACGGGCCCGCCCGCCACCCCCGCCTGCGCCGCGTCGCGGAGTCCAGGGGGCGCGAGCGCGAGGACGGCGCCCACCCGCAGGAGTGATCACGGGGCCGCCCGCCGTGACGCCCGGGACCGCCGGTTAGGGTGGCGCCGTGACCACCACCGATGACTACGCCGCCTACATCGCGAGCCTGCCCCGGGTGTTGGCCGGGGCCGCCGCCCTCTTCCGCGACACCGAGGGCCGCGTCCTGCTCGTCGAACCCAACTACCGCGCGGGCTGGGCCCTCCCCGGCGGCACGATCGAGTCCGACCACAACGAGTCCCCCCGCGCCGCCGCCCGCCGCGAGAGCGCCGAGGAGATCGGCCTCGACGTACCGCTCGGCCGGCTCCTCGCCGTCGACTGGAGCGTCGAGGAAGGCCGCCCCCCGCTCGCCGCCTACCTCTACGACGGCGGCGTGCTCGACGCCGACCGGCTGGCCTCCATCACCCTCCAGGAAGAGGAACTCCTCTCCTGGAAACTGGTCGAACCCGACGAACTCACCACATACCTCCCCGGATCGCTCGGCCGCCGCACCCGGGAGGCCTACCGGGCGCTCCTGACCGGCGAGGGCCCCGTGGAGCTGGAGAACGGCCGCCGACCCGCGACCGCGTAACAGGCCCCGCCCGACGCCCCCGCGCCACCGGCCTTACCGGGAGCGGCAGTTGTCCACAGCCTCCATCGACCAGGGCAGAATCTACTGATGATCACCATGTACGCCTGGCCCAGCACCGCCGACGGCACCGACGCCCTCCCCATGGTCCACTTCACCACCGACGAACAGTCCGCCGGAGAGGTCACCCCCGAAGGGGAGTCGGTCTGGATGTTCGACAGCGCGATACGCGAGGGCGGCTGGGCCTCCTTCGAGGACTTCGAGGGCTGGTCCGCGCCCGCCGAGGGCTGGCAGGCCTTCTACCGCCGCGAGGACGACCTCCTCGCCGTCACCGGCCCCGGCGCCTGCGAAGGCTGGTACCAGGGCCGCCTCGGCGCCGACGAGGACTGGGTGACGGCCGCCGCCACCCAGCAGAGCGTCGTCCTGCTCGCCGCCCCCGTCCAACACCCGTCCCTCTACGCCTACGCCGTCGAGGCGGGCGCGGGCTTCGCCCTCCTCGTCCCCCTCGCCGTGATCTGACGCCCCGAGACCGGGCCCGAGACCGGGCCCGAGAGCGAGCCCGGGGCCCGGGGGTCGGGGCCCGGGCCCTCAGCGGCCCGCGCCCTCGCTCTCGAACTCCAGCAGCCGCACCTTGCGCTCGATGCCACCGCCGTACCCGGTCATCGAGCCCGAGGCGCCGATCACCCGGTGACAGGGCACGATGATGCCGACCGGGTTCTTCCCGTTCGCCAACCCCACCGCACGCGAGGCGTTCGGCTTGCCCAGCTCCGCCGCCAACCGCCCGTAGGACCACGTCTGCCCGTACGGGATCCGCGTCAACTGCTCCCACACGCTGCGCTGGAACTCCGTCCCCTCCAACCGCACCGCCACGGTGAACTCCGTCAGCTCCCCGGCGAAGTACGCCGCCAGCTGCCGCACCACCTCCGGGAAGGGCTCCTCGCCCGGCGCCACCCGCTCACCGAAGGACTCCTCCGCCGGACGGTGGCGCTGCCCCGTCATGTACAGCCCGCACAGGACCCCGTCCGCCGCGACCAGCGTCAGCGGACCGTAGGGGCTCTCGACGACGGTGTGCTGCTTGCGGCTCACGACTGCGCTGCTCATGACTGTGCTCCTCGGACGGGCGGCAGATGGTTGATGGCGTGGTCCTCGGTGGCCCACAGGTACTGCACGGCGTACGCCCGCCAGGGCCGCCAGTGCGCCGCGCGGGCGGTCAGGGCCGCCGGCGTGGCGGGCAACCCCAGGCCCCGGGCCGCGCGGCGCACCCCGAGATCGGACGGCAGGAACGCGTCGGGGTCGCCCAGCGCCCGCATCGCGATGATCTCCGTGGTCCACGGACCGAAACCGGGCAACGCGTTCAACCGGGCGCGGGCCGCCTCCCAGTCGCTGTCGATGCCCAACGGCAGCGAGCCGTCGGCCAACGCCGCGATCAGGGTGGTCAACGTGGTGCGCCGACTGCGCGGCATGGACAACGCCTCGGGGTCGAGGTCCGCGAGCGCCGCCGGATCGGGGAACAGGTGCGTCAGCCCGCCCTGCGGATCCTCCACCCTCTCCCCGTACGCCGTCACCAGCCGGGCCGCGTGCGTGCGCGCGGCGGCCGTCGACACCTGCTGCCCCAGGACCGCCCGTACGGCGAACTCCGCCGCGTCCACGGTCCGGGGCACCCGCCGCCCCGGAGCCTTGTCCACGAGCGGTGCCAGCAGCGGATCGGCGCGCAGCTGCCCGTCGACGGCCTCCGGGTCGGCGTCCAGGTCGAGCAGCCGGCGGCAGCGGCTGATGGCGATGGTCAGGTCGCGCAGGTCGGTCAGCGCCAGCCGGCAGCCGATGTGGTCGGGGCCGGGGGTCAGGGCGACGACGCCCGTGCCGTACGGCAGCCGCAGCGTCCGGCGGTAGGCCCCGTCCCGCCACTCCTCGACCCCGGGCACGGCCGTCGCGACGAGGTGCCCGAAGAGGTTGTCGGGGTTCAGGGGCGCCCGGTAGGGCAGCCGCAGGGCCAGCGTGCCGGGGACGCGCGGCCCGGCCGTACGGGGGCCGGCGCGCTCGGCCCGCTCGCGCAGGGCGCTGGGGGCCAGGGCGAAGACCTCGCGCACGGTGTCGTTGAAGGTCCGGATGGAGGAGAAACCCGCGGCGAAGGCCACGTCGCCCATCGGGAGCGTGGAGGTCTCGATGAGCAGCCGGGCGGTCTGCGCGCGCTGCGCCCGGGCCAGGGCCAGCGGTCCGGCGCCCAGCTCGGCGAGGAGCTGGCGCTCGACCTGCCGGGTGGAGTAGCCGAGCCGGGCCGCGAGCCCGGGGACGCCCTCGCGGTCCACGACGCCGTCCTGGATGAGCCGCATCGCGCGGGCGACGGCGTCGGCGCGGGCGTTCCACTCGGGGGAGCCGGGGCTGGTGTCGGGCCGGCAGCGCTTGCAGGCCCGGTACCCGGCCTGCTGGCAGGCGGCGGCGCTGGGCAGGAAGGTCATGTTCTCGACCTTGGGCGGCACGGCCGGGCAGCTCGGCCGGCAGTAGATCCCGGTGGTCCGCACGGCGGTGAAGAACCAGCCGTCGAAGCGGGCGTCCTTCGACCGCACGGCCCTGACGCAGCGGTCGGTGTCGGTGTACATGGCTCCAGGATCCCGGGCGGTCACCGCCGGGGCTGGCGGTTTTCCGACATCAAGCGTAGCCCCGGGCACGGCGCGGGGCCGGGGTGCGGCGGGACGGCGAGGGGCGGGGTCGGGGTGCGGCGGGGGCGGGAGCGGGGTGGGGTGGTGTCCGGGGTAGGCATGATTTATGGCCCCTGAGCCGGGTCCGGAGAGAACCCGGCGGTTTGGGCCACAAATCACGTTTTACACCCCGGACACCACCCCACCCCACTCCCACCCCCGCCGCCGGGGTCCCCCGCCTCCCGCCCCGGGCCACGAGGGTCCAGGGCCGTGCGCCACGGCAGACGAGACCCGCCGAGGCGGAGCGAAGCCGGGCCCGCCCCCTGCCCGGTGGTCAAACGGACGCCCCGCACGCCGCCCGCAGCCTGCTGCCTGGGGTGTGGTGGGCGGTGCCCGGTGGACGGAGGGCCGTGCCCGTGGCCGTGGCGGTGTGTTGTCCTCCGCCTGCCCGCCTGCCCGCCTGCCCGCCTGCCCGCCTGCCCGCCTGCCCTCCCGCCCGCCCGCCTGCCCGCCTGCCCGCCTGCCCGCCTGCCCGCCTGCCCTCCCGCCCTCCCGCCCGGGGTGGGCGGAGCGGGAGGGAGTCGGGGGAGCCGGGGGCGGGGGTGGGGCGGGGTGTCGTCCGGGGTGTAAAACGTGATTTGTGGCCCTTACCGCCGGTCCGCTTCGGGACCCTGCCAGGGGGCCATAAATCATGCCTACCCCGGACGACACCCCGCCCCACCCCCGGCCCCGGCGGCGCGGCCCCCCGTCCCAGCCCAGGCCCCCGCGGCCCCCCCCGTACGCGAAAGGGCCCCCGGTGCCCATCGGCACCGGGGGCCCTTTCGGAGCGGCTTACGGGAGCTGCGCGGCGCGGGCCTCGCGGCGGTTGTGGCGGAAGGTGTTGGCCCTCCGCGTCGTCGCGAAGAGCGGGATCGTGGCCGCCAGCGCGATCTGCAGGGCGCAGCCGGTCTGGAGCAGCAGCTGACCGCCCGGGGCGTCGAACGCCCAGGCCGCCAGCAGCCCCATGGCGCCGACGATCCAGCTGAGCATGGCGGCCGCGAGGACGCCCCGCGGCTTCGGGTACTCGACTCGGCTCACCATCAGCCAGGCCACGCCGACGATCGCCAGCAGGGTCGGGATGAAGGGGAGCTCCAGCAGCACGATGGAGACGACCGTCAGGGCCCCGAAGGGGCTCGGCATGCCCTGGAACATGCCGTCCTTCATGGTCACGCAGCTGAATCTCGCGAGCCTGAGGACCACCGCCAGCAGGACGACGATGGCCGCGAGCGCGGACACCTTCTGGTGGGCGTCGTCCGCGACCATGCCGTAGACCAGCACGAAGTACGCGGGCGCCAGCCCGAAGCTGATCAGGTCCGACAGGTTGTCGAGCTCGGCGCCCATCGGCGAGCTGCGCAGCTTGCGGGCCACGATGCCGTCGAAGAGGTCGAAGACCGCCGCGAGGAGCATCAGTATCACCGCGGTCGCCGCGCTGTGCCGGGCCATGCCCGACTCGCCGCTGCCGGTGAGGTGCGGGATGAGGATTCCGGTGGTGGTGAAGTACACCGCCATGAATCCGCAGGTCGCGTTGCCGAGGGTGAGGGTGTCCGCTATCGACAGCCGCAGCGAGAGCGGCATGTCGTCGGCGTCGTCCTCCTCCTTGGCCTCGGGCACCCAGCCGGTGGCGGGAGTCTCAGGGTCAGTCACGGTCAATTCGGGTCACCCCCGCGGTGGTGGTCTGACCGACCTCGACCGCGACCTCGACGCCCTCGGGGAGGTAGATGTCGACGCGGGAGCCGAAGCGGATCAGGCCGATGCG